>JAFSAU010000004.1 GCA_017442155.1 Clostridia bacterium | reverse complement strand
CTGAAGATTCAGTCTTGAACCTTCTTTTCCGGCAGTTATAATTTCTGTTGCAAGATAAAGACCTCTGTATTCATCATTTAATACAAGCTCAAAAAATCTCACATTCGGGCTATACTCCATAATTTCGCCCGAAATGTTATACCACATATAATTACGCATAAGCGTTTTGTCAAGAAAAGGACCATGCAGTGCCCACTCGTGATGCGCATCCATTCCAAGAAATTCCTGCGGATTATTTGTGCCGTCAGCATTTACAAATCTTATAAAATAGTTGGGCTTTTCAAACCTTCTTGACGAGTGTCCTCTCACTCTGATCATAACTTCGCCCATACTTTTTGCATTATCCGAAAGATGATTATATTCCTGCTTGTTTTCGATTACATCAAGCGATGCCTTTATGGTTGTAGTCCCATCTGCCGCAAGTGTATAATCTATAACATTATATTCCTCATCGTAAATGGGCTTTCCCGGGATTTCCGTTCCGTTTGTATTGATACTTACAATGGGCAGGTGCGTGCAAATAGAGTCGCTTGAGTGCGTTTTGCACACCTCTTTTTCTTCTGCCATAATATGCTCTATATATCTTGTGCCGTTATCTTCCGGCATAATAAAACTTATACAAAGTACCGTGATCAGCACCAAGGCTGTAACAGATATTCCTATTATTTTATATTTCAACCCCGGCACCTCCTTTTGCGGTCAGTTAATAGGTTTAATTTGAAATCTCGTCATTCTGCATTACAGTGTTTACATACTCAATGTTACCAATTTTATAAATCTCATCGCATATACCAACATTGTTCTTTCTTTCAGCCAATGTAAGCATTTTTGCAGTAATTTCATAAATAAATTCAATAGATTCTGTTGTTGAGTTTTTTACTCTGAGCACCGCTTTTGCACCGAAAAACTTAAATATTACGCCTTGTATCTGAGATTCTTTAGTCCTGTCCCCTCTGATAATAACAAGCATACGGTTATTATTCTTGATTGCACCCAATATAAGAAAAAGAATAAATACAAACCCGCTTCCGATACCCGCAACGATAAAGTCACCCACACCACAGCAGATACCCACAATAATTGTCCAGAATATGTAAACGGTATCTCTTGAATCTTTAATTGCCGTCCTGAAACGAACAATGGAGAGAGCACCAACCATACCAAGGGAAAGTGCTACGTTGTTTCCGATAACCGTCATAACCATTGCGGTAAGAACTGTTAAGACAACAAGTGACACATTGAATTTTTTACTGTAAATGGTTCCACGGTGTGAAATCATATAGGATATAAAAATTAAAAATCCCAAAATTCCCGAAACTAAAATATTTGCTGCAATCTGCTCCCACGAGAGAGTTGACTGGTCTTTGATAAGATTAAAAATTTGACTTCTCATTTTTAAAAACTCCTTTTATCATATTTCATCATAGCTTTGCTGTCTTGCGAGTGCATATTTACTTACCGACAGCTCACTTTTGTTGATACTGTTTATAAATTGCCTGATGTAATCAAGCAAAAACCCGTTGAACTTCACCTCAAGCACCACATTGAATTTATCTAAAACAGGATACATCACAAGATTTTCCGAAAATAAATCAAAATTGGTTTCCGTTGCCACAATGTTATTGTCAAAGGTAATTCTGATTTTATTTTCCTTTGCAATGTACGCTTTACGGTTATATTGAACAATCGTTTTCGGTCGGTAGCACTTATAATGCATAAGTCCGTAACATTCTCTTGCAAAATCCTCTTCGTATTTTAACAAAACTTCATACTTTCCGGCAATTAACGCCTCTGCGTCCGCTTTTGTCATACGAAGTGAGCGTTTTTTCTGGTTAGCCCCTTGCTTTTGCTTCATTTCAAGCATTGCAAAATCATGCTTTGGGTCATAAATTCTAAGCCGTATTTTTCGCCTTGTTTCTGTGCCTTCAAGCTTTTCAAAGAAATCATCATCGTAAATTGTGTCAAAATAGAGTGAGCGTATGATGTAGCCGTCTGTTCCGTTATGCACATCTTGCATCATAAGCATATCAAGATAATGAGACTTAGAACGAAACTCATCAATATTTATTAAAAACTTCTTTTCTTCTCTTGTTACGACATTCATAAAAATCTCCATTCCGCCGCCATACGCCAGCACAAACAGGAATTAAATAGCTCTTATCCGTATGGCAAGGAATGATAAGAGATTTTTACGCCCATATGCGTTTCTGAGCGAAAGCGAAGAAAATTTCGCATGGGCAATGAAATCCGCCGGAGGCTTAACGGGAAAGGAACTTTCACGTTAAGCCCCTTTTGCAAAAAAGAAAAGCTGCAATAACAGAAAGTCCCCAAAAAGACTTATATCATTGCAGCTGGACTGGCGTGGCTTAAAGCTTTAGCCTCTTTGCTTTGCGTCACCGGCTTTCGCCGATTTTGCTAAATATTAAACTTCTGTTATTATACTACAATGATTCCCTTTTGTCAATTAATCTTTTGCAAAAACCCACAGTGTATTGCTCACGGCGACATCCTCATCACTTAACTTGTAAACGCTTAACACTACGGCATCTCCATTTGTCTTTTTATATGTTATTCTTGGTGTTTTACCTTCTAAAAATTGTCTTTTTAGCGCGTCATAATTCAAAAAGCTCATCATTGCTCTGTGGAATTCAGGCGCAACAGAATCATCTATATATTTGCTTAAAAGGGCGGAAAAATGTTCCTCTTTTTCGTTATATCCAAGGTACGCGGGCATTAAAATACGATATGCTTTGTCTGTATCCAGGTCCACTCGATATATTCCGTTATATTTTTCCTTCATAACGGAAATCATCGTATCAATTTCTAAAATGCCCGTCTTTGTATGAACGTACCCATTATCATTATCACTTAAAGTTCTCTTCGTTTCTTTGGCTTGATAATACTGTGCTTTCGCTTCATACATTCTGATCTCGGCTTCTCGCACCATTTCTTCGGTATTCATATTCTGTGTTCTGTACGACATACCAACCGCAACATGATAATCCATTGGCTCAAGCTGCCGAGTCAGCATATCAATGCCTTTTTTTATATCATCCTGGGATGCATTTTCGGCAAATACCAAGAACTCATCACCGCCCATTCGGTATATCTTTTGACCGTAAAATACTTCCTTTAGGGTATTGGCAATATACAAAAGCATTTCATCGCCGGCAGCATGACCGTATTTATTATTGCGAAGGTGAAGCTCATTAACATCAATATAAATGCACGAAAATTCCTGCGGTTTTTCCTCATCAAATATCAAAAGGTCTTTTTTATATGTAACACGGTTTGAAACTCCTGTAAGTGAGTCGGTCGTTGCCGCAATCACTGTTTTGTTTAAATGCTTTTTATTGTAAATTGCAATGGAAAAACAAACTGCAACATCTTCCAAAAGAAGTCTGGCGGTTCTGCCTTTTTTAGGATTTACAACGCCAAGAATGCCGATATGATTGTTTTTGTCAATAACTGTTGCAAAGGAAACCTCTGTGATTTTATGCTCTTTTAGAAAATCATAAAAAACGTGGTTCGTTTTTACAAGATGGTTGTTTGGCGTAATGCACATAAGGTTTACAGTGGCGTTATTCACCTTGTGAAGTTCTGCGGCATAACGAAGAATTTCTGATATAAAATATTTTCTGTCATCACCCGAAAGGATTTCTTCCAAACTGGCAGGCATAGCAAAATTGTAATCTTCTCCATCAGCATCAAAGAATACCGCAGACCGAGATTTTGCAAAGATTGCTATCTCCTTTAAAGACTCGGAAACATTATTCTGCTGCTGATTTATCTCCAAAAGCAATTTTCTGATTTTTGATGCACAGACTGTCGCAAAGCTTCTTTGTTTTTCGCCGCGCATCAAAATCATAATATACAAAGCCATGATGAGTAATATTGTGATAAATGAAACAAGGAGGAGGCTTGATATTATATGTGTTTTTGCAAATACCTGAGACTCGTACCTTGCAAGAGTTATCTTCCAGTCAATTCCTTCAAGTGTAGAAAAATGAACATAAAGTGCTTCGTCTTTATACACGGATTGGAAAGAGCTATACCCCTTTTCACTATTTATCATTTCCTCATAGGAATAGCCATCACGATATTCTCTGTTTTCTAAGAAAGAAATATTTCCAAGTTTGTCATTAATGGTGTCGATAACAAGATTTCCTGTTTCTTTATCATGAACGAAGAGCTGTGCGTCAAGCTCTTTTGCCATTTTGTTGTATTTATTTTCGAGAACGTCAAGCTTTATAACGCCGTATAAAATGCCGACAGTGTTTTCGTTTACTTTGACGGGAACAGCGCTTCTTATGATTTCATAGTTGTCCCTTGTAAGGTCCTTGACTCTTCCGCTTGTATATTCGCCTTTTAACTTCTCCTCTTCAAAGGATATTTGTCCGTTAAGGTTCAATGTTCCCGCCTTTGTTATAAAAGTATTATCCGGCATCAGTATTCCTATATTTTCAATAAGACCAATGGGTTTAAAGGAGTTAAACATCAAATTAAAGCTCTCGCCGTCCGAATAAAGCTTTGCTGCAAAATTTGCCATAGTGGCAAGATTTTCGCGGTCGGATAATAGCTGGAGTTCCATATCGTCTTTAATTTGCTTGGTCTGCATATGCAAATTTTCATACGCTTCATCTTCTGCCGCATAGTAAAAATAACTGACCATAGTCAAAAATACTATACACAAAAGAATTGCTACTATTATCGTATATAAAATATTGTTTTTTCTGTGTTGTTTTTTTCCGTACTTTATTGCCATATCTATTCCTTCTTATCTGTAATTCAAATTGTTCAATTATATATACATTATAATTATACCATACAAATCCATTTTTTTCAATATCTTTACTGTTTTTTTACAAAACACCACGCTTTTTAAAAGAAAACATTTAATTTTTTAACAAAACGACGAATTTTTGTACCAAAATAACCGGTTGCAATCTTGCCTTTTCTAAACTAATATATTTATAATCTCCTTTTTCTTTTTCACGGCGTAATCGTATGCGACTGCGGTTCCGCTTTTAGGTTGGTAGTCAAATAAATCACGTCTGCTGTTTTTACGCCTTGGGGGAAGATAGTTTTCGTCATAATATACCACACAAAAATCAGATTGATTTACCATTTTCTGATTGCGTTCCATATAAGAAGCTCTGCCTGCATTCTCCATATGTTCAGGGAAGTATGTACATTCATAATGTTTGAGCAGACTATCTTCATACCAATCGGGAATATGTTGGAATGCCGACCTGACATATATCCGTTTTATGTGAGGATATTTTTCCTTCAGCTCGGTTTTGATTTTATGACATAAGTCATCAAATGCACTTTTGCTGCCAAAGAAGAAAGTATCAACTTTTTCATTTACGATTAAATCCTCTATAATTCCGCATAGCTTATTTTTTAATTCTTCTGTTTCATCAATCTTTCTGTGACCGAAGAAGCAACAGGTATATAATTTTATATCTTTCATACCATCACCATAATATAGATATACTATATATCTATATATGGCATTATAACACATAATTTCGATAAAATAAATACATAATATATTTATTTTGGAGTGATTTTATGGCTATTAAGACTGTTTCGATAAGAATTGAGGACGAAATGTTGAATAAAATTGCCTATGTATTGAACAATCCATTGCAAAAGCTAGCGCAAGAAGTCAGGAGGTTTCACGACTCTACGAGAGAGTTTATGAAGATAACGTCAACGGCAAGGTAACAGATGCTTGGTTTATGGAATTATCTCATAAATATGAGGTGGAGCGTGACGAGCTTAAAAAGAAGATTCTTGAACTGAATCAGCAGCTTGCAAAGATAAACGAAGTTCGTGACAGCAAAGAACATTTTCTCTCTTGTGTCAGGAGCTTTGCAAAAATGAATGAAGTTACACCTATGATTCTTCAGGAACTGATTGATAAAATCGAGGTGCACGCAGTAGAAGGCACGGGGTTAAACCGCACCCAATCAGTAGTAATACATTACAAGTTCATTGGTGAGCTTGATATGCCGGAGAACTTTGACAAGATAAAGGTCAACACAAGAAAAGGTGTTGAGATAGAATATCTGAGAACAACCAAAATGGCATAAAAACAAAAAATCGAGTGTTCACAACTTCATACACGTTATGAACACTCGATATGGTGCGAGTGACGGGACTTGAACCCGTACGCCATAAGCACACGCCCCTCAAACGTGCCTGTCTGCCAGTTCCAGCACACTCGCATTTATTCAACGCTATTTAGTATAGCATATTCTTTTTCTTTTGTCAACCTTTTTTTGAAAATATTTAAAAAATTTTTTCCTTCCTTTTTAAATATATATTCTTTTATCCTTTCCCCGAAATTTTTTTAATAAAGTTTTTATTTTCTATTGACATGTTATTTTTTTTCATGTATACTATATGTCGATGTGAAAAAGTTTCATTTTTCTGTTAGAATAAAACGGGTGGTGAAAATACGATGCAAAACAGAAGGGAGCAAATGCTGGCTCATATTACCGGAAAAGGCGAAGCTTCTATAGCGGAGCTTTCTGCTATTTTTCCGGATGTTTCTACCATGACAATCCGCCGGGATCTGGAGTTTCTGGAAGCAAGCGGAGATGTTATCCGCACAAAAGGCGGTGCCAAAAGCATCCGGCACCTCTCCCTGCGCCATGAAGCAGCGTATCACCACAGAGAAGCGGAAAATGCCGACCTCAAGCGTGAGATTGCTGAAAAAACGGTTAAACTCATTGACGATGACAGCTGTGTTTATTTCGATGCCGGAAGCACTACACTGCAGATTGCACAGCAAATTGGTGATAAAGCAATTTTTGCCATCACCAATGACCCACACCTGGCACTGGAGCTCATTAAAAATCCAAACTGCGAGGTCAGCATGACCAGCGGAAAGCTGAGCCGCCGGAGCATTTCTCTTTCCGGCCTTGGTGCGGAGAGTTTTCTGGCCGGCATCAATATCGGCACCGCAATTATGGCATCTTCCGGCTACTCCCCGGATTTGGGCTTCACCTGCGGTACCTATGACGAAGCAGCACTCAAACGCGCTGTTATTGCTTCGGCAAAGCGGGTTATTCTGGTTATGGACAGCACGAAGCTCACCCATAACCACCCCTTCACTTTTGCAAAGCCGTCGGACATTGACTGCTTTGTAACGGACGGTCAGGTAGACAAATCCGCCATCGCCCACCTCACCCGTGCGGGTGTCAGGTTATTCTAAACAGAAATACTAAAAAGAAAGGAAGCATAAACATGAAAACAAAAGCAGTCAGAATCTATGGCAAAAATGACTTGCGGCTGGAAGAATTTGAATTACCGGCCATTGCAGAGGATGAAATTCTCGCAAAAGTAATTTCCGACTCTATCTGCATGTCCTCCTATAAGGCGGCTGTGCAGGGCGGCGACCACAAGCGTGTACCGGATGACGTGGCAACAAACCCCGTTATTATCGGCCACGAATTCTGCGGTGAAATCGTAGAGGTCGGTGCGAAGTGGCAGAATGAATGGAAACCGGGACAGAAGTTTTCCATCCAGCCGGCAATCGGATACCGCGGTACTTTAATGGCACCCGGCTACTCCTTCCCCAACATCGGCGGCAACGCTACATACATCATTATTCCCAAGGAATGGATGGAAGAGGGCGGCCTTCTCCACTATGACGGTGAAGCTTTCTTCTATGGTTCTCTGGCCGAACCCATGAGCTGTATTGTGGGCGGCTTCCACGCAAACTACCACACCACTCCCGGTAGCTATATTCATGACATGGGCATTACAGAAGGTGGCAACATGGCACTTCTGGCCGGTGCAGGCCCCATGGGTCTCGGTGCAGTTGACTATGCAATTCACTGTGACAGAAAGCCTGCCATGCTGATTGTTACCGATATTGACGATGCACGTCTTGCCCGTGCCGCAAGCATTCTTTCTCCGGAAGAAGCTGCCAAAAACGGTGTAAAGCTCCTGTATATCAACACCGCTGACAAAACCGCAGAAGACCTGCTTGCTTTAACAGACGGCAAGGGTTATAACGACGTATTCTGCTATGCACCTGTAAAGCCCGTTGTGGAAATGTCCGATGCCATCCTGGCTAAAGACGGCTGTCTCAACTTCTTTGCCGGTCCCACAAATCCTGCCTTCAGTGCAGAATTCAACTTCTATAATGTACATTACGCTTCCACCCACGTTGTGGGCACCAGCGGCGGTAACACAGACGACATGAAAGAATCCCTCAAAATGATGGAACAGGGTCTTATCAACCCTGCCGCAATGATTACCCATATCGGCGGTCTGAATGCGGCGGTTCCCACCACACTGCATCTGCCGGAAATCAAGGGCGGCAAGAAGTTGATTTATACCGGAATTGAAATGGACCTCGCCGCCATCGACGATTTTGCAAAGCTGGGCGAAACCAACCCCATGTTTGCAAAGCTGGATGAAATCTGCAAGCGGCACAACGGTCTCTGGAACGCCGAGGCTGAAAAGTATCTCCTGGCAAACGCAAAGGCAATCTGAATTTAGTTATCTCTGCCGTGGCGGTCGGCTAAAAATTCCGCTGTGCCCGCCGCACAGCTTACGGCGACGGACAGTTATTTTGTAAGCAGAAAGGATAAAACGATATGGCAACACCAATTATTATGCCAAAGCAGGGTCAGTCTGTTGAAAGCTGCATCATTGCAAAATGGCACAAGCAAAAGAGCGACGCCGTGGCCGTAGGTGACCTTTTGTTCACTTACGAAACCGATAAGGCCACCTTTGACGAGGAAGCCAAGGAAGCCGGAACGCTTCTTGATGTATTCTTTGAAGAAGGTGATGATGTCCCCTGCCTGACAAATGTATGTGTAATCGGTAACGCAGGCGAAAGCACCGCAGAGTTTAATCCCAATGGCGGCGCAGCTGCACCGGCAGAAGCTCCCGCCGCTCCGGCTCCCGTAGCAGAAGCACCCAAAGCGGCCGCTCCGGCTCCTGCAGCACCCACCGGTCCCGTTGCAAACGTAGTTATCATGCCGAAGCAGGGCCAGTCTGTCGAAAGCTGTATTATTGCAAAATGGCACAAGCAGAAGGGTGACACCGTCGCCGAAGGTGACGTTCTGTTCACCTATGAAACAGACAAGGCTACTTTTGATGAAGAAGCCAAAGTAGCAGGTATTCTTCTGGATGTATTCTTCGAGGAAGGTGACGACGTACCCTGCCTGACAAACGTATGTGCAATCGGCAAGGAAGGCGACGATACAGCATCTCTTCGTCCCGGCGGTGCACCCCTGGAAGCAGCACCCGTAGCCGAAGCTCCTAAAGCTGCCGCTCCTGTAGCACCCGTGGCAGCCACGGCAGCCGCAGGCAGCAGTGCGAAAATTTCTCCCCGTGCACGCGGTCTTGCCGCACGGCGCGGTGTAGATGCTTCCATGGCAACACCCACAGGCCCGAACGGCCGCATTATTGAACGCGATGTACAGACTCTGATTGATAACGGCACAGGCTTCCTGTCCGCCGCCGCTGACGGCTTCAAACCCGGCATGGTCGGCACAGGCATTGGCGGCAGAGTTCGCGTGGAGGACCTGACGGCCGCTCCGGAAGCCGCACCTGCAAAGGCCGCAGAAACAGCCGCGGCACCCGCAGCTGCAGTCGCAGAATTTGAAGAAGTCAAGATCCCGAATATCCGCAAGGTTATCGCCCGGTCTATGCATGCTTCTCTCTCCGAAATGGCACAGCTTACGCTCAACAGTTCCTTCGATGCTGCTGAAATCATGGCTTACCGTGCCAAAGTCAAGAATAATATGGAGACGCTGGGTCTTGCAAACATCACACTGAACGATATTATTCTGTACGCTGTTTCCCGCGTGCTGAAGAATCACAAGGATTTGAATGCCCACTTCACCGGTGAAACCATGAAGTACTTCAATGTTGTAAACCTGGGTATGGCTGTTGACACACCCAGAGGACTCATGGTCCCCACTCTGTTTGGTGCAGACAAGATGAGCCTCAACGAAATTTCCGTCAAGAGCAAGGAACTTGCAAAGGCTTGCCAGGCAGGCACCATCAGTCCTGACCTTCTCTCCGGCGGCAGCTTCACGGTTACAAATCTCGGCTCTATGGGCATTGAATCCTTCACACCTGTTATCAATCCGCCCCAGACCGGTATTCTTGGTGTTGACACCATCACCACCGGCGTCCGTGAGGTTGGCGGCGAGCTGAAGCCCTACAAGAAGATGGGTCTCTCCCTCACCTTTGACCACCGCGCAGTCGACGGCGCACCGGCCGCCCGCTTCCTGCAGGAACTGACAAAGGTACTCGAAAACTTCAGCATTTTGCTTGCGAAATAGGAGGATTTAAAAAATGGTTTATGATTTGATTGTTCTCGGCGGCGGCCCGGCAGGATATCTTGCCGGCGAACGTGCCGGTCAGGCAGGTCTGAAAGCTCTTGTTATCGAAAAGAGAGCCTACGGCGGCGTATGTCTTAACGAAGGCTGTGTCCCGTCAAAATCTCTTCTCTACTCCGCTAAGGTTTTCGACTATGCAAACCACGGCGACAAGTACGGCGTATCGGTTTCCGGTGCTTCCATTGACCAGAAAAAAGTCATCGAAAGAAAAAACAAGGTTGTAAACACGCTGGTTTCCGGCATTGAAATGACCCTTAAATCCCACAAGGTAGACATGGTAAAGGCTGTCGGTAAAATCACCGGCAGAAGTGCCGAGGGCTACACTGTGGAGGCTGACGGCCAGGTTTACACTGCAAAGCACCTCATCATTGCAACCGGTTCCTCTGCCGTTGTTCCCCCGATTCCGGGCGTGAAGGAAGGCGTGGAGAGCGGTATGGTAATGACAAACCGCGAAGTTTTAGACCTTACCGAAATTCCGAAAAACCTCGTTGTTATCGGCGGCGGCGTAATCGGTTTAGAGATGGCTTCCTACTATAATTCCGTTGGCGCAAACGTAACAGTTGTGGAAATGCTCCCGAAGATTGCCGGCCCCACAGATGAGGATATCAGCGATATTCTTCTGAAGAACTACAAGGCGAAGGGCATCACCTTCCACCTCGGCGCAAAGGTAACCGAAGTGAAAAAGGATGCCGTTGTATTTGAAAAGGACGGCAAAACAGAAAGCGTTCCGGCAGACAAGGTTCTCCTGTCTATCGGCAGACGTGCTGTTTCCGCTGACATCGGTCTGGAAACAATCGGCGTTGAAGTAAACCGCGGCGCTATTGTTACCGACCGTTATATGAAAACAAACGTTCCCGGCGTTTATGCCGCAGGCGACGTAAACGGTAAGTCCATGCTGGCACATACCGCTTACCGCGAAGCTGAAGTTGCTGTAAACAACATTATCGGTAAAAAGGATATCATGCGTTACGATGCAATCCCTGCCGTTATCTACACAAACCCCGAAGTGGGCAGCTGCGGCGAAACCGAACGCACCGCGAAAGAAAAGGGCTATGATATCGAAGTTGTAAAGCTTCCCATGGCCTACAGCGGCCGTTACGTTGCAGAAAACGAAGGCGGCAATGGTATTATTAAGCTCGTTGTGGATAAGAAATACCGCCGTCTGCTTGGCTGTCATGTGCTTTCAAATTACGCTTCTGAGTTTATCATTGCAGCCGTAATGATGATTGAATCCCAGTGGAAAATAGATGATATTAAAGAATTTGTGTTCCCGCACCCCACCGTTTGCGAAATCATCCGGGAAGCACTTTTTCAAGTAAAAGCTTAAGAGGAGGAATTTACAATGACAAAGTCCCTGTTTATGGACCCGAACGAACTGCGTAAGCCGGGTAAAGTAACCTTTACCGATATTCCGGTAAACCAGTACAACAAGTCTATCAAAGACGAAAAGGAAAACTACACAAAAGAAGATTTTATGCGTATCTTCCGTGATATGCGCATCATTCGTGAGTTTGAAACGATGCTTTACCTCGTTAAAACCACTGGCGCATACAACGAAATCGCATATAACAACCCCGGCCCTGCCCATCTTTCCATGGGTCAGGAAGCTTCCGCAGTTGGTCAGGCATACCTTCTGAATAAGGAAGACTGCATCTTCGGTTCTCACCGTAGCCACGGCGAAATCCTTGCAAAAGGTCTTTCCGCAATCCACAAGCTGGATGACAAGGAACTGATGGATGACATGACAGGCTTCTTCGATGGCCGTACATACCGCGTAATCGAAGGCAAGCAGAAAGATAAGTCCAATGTTAAGGAAACCGCTATGGACTTCCTTCTCTACGGCGCACTGGCTGAAATCTTTGCAAGAGAAACCGGCTTTAACAAAGGTCTCGGCGGCTCCATGCATGCTTTCTTCACTCCCTTCGGTATCTACCCGAACAACGCTATCGTAGGTGGCTCCGCTACCGTTGCAATGGGTGGTGCTCTCTACAAGCGCATCAACAAGAAAGACGGCATCGTAATTTCCAACATCGGTGACGCTTCCATGGGTTGCGGTCCTGTTTGGGAAGCGCTGAACATGGGTGCAATGGACCAGATTAAGCAGCTGTGGGAAGAAGGCTTCAACCAGGGTCTCCCGATCATCTTCAACTTCTTCAATAACCTCTATGGCATGGGCGGTCAGACCATCGGTGAAACCATGGCTTACAACACCCTCGCAAGAGTCGGGGCCGGTGTTACACCGAACCAGATGCATGCAGAACGTGTTGACGGCTACGATCCCCTTGCTGTTATCGATGCAATGCGTCGTAAGATTGATATTATTAAGAAGGGCGATGGTCCGGTTCTCATGGATACACTGACCTATCGTATGGCAGGTCACTCCCCGTCCGACTCCGACAGCTACAGAACCAAGGAAGAAAAAGAAGCTTGGGCAAAGCATGACGTACTCGATGCTTACAAGGATAAGCTCATCAAAGCTAAGGTTGCTAAGAAGGATGAATTCGATGCAATCGAATCCGAAATCATTGAGCGCATGACTAAGATTTACAAGCTGGCGATTGACGAGGAAACCTCTCCCCGCATGAACCTCCATGCAAACCCGAAGGATCTGGAAGGCATTATGTTCTCCAACCAGAAGGTAGAAAAGATGGACGACAGAGAGCCCGATGTTCTCATGCCCATGGAAGAAAATCCCCGTGTACAGCAGATTGCACGCCGCAAGCGTTTCGCTTTCGACGAAAACGGCAAGCCCTATACAAAGAATCAGGTATATCAGCTGCGTGACGGTATCTTTGAAGCTATCATTGACCGCTTCTACAAGGATCCGACCCTCATTGCCTACGGTGAAGACAACCGTGACTGGGGCGGCGCATTCGCAGTATACCGTGGTCTTACAGAAGCACTTCCCTATCATCGCTTCTTTAACTCTCCCATCTCCGAAGCTGCTATCGTAGGTAGCGCAGTTGGTTACGCTATGAGCGGCGGTAGAGTTATTGCAGAGCTTATGTACTGTGACTTCCTCGGCCGTGCAGGCGACGAAGTACTCAATCAGCTGGCAAAATGGCAGTCCATGAGCGCAGGTATCATTAAGATGCCCGTAGTACTGCGTGTTTCCGTAGGTTCCAAGTACGGTGCACAGCACTCTCAGGACTGGACCGCAATCGTTTCCCATATCCCCGGTCTTAAGGTTTGCTTCCCTGTAACACCTTACGATGCAAAGGGTCTTATGGCAAGCGCACTGTCCGGCACAGACCCGGTTGTATTCTTTGAAAGCCAGAGAATTTACGACATCGGCGAACAGTTCCATGAGGGCGGCGTACCGGAAGAATACTACGAAATTCCCATCGGCGAACCCGATGTTAAGCGCGTAGGTAGCGACATCACCATCCTCACCGTTGGTGCAACCCTGTACCGCGCACTGGATGCAGCGAAGGAACTCGAAGAAAAATACGGCATTTCCGCTGAAGTTATTGACGCTCGTTCCCTCGTACCTTTCAACTATGAAAAGGTTCTGGAATCCGTTAAGAAGACAGGCAGAATCATTCTTGCAAGTGATGCTTGCGAACGTGGTTCTTACCTTAAGGATATCGCACAGAACATCAGCGAAATGGCATTCGATTACCTCGATGCACCTCCCGTTGTTGTCGGCGCACGCAACTGGATCACACCGTCTCATGAGCTGGAAGATGCATTCTTCCCGCAGCCGAGCTGGATTATCGATGCTATCCATGAAAAGGTTCTGCCTATCCCCGGCTATGTTGCAGGTCAGAACTTCACTGATGGTGAAAAGGCACGCAGAAGCCGCGAAGGTGTTTGATTGCGAAGCTATCATAGCGTCATAAAATCAGCGATTTTATGACATATCGTAGAGAAGCTATATCCCTTTCGCTATGAGAGGATATATCGTATTTACAAAGTAAATATGTCACAAAACCGGTCTCCGATTCGTCGGAGACCGGTTTGTTATATAATAAACGCCGCCATGCAGTTCATAGCGGCGTTTGTTCAGTAATATGGTGTAATTTCTAATAGTTCATTTCAATACCTTTTGCCACGGGCATCATACTTGTACCGACCTGCAGTCACCGCCGTCACCCTCTCCGTTCTAAAACAAAGGCGGATAAGCCCTTGTGCTATCTTTTGCTTCCGTCACAATAAACCCGAATCCAAATCACATAAAGACGAGAGCAGCCGATGTTTAACCTGATACAATAATAGTGTATTTTACGCTAAAAGGAGTGTGTAGTATGCGTTTTATTTCTCCCTGGATTACAACGCCGGATTTTTTATCCCTTCCGATACTCAACGTTTTTCGCAGACAATACGATTCGGTGGAAATTCCCCCTTCTGCCTTTCAGAATTACCACGCCGCTTTCCGGCGTCATTTTTCGGCAAAACACAAAAAAACATATACGCTCCGGATTTCTGCTGACGATGCCTACAAGCTGTACATAAATGGACAGTTTGTGGGACAGGGCGTAAAGCAGGGCTATGCCGACAGCTATTCTTACAATGTCTTTGACATTACGCCTTATATAGAGGACAGCGAGAATGTCATTGTGGTTCACGCCTATTATTCCGGCCGTATCACCCGTGCCTATCAGACCGGGGACAACCGCTTTGGGATTGTGGCAGACATTCTGGAAAATGGTGCCTATTTGTGCGGTACAGATGCCGAATGGAAGTATGCTCGACCGCTGGAGTATGTCGACGGCGATGTCTGGGGCAGCTCCACCGGGTTTTATGAAAATATAGACTTCCGTCTGGAAGAAAAGGGCTGGCGAGAAAAGAATTTTAACGACAGTGCATGGCCATATGCCGTTATCAATGCCGACGATGACCACATTTTCCGTGAAAAACCGACAAAACCTCTTTATGTCGGGAGAGTAGCACCCTCCTCACTGCAAAAGATGAGCAAAGGGCACTATATCATAGATTTCGGCAAAGAAATCACGGGACAATTTTATATGGAAATGACAGGAAAAGAAGGTCAGATTGTCACTGTTTTATGCGGTGAAGAACTGAATCCTGACGGCTCCGTTCGCTACGACATGCGTGCTCGCTGTAAATATGAAGAAACCTGCACACTTTCGGGGAAAAAGGACGTATTTCTTTTCTTTGAATATAAAGGATTCCGTTATGTGGAGCTCATCACTGCAGAAGACAATTTTTCTCCTGAAACCTTTGCGGCCATCTTCCGCCATTATCCTTTTCAAAACCGTCTCCGGCTGGAAACGGATAACGAAATGCTTCAAAAACTCTGGAAATTATTTGAACACTCCGTCATCTGCGGTGCACAGGAGCACGTTGTGGACTGTCCCACCCGCGAAAAGGGGCAGTATGTGGGTGATTTCGCCCTGAGCGGTATGGCGCATCTGTACCTGACGGGCGACCGGGACTATTTCAGGGAAATTATGCAGGACTTTGCTGATTCCTGCAAGGTTTGCCCCGGTATGCTGGCGATTGCGCCGGGCAGTCTTATGCAGGAAATTGCAGACACATCACTGGAATTTCCGGCTATCGTATACAATTATTTTGTCCATACCGGTGACAAGGAAGGTGCGGCACAGTTTATGCCGGCATGTCAGAATGTTCTGACGCACTTTTCGCAGTTTGTCCGGTCAGACGGTCTGCTCGACGGGGTTTCCGACAAGTGGAATCTTGTGGATTGGCCGTCAGATTACCGGGATAACTATGATTTTCCGCTTGTACAGCCGCCTGTAGACAAAGGCTGTCACAATGTCATCAATGCCCTTTATATCGGGGCACTCATGTGCTACAACACGCTTTGTGAAGCCCTTTCCATGCCCGTGGATACACAGACTGTGGAAACGGCAAAGGCGTCCTTTACAAACGTTTTTTATGACCCGGAAAGAAAGCTGTTCCGCGACGCGGAGGGTTCCTCCCACTATTCGCTCCATGCAAACGTGCTTCCCGGATATTTTGGCTTCCAGCCATCGGAGGCTACCGCCTCCCTGATTGATTTTCTTGATAAAAAAGGGATTGCGTGCGGTGTGCGTTTTGCGTACTATCTGCTCAAGTCGCTGGTTCGCATGGGCGCACATGATGAAGCCTTCCGCCTTCTCATGAATGAGGGCGAATGTGGCTGGGTGAATATGCTCCGCGAAGGTGCCACCGCCACCTTTGAGGCCTGGGGAAAAGAGCAGACCGGGAAAAGCGTGAGTCTGTGCCATGCCTGGGGTGCGTCACCCATTATGCTTCTGTATGATGATTTTAATGGGAAGTATGGTATAAAAATTACAAGGCAGTAGCATCTCTGCTGCCTTGTCACAAAATTTGTCCGTATACAAAGAAAGCACCCTCCGGAGAGAGTGCTTTCTTGCGCTAACTATTTACAACAGTTATCCGAATCGCCGTCACTTCTTGTGGGTGGGAAAAACTCATCCACCGGGAAGTTCAGCTTTTCAAACAGCTCGCAGGGGTTAGATTCCGTGGTCGTCTGGCATTCCTTATCCGGGATGCAGAAATCATAGGCCGGAATCAGAAGCTGGACGTCACGGGTCAGCTTTACGATAGAGAACAGACCTAAGGAAACGTACACCCGCTGCTGTTCGCCGGAAAGCACCAGCGCATCATCGAAAATCCGCTGTACGCTTTTCGGTACATTTGCCATATCCACCTCACAACCGCAGTCGCCACAGTTGCAGGAACAGGATGCCACATCGCAGGCCTCCACCAGCTTTGCAGACAATACCATGGGATCGATAGCCGATACCACTGCCTTCGGCAAAGCCGTGCGCTGCCACTCCGAGGGGTCGAAATCACATTCACCCGTCGAGTTCGAGGTGAACACCTTGGAGCTACCCTCCGAGCCGAAAAGAACCACCTTTTTGTCGTATGTTGCAAGACCGCATACCCGCGTCGGTGTGCAGACGTTGGTGTAAACATCCAGCGTTATCTTGAAGAAAAACTTCATGTCCACCGTATAAAAACCCTGATTGAACGGTACGGCCTCCACAGTCGGGAATACCCAGATAAGCTCTGCGCCTCTGGATTTCACATTTACTGCGCGGTCCACCAGGCTCTGCCCTGGGCCGCTCAGGTACACCCGCAGATTTTCAACACATTCCTTGTCTCTGCAGGAGTCATAAATTTGTTCGGTCTGGATGCAGACCGCTTCACTACAGTTTTCCACGCTTTATACCTCCTATTTAAATATGGGTTTTCAATACATAGTATGGAAACCCTTCCAAATAGGTGCGGCTTTTTGCGTAGATTTTCAAAAATCCGTTTTTATTGCAGGAAGAATTTCAAAAAGAGATTCCAGTCCTCCCGGCTCCAGTAATGCATTCCCGCACGCAGATGGTAGCCGATGCTCCCCGCATGGAACACATTGCCCACGTCGGGCAGACAGTCCGATGCGACAAAGCCCGGCTTTTCAAAGAGACGGAAAAATTCCCCCGCCGCATGGCAGGAAAGATACTCCGATGTCGGATCGGCCCATCTGTCCTCCAGCGCACTGGCCACATAGACCTTCCGGGGTGCAATGGACGCCAGCAGAAAATGCTGGTCAAAGGGCAGCTCCTGCTCCCTTTCTGCCCACTTCGCATAGCCCGGCGTAAACCAGTAGCCATACCGGGTGGTGATATCGGAAATATGCTCCCCGTTTTTTCCGTGGGAAAGTGCCGCGCCACCGCAACCGGAGTTATTGGAATACACAAAGCCGAAGCGCGTGTCGCATGCTCCGGCCAAAAGTGCCGTTTTTCCGAGGCGCGAATGGCCGCATACTGCGATTTTTTCCGTATTCACATTTATCCTTGCCAGCACATAGTCCAGCACACGGGAGGCACAGTATGCCCACAGAGTAATTTTTCCGTACTCCCCCCGTTCGCCGGACAAAACGCCGGCAAAGCCGTTGGCAAAATCATCCTTATCCGCTGTGATATCCTCATAACAGAAAGCGGCAAAGCCTATGCCTTTGTCCACCAGCTCCTCGGCGGGGATATAGTCATCCGGTACATTCGGGCGGAAGTTAATAATTACTGCGAAGGGTGGTTTTTCAATATTCCGGGGCATTACCAGCACCATCGGGAAAGAAAAGCTTTTCTCTCCGATACCGAAGGTTATGCGGATTTGTTTCCGCGATGCTTTTCCGGCGAAATCCGCGTTTCGTCCCTCCGAAACCACTTCACCGGACACATAGTCCGGGTCGGGCACTGCCGGACCATACACCTCCCGCCGCATGATTTCCATGAGCTCCGCCTGCCGTCTCGCTGCATTTTCCGCTGTAACGGGTGTCCCGTCCGCAAACGTAAACAAATCCGGTAATTGTCTGGCTTTAAGCTGTTCCTTCACTGTCATAGTTTTCTCCTCACAGGGTGCTCGGTACCTTTTTACCGTTTATGTAGGTTTCCTGCGCGTTATCAAAGATATATTCCTTCTCCTTTGCCGACAGACTGCAGTTGTTGATAACCACATCCTCCACATTTTTCAGATAAATACCGTCGCCGTAGGATTTGGGGATATTATGCACGGAAACGCTGTCCTCCCCTTCCTCACAGCCGGTAACGCGGATATCGGCGTTCAGAATCTTGACCTTGGAAATCGGCAGCTCCGGCAGACCCAGAAAATAGATGCCGGCGGCCCGAACATTCTTCATAATAATATTGGAAATAATGATGTTTTTAAAATAGGGTGTGGTCGGCTCAATGGGTCGTTTCTCGTAGGAGAACAGCTCCATATTATCCGGGCTGGCCGCAATTTTATAATATTCATTCATCGTAATGCCGGCAATCACATTGTCCATAATGACGTTATTGATAACGATATCCTCGACATAGCCGCCTCTTCTCCGGCGTGTTTTCACGCGGATACCGCGCTCGGTATCCCGGAACACACAGTTTGTTACTGTCATATTCCGCACGCCGCCGCTCATTTCACTGCCGATAACGATACCGCCGTGACCATGCACAAAGGTACAATTCGTAACCACGATATTCTCACAGGGGTAGCATTTCGGGAATGCGTCCCGTTCCAGTCCGGATTTAATGGTTACACAGTCATCGCCCACGTCAACATAGCAATCCGAAATTTTCACGTTTTTACAGCTTTCCGGGTTTATACCGTCTGTATTCGGAGAATCATAAGGATTAACAATGGAAATGCCGTGGATATTTACATTATTACAGTGGATGGGATGTACCGTCCAGCAGGGGGAATTGATAATGCGGATGCCCTCAATGGTGACGTTGTCCGTATTGATAAACTGGATTGTGCGCGGACGGCGTTCATCGGTTTCTCCGTTTGAACGGTTGACCCACCAGTTATAACCGCGGCCGTCTATGGTGCCTTCCCCTTTTACCGTAATGTTTTCCGCATTCAGCGAAAAAAGTATACCGCGCCGGGATCCGCGGGTAAAGCCGGGAATCAGGTCCTCCCCGATAACGGGGTAGAGACTGTAATCGCCGCTGGCGGCCAAAATTGCCCCGGATTCCAGATAAATTGTGGTGTTACTTTTTACCCAGAGTGACCCGGTAACATACTCCCCTGCCGGGAAATAAAGCATCCCGCCTGCAGGCTGCAGGTCATCCAGAGCTTTCTGTAAAAGTGCTGTATTATCGGTCTTACCGTCCCCTACTGCGCCTAAATCTAAAATGTTAATCATTATTCGTCTCCTTTTTATTTGTTAATATGTTTTGTAAGTTCCATAGCAAAGTGCAGAAATCCCGCAGTAACAGGATGCACTCCGTCATGGAAAAAGTCCGGCATGGGCGGTACGAGCGTAGTGCCGTCCAGCACAGTGATAAACGGGTATTTTTCGTATTCTTCCCGAAGTACCGCGTGCATTTCTGCAAAGGTCATGCCGCCGTACACCTCACCCGAATCCTTTCGCCACAAGGGCAAAATGGCGTACATGTTTTTACAGGAAAAGGTTTCCGTAATGCGGGCAATCGTGTCTGCGGCCTGTCTGCGGAAGCTTTCCTTATCCTTGGCCTGTTTCCAGTCATTGGTACCATAGGCAACAGAAAGAATGTCCGGCGTTTTTCCGCAGCTATCAATATCATCTGCATAGAAAGTACCGCCACAAACGCCCATATTCACATAGTCACAGCCCAAAATCCGCGAGGACAGCACCGGGTACGTCATGGACGGATGCTCCGTCTGCATTCCGTGGGTAATGGAATCGCCGATAAATACCCACAGCTTTTCCTTTTCCGGGATGGGCGCATAAGGCGCATCCGGTTGGATTTTCCGAAACCACAGCTGGGCCAGATGCGGCAGAAAAATCTCCGTTTCCCGCATTCCGGCACCGGGGATTTCGAGGGTAAGCTCCCCTTCCTTTTCTTCCAGATTGACTGTTTTTGCAAGAACACCGTCCACCACAATGTCTACATACGCATAGTCACGCACGTTTTCAGTGATTTTATACGCCAGCGTTACGGTCTTTGCCTCCGAACAGAAGCCGATGGAAATCCCCCCACCGCAAATCGCCCGGAGATAAAACGGCTCCCGCCGCCGGCTTTCCTCCTCCTGCCTCGCAGTGAGGCGCGCCGGACGAAGCCATTCACCGTCCCGCTCAATGCGGATGTGATGCCTGAATAAATTTTCCATTTTTTCCTCCCACTTTTTCAGGACTGCAGCATCTTTGCCGCAGTCCTGTTATTTTTACTGATTTAATATGCGCTGCATAATGACAGCCGCTTCCGCGCGGGTTGTGTTCCCCAACGGATTTAAGGTCCCGTCTGCATTTCCTTTTACAAGTCCCGAAGAAATCATTGCTTTCACATGCGAAAGTGCATACTCTGCAATAAGGCTGCTGTCAGAAAAGGCTGCCAAATCTGTCTCTCCCGTCAGAGCCATACCACGGGATATAATGGTCATCATATCCTGCCGCGTAATTTCGGCCTGGGGATTAAACTTATTGTCCCCCACGCCGTTTAAGATGCCGGCCGCTTTCCCTATGGCAATATCTTTCGCGTAGTGTGCATCTGCCGGTACATCGTCAAAGTTTTCCGCTTCCGCGCCCGCAAGACCTAAAGAACGGACCAGGAACATAGCCAAATCGCCGCGGGTAATCTTCTCGCCGGGTCTGTAATAATACTGACTCGGGTCATAGGTGATACCCTTTTCCTTCATCAGCTCTGCCGCATCTCGTGCCCAGCCATAGTCACCTAAGTCAAAATAGGTGAACGGCATGGAGACACTGAAATCCACAGGTGTGGACAGCTCCAGCTCCCAGAGCTGTGCCGCGCAGGGCTGCAGCGTTGCCTTTAAAACGCCGTTTCCGCTATCTTCCCCTTCACCGCCTGCAATAATTTTGCCGGAGAAGCTGCCGACCGTTACGCTTCCGTCAAAGGATGTCAGCTTAATCTCTGCTTCCCGTGTTTCTTCGTTGCTGCGATTTAAAATCACAACGTAGAGCTTGCCGTCCTTTTCCCAGCTTCTGTACCAGTATTGTTCATTCCGAACATCGTTAAAGGTGGGAATTTCATTTCCGGCAAACACTTTGAAGGCCATATCGTCTGCGAGGTCCACAGCTTTAAACTCTTTCACGGCCGGCCAGAGGTCCGTGTTATACAGCTGCGTCGTTACCCCGTCAATTTTTCTCGCATCGCCGACGGCGTAATATCCGATGGCATCTGCACCTTCAAAAAGGGACTGATAGAGGCTGCTCCGGAGCTGATCGGCTGTGGGCCAGATGCCGCCTTCGTAGGCCTGCACCAGGGAATAAATCGGCTTCTGACCGCGTGCCGCATCACGGAGACGCACCGTTTGTGTGGCAATCCAGGTAGCCGGGTCGCGCTTTGAGGTGGGATACGGGTCTGTCGCCAGAATATCCACATACTTACTCGTTTCATAGAAGGTGCCGTGGGCATTATCCAGTGTATACACCGGATGCTCCGGATCAATGCTCCGGATTAAGGAATAGGACTCGCAAAGGAGGCGTACAACCTCATTATACTCCCCATGAATAAACGGCTCATCCATAACCATCCATCCAAATACATTGGGATGGTCCTTGAATTTTTCCACAGCTTCTTTTGTTACCGCGATATTCGCAGGGTCTGCCGCGAACTTCATGCCTGAATACAGTCCCACCAGTGCCATAATATCATATTCCGCACAAACATCCAGGAGATTCCCAAGCGTTTCTACATTACCGGCAAACGTAACCTGAATGGTGTTAATACCTGCCTCGGCAAGATACGGTGCATGTTTTTCGCCGTGTGCGTGATAGGCAAATACCGGATAAAACGGTGTTGTTTTATTTTTCAGATACACACCGTCGGAACGGATATAAGGAGAACGGTCGAACATAAACACGTTCTTTTCCTGCACCTCCAGCACATTCCCATTTGTATCATAAAGTGTCGCAGAAACAGTATAATTCTTTGCCATTTCTGCCATCAGTGCAGTTTCAAACGCAAATTCTACTCCTTCCTCCGCAAGCGGGCGTGCTTCCTGTTCCTTCAGAACAGTACTGCCATCTTTAAATGCAAAGGAAACGCTGGTGTTTTCTTCTTTAAGCCCGGGATTCGCCGAAGCCTTTGCAACACCCGTTTTAAAGTCGGGATAATATACGCCCCAATCCGTTTCCAGGCTCAGTTTAGTCGGTTCCGTCAGCTGGTATACCTCCGCGTCGTCAAAATACACGACGCCTGCCCCGTAAAACCGGTAATAAATCGCAAGACTGTAGCACTCAATACCGGAGGAAACCTTTTGTGTAAGCTGTACCCAGCCGTCTGTTTCCTGGGAATACAGACTGGAGGAAACAGCACCGTCCAGTGCTGTCTTGGAAGTACGCTCCTCATTGCTGGAATACTGCTCTATCTTCATGCGCGGGCCGCAGGATGCTGTTACGCTCTTATCCAGCATTTCTACATACGCCCACACCGAAACCAGATACTCTGTACCCGGCTGTACCGGAATCCCCTGGCTTACCCACGGATTTTTCCCGCTTTCCGTACTTTCAATTTTTATAGCGGCTTTGCCTGTACGTACTTTTTCTGTTGTAATGGATACGAAGGGATTATCCGCTTTCCAACCCTGATAGGCGTTCCATTTTTCCATGGCCGTTCCGTCATGCTCTTCGAAGCTACTGTCAATAATGAGATTTTCATTGCCCTCGGGAATATTGATCTCTTCCGGTTTGATTTCAATAATTTTTTCAAAGCTGCCGTTTATATCGACTTCTGTATTTTTAATTTTTACCTCGTCCCAGTATACAGCATTTCCTTTCTCCACAATGCCCGTATCCAGGCAAATTGCCAGCTCTGTAGTGTCCGCAGGCACTGTGAAGGTGGCCGTAAGCTCCGTCCAGCGTTTCATTGTTGTGGAAATACGGCTGGAATACCCGATTGCTTTTCCGGCACCATCTGTATAGGCCGGCGAAACCCGCAGGATGGCACCCGCTTTATCGGGGAGCTCTCCAGCGATTTTTATAAACGCACTGGCTGTATAGGATTTTCCCGGCTCGAGGCCGGTTGCCTGCGCCCAGACCCGTGTGTTTTTATCCAGCTTATTCCAGATTTTCAGAGAGTATTCACCCTCCTTGGCTTCCTCTTTTGTCACCTCTGCTTCCACGCCTTTCTGCGTAGTATAGCTGTAAGTTCCCACATCCCAGCCTTCCGCCCAGGTGTAGTTAAACTGGTCTGCCTGTGCCGGAATAAGAAGTGTTGTCAGCAAAAATACCGTTACTACAACCGATGCAATCTTTTTCATCCCAAACTTCCTTTCCTACCTTTTTAGTATCCGCTGCATAATGACAGCCGCTTCCGCACGAGTTGTGTTCCCCAGCGGATTTAGGGTTCCGTCTGCATTTCCTTTTACAAGGCCCGAAGAAATCATAGCCTTTACGTGGGGCAGGGCATAGTCTGCAATAAGACCGCTGTCAGAAAAGGCCATCACATCTGTTTCGCCTTGCAGAGCCATACCGCGGGATATAATTGTCATCATATCCTGGCGTGTGATTTCAGCTTCCGGATTAAACTTATTGTCGCCCACGCCGTTTAAGATGCCGGCCGCTTTTCCGATGGCAAGCTCTTTGGCATAGTGGGCCTCTGCCGGTACGTCGGCAAAGTTTTCCCCGCCCTCGCCCGTAAGACCTAAAGAACGGACCAGGAACATTGCCAGGTCACCGCGGGTGATTTTCTCACCGGGGCGGAAGGCATAGGACACCGGGTCGTAGGTTATGCCCTTTTCCTTCATCAGCTCTGCCGCACTTCTTGCCCAACCGTATGCATCCATATCAAAATAGGTGTACGGTGCACTTACGCTGAAATCCACGGGCGTGGAAAGCTCCAGTTCCCAGAGCTGTGCCGCGCAGGGCTGGAGTTTTGCTTTTAAAACCCCGTTTCCGCTGGCCTCTCCTTCTCCTCCTGCAATAATTTTGCCGGAGAAACCACCCACAGTTACGCTACCATCAAAGGAAGTGAGCTGAATTTCTGCCTCTGTTTCATTATCGTTATCCCGATTTAAAATAATCAGATAGAGCTTTCCATCCTTTTCCCAGCTTCTGTACCAGTATTTTTCGCCCCGCACTTCATTGAATGTGGGAATCTCTGCACTGACAAACACCTCGTTTGCCATCTGGAAATCCACCTCGGCAAATTCCTTGAGTGCCGGCCAAAGGTCTGTTTTGTAAAGCTCCGTCTTTACGCCGTCAATATACCGCGCATCGCTGACCGCATACAGTCCCAGGCCCTTTGCGCCGCCGAAAAGCGACTGATAGAGACTGCTTCTGTACTGATCGCCTGTAGGCCATATACCGCCCTCATAAGCCTGCACCACAGACCAGCCCGGCTTTTCGCCCTGGGTTGCTTCCCGAAGTGCCGCACAGCGAGTGGCGACAAATGTAGCCGGGTCGCGTTTTGAGGTGGGATAGGGGTCTGTCGTTAAGATATCCACCCATTTTGCCGTTTGCACAAACGTGCCGACAGAGGCATCCAGACAGTACACCGGATGTTCCGGATCATATCTTTTAATGAATGTATAGGATTCACGAAGACGCTTTAAAACGTCAAAATACTCGCCCTTATTAAAGGGTTCATCCTGAATCATCCAGCCCATTACGTTTGGATGATCCTTATATTTTGTAATCGCTTCCGCATTCATTTCCTGATTTTCCGGGTCTCCTGCAAAACCGCCGCCGCGGTACAGCGCAATCATGGCCATCACATTATATTCTACCACATTTTTCATGATGCTGTCAAGTTCACCTATGCTTGTAAAATGCACCTGAATCGCGTTAATACCGCCTTCTGCAAGATAGGGGAAATGTTCCTTGCCATAAGCATGGTAAGCAAGGACCGGATAAAAAGGTTCGGTCTTATTTTTCAGGAAAACGCCATCCTCCCTAAGATACGGAGACCGTTCGTATTTATAGATAGGGCAATCCATACTTTCCAGAACGTTTCCGTCTATATCATAGAGCGTTGCCCGGACAACGTATTCTTTCGTCAGCTCCGAAAGAAGCGATACCGGGTAAAAGAACTGCACCTGTCCATCCTGGAAGGGGCGGGCTTCCTGGGAAAGAAGCACCTTGTCGCCGTCTAAGAATTCAAACCCGACCGTAGTTTCCCCGGTTTCAAAACCGGTATAGGGTGTTACTGTGGCATATCCTTCCTCAAAATCGGGATAGTAAATGCCCCAGTTTGTTGTGGCAAATATTTTTCTCGGCTCTGTGATTTTATACATTTCCACATCATCGTAATAGCAAGCACCGGAGCCGCTGTATAAACGGGGATAAATTGCTACACCCTGACACTCTACGCTGGACGAAAACTTCTGCTGAATCTTCATCCATTCTCCGAAGGTATTGGTTACTGGTGCCGAGTTAAAGGAACCGTCCAGTGCCGTTTTAGCCGTAAATTCCACCGGGTCGGAATACGGCTCAAACTTAATCCGGGTATCCTTTCCCGACGGAAGCTTTTCGCACCATACCCACATGGTAATCAGGTAGTCCACACCGGGCTCTACCTGTACCTTTATATTTACCCAGGGGTTTGTTCCCGTGCCGTCATTGGTAAGTTTTATACTGCGACTACCGGAATGGGCTTTTTCCGTTGTTACGGAAACGTAAGGATTGTCTTTCCAGTCCTTATATGCATTCCATCCCACGGCAGCTACGCCGTCCACGGCCTCAAAGCCGCCGTTTTCTATCAGGTTTTCTGCCCCTTCCGGAACTTCAATTACTTCGGGCTTAATTTCAATGATGGATTCAAAGCTGCCGTTTGTAACCTCCACACCTTCTACTGTGAGAGAATCCCAATATACAAAATTATCATCTGTTACATTGCCTGTGTCCAGACAAACTGCCGCTTCCGTCATGCCTGCCGGCACAGTAAACTTTGCCGTAAGCTCCTTCCAGCGTTTTTGCGTACCGGAAATGCGTTCAGACGCTTTCCATGCCTTCCCTGCGCCGTCTTTATAATCTGCCGTAACGCGAAGCAGTGCGCCCGCTCCCTCCGGCAGTGCGCCTATAATTTTCACATATACGCTGGCCGTATAGGTTTTTCCGGGTTCCAGACCGGTAATCTTCGTCCAGACACGTGTCAGATCCTTTTCCTTGTTCCGGATTTTCATGGAATATGTTCCCTCATGCGCCTGCTCCGTGGTTACGAACGCATGGGTACCCTTTTCCGTCACATACGAATAGGTTCCCACATCCCAGCCTTCCGCCCAGGTATAATTATACATATTTTCTGCCAGCACCGGTATGGCCGTTATCACCAGCAGTATTATAAGTCCCAAAGCAACAAAACGTTTCATCATAAACCTCCATTATAAAATGTCTTCATCTGCGGCACAAGGCCTGCTTTCCAGAACATAGCACATACCGTCTGGCCGCTTCCGCATTCTGCCGGAAACCTTTCCCGGACGGTTTCGCCGGAAGCAACTGTGTGCTTTGTGCTTGCAAGGTCTATCAGTTCTTTTCCTTTTTCTCCATCCGCATATGTCGCAAGATAAAAGGCATATTCCTCCTGCTGCGTTCCGCTGTTTTTATAGCGGAACTCCAGTTCCATACTGCCTGTACCCGGTGAAAATGTCAGCTTTCCGTTTTGTCTGCACAAAACAGCGGCTTCCTCCTCACCCGTATACAATGCATACAGACCCGTGCCGCACGCCTGGAGCGGTACAGAAAGAGCCCCTTCGTCCGCTGTATATACCGTTCCCGTATGGATGCATTCTCCCTCCGATGCCCCCATAGCCGGAAGTGCCGCCACGGTTTCCGCATAGGTATAGCCCACGTCTGCCGCGGTACTCTTTGTATTCTGTACCGCAAGATACGTAACACCATTTAGCGTGTACGGTTTCATGCGGTACCCCGTACCGCTCTCCGTCTCGCCGCCCGTTCCTTCATAGAGGACCTTAAAATCGGGTTCTACATAAGAACACATGCTTTCCCAGAGCGGCGTATCATACAGCTCCAGTGCTCCATCCGCATCCCCAATGGCGTAATACCCTACCGCCGATGCATCTGCCATAAAGGCCTGATAAATGGCCGAGCGAAGCTCCGCTCCGGTAGGAAATACACCGCTGTAGCGAAACGCCTGCAAAATCGCATAGGTCGGTTTATCGCCTGCCGCCTCTTTTGCCGCCGCCATCTGGTTGTATACGTAATTTGCACGGTCGTGCTTTGCGGCCGTATACGGGTCCGTTGCCAGTATATCCGCGTATTTTGCCGTAACGCTAAAGGTGATTGCCTGGTTGTCCAGCACATACACCGGATGGTCCGGGTCAAGACTGCGTATGAAAAGATATGCTTCCCGAAGGCCCTTTTCCGCCTCGTGGTGCGGATAATTCGCAAACGGCTCATCCATCACCATCCAGCCATACAGTGCCGGATGCTTCCGGAGGCGGGTAATGGCTTCATAGGAAATATCATATTTCCCGGGAGAGGTTGGCATTTCCATCCCGGAATACAGTGCCGCCAGCACCATGATTCCCTCTTTTTCCGCCGCATCCAGAGAATTCCGAAGGGCCGTATAATCTGTAAAGGTGGCCTGCACCACATTGATACCGGCTTCCGGCATTTTCCCGTAATCCTCACGGGAGACGTGATATGCGATTACGGGGTAAAACGGTGTCTCCCTGTTTTTCAAATATACCCCGTCCTTCCGGAGATAGGCGGGGCGTTCCATCCTGTAAATTTCCGTTTCCTGCCGGTCTACTTCTGCGGTGCCGCTTAGAAGCACTGCCGTGAGTGTATACGGCGTGTTCTTTCTGAGTGCTGTCAGCGAATAGGTAAATTCTGCTTTTCCGTCTGTAAAGGGCACGTTTTCCGCTTTTTGCACTATTTCACCGTTTGCAGAAAGACTGAAGGAAACGGTTTTGCCCGCATAAGAAAGGTCACGCAGTGCCGTGGCAGTAGCCACGCCCCGGGACATATCCGTGTAATAATACACCCCGTCCGTCGAAAAATGGAACTGTGCCCGCGCACTCTTCTGCTTTACCGCAATATCGTCGAAGTACACTTCCCCTGCACCGTACAGCCGGGGCATTACCGCTACGCCGTAGCAGTTTTCACGGGTATAAAAGGTCTGGATGAGCTGTACCCATTCTCCGTTTGTTACCGCGCCAATCTCCTCCGAATTAAAATCCGCGCCGGCCTTTGCACTGCTGCCCCTCGGCTCCGTGTAACATTCAAACTTGATTCTTGCCCTCGCATCCCCTACTAAAGCATCCGCGCGTACATAGGCAGAAACCACATATTCGGTAAGCGGCGTCACCGACAGCATCTTACTGCACCAGGGATTCGCATCCCCGTCCGCCTCCTTAGCGGAAAGCCGGAGGGAATGTCCCGTAGACAAACCGGTATCTTCCGCGCGGAAAACCGAATCGGAAATCGTGACAAAGGAATTGGAATCCGACCAGCCTTTATAGGCCGTCCAACGCGAAGCCGTTCCCGCTGTTTTACAATCCGACTCAAAATTTCCGTTCGGGAGTATACTCTCTCCATCCTCGGGCATAACCGTCTCGTCCTCCCGGATATACTCCCATTCGTCCACCGTTTCAAATCCACCATTTAAGTCTCCGCTATAGCCAGAAAGCGTCAGGTCGTCCCAGTATACGGCATATCCGTTTTCTATGGGCTGGGCATCCATGCAAAGGGTTACGCGGCCGCTGTTTTCCGGCAGGGTAAACGTGACAGAAAGCTGTGTCCAGTCTGCCGCACTTTTGCAGAATTTGCTTTTTATTGACAGGGATGCACCCTTTGTATGGTCTGCCATCGCATATAAATATACGCCGCGATTCTGCGTAAAGGTACCGGCCGCAAACTTTACAAATACTGTGGCCGTATACGTCCTCCCCGTTGTCAGTCCCTCTGCCTCGGCCCATATGCGGGTACGGTTTGTGTTCTTGTTCCATACCTTAACCGCGTAATTGCCGCTGTGCACTTCCTCCCGGGTGGCTTCCGCGTGTTCGCCCTTCCGGGTGATGTACGCTTCCGTACTGCCTCCGGCCCCGATGCCCCGGGGCCAGAGGTAGGTCTCCGATTCTGCCGACTGTGCGGGCAGGGAAAGCCCTGCCCCCGTCAGCAGCAAAAGTGCCATGCAAAAGCTACCTATTTTTCGCCCGATTTTCATGTTCGGTTACTCCAGAATAAACGGGCTTGTTATCGGTGTCAGTGCTGCAGTGCTGTCTAAAAGCATCGCTTTCACCGTATCGCCGGCTTCTGCTGTCACCGTACCCGTAGCTGTTCCTATTGCCTTTACCGCCACATCTTCCATAACCTTAATGTCAATGCTTTTCAGCTGCTTTGCACCATTTACCGATTTATATACCGCCACAACCAATGTAGCATCTGTCGCTTCTGCTTTCGGGTTAACAAATTCAGCTACCGCTTTAATGGTACCGGCTGTTACATTTTTCAGTTCTTCGTCATCACTATTATAGTATTTTACATTTGTTTCAAATACTTCTATATCGTCAAAGAAAACTGCTTCACCAGCCAGGAGCTTACAGCTCAGTGTGATAAACGTATGCGCCGTTGTATCCTCGCCTTCTTCCACTGCCGGAACCAAAAATGTTCCCTCACTGGTTTTCCATGTATTTACTGCCTTTGACATATTGGAGATACAAAGCCAGGCAGTACTGTCAGCAGGTGTTTCTTTATTGTCTACCACATGCATTTTCGGATTGCTTCCGATTGCCGTAGCAGCGGTCGGTTCATCGCCTTCCGTCATTCTTGTGCTTGTTGCCTTGTGCCGTATACGAATACCATATCTTTTTCCGGCTTCCAGTCCCGTAAGCACTGTATAAACGCGCTTTACATCACCGGTTTCGCTGTCTCCCACAAGCTTCAGAGCAGCCGTTCCGCCGCACCCGTCTTCCTGCACTGCAACGGCTTCGTAGCCCACCAGTGCATTATTATCGGAATATCCGCTGTTCCAGCCTAAAAGACCGGCACCCTCCGTTGTCTCAAAATCGCCGTTAAAGTCCGTTAATTCCACAACAGCAACATCATCCCAGTATGCAACCGCGCCTTCCGCACCATCACCCATGTTGAGCATCACCGTAGCTTTATCGCTCGCAGCCATGAAATTCACGCCGATTCTGGCCCATTCTCCTTTTGTGGAAATTATATTGTTATAGGCAGATGATGCAGAAGTTCGTCCCAATACATAGCTGGTATTTCCATACGTTGTTGTTGCCATGTTTCCCTTGTTGACACGAAGTGCTACACCCTTATATGGTGATGAAATCGTTGTTTTGTCAATTTCTGTTCCACTGATTTTTACCCACGCAGAAGCCTGATACCATTTCCCTGCCTCAAGGCCTTGCACCAGCGTCCAGATTCTTCTATGGTCTGCTCCTCCGCTGAATTTTGCTGCAAGTGCATATGAACCACTATGCTTCTCACTGCCGGTCAGAAATACATCCGTTCCAAGCACTGTATTATTACAGTTATATGCTTTGCCAGAAGTGGTGGCTGATGCGTTTGCATTATACTCCCAGTTTTCAAACCAGGTGGTAGAGGTCACTTCCGTTCCCTCTTCCGGCTCAAAACCGCCGTTGACAATCAATTCTGTACCTGTCGCCGTTTCTCCTTCTTCTGCCCGTACTGCCGGAACAACCGCCAGCGAGGCCAGCATCATTACTGTCAGTACCAATCCCATAAGTTTCTTTGCGTTTTTCATGTGTCATTCTCCTTTTCTGTTTTTTATTTGCAAGCTTCTTTCTTTTGAAGCATTTGCACAAAATCGGTTTGAAAGCCCGTCGGAAATCCGACAATTCTCCCATCACAATATTCAGTATAACATAAATCTTTCATAACTTCTACATCATTTTTTGCAAAAACATTGCATTTATTGATATTTTGATGTATACTACTATTTGAGGTGATACATATGCCACAGCCTACTCTGAAAATTCTTACTGAAAAAAAGGGAATTAACCAGACCTACCGGTACGCCCATTCCGTCAATTCCACTGCACGGGAAGTCGAGTTCACACCCCAGGCTCACAATGGTATCGAAATTTTCTTTTTATTGCGCGGAAAAATTGAATTTCTGATCGAACAAAGCACCTACCGTGTCTCGCCGAATGATATTGTGGTAATTAACGAAAACGAACTGCATAATTTACACTCGCTGAAGGAAACCCTATACGAACGGATTGTTCTGCATGTCTCGCACTCTTTTTTTGAAAAGTACGGTCTTACAGACTGTCAGAAGGCATTTACGGACCGTGCCCCCGGCGTCCACAACCTGATTCCGGCGTATTCCGCTGAAAATGCAGGTGTTTCGTCTATTCTGCGGCGCATGGAACAATATATTTCGGAAAATCCTGCCAATGACACGGTGATTGAGGCAGTTTTGGTGGAGCTTCTCTATGTTTTAAGCCGCGTTCGTCCGGACAGCCGTCTGGCCAAATCCAACGAAACGATTACGAAAATTCTCCTGTATATCAACGAACGGCTGACGGAGCCTCTAACACTTGATGAAATTGCAGGTGCTTTTTATATTTCCAAATGTCATTTGTGCCGTATTTTCAAGGAAAACACGGGTTTTACCATTAAAGACTACATAGCCAACAAACGGCTCATTTTAGTAAAAACATTCTGTCGGGACGGCATGGATATCGGCGAAGCCGCCTCAAGAGCCGGATTTGATAATTATTCCAATTTCTACCGTGTGTACGTCAATAAAACGGGGACTTCGCCCCGGGAAACCCTGAAGCAGAAAAATAATGAGATATAACAAAATTGACTTCGTCAATAAGTGTTCGCTTCGCTCACTTTTTCAAGGTGAATTTTCTTGTTACAAGCAATTGCTAACGCAATTTCCTATGTAATAAAAAGTATGGAGCTGTAAAAATCATTTTACAGCTCCATACTTTTTATGCTTCTTCTTCTAAAAATTGTGCTATTTTCTCAAGGGTTACCGCCAGCGACCCGGCCGGATATTCCGGCGTCTCCATAGAGGCGAAGGGTGCGGCAACAAACTGCTTCTGATTCTCCAGCGCTTTATCAACATACTCCTGCCGGACAGCGTCCGGATGAATGCCTTCTGCCCGGCTCCGTCGAAGCATTTCAAAGCAAAGCTCCTCTTCGTACCGATACAGATACTTTATATTCTCATAAATCTGCGAACGGCAATACTGGGCAGACGCATTTTCCTTCAGCGTATTTTCAAACGCCGGATTTACCGGATGTATTTTCTGTAGCCGCGCATACGACTTTGCAAGGGAGAAATCCTCGCTTTGTCCAAGAAGCTCTGCCAGAAGGTCCGTAAGCCTGAGGCATCGCTGTGCCTGTCCCTCAAAATCCTCTCCGGCCAGATACAGCCTTTCCACCTCGCGAAGTCCATTCTGCTTATACCGCTTCACGATTGTTCGGACGATATCGAAAATATCACGCCGCAAAAAGCCATTTTCCGTATCTGCAAAAGTTAGCAGACCGCGGACAACCGCCGCCGCATCCTTCGCCCATGCCCTGCACTTTTTCGCCGCATCCACAATGCTTTCCGTCTGCGGATGCAGCTTCATGTAAAACAGAATATCACCGCAAATATCTTTATGGGTAAATACTCTTTTCTTTTCTTCAGGGTCACCCATGTCCCAGCCCACCATGGTTATAAAGGGCCAGAACTGCTTCCATATTCTGTGCATTTCCGCTTTATTCTCGCCATACCGGTCTGCGCAGAATTTTTCCAGCCGTTCTTCTGCCGTATATTCCAGCGGTGACCAGGCGTTTGCCGCCATGTACTCTGTCATGAAGGTGTCGCCGTGAGAAAGCTCGGGCCACAGAATAAATCCACAGCATTTTTCGTCCTCTGCCGCCATCTTCATCCGCGCTTCAATGGACGGATAGTGTCCCCGGATTTCCGTATCGGCCTGATACGCGTGGAATATGCCGAAAATCCAGGGGAATTTTCCAATTACATCCCAGCTCGGGAACGTATTATCCCGGAGGGCATCCGAGGTATAGTCCAGCAAAATTGTCCGGTCGGGGTCAAAGGTTTTTAAAAGAGCCGCCACTTCCTCCGGCGTATATTTCGCCCACAAATCCCAACTGGCAATCAGAAGCGGTGCATTTGGATATTCGGTGGCAAGCCGCTCTGTAATCCGGTGGTACACATACTGTTTCATGCGGAAGTTGGCTTCCGGGTCATCGGAATACGCTCGTTCGGCAAGGCCGATGGTATGAAACAGCTCCGGCCTACCGAATTCCCGGATATGGGTTTCGGTAAGCTTAAAGTAATTATCCAGATTTTCATCCTCGCGCACATCCCAAACAAGTCCGCTTTGCTCGCTGTAGCCCCGTGTTGCCTGGGAAAGAAGCTTCGGCTTTTTGGCTTCCAGAAACGAAAGAGGCGTTCTCGAATACCAGTGGGTCATGGTGCCGCAATCCTCCGGATGCATAAGATCCATGGAAAATGCGTATTCCAGCACCTTCTTCCGCAGCTCTCCGCGATACCGGAGCGGCCATGCCGTTGTGCGGTCGTTATATCCATCTGCATCACCGCGGTGCTTTCCTTCCTCCGGGGGATAGTCCACCACATCAGGGAAAGCCCTTTGATACAGGTCATCGTCGCCGATACGGAGCATGAACAGATTCAGCCGTTTTTTCATCAGCCAATCTATTTCTGTTTTCCAGTCCTCGGGTCCCCAGTGTTCTGCCTGAAAACGATGCAGACTTCTGTGCGCAAAATACCGGGTGCCTCTGTAGGCAAACCGCGGACTTTCCGAAACGGCGACGTTCTCCATCGGAACTTTGTCCGCTTTCGGTACTATATCTCCGTCCCAGAACCATCTGCAGCCGCAGAACAGCTCAAAATATCTGTATACGGCATACACGGTGGAGCGGCCTCTCCCGCCGGCCAGAACTAAGAGACTTCTTTTTCCGTCCTGCAGTGAGAAAATATCATAGTCATCACTGCCCTGACGAAGGGAAAAGTGTATCTTCCCTTCCAGATACAGATCTGCCGCCAGCCGGTTTACCGCATCGCTGCCGATGATAACGGCATCACCGCCATCATCCTCCGTGATAATTTCCGGCGTTTTGCCTGTAATTTCAGCATAAATATCCCGAAAAATCTCCGCGGCACGCTGATATGCCACATGACCGCCTGCCGGTCTCAGAATTTTCATATCCACATCTCCTTCTGCTTTCTTTTGCTCTGCAAAAAATCACATGCATACTAAATCGCTTTGTATTGCGTTATGTATATTTTCTCTCATTTTCTTAACGATATCGTAGTGTCCGCCTCCATATTTTTTCCCAACAGAAACCGAGGCATCCGATAAAATAATAACATACAGTCCTTTTTTCAGATCTACAAAAAGCGACTGCCCGGTATGACCGCAATGTCCAATACTGCCTTTTGAGAAAAGTTTACCTGTCTGTGCATACTTCTCGTCCACATAAATAAACCCCAGCGTTCTCGATTCCTGCATATTCTCTGTATAATTCCGCGTTGCCATTTCAAATGTTTCTTTGTACAGCAATGGAGACCCAAAACGCAAAAGCATTCTGGCGTATTTTTCGACATCATCCATGCAGGAAAACAGCCCGGCATTTCCGGCTACTCCCCCCAGAAATCTGCAGTTATAATCATTGACGATTCCGGCTTCTTCCGGCAAAGGATTGCTATTTACAAAATCATGTCCCTTAGTAGGACAAAATCCCGTAAGGCACATTCCAAGTGGTTTTGAAATTTTTTCAAAAAAAAGTATATCCAATCTTTTTCCAAATACCTTTTCCAGTATTTTCCCCAGAAGAATATACCCGGGGCAACTATATAAAGTTTCAGTTCCTATAGGCACATCTGCAGGAATTTTGAGCACAAAATCCTGAACGTTTTCATAATTGCAGCCTTCATAATGCAACAATTTATAGCCGATACCCATGGTATGCGTGAGCAAATTCTTTATTGTTATCTTTTGTTTTTCTTCATCTGCATCAAAAAACTTGCTTACTGAATCCTCAAGCGTAATCCTCTTTTCATCAATAGCTATCAAACAAAGTATGGCAGTTACCATTACTTTGGTAACAGAAGCCATATCGAAAAGTGTGGTGCCGGAAAGCTTTTTTTCTCTCGATACAAAAATTTCAGACAATACCTTATTGTTTTTTCCGATTCGTATCGCTACATTGTTTAAATGACCGGTTTCCATGTAGCTTTGAATACACGTTTTTGTCTTTTCCATTCCGATTTCCCCTTTCCCATCAGTATATTACGGATGCTATCCGAAGTCAAGAGGAAAGACTATTTCCGGGTAACAAAAGCTTCTCCGGTTTCCCGGAAAAGCTTTGCCACCTATTGATAATTCCTTACAATGTAACTGCCTTTCCGGTGCGAATGCTTTCATAGCAGGCATTCATGGCCTCCACCGTCTTTTTATGCCAGCGAAGGTTGATTTTCGGCTGTTTTCCTTCTCTGATACACTCCACAAACTCATCTATCAGTCCCACCCATTCATCAAAATAGGTGTACTGCACCGTATAGCGGTCATCGGGACCGCCGTTATGATACACATTGGGGCCGAAGCAATCAGACAGGATAGAACCCTTTTCGCCGTGGAGCGTAATGTTTACCTCCATGCGCTTCGGGAATACCTCCCATCCGGGGCCGGGAACGGAAATCCGTTCTTCCATTCTTGACCAGGACGGATCAAGGGAAAATGCCGTGCCGTCCTGCATTGTACCCACCACCGTCAGCATATCCTCCACTTCGAGGTCCGGACGGATATTCGGGGCTACGCGTGCATAAATTGTGGCAAACTCACTCCCCGTCATATGACGAATCATGTCGAAAATATGGGGATGGTCGCAAAGTGCACCGCCGCGGAAGCGGGAATCCGTTTCGGAAAGCGGTATCCGTTTTCCGTAACTTTCCTCCGGTACGCCCTGCCACGGGAAGGCCCATACCGGCGACAGTGTGATATTCGTTGCCTGAAAGGCTTTCATTTTTCCGATTTTGCCGGAGGCATATTCTTCCCACAGACGCATAACGACCGGGTTATAATGCATTTCCAGCTCCACCTGGCAAACGACACCGGCTTTCTCGGTGATTGCAATCATTTCATCATATTCTTCCATGTCAAATGTCGGAATTTTCATGGAAAGAATGTGAATGCCGCGCTCGGCACAAAGCCGCACCTGTTTTAAATGCTCACTGTTGGCACTGGCTAAAACAACCGCCTCAATTTCCGGATGCGCCGTCAACATTTCTTCGGGACTATCGTAGCACGGAATGCCGCTGACACTATTCAAAAAGTTCTTTTTTACCGTTTCATTTTCTGTGGAAACGGCCACCCAGTCCAGCTTCGGGTTGTCCCGGAGTACCTGATAATATTTTCTTGTATGCCCATGGGTCATACTCATCATTGCGATTTTAATCGGTTTCATATATCTGCCCTCCCCAGTGCTTCTGCCGCCGTGCAAAGTGTTTTGGCATACTCCGCATCCACGGCAGCCAGAAATGCCTGCCGTACAACAGCCGCATCTTCCTCGGATAAACCGTACAGCTCATAATCCGTGTCCGTATAAGCCTCCTCGCCATCCTCGGTAAAAACATATACGGACTGCAGCGGCACCTGCGTGTCCACTGCCCGGTCACAGGCCACGCCCCGGCGCGCAATTATCTCATGCTTATCAATTACTGTAGCCGAAGGGGGCAGGGTTGCCGCGGCCTCAATTGTGCAGACAACACCATTTTCCAGTGTGGCTACCATATTGCAGACGGTATCTCCCCCCCAGGCCTTATACTCAACTTTTGCAGGGCTATCAAGGAGGAAGGCGCAGATATCCAGCTCCCGCCGCAATATAGCAGACACCGGGGTGCTACGATGGGCAATATGACTTACCCGGATTACGCTGACATCCTCAAGTCTTCCCTGCCGCACCAAATCCCGAAGCTCCGTAAAACGGCGCTGACACCGCCATGGCAGAAGGGGAATTTCCACTCCGTCTAATTCCACGGCTTCCCGGCTTTTCAGCACTGCGCTCTTGCCGGGGGCATATTTTTCCAAAAGAAACGTAAGTCCCTTTTGCAGTTTTTCCATTTTTGTCACCCTTTCTTACAGCATCTTCACTCTCGGACGGTATTTTGCCAGGAGTGCCGCATTCTTCTCGTCACCGCCGGGCGTATTGGCACTGGACCAGACCGGCGGGGCTATACCGGCATCCACACACATGGCCACGGTTTCAATCTCCAGTAGGTGGGCAATATAAAAGTCCACAATGTTGGAGGCCGGAGCAATGGGCGTTTCAAAGCCGGGAATTTCTACCATCGCATCCCCTACGGGATTATAGTCGTCAATACAAACATCGGCGTAATCAAAGAGATTTGTTTTGTTAGGATGACGGATAAAATGATCCTCCGGCATTTCGTCCTGCCAGAAGGAGCTGGAAACAGCAATGATTTTCACGCCGTTCTTTTTCGCTTCCATTGCCGCATCAATCGTTGCCGGGTTTATGCCGATGTTATGGAAGATAATCAGTACATCGCCCTCCTTCAGGTCGTAGTACCGCATAATGGCACCGCCGTAATTCACAGTCCGTTCCAGTTCCAGATATTTGAGTGCCTGATTGAAAACGGAAAGTCCCGTTTCCATAACGGGGTTAATATTAGCAAGACCGCCTGCGCGGAAAAACATTTCGCCTACGGGAAGCGTGGTATGACCGCCGCCGCCGTATACGCTGATAAGCCGGTCATTCTTTATGGCCTCAAACATAAGTGCGGCCGCCGCCTTTATGTTTTCCCCCTGGGTCTCATTTACCTTTTCCATGTTTTCTACAACTGCTTTAAAATACCCGAAATCACGCATTTTTCTTCCTCCTTATTTCTTCAAAACTCTTTTATAATTCTCACCGATGCAGTCCCAAAGCTTTATCGGATCCTTTGCAGAAACCACCGTGCCGTAGCCGCCGCGATAGGTCCATGTTGCCAGGCGGTCCACGCCCATTTCCTCGTACATATCCACAATCCGGTCAATCTGCTTCCAGTCCTTCGGCTGCTGATGATATCCCATGAGCCAGCGTTCAGATTCCTTGCCGTATTTCTTCGCAATCCGTACTGTACGCTCCGTTATATCGCGGAAGAAATCCTCCGGCAAATCCCATTTAATAATGGTGCTGGAAAATACGTCGAAATAGGGGCAGGCCGCTACCATTTCCCAGTTATCATAGCCGCGAAGCTCTGTCACGTAATACGACTGCATCGTTGCGTGCACGCAGCAGGTGATTTCCAGATTGGGATTGATTTCCTTCAAAACGCGGGAAGTATCAGAAAGTGTGAAAAGTGCTTCTCTCCAGCGGAACTGCTTGACGTCATCGTTCATAAAGCGCGGCATTTCATAGCCATAGTAAGCTTCAAACTTCCGCATACATTCCGGACAGCGGCAAGCCCAATCGTCGCCGGCACCGCCGGTGATGGATGCGTAAGACTTGGGCAGAGCATAATGGGGTTCATCCCAGAAAAATCCGTCTACTTCCGTTTCTCTCGCCAGCTTTACACAGATATTCCGGAAGTAATCCCGGAAGGAATTCGTCACAAAGCAAGCGGCATTCAGCACCTCACCGGTATAGGCCGAAACCTGCCGGTGATGGATGTTATTCTGCAAAAATAAGCTGACATTTTCACCACCGAAGTATTTGCCGATACCCCAGGTATCCGCTAAAACGCGGAGCCCTGCCTCATGTGCCGTCCGGACGATGGCATTGATATTCGGGAACCAGAAATCAATATCAAATTCCGTCAATGCCAGCACCACCGTATCACAGCCGTGTGCGCGCATTTCCTCAAAGTCCTGGCGGGCATGCTCGGTATAATTCATACCGTAGTAGCTCACCGCCGTGTGTTTAATTGCCATATGTATCCTCCTTTTATTTTATACTGTACTTAAATTTTGTACAGTACATTGTAATCAATAAGCGGTCCGACCGGTTTTTTCGCGTCCTTCCGGGTGCTCTCCCGGATAAACAGCGAGGGCGTTACGGCACATTCTTCTGCCGCCTTTTCATTTCCCTCCATCCGGCGGACGAGCATGTCCACCGCCGCCTCTGCCATGTTGCGGATGGGATATCCCACGGTGGTGAGCGGCTTTGCCGTCACCTCCGAAACTGCCAGATTATCGAAGCCGCAGATGGCCACCTCCTCCGGCACGGATTTTTTCAGACTCCGACAGGCCTTGAAGGTTTCCACTGCCAAAAGGTCCTGAAAGCAAAAAACTGCCACCGGCTCGCGGAACGTGCGGAGAAAATGCTTCGCGGACCGCTCCGCCGTTTCCGGTTTTTCCGCATCGATACGAAGAACGTGCGACTCCGGAAGCCGGTATCCCGCCGCGGCCAGCCCCGCGCAAAAGCCGGCAAACCGTTCATCCTCCCCTTTTTGCAGATTGTCAAAGCCGATATAGGCAAAGGATCGGTATCCTTCCGTGCACAAATGCCGTGCCACATTTTTACCGGCACTGTAGTTATCCACCAGCACAACATCGGCCCGAATGTTTCTCGGCTTCCGGCAAAGAAACACACAGGGCAAAATGTAGTTTTTGTAGAGGGATGCTGTTCCCTCCCCCGTGCCGGGACACGACAAAATTCCTGCTGCACCCACCTCACAGAAGGTCCGCAGAATTTCTGTTTCCTCATGCATATGGTAACGGCTGCTGGCTGTAATCAGACGATATCCGCGCTTCGATGCCGCCCGTTCTGCCTCCTTCACCAAGGCGGCAAAGAACGGGCTTTCAATATTCGTTACATGAAAACCGATCAGCTTCTTTGCTTCACCCCTTACCTTGGCAAACGGTGTTTTCCTGCCGATTTTTCCATGCGTCATATAGTACTTTTTTCCGGAAAGGGTGATAATCCCTTCCTCCCGAAGGCGGACCATCACCTTCTGTGCCGTGACCAGCGAACAGCTGTATTTTTCCCCCAGATGCCGCGTAGAAAGAAATTGCCGGCCGGGTTCTCCGAAAATTCCTTTTTCAATTTCCTCTTTGATTATTTCCGCAAGTTTTTCGGCCGTCGGACTCTTTTGTTTCATCCTTGTTCCTCCCGTGATTTCATTATACATAGTTTCAAAGCAGAGCACAATACAGTTTCTCAAATTCCTGTATAACATTATCCTGTATGTTATACGGGATAAGTATAACATATTTCAGGTATTTTTGCAAAAAAAAAGAACACTTCAAAAGCAAAAATACTTTTAAAGTGTCCGTTTCTTATCTAAAAAAGCCGTATTACCGGTGTTTTCAGAATCCCGAAGGGATGTGTATGATAGCTGTAGCTGAACTCTTCCGGCTCAGGCCGCCATTTGTAAGGCGTGCACCATGGGACCGATGTATTGATAGTATGCAGTGCACCCAGCGTGTTATGCCGGTTCCCCAACACTTCCAGCGTACAGATGTGCTCCCCTTTTGTAAGTCCATCAGCCGACAGCGTGTAGGGTGCCTTGACAATCAGTCCTTTTTCTTCTCCGTCAATATATACCTTTATTGCCGCGCCGCGGTACGCACTGCACAGAATTTCCGCGCTGCCGTCCTTTTCCATCGAAAACGGAAGTATATACTGCAGAGACCCACCGTAAAACGGTAGCCCCTGCACCGCGGCATCTCCAAAGCCTATCGTTTCTTCCTTAGGCAACAGCAGAGTTTCACTGCCACGCAGCTGCACATCGAACTCTCCAATCAGATATATCGCTTCTGCGTTTATTTTTTCGCTGATTGGTACATGGACGGTAATTGTGTTTTCCCCTGCGTGCAGCGCAGGAAGCGGCACCGTTTGTATTGCCTTATCCATATACCAGCCATCTGCTTTAAGCGGCACTTCTGCACCATTCAGAACTATTTTATCTGCATTTTCAAAACAAAGCTTTGTTCCTGCAAGGGTGACAGCACTGCGCACCGTAAAGAACAGCTCCAGAGAATGTGTGTGCGTTTCCCGGATTGTCCAGGGCTGTACCTGCGTCATGGTTTGCAACGGCCAGCCAATCCGTTCTCTGCACCGGTTGTTCATGCGGAGAATTTCCTCCATGGGTTCTATCTCGCCGCCGTCCAGGCGGAACGGGCACATATCCAGAAGTAACACATTTGGCTCTGTCCGCCGGTACTGCACCGCATTTTTAAATACGGTCTCTCCTACAGGTCTGCGAGGTTCTTCTCGTACCTCTGCAGGCAGAGTGCCGCCCTTTTCCAGCTTCAGAAGCACGCTGTCAAGGCTATACAGAGAGAGAGGAATATGCGTTTCTCCATTTTTCCACTCAAAGGCAGCACAATGTGTCTCCCCGGTCAGCGTATCATAAAGTACAGGTAAATATTCCCCTTTTATCATCACGGTATAGTCTGCCGCACTGTCGCAATCTACACAATTCATTTTCTCAGTGCCCGCAAAAAACAGCCACCGCGCTTCCCCGTCTGCACGAAGCGTATACAAAAGTTTTTCCGTCCGCTTACCACTATGCATCCGGGCGCGGATATCGGTGCGGATATCCACCTCACGGTACGGTTCCAACGCAGAAAGAATTCCCTCGCGGGACAGCTCCACCATTTCTGCGAAAGGAATCGCATCAGCCGCTTTATATCCGTCCGTATACCGGGGCATCTCCCCCGCCACAATCACCTTGCCGCCGCTATGGCTGAAGCTCTCCAGCATATCTCTTGTCGTTTGCCGCAGTGTTTCACAGCCTGCAACCAAAATAGCATCGTACTGCATACTGCCGACCTTTTCCCCATCCCACAAGGAAGGGAGAAGAGATTCCGCGATAAAATCAAAATCCATAAGGCCGTACAAAAGCCACTCCGTAACGTCGCCGAAAAGCTTTTCTATTCTTGCACGGGCATTTTCCTCTTTCTTTCCCGTGCCGACATGCATCCAGAAGGTTTCTACAGGGTGCACCACCGCCACGTGTACAACGGGCGTTCCGCGCACAAGTGCCGTGTTAAGCCGTGCAAAATGGTCAGTAATATACCGGAATTCCTTATACCAGGGCGACTGATATGCAATGGAGGCCGGATAGTCCCGTTTCGCCTCTCCACTGAGGCTCATCAGGGAAACATGCGGTACGCGAAGGGTTGCCCCCAGTGCCGCCTGCCAGTCTCCCTGGTATTTGTAGCCGCGGAAATCAAAGTCCCAGCTGGAGATACCGTACAGCTCCGTCATCACACCCTCTCTGCCGTACTGATGGGCTACCGACTGGGCTTGTTTTGCGGTATTAAGCTCCACACTGTTATACAGAATATCGAAGCCCGGAAGCCCGAAAGCACGGAGACCGCGCATCATTTCGATAATAATGCCGGTTTGCTGGGAAAGGGTATTTTCCCGGTTCTGATGTCCCGTTAGGAGAAGCCCGTCTTCCTTGCATCGTTTTCCGCAGGCATCATGAAAGGAGCTTGCAAAGCGTTCTGCCGCCATATCGAAAAAGCGATGCCGAACAGGAGACGGCGCGCCGTCTGCACGGCTCCATATCAGCTCCGGTAAAAGGGCCAGAAGGTCCTCGCCGTACAGCTTTTCGTACAAAACCGGAAAATCATGGGTCCAGTGCAGGGTTATGTCCGTTTTATGGTCGCCGGAAAAGGGGTACGCATAGAAAAACCAACCGGGGATTGACGTACAAGGCTCATCCGTGAAGATGGTTTTCACAGTTTTGCCATACTCGTCCCCCACCGTCTCCTTATACCGGGAATACGTCAACTCGATAAACCGCTCCGTAGCCTTGGGATTAAACATATCCACGTACGGGCTTCCGTTGTAAAATGTGTTATGCACATATGGTATGCAGTATGCAAAAAAATCGGCCTTTTCTTCTTCTGTCTGTTCATAGAAGAGCAAATCGTTATCATCGTCGAGCTCAATTTTATACGCCGCAATAAGATATTCCTTTCCGTATGTGCGCTTATTCTCGGCTTCACGACGAAAAGGCGTCATCAAAAGATAGACGCCTCCGAATTCGGGTTCCTGGGGCACTCTGCCCCCGGCTGTGCCGGAGGGATACCGGTCCTCATCATAGAGATATGCCTGCATTCCCTCCGTCTTTGCTTTATCCACGCACGTGCGGACCGACTGCATAAACGCATCGCTCAGGTATTCTGTGTCAAGGCCGCACCGCGGGTGCATATGGAACCCGCCGCAGCCCATATCCCGGAACATTTCGACCTGTGAAAGCAGTATTTCCTCGTCAAGCTTCGTATTCCATGCCCAGAAAGGGGCATCTCTGTACTCCGCTGTAGGATTTTTAAATAGTTCCTTTGACAGTTCTTTTTCCTGTCTCTTTTCATAAAACATAGAGCATTCCCACTTTAGTGTCAAAAATATTTACTGTGCAAGAATCCGGCTCATAATGACCGCCGCTTCAGCACGGGTTGTGTTCCCCAGCGGATTTAAGGTGCCGTCTGCATTCCCCTTTACAAGCCCGGTTCCTACCATAGCACGAACGCCTTCCAGTGCATAATCGGCAATGAGACCTGTATCGCTGAAGCCGGATAAATCCGCTTCCGTTCCCAAAAGCTTCATACCGCGTGCAATAATCGTCATCATATCCTGACGGGAAATTTCAGCCTCGGGATTATATTTATTGTCACCGATTCCGTTTAAAATGCCGGCGGCACGTCCGATGGCGATTTCCTTTGCGTATTCTGCATCGGGATCTACGTCTGCAAAGTTTTCTGCATCTTCGCCTTCAAGTCCCAATGTGCGTACCAGGAAGAGTGCAAAGTCACCACGGGTGATGTTTTTGCCCGGTGCAAAACTCTTCGGCGTGTAATCATTCACAAGGCCTTTTGCATTGAGCTTTTCAATTTCCGTTCTCGCCCAGGCATAATTATATAAATCATAAAACTGCATCGTGGTAAGACCTGATAAATCCGTTCCTGTCTCGGGAGTAACAACAAGGCGAACGACCGCAACGGCATCCATGGTAAGCTGCAGGCTTTCCCCGGTTTCCATCTTAACGCCTTTTTTGTCTGTCAGTTGTACTGTATAATTGCCAAGATTTACCGAGCCGTCGAAGGAGGTGGTCGGTAACGTTACCATTACCTCGCTCTGTCTCTTATTTTGCACGATGTAATGAATCTTTCCTTCTTTTTCATAGGCAAAAATCCATGCATCATCCGAGCGAAGCTCGTTAAATACCGGGTATTTCTTCTCAATAAAAACATCAAAAAGCTCGTCCAGTTCGTCTCCTGCCATGGCTTTAATGCCATCCCATAGCTCGGTTTCGTCCAGGTTTTTTCCGGGCTGCGATTCTTCAAAGCAATAATAGCCTGTGGCATGTGCCCCTGCCAGGAAATTCTGGTACACCATGTTCCGCAGTTCATCCGATGTAGGCATATATTCCTTGAACTCAAAGGCCTGTAAAAGGGAATAAATAGGTTTGTTATAATATGCCTGTGCATCTGCCTCCATAACCGTTTCTGCCGGATGTGTACCTACCGCATCTTCTCCTAAAAAGTAAAGATTGGCAATATAGGGGTCTATGGAAAGAACGTCACAGTATTTCTGTGTTGTGCCGTCATGACCACCGCCCTCGTCCATAATCAAGACGGGATGGTCCGGGTCAATATCACGAATGAGCTTATAGGAATCATGTAGATACGGCTCCGGGTCATTGATATTATAGAACGGTTCATCAAACAGAAGATACCCTAAAAGTGCCGGATGGTCTTTAATGGACTCAATATACGCCTTGCGCGATTCAATTACATCGGGATGGGACGGCGGACGCATGTTACCGTAAAGATTGGCCAGTACTTTAAGCCCCTTTTCTGCCGCGGCATCCAGGATTGCTTTGCCTTGTTCCACGCCGTCATTATACTGTTGTACCGTATTTACACCCATTTCAATCGCCTGATCCCAATATTTAATAGAATGGTGATAAGAAAATACGGGATTAAAGATTTCGCCGTCGATGATAAAATCGCCGTTTTCATTCAGGTAACTCGGACGGGGATACATGTACACTCTCTGTTCCTGCCGGTCAAAAACATTGCCGTCAGTATCCAGCACCTGCACCTTAATTTTGTATTCCTTCTGTTTTTCCTTGAATGTCTTCATAGGAAACGTAAGGCTTACACTATCGCCCACAAATGCACAGCTATCTTCATACAGCACTTCTTCTCCATCGACAAACGACATTTCTACCTTATCAAGGGTAGGACCTGCGAAATGAACGGTTTTGGATACGGTTACAATCCCATCATGCTTCCAGTCATCATAATAGAAAACCTGGTCTGTATTCAGCTTCATCTGCGGTGTGTTCCCAATTTTATAGCACTGCAAATCGTCGATATACAGACTGCCACTGCCAAAAAGGCGGGGATAAATGGCTACCAGAACTGCATCATCGGGTGCAACAAATTCCACAGCCGTCTGTTTCCAAACATTATTGGTGCTTTTATGGCTCCAGGACTGGCTGTAGCCTGCATCATATTCTGCTTTCACTTCGGGATGGTCGTAAAACTCCAGCTTCATCCCACTGTATCCGCTGGATATGCTGGAGCAAATCCACATTAGAATCTGATACCGTGCTCCGCCCTCCACCGGTATTTTATAGTTTATCCAAGGGTTTATGCCGGTCTTTTCTGCTGTGATAAGCATACAGTTTTTGCCGTCATGTGCCATTGCTTCGCTTTTGAGCACCTGGATTCTCTGATTGTTTTCCCAGCCCTTGTAACAGCCAAAAGGCTCCGGCACGCCGTTTGTGAGCATCTCAAAGCTACCGTTCTCAATCAGATTCGTCGCCCCCTCCACGGGCGGATAGATTGCTTCCGACGGCAAGGCAGACTCATTCGTTGCCGTTTTCGGTCCGACCAGGGAAACATTATCTATATACGTGGTAGGACTTTCCTCCAGACTGTTACGAAGCATCACATCTACAAAAAGAGTATCTGCCGGAAGTGTATATTCCAGAGAAAATTTTCTGAAATTCCGCACGGCACGCTTTTCAGTTGCAGAAGCCACATCCAGATATTCTCCTCCGAGATGAACCCTGGAGCCGTTCTCGTCATTTTTATAGCAGTCAACCTTCACACGCGGCACATTTCCCATATAGTAGCCCGACAGTGTGTACGTTCCTCCGCCCAAAACACCGTATACGCGCTGGGACAAATAGTCTTTGCTGATCATCATGGAGTATTCGCCGTCGTATTTAATATCACTGCTTGGTGAAATCCCTTCCTTTTGGCCCCATACCAAAAAGCCTCCGTTTGAAGTCAACGTTTCAAAATCACCGTTGATAAGCAATTCACCGACCTTTGTTTCTTCTGCCATGCCTATCATCGGCACGAACAAAACGCAAGTCAGAAGCATTGCAATCAGTTTTTTAAATTTCAATTTTGGTTTCCTCCGTTTACATTACTGTGCAAGAATCCGGCTCATAATTACGGCCGCCTCTGCACGGGTTGTGTTCCCGAGCGGATTTAAGGTGCCGTCTGCATTCCCCTTTACAAGCCCTGTGCCTACCATTGCCCGAACGCCTTCCAGTGCATAGTCGGCAATGAGGCCTGTATCACTGAAGCCGGTCAAATCCGCTTCTGTTTCCAGAAGCTTCATGCCGCGGGCAATAATGGTCATCATGTCCTGTCTTGTAATTTCTGCCTCCGGATTATACTTGTTATCGCCAATACCGTTTAAGATACCTGCGGCACGACCGATGGCAAGCTCTTTCGCATATTCCGCATCCGGCTCCACATCGACAAAGTTTTCTGCTGTTTCACCCTCAAGACCTAAGGTTCGTACCAGGAAGAGTGCGAACTCGCCGCGGGTGATGTTACGTCCCGGCTGGAAGCTCTTATAGGTCGGGTAATTAACCAGCTCCTTTGCGGCCAGCATTTCAATCTGATTTCTTGCCCAGGCATAGTCATACAAATCCACAAACCGCATGGTAGTCAGAAGACTTTCATCTATTGCTTCCTTTGGCGTCACCACGCAATTTACGACTTCAACCGGACCCATGCTTACTGTAAGTGTATCGCCTTCCTCGGTAACAGAGGTAGTCTTTTCTCTATGAATTTGTGCCGTAAACCCGTTTACATGTACCTTTTCGTCAAAGCTTACAAGGGGAATGGAAACCACCTGGTCCTTCTGGGTCTTATTGAGGCAGATAATGTGAATGTTTCCTTCCTTAAAATATCCGTAAATCCAGGCTACATCTGTTCGCTGTTCAAAGACAACCGGATACGCATGGTCAACAAAAACATCAAACAGCTCAGGGATATCCTTTTCACCCATTTCAACAATAATATCCCAGATTTCTGTTTCATCCAGCGGTTTTCCGTCCTTCGCCCTGTCAAAAGCAAAGTATCCCGTAGAATATGCACCGGCTAAGAAGTTCTGGTACACCATGTTCTTCAGTTCCATGTCCGTTGGCCAATATTCCTGGAAATCGAAGGCCTGCAGAAGTGAAAATACGGGCTTATTATAATCTCCGCCTTTGTCTGCCAGAGATACACCATAGGTAGGCTGTGTGCCTACAGCATCCTTTCCGCGGCTTGCAATATATGGGTCAACGGCCACAATGTCGCAGTATTTACCGATAATATCCTGGTTCTCGGAAGCTTCATCCACCATAAACACAGGTTTTTCCATGTCATAGTCGCGAAGCATTTTATACGACTCACGAAGTAAATCCTCGGGGTCGTTAATATTATAGTAGGGTTCATCCATCAGTGCATAGCCCAGAACAGCCGGGTGTCCCTTACAATACGCCAGCTTGTCAAGACGTGCCTGCTTTACCTCCGGATGTGCCGGCGGGCGCATATCCGCATACATCATCACGAGTACCTTGAGACCGTGCTCGTGGCAGTAATCCAGATATTCCTTGCCCAGATATTCCAGAGCATACTGCTGAATGGTGTTTACGCCCATTTCCTTGGCCTCTTCAAAATTTGCCTCCGGATGATGGTAGGAAAAGATGGGATGGAACACCTCGCCATCTACAATAATTTCACCTTTTTCGTTGATATTGGACGGTCGGTCGTATTTATATACCGGCTGATTATACTGCCGGTAGACGGTTCCGTCCGGCTTTAATACCTCTGCACGAATTGTATACTCCTTCTGTTTTTCTTCAAACAGCTTCATGGAATATTGAAATTCCACACTCTCACCGGCAAATGGCATGGTTTCCTCTGCCAATACGGTCTCTCCGTCCAGAAAATAAAATTTTGCATCCCCGATTTCTTCGCCGCTGTAATATTTCTTCGTCAGGGTAGCAACGCCCTTCGGCTTATAATCGGAATAGTAGAATACCTGGTCGGTATCCATATCAAATATCGGCTGTTCGACAATCTGCCGACAGGATACGTCGTCTATATATACATATCCTGCTCCGTACAGACGCGGGTAAATTTTCGTCGTTTTCGTTGTGGCCGGTGCAATAAACTCTACACTGACCTGCTTCCAACGTCCGCCGGATTTCTTATGTTGCCAGGACTGGGAATAGCCCACACTCGTTTCCGCTGTACATTCCTCACTGTTATAAAACTCCAGCTTCATGGAATAATAACCGGATTTTATTTCTGTGAAAATCCACAGCGTAACCTGGTATCTGGCTCCCTCCTCTACAGGAATCGCATAATTTATCCAGGGATTTGTCCCGGTTTTCGCCGCCGTAAGCCTCGCAGATTTGTCTCCGGTATGCCCGAAATTTTCAATGGATACATACTCATTCCCGACAAAGTTTTTCTTATAGGCACCCCAGGCACCTTCCGGCTTTCCATCCGTAAGCTTTTCAAAACTTCCGTTTTCAATAATCTCCCCTGTGTCCTCAACGGTCGGAAAAATCTGGTCTTCGGAAAGTGCTGCATCCCCCGCACCTTCCGTGTGACCCGTTACCGAAACGTCATCCACAATTGCGACAGCCTCGCCAAGGGCAAACCGCAGCATAATGGTTAACCGTGTTACGTTCTCCGGCGCCGTAAGTGTATAGGAAAACTTTGTCCACTTTCCTTGCGGACGGCCGCTGTTCTCCGCCACCGGAAGATAGTCGCCTCCGGCCGCATCCCGTGTTCCATCCTCGTGGTCAATCCACCAGGAGCCCTTGATGCGAGGTACGCCACCGGCGGCAAGATACCAGACTTCCAGCTGATATTCTTCTCCGGGGATAATACCGTAAACACTCTGCTGTGTGTATTCCTTCTCAATTTTCATGGCGTAGTTGCCGGAGCGGTGATACTCCGTGGTAGACTTAATCTCTTCCACCTCAGTCCAGATTAGGGGGTGTCCGTTGGTGCTGACCTTTTCCATATCACCGTTTCGCAAAAGATTTTCTTTTGCTTCCTCCGCACCTGCCGAGAGACCGATACAGCCCAAAAGAAGCACACATAATAAACATATCGCAGTAATTCTTTTATTCATCATAATCCTCTCCATCCTATCGTTTTCAGTTGAATTCATATGTTTTTGCATCCGAAAGCGGTCGTAGGCCCGTCATTGAAAACAAAAATATTTTTTGCAGGAAAGATTCCACACCTGTCGGCACAGGCTGCAAAATACAGGCATATGCTCCCTTTTCAAGCTGACGGAGTTCTACGGAAAGAAGCTCTGCCCTTTCCGAAACCACACTTTTATAGAGCGGGACAGAAATAAGCATATTTTCCTCGGCCTCGTGCTTTCGGTAAAGTATTTGTGTCGCTTCTGCCGCCTTGTCCGTCTGTTCTCCACGGACAGCCGCAAGATAATAGGTTTTTGTTCTACCGGTATTGTTGACGGTTTCCGTCACCGAAGCTTTCGTTTCCATTACTTCTGCACCGGTATAGAAGGTCATAGCCTTTGTCTCCCGAAAAAGCTTTGCCATTTTATATGTGCCGCCGGACACACTTCCCAGAAGAAGCGTTACCGTGTCGGCACCCTCCGGCACCCGGAAGGTGATTTCATACGACTGCCAGTCCGTAGTCCCAAAAGACGGAACTGCATCAGCCCCGCTCAGAATTGCCTGGGAAGAAAATGCCGTAGAAGATGCCGTGTTTGCCGTATTTGAAAAGGTCAAACGAAGCCGCGGTGCCTTTGTCGGGTCACTGCACTTTGCCTGAAAATGCAGGGAATACCGTTCGCCCTCCCGAAGATTATAAACTGTTTTCTCTATGATTGAAAGCTCGGCATCACTACTGCCGGTAAACAGATTTCCGTTCCAGGGCGTATCGGTTTTACAAAGGGTAACCCGTACCGCCGCACTTCCTCCGATGTGATATGTAAAGGACGTACCGTTGAGTGTTCCGATTCCATCGCCCAGAATCTCTGCCACGTCGGCCCCTTCCGTAAGTCCCGCAAGTGACAGTGTACCCGTTTGCGTACTGTCTGTGTGATTGAGAAGAAGCAGCGTCGTTTCCTCTCCTTTGTTCCACCAGGCCGCATCTACGTTTGTCCCCAATTGTTTCGTACAAGCCGTATCCTGCGCAAACCCGTATATAGCCGGTTCCAATTCATTGGCTGTAAAATCACAAATGCTATTCCAAAGCTCTGTCTCGCTCAGTTTTTTTCCGTCCTTACTGTCATTAAAAGCAAAGTATCCTACGCCCTTTGCGCCACCCATAAATGCCTGATACATCTGATGGCGAAGTTCTTCCCCCGTGGGGAAATAGCCTTTAAAGTCAAAGGCCTGTAGCAGCGCATACACTGGCTTACCCGGCTCGGTATTTTCTACAGCAAACACCGTTTCATCATATACCAATGTCAAGACCTCGTCACTTTTATCAGCAATATAGGGGTCAATGCCAAGCACATCCACATATTTCTGCGACTGTGCCAGATGCTCCCGGGTGTTTTCGCATACATACACGGGATGGTAAGAATCAATATCGCGAATCGTTTTATACGAAGAAAAAAGCCAATCCTCCGGGGCCGTATAGTTATAATACGGCTCATCCATCACTGCATAGCCGAATAGTGCCGGATGGTCCTTGACCTCACTGACAAGTGCCCGGGTCTTTTCTATATTTTCCGGATGTCCTGCCGGCTTCATTCCCTCATATAAAATCATTAAGACCTTAATATTATATTTCGCCGCTTCATCCAGGATAGCTGTTCCTGTCATTCCGTAGGACTGGACCACATTCACGCCCATGGCCGCGGCTTTATCGTAGTCCCGCGGGTGATGATGGTAGGAAATGACAGGCGTGAAAATTTCTCCGTCTACATAGCAGTTTCCCTGCTTATCCAGCATACCCGGTCTTGGATATTTGTACACAGGTGCCCTCTTTTCCCAGACCACACTCCCCCCCGAATTCATTGCCTTTGCGTGCACCGCATATTCCACCTTTTCCGTTTCCAGGAGAGAAAGGGGAAATGAAAAATTTGCTTTTTGATTCGTATAGGAAACTGTTTCCGTCTTTTTTGCTATTCCGGTCGCATCGAGGAGTGAAAACGCAACTTCTGTAATGTTTTCATCTGTATAAAAGGGCGTACTTTCCACAGTGGCCACGCCATCCTCCGTGCGGTCACTGTAATAAAATATAGCATCTGTGTTTAAAGAAAGGGGACTGTTTTTCTCTGTCTGATACAGGGAAAGCTCGTCGATATACACCCTCCCCACACCGCCGTAAAACCGGGGGTATACTGCAATGGATTTACAGGTGTCCGGCGTGCGGATAGGAATTACTACCTGCTTCCATACACCGTCGGTATTCAGACATCCACCGCTGACTACGTTGGAAATGGCCGTTGCCGCAGAGCAGGCAGTACTGTTATAAAACTCCAATTTAAAGGAAAAATACCCTTCTTTTATGTAGGAAGCCACCCAGCAGGAAAGCTGATACATACTCCCGCCCTCGGCCCCGGTATATACCTGCCGTATCCATGGCTTTTCATTCGTATCATTCCCCTCAATCAGGAAGCTTGTGGTCCCGCTAAAGGGACGGACGGTTTCGAGAGAAAAATTTAATCCGCTGCTTTTATCCCAGCGCAGTGCCTCACCATCCTTTATTTCCTCGAAACCGCCGTTGCGAAAGGCTTCTACTGCCCCCTGGACCGGAGGCTTAAAATCAGTGGAAGCTACCATCTGTTTTTCATAGGCTCCCACAAGGCTGACTGCATCCCAGCAAACAGCACCGCTTCCCATTTTCCGGATAAGCAAGCGGGCATATACCGCACCGTCCGGCGCGGTCACCTGTATGGAAAGTGTTTTCCATGCGGATGATGCATCCGAAAAAACATACTCTGTCGGAGAAATAGCCGACAAGGCTCCGTTTTCTCGTGCATACCACTCAATTTTCAAAATTGCCTTTGCCGGTGATGCTGTGCGGATATAGGCTGAAAAGGTGTAAGCCCCTCCACCCCGGATGCCGGCAATACTCTGCAGGGCGTAATTTGAAGAAGTGCCGCCAAGCTGAAGATATGCCGAATTTTCATATCCGCCCGTACTTTGTACGCCGGTGTTCTCTTTGTCCGAAAAAATCCATGCGCCGGGCGTGCCGTCGGAAAAGGTGCGTTCAAAGCCGCCGTTATCCAGAAGCTCCGTCTTGTCTGCCGCGCCTGCCGGCAGTCCCGGCAGGCAAAGTGCGATACACAAAAGCACCAGAAGTACCGCACAGCATTTCTTTCGTCTCATTGTTCCCTCTTTTTTCACAGGCTTAATAGGTGAAGCTGTTTGAAACCCCTAAGGGTGCAAGTCCCGTCATACTGCTCCAGATGTAGGACTTCACCGTGTATTCCACGCCTTCTGCCGCTTCGGGCAACGTGATTTCCTGCTCCAGGCGGTTGATTTCGGCCGCACGGACCATTTCGTCTATATAACAGTTTACCAGCGTAGTCCCTTCGGCCGTTTTCTTATACACCGCAGAAATACAAGTCACATTTTCTGTACTCGCGCCTGCATTGTAGTAAAATGCTGCCATCACCTTACCGTCAGCCGGACGCACGGTATACGGAATCCGTCCGTATAAAACAGCAATTGGCATAACCGTTGTGTTATCATCAGTAAGAGTCAAAGAAGTGTACGGCCAGGCAGATGCACCACCAACACCGCTGATTGCCGGTTCCATATATTCTATACCGCTTTCATCTTTGCATAATGAAAAATTATCGTATGCAATCTTCACCTTGGTTCCGCTTGTTTTCATAATCCCGCCAAAAGTCATCTGTACCTTCCAGGCCCAGGAGGGTGCCTTAAAACGAATCTGATATTTCAGCCAGGTGTTTGGTTTGTAATTATACCCCAGAAGTCCTGTTCCAATCGCACCGCTACTAGTATTCAAGCTTCCGACAGTTAGTGCATCATCACTTGCAAAAGTCATCGCCACCTTAGGTGCAAGTGTATTATCCAGTCTCTGAGAATAGAATGTGAGAGTATACCATGTATCCCCTTCTATATCCTCAATCCAGGGAAGCTTGATTTTCGGATCTCCATCGCCGCTTGCATACGTTACTGCATCAATTTCCACATAGGGGCTGTTATTGATACCGCCGGTCTGATGGTAAATGTAAGCCGTTTTCTGTGTGCCACCGTTTTCAAGATATTTCCCATGTTCTTCCACCGTTTTGCTCCAGACATCCGCCGTTTTGTTCAGGCTCCATCCAGCCGGCCCCTGCGTGTAATACCAGTCTTCTTCATCCATACTACCGTTTTCAATAAGATTTGTGCTTTCTGCCGCGACACCCAGGGGTGCGAAAGCCATGCATAAAAGCAGCATACATAGCCCAAGTGCCAGATTCCTTTTTGTGTGTTTCATTGTTGTTCTTCCTCCTAAATTTTTTATTAAAAAGCACGCGGTGCTTCTCAATCCTGTTTTTCCCGGACGTTTTTCCGGTACTCGCCCGGCGTCATTCCATACGTTTTTATAAACAGTTTCTGCAGGAAATTACGCCCTTCATATCCATTTTCATTTGCAATTTTTTCAAAAGACACATCCGTTTCCCGAAGCATCCGGCAGATATTCTGCAGCCGCATCTCCTGAATGTATTCCGAAACGGTTTTCCCCGTCATATTTTTAAAAACGGAGCAAAGATGATTCGGGCTGATTGTTGCAATGGCCGCCAGCTGTTTTAAGGAAATTTTCTGCGTATAATTGTATTTGATATATTCAAGCACCTCCCCGATGTACTCCCGCTGTGCGTCAATCGACGCATTTTCCTTCGACTGTTCCTTATGCAAACGCAAAAACAGAATAATCAGTTCCGAAAGGTAAAGCCTGAGCATATCCTGGAAGCCGGAATCCTGCATCGCATTTTCCGCTTCCATCAGCTCCAGAAGCTTTCGTATCCGCAAATCCTTATCGTAAACACGAATGTATGACGATACCTCTGTATCATCCTTGAATGCAAAGGTATACAGAATGTCACTTCCAAGCTCTGTGAAATCCTCCAGATTCAGCGGAAGCTCTTCAAACGTCTCCCGGCGAAACACGCAGTTCGTCAGCACAAGCGGTTCCCTGGCATCGCATGAAACAAAACAGTGATTCACGCCAAAGCTTGTCAGGAACACGTCACCCGCCTTCACCTCAATTTTTTCATCCCCAATCAGATGAAAGCCGTGTCCCTGCGATACATACTGAATTTCCCAGAAATCATGAAAGTGCCATTTTTCATAGGTTGCTTCTTCATATTTCACGATAAAAGCCGGGGTGTCTCCATAAATATATTCCAGTTTTGTCACGTCTGCCCTCGCCTTTCCTTTGTTCATTGTGTACAATTCAATTATAAAACAAATTTGTTTTTCCGTAAAGTCTCAATATTATGTATTTTTGCAAATTTTGCACTCAATTTTACGATTTTACATAAAATCAGTTCGTTGCCGCCTCCTCCGAAGTAAGCACTGATTTATTTTAAAATTGTTTTGACGTACTTGTGTTTTTCTGCTACAATATAATAGACAAGGAGGAAGATGAATGAAAATTGTAATTTTAGACGGATACACCACAAATCCCGGAGACCTTTCCTGGGATGCCCTCCGCGCTTTCGGAGAGTTGACTGTTTATGACCGCACGTCCACTGAGGATGTGACAGAGCGCATCGGAAATGCTGAAATTGTATATATGAACAAAACTGTGCTGCCGGCGGATATTTTTGACCGCTGTCCCTCTGTGCGGTTTCTGGGGCTTCTATCCACGGGATATAATCTTGTGAATCTGGAATACGCAAAGAAAAAAGGGGTTACCGTATGCAACATTCCGGCCTACAGTACTGCCTCTGTTGCGCAAATGACAATTTCTTTGCTTCTTGAAATCTGCTTCCGTGTGGGTGACCACAGTCAAAGCGTACAAAAAGGTGCCTGGGTCCGTTCCCAAGACTTCTGCTATTGGAATACGCCGCTTTTAGAACTGGCCGGCAAAACGATAGGCATTGTTGGCTTCGGTGCCATCGGCCAGGCTGTGGCAGATATTGCTGCCGCACTTGGTATGCAGGTGCTGTACACCAACCGCCGCTGTGCCCCGCTCCCCGGATCGCGGTATACCTATACGGATTTAGAAACGCTGTTTCGCCGCTCAGACGTGATTTCCCTGCACGCTCCGTTGACGGCTGAAACTGAAAACCTTATCCGAAAAGAAACTATTGATAAAATGAAAGACGGTGTAATTCTGCTCAATACCTCCCGCGGGGCAGCCGTGTGTGAGACAGATTTACGTTCGGCACTGGAAAGCGGAAAAATCAGGGGTGCAGGTCTCGATGTATGTGCACAGGAGCCCATGCCGGCAGACAGTCCCCTCCTCGGCGCGCCGAACTGCTTTATTACGCCCCATATTGCCTGGGCTACACCTGAGGCCCGTGCCCGTCTTATCCATATTGCCACAGAAAATCTGAGAGCATATCTTGAAGGGAATGCAATCAACGTTGTTAACCGTTAACGCGTAGTGCAGTATGACTCGAACACAATATGCCATAAACTTGCCAAATTTCAATCCTTTTGATTTGTCGGTTTTGCAGGGCGTCAGCCCTGCTGCGACTTCCGCATCAAAAGTATTATAAATTTTTCTTCGTTTTTGGTCGAAGAGTTTAAAAACGATAAATTCTTCTATAAGACAAAGAAAATTCAAGAATAATACTGACGTATATTTGCAGGATTTTCTGCAATATTATGATGAATTTATGTTTTTAAACCATATCGGGTTCAAGTCTTACTGCACTACCGGATACACTTTAAGCTACGGAGGATTCCTGATGAACAACAAATATAAAATTCTTGTTATAGAAGATGAAGCTGCCACAAACAACCTGCTCACCGCACTTCTTGAATCGAACGGTTACCGGGCAATTTCCGCGAAGTCCTGTCGAACCGGGCAGCTTTTATTTTCCTCGCACCGACCGGATCTTGTTATACTGAATCTTGGCCTCCCCGATGCTGACGGTATGACCTTCCTGACTGCAGTCCGCTCCTATTCCCTGACGCCGGTGATTATTCTGTCTGCACGCAGTGATGAAAAAAGTAAGGTGCAGGCACTGGACAGCGGTGCCAACGATTATATCACAAAACCCTTTGGCTCCGAAGAGCTTGTTGCCAGGGTCCGTGCCGCGCTCCGGAATGCAAGGCACAGTGCGGATGCCGGCAGATTTCCCGGCGGCCGGTATGCCGCAGACGGTCTTGTTATTGACTATGATGCCCGGCGGGTTTTTATCGCAGAGACGGAAATCCGGCTGACCCAGACCGAATATAATATTCTGGCTCTGCTTTCCGAATATGCAGGCAAGCTGCTTCCCTACACCGCCATCATAAAAGCCCTCTGGGGACACAGCGATCCGAACAGCAACAAAAAGCTGCAGGTGAATATGGCAAACATCCGAAAAAAATTCCGCGCCGCCTCCGGCACTGCAAATTACATTGTGAATGAGCCAGGCGTTGGGTACCGTATGAACGGTGAAACGCTATTCTGACATGCCGCAAGAAATCTTTACCAATTCTTAACCGCTTAAATGGTATACTGTATACAATGGGTTAGTTTAGGCAGATTTAATTATTTTACTAAAGGAGGATAAATTTATGAACAGTCAAACAACTCAGATTTTAATAGCTATGATCGTATATATGGCTATTGTAATCGCAATCGGTGTGGTTTTTGCAAAAAGTGCAAACAAAAACTCCGAAAATTATTTCCTGGGCGGTCGTTCACTCGGTCCTTGGGTGACGGCTATGAGTGCGGAAGCATCTGATATGAGCGGGTGGCTTCTTATGGGCCTTCCGGGCGTTGCATATTGGTGCGGTCTTGCCGATGCGGCATGGACGGCAATCGGTCTCGCCGTCGGTACATATTTCAACTGGCTCTTTGTATCCAAGCGGCTTCGCCGGTACAGTATACGGGCCAACAACTCCATCACTCTGCCCGAATTTTTCTCCAACAGATTCCATGAAAATAAGAAGGTAATCATGACACTGTCTGCCTTATTTATTCTTATTTTCTTCACAGTGTACGCGTCAAGCTGTTTCGTAACCTGTGGAAAGCTCTTTTCCACCCTTTTCGGAGCACCGTATGTATCGATGATGCTTATTGGGGCAGTATTTGTGCTTCTTTATACATTGCTCGGCGGATTCTTAGCCGAAAGTGCTTCTGACTTCATGCAGGGCATTGTAATGATCATTGCTCTCGCAGTAATCGTAATTATCAGCACAATAAGTGCAGGCGGTATTGGTACTGTAGTCGAAAATGCAAAATCAATTCCCGGCTTTTTTGAATTTTTCGGGCTTGCCTCCCCGTCACTGGGTGCCGACGGACAGCAGCTCGTTGAAGCCGGAAAACCCCTGTTTGGTGCGGCCACTGAATATGGCTGGCTTAAGGTCTGCTCGATGCTTGCATGGGGTCTCGGATACTTCGGTATGCCGCAGGTTCTCCTCAGATTTATGGCTATCCGCAAGGAAGACGAGCTGAAGCGGTCCAGACGGATTGCCATGATATGGGTTGTGATTTCTCTCGCCGTTGCCGTATTTATCGGTATTGTCGGCAGACAGCTTTATCCCACGGTACACCTGACAGCAACAGATGCAGAAAATATATTTATAACGCTTGCAACCAGCTCCCTTCCGGCAATTTTAGCAGGCTTTGTAATGGCAGGAATACTGGCGGCAACCATCAGTTCTTCTGACTCCTATCTGCTGATTGCGGCATCTGCGTTTGCAAAGAATATTTACCAGGGCGTATGTAACAAAAAAGCCACCGACAAGCAGGTCATGACAATCTCCCGAATTACTCTTCTGACGATTGCTGTAATTGCTGCTGTGATTGCGCTCAATGAAAAGAGTATCATCTTTAAGATTGTTTCCTTTGCCTGGGCTGGTTTTGGTGCCACCTTCGGTCCGATTATGCTGTTCTCGCTTTTCTGGAAGAGAACCACAAAGGAAGGCGCAGTTGCAGGTATGGTGAGCGGTGCAGCGATGGTATTTATCTGGAAGCTTCTTATTTCCAAGCTCGGTGGTGCATTTGCTATATACGAGCTGCTCCCCGCCTTCATTTTCTCGTCCATCGTCATTATAGCTGTGTCTTTACTGACGCCTCCCCCTGCAAAAGAAATTGAAGAAGATTTTGAAATCGTGAAATCAAATACAGAACTGTAAGGCAAAGGTACGGTATTTATGGACTCAATTTTACTTTTCTGGGAACAAATGACGGCTAATCCGTTGTTATTCATCGCCGTACTGCTGACGCTCGGGGTTATCCTGGTAAACGGATGGACAGATGCGCCAAACGCGATTGCAACATGTGTTGTAACGAGGTGTATGCCACCGAAAGCGGCAATTCTCATGGCCGCGCTGTTTAATTTCCTCGGTGTCTTTGTTATGACGCTTATCAATGCAACCGTTGCCGAAACCATTACTAAAATGGTGGATTTCGGCACAGACCCTGATTTGGCTATTATTTCGCTAAGTGCTGCTTTGTTTGCCATTGTTCTGTGGGCAACAATTGCCTGGGTATTTGGCATTCCCACAAGTGAAAGCCATGCGCTCATTGCAGGCCTTACAGGTAGTGCCATTGCACTTCATAACAGTCTGGAAGGTGTCAACGGAGCAGAGTGGATAAAAGTTGTTTACGGCATCGGAATTTCTGTCACTCTCGGTTTTGGGTTGGGCTGGCTTGTCTGTAAGCTTGTAACAAAGCTTTTCTATAAGGCAAACCGGCCGAAAACCGAACCGTTCTTCAGAGGTGCACAAATAGCAGGCGCGGCTTCTATGGCCTTTATGCACGGTGCGCAGGACGGTCAGAAATTCATGGGCGTTATCCTGCTTTGTGTGTATATGTCAAAAGGACAAGCATTGCCCTCCGACATAAGCATCCCCATCTGGCTGATGGTAGTCTGTTCCGTTGTTATGGCTCTCGGAACTGCTATGGGCGGTAAAAAGATTATAAAATCCGTCGGCATGGATATGGTAAAGCTGGAAAAATACCAGGGATTTTCGGCAGATATAGCAGCGGCCTTGTCTCTTTTGTTCTGCTCTGTATTCAGTCTTCCCGTATCCACCACACACGCAAAAACCACCTCCATTATGGGCGTGGGCGCAGTAAAAAGAGTGTCTGCAATCAACTTCAGTGTGGTAAAGGAAATGGTGCTGACGTGGGTTTTGACTTTCCCGGGCTGCGGACTTGTAGGCTTTATCATGACAAAACTATTTATGCTTCTATTTACATGATGGAAAGGACGTTTGAAAATGGCCAAAGGTGATAAATTTTATTTTGATAATTTTTCGCAGTGCACTGCGCTCTCGAAAAAAGCGGCAGACTATCTTGTAAATTGTCTGGAAAATTACAATCCGGACAAGATAGAATGTATGCTTGAGGAAATACACGAAATTGAGCATAGTGCCGATGCGAAGAGACACGAAATGGGTGACGCCCTTGCAAAGGCATTCGTAACCCCCCTCGACCGTGAGGACCTGGATCTTTTAAGCCACAACCTCGATAACGTGACCGACAAAATTGAGGACATAGTGCAGAAGCTTTATATCAATAACATTACTTCTATAAATCCTTCTGCAATTGTATTTGCCAAAAATATCGTGAAGTCCTGTGAGCTACTGTGTGCGCTTATGGACGAATTTGAGAATTTTAAAAAATCTCAGAAAATTCAGGCTCTTATTATTAAGCTTAATGATATCGAAGAGGATTGCGACAAGCTGTATCTCACCTCCATGCGGGCACTTATGAAAAGCCCGCAGGATGTTCTCGAAACACTTTCGTGGCGTGAGATATTCGATTGTTTTGAAGCCTGCTCAGACGCCTGCGAAAACGTAAGCGAATGCATTGGTTCTGTTATCATGAAAAATACTTGATTTTCTAAAATAAAATCACCCCCAAGGTACGCAACGCCTCGGGGGGGTGTTTTTTATACCGAAAAAACAGCCTGTGCATCCATGGATGCACAGGCTGTTTCAAAATTTATAAATGCTGTTTCACGCTTTGCCGTTGCAGCCCAGAACATTCACCAGCTTATGCTTTACGAGACCCTTAATGGCTTCTCTTGCCGGTTTGAGGTACTGACGGGGGTCAAAGTGATCCGGATGCTCTGCAAAATGTTTGCGGATGCTACCGGTCAGTGCCAGACGCAGGTCAGAGTCAATGTTGATTTTGCAAACGCTCATGGAAGCAGCCTTTCTGAGCATATCTTCGGGAATACCGATGGCATCCGGCATCTGGCCGCCGTTTGCGTTAATCATTTCTACGAATTCCGGAATAACGGAAGAAGCACCGTGCAGAACAATCGGGAAGCCGGGGAGCTTTTCGCTTACCTTTTCCAGAATGTCAAAACGAAGCTGGGGCTTCTGGCCGGGCTTAAACTTGTATGCACCGTGGCTGGTACCGATGGCGATAGCCAGGGAATCAACACCTGTGCGCTCTACAAATTCAATAACTTCAGCGGGATTGGTGTAGGCAGCATCTTCGGCGGATACGTTTACTGCATCCTCGATACCGGCCAGACGGCCGAGCTCGCCTTCTACCACAACGCCTTTGTCGTGTGCGTATTCCACAACCTGCTTTGTCAGCTTAATGTTGTCTTCAAAGCTCAGGTGGGAGCCGTCAATCATAACGGAGGTGAAGCCGCCGTCGATACAGGACTTACAGAGTTCAAAGCTGTCACCATGGTCGAGGTGTACACATATCGGAAGGTCTGTCTCAATAAGAGCAGCTTCGATAAGCTTCATGAGATAGGTATGGTTTGCGTACTTACGTGCGCCTGCGGAAACCTGGAGAATCAGAGGTGCATTTTCTTCCTTTGCAGCCTCGGTGATACCCTGGATGATTTCCATGTTGTTCACGTTGAAAGCACCGATGGCATAACCGCCGTCATAGGCCTTCTTGAACATTTCTTTGCTTGTTACGAGTGGCATTAGAATCTCTCCTTTTATCTTTTAGCTTTGCGAAATATTATATCATAATGCTCGTCCAAGGTCAAGATAATTTTTCATATTTTTTTAAAATTTTCCGATTTTTCAGAATGCATCCCGGATACTTTCAATTTCCTGCACCATATTCCACGTCCGGCCGCCGCTCCACTGGTCCGGTCCCCCACATTTGGCGGTAGAAATAAGATACAGCTTTTCCCCGTCCCGGAACAGGACCGGCCGTTCCCGCCGCTGGAGCAGGAGACTTGTGCCGTCGGTATATTCCAGATTAAAATCATAGGTCTGGGATGCTCTGTCCTCGTCCCAGTTTACGCCGTCCCTGGAGGAAAAATGTACGCCACCTTTTCCAAGACCGGTATAAACGCCATTGCAGTCCTCCGCAATCATGCCGTAGCCATCCGCTGTTTTGTACACATACATATCCTCCACGGCTCCTCGCGGGAAAAGATTGAATTTTTCAACCGTGTACGGGCCGTCAAAAGCGGAAGCGCGTGCCACGCTCATCCTGCACAAATTATCCCGGAAATAGAGCAGAAAGCTACCGTCCTCTGCTTGCACTACTGCCGGATTGTTCGCATCCGGCGGAAGGGCAAGTGCTTTATCGGAGCGTTGCCAGCCGTCTGTCAGGCTTTTTGACCAGGCATACCCGATGGCACGTGTCTCCACGCCGCCGTCCGGAGAGCCGATGTAATATAAAATATACGTATCGTCCTTTTTGAAAATAAAAGGGTTATGCTGCATAGCACTGTCCCAGTAGCCGCCATCCCGTTTTGTAAGCAGGACCTTTTCAAACTGGAACGGCTTTGCAAGGTCATCGGTAGTTGCCAGCACGATTTCCGAGTCGGTCAGATACCCGCCGGGAAACCCCTTCTCCTCCGGCCAGCGTGCCGCGAACAGATAATAGATTCCGTTTTCTTTTATGACAGAGCCGCACCACACAAAGTAGCCTTCCATCGCAAAGCCCGTACCGGGCACTGCAGGTCTGAGCTGCATCCATTTTTCCATGGTCACCACGTCCTTTTCTGTTTTTTAAAACAGTATACACTAAAGCCCCTACGGTTTCTCGGCCAATAGGGGCAAAAACTATAACAAAATACACCTTTATACGCCTTGGGGTAATCCGGTGACAAGCTCCGACAGATGCTCGTCCTGACTCACCCTGCCGATGCGCCATGTCCCCGCTTCATAAAAAAATTCCGAAACAGAGGCATTGGAAACCCAGGCATACTCCTTCATATTTGTGATATCGCCGGTTTCCACCAGGCACTGCATTGCGCGGACAGGAGTAGCATGGGTGGCAATAACGATGGTTTTCCCCCCGTTTTCCTCCGCAAGCCGCTTCACCGCTTTCATGATCCGTTCTCCCAGCTCTGCCACTGATTCACCGCCTGTACAGCGACTGCGGCCAAGGTCCGTACACCAGACGTGCCAGTCCTCCGCAAAATTTTCTTCCAAAGTCTTAAAGGGAACATTCTCCCATTCTCCGGCATAAATCTCCCGTAAGGCGACATCTGTTTCCAACGGCAGGCCCACCGCATCTGCCACAGCCTGACCCGTGCGGTGTGCCCGTATCAAATCGCTGGCATACACACGGTCCACCTTGTAGTTTTCCTTTATAAAACGGGCCGTTTTTTCTGCCTGCAGCTCTCCTCTTTCCTCTAAATCTATATCAATCTGCCCGGCAAAAACGCCATGTCGGTTTGCCTGGCTTTCGCCGTGGCGCACAAGCAGTACCGTTGTCATTTTTCTCCTCCTGTCTTTTCGAGCGCAGCCTCTCTGCAAAAGGCCAGAAAGTCGGGCCACCCCGTTTCATCAACAAACGGGTTTTCGCCGCCGCAGCGCAGAATTTCTCCCTTTTCCTTCGTCAGATTATTCCAGCAGTGGTTTCCAATGAATACATCCACATGCTCCTCCCCAAGCCGTGCAAGACTGGAAAAATAATCCTCCCGGCATCCCTCGTAATAGGTATGATTCCCCACCTCCAGTGTGGCCACGCCGGCTCCGCCGAACATACCGACCGAATACGTTTTTCCGTTTTCCTCCGTTTCAAAGAACAGCGAAATTGTTCCCTTCGTATGTCCCGGGGTATGCAAAAAACGAATCGTGGTGTTGCCGAGCGAAAGGATATCTCCGTCCCGGATTATGCCGTCCGGTACAAAATATCCCTTTTCCAATACCATGTCCCTGTCAAACTCGCCGATGAGATTTTTTGCACCCGAAAGCCAGGCCAGTGCCTCGGACCCCTCAGTGTGGTCCCAATGCCAGTGGGTATTGATAATATATTTTATATCTTTTGTACTGAATCCAAGCTCCCAGATGGACTGCACCAGAAGATATGTGGTGTTTTCGTAACCCGTATCAATGAGAATTAACCCCTCTCCGGTATCAATCAGATGTGCCGACGCCTGATATGTACCTACAAAGTAGACATTCCCCACAATTTTAAAGGGTTCTATTCTTCCGAGATACGGTTTCCTGTTCGTCTCCTCTTTTACATCCTTCCGGCGGTACCGCTCCATATTCATTGCCCTCTCCCCTTTTTAAGTTTTCTTTGAGTATATCACATCGGGGAATAAATTGCAAGCAAAAGAGGTGTTAAAAATATCCGGAGCGCAAAAAGGTACGAAAGGCAATCAATATGAACAGTGCAGTAAGATATTCCATCTCCCCACTTGGATTCCACCTCATCCGCCGTTGAAAATGTTCATCCGAAAACACAGACATACGTACAAACGACTTTTTCTTTATATTTTTCGTTTTTCAATAGACAAAATAACAAATTTGTGTTATAATTACTTGGAGGGGATGTTGGTGAAGAACCGTTTTCCTATCTTTGTCGGCGTACAGATGCGTTTTTGATTTCCGGCGTTTTTACCATGCAGGAAATTGCACAGAAGTGCGGCTTTGACAATGCCTTTTATTTCAGTCATGTCTTTAAAAAAATCACGGGGGTATCGCCTGCCGATTTTAAGAGATAAGCAACAAAAATGGCAGTTTTGAAGCCTCCAACCCTTTTTTCTTACAATTACTTATCTTTGAATATATACTATAGTCACAAAAAGCATTCCGTAAGAGAGAAAGAGGTGTAGAAATGAATAAAAAAGTAATAGAAGCATACGCCGCAACCCGAAAAGGTGTCATCGAAAAAATAACACTTCCGTTTCCGGAAATAAATGAATATGAGGCTTTGGTAGAAAACGAAGGCTGTGTTTTTTGCAACACAACGGATAAAATGGTTATAGAAAACTTATTCGCCACACCGGACTATCCCGTCCTATTCGGCCATGAAAGCTTTGGAAAGATAATTGCGGTAGGAAGCCGGGTGAAAAAATACAAAGTCGGCGACCGGGTCATTTGTTCAAATGCTGTTGTGAAAGGATATAACGGTACATACTATTCCACATGGGGCGGTTTTGCCACGCATGGCGTTGTCGGAGATCTGGAGGCATACCTTGGAGACGGCGGGAAGCTGGATGCCCGAAATGCCTATCGTGGCAGATATGCAGCGAATCAGATTATTCCTGCGGATTTTTCAGTAGAGAAGGCCGCACTTGTTTTTCCGCTTGCAGAAACTGCCGGAGCCATTCGGCAGGCAGGCAATCTGCAAAGAAAAAGAATCGTTGTAATCGGGACCGGCGTTGTGGGCTATTTCTTTACATATTTTGCAAAAATCTTCGGTGCGGATGAGGTGATATGCCTCGGCCGTCGGCAATCGAGGGTGGATGTAGCTCTGCAATGTGGTGCAGATAAAGGCTTCACGGACACTGACAGTATCAGTGAATATCTCCGGAAAAGTGGCGGTGCAGACATTGTATTCGAGTGCTCCGGCAACTGGCAGGTTTTTGAAAACGGATTACCTTATCTGCGGGAGGGCGGTATGCTTGCGGTGTATGCCGTACCGCATCAGCCCTATACCATGCATCTCAGAGGCTTCCCCGAAAACTTTGTATGTAAACGAATTTCTCCGGACGTAAAAGGTGCACTGGACACTGTGTGTACACTCTTGCGGGAGGACAAAATACAAACCGACTTGTTTTTAACGCACAAATGGGATTTTGATTGTGTACCGGAGGCCTATGAAGCCGTCAAACGGGGAGACGTGATAAAAGGACTTGTAATTATAAAAAATAGGTGACGGGCTGTAAAAAAGTCCGGAACGCAAAAAGACTAAAAAACAGTGCATAAAGCAGGAGATGTAAAAAAACTCAATTTTTTACATCTCCATATTTTTACACTATCTTATTGCTTTTCTCTGCTGAGAAGAAAGACCATGCCTAAAATCAGAACAATTCCGGCTACAGAATACGCCGAAAGCTTCTCACCCAATATCAGCACACTGAAAATCGTGGCTGCCATAGGCTCTAAAATTCCTAAGGACGTCGCTGTCCCCGCCGGAATCACCTGGAGTGCCTTTGTATAAAGGAAATACGGAAGAATACAGGCAACTATACCCACACCTACAGAAAGGAAAATCACCGTCGGAGGATTCAGTCCGATGCAATCAACAATCCCTGCAGGTCTTGCTGCCACCGCTCCCACAAGAATACTGCACAGAAAACAGTAGAAGTTTGCCTTTACAGGGTTAATCCCCTTTTGCATTTCAATTTTTGTAAATATATTATACGCCGCATAGGATATTCCTGACAAAAACCCGATTGCAATTCCCACCGGATGCACTTTAAATCCGCCGATGATGCCCGAAACAAGTCCGCACCCCACAATCATACCAATGACTGCAAACAGCTTGAGCGGACTAAGCTTTTCCCCTAAAAACGCCACAGAATAGATCATTACAAATATAGGTGCCGTATACATGAGCACAACCGCTGTTGAAACAGACGTCAGCTGCATGGATTGGTAGTAACAGCTTGCCGTCAGAAAAAAGGAAACTCCGCTTCCCATAAACAAGAGAATTTCCTTAAAATTCGTTCTGACGATGCTTTTGTCCACTATCAGCACATACACGCCCATACAAACGAAAGCTATCAAACCTCTGATAAACGTCATCTGGAGGGAAGTGATTCCGTACGGTGCCAGCCGGTCCACAAAAATTCCGCTCGTCCCCCACAGGACGCTTGCCAATATTATATAAAGTAACCCCATTTTCTTCATTGTTCCTGTCTCCCATATCTGTCTTTCGTATACATTACAGCTCCGAATCAAGGTGTGTCGATTTTTCACAAAGCATATTTCCCGGATTCCAGATCATAAATCACTCTGGCAATTGCATGTTCTTCATTGCTTACAGTTATAAAATCAGCCTCTGCTAAAGCTTCATCGCACGCATTGGAAACTGCAATTCCGATCCCCGACGCTTTAAACATGGAAATATCATTGTTGTAATCACCTATTGCAATGGTTTTATTAACATCAATGTTTAAGTGACGACAAAGATTTTTGACCGACGTTCCCTTTCCAATTCCTTTGGGCAAAATCTCATATAATGTTTTTTCAGAACGTATAAAATCGAACCCGTTCGCTAAAGGGTGAGACTTCAACATTTTCTCTATATTTTTAATTTCTTGCTCGTTTTCACTTCCGAAAAGAATTTTAGCGATTGGTTCCTTCACATCATTATAATGACAAACAATATTTTCAAGCTTTGTTCTTTTTCTGAAATTTTTCATTGTTTGATTTTCTTTGCAAAAATAGGTTTTATAAAAGGTATTAACCTGGATGCCTACATCCGGAAAGTTATCGTCAATATGTTTAACAAGTTCAATTACGGTATCCGGCATAACCGCTGTCCAAACATATTCTTCTTTAACCCAATCAAAAAGTCCGCCTCCATTGATACATCCAAAGGGGGCGTTTGGCTTTATGGTATCTGTAATATATGAAACAAAGAATGGCATTCTTCCGGTAACAAAGGTAAAATATCCGCCTTCTTGTTTAAAATATTCTATCGCTTCCATATTCTCATAAGATATGGTTTTATCATTTTTTAACAAAGTTCCGTCAAGATCCGTACAAATTAACATTCCATCGAATCTTCCCATGTTCCCCATCTTCCTTTCGCCTGATATCACCATTGTTGCGGTCGCTGCGCCAAGTGAATTTATTCTACCATCCAGCAAAAACTTTGTCAATACTTTTGCTTCAAAATTCAAAGAATTAAATTCTTGCATTTCACACATCTTTATGATATTATAGAGAAAAAAGAAACACCCTGTTTCATCCTGTAAGGAGAAAATTATGAATGTACGGAAATGTTTAGCGCATCTTGTAGAGAAAAGTAACGAAAATGAGCAGGAAAAACCGGCGCAGAATTATGCCGAATATGCAGACCCTCTGTTCGGTGTCGGCAGTGCCACCTCGGCAGGCCCCACCCTGCCCGCAGGTTCTATTCATCCCAGCCCCGAAACACTGGAAAAGGACTGCGGCGGATACACGAGAAATCAACCCATTGTAGGTTTTGGCCATGCGTACACGTCCGGTTCGGGCGGTGTAAAATGCTACGGCAATTTTCTTCTTGCACCCATGACAGGCACTGTAAAACTCCGGGATACTGCACGTGCAGAATTTGCCGTAGAAGGCACCGAAAAGGCAAAATGTTATGAATATTCTGTAAAACTGCAAAACGGAATCGAAGCACGTGTCACTCCTTCTCACAATGCCGCTATCCATAGCTTTTCCTATCCTGCCGGCAAAGAAGCCTCTTTTCTTTTGGATGCGGCAAGAAAGTTAGATATGGAAGCCTGCATGAAAAAAGGGTATATTACAGTCCAGCCCGAAAAGAAATTGGTTTACGGCGGCGGTTTATGTTGCGGCAACTGGAATGAAACCGATTGGGAAATGTTTTTTGCGTTGGAGTTTGACACAGACTATACGGAAATCGGCACATTTAAAGGGAATGCCATTTGCGTGCATTCCGATGCTACTACCGTCACCATTACGGATTTAACCCCTTTTGGTGTGTTCGTTAAATTTGGTACACCTTCCCAAACTTTAAACATGCACGTAAAAATTGCAATTTCTTTTGTCAGTGCCGAAAGGGCCTTACAGTATCTGCACGAGGAAATCCCCGGCTTTGATTACAGTGCTGTGATGGAAAAAGCACGCGATAAATGGGAAAATGTTTTAAACGCCATTGCCCTTCAAACCGATGATAAGGCACTGCTGCGCCGCTTTTACACCGCCATGTATCATATGAACATTCAGCCCCGTGACCGCACAATGGACCACGGCAAATGGGATGATTTTCATACCATTTGGGATACATGGAAAACCGTATTCCCCATGTACTCCCTGCTTTACCCCGAAAAAGCAGGCACAATTATTGATTCATTTATTGACAGAGCTTTGGAAAATGAAGAAAAAGATAACGGCATCGTATTAGGCGACCAGTATATGACGGCGGCAGAATTTCTTCCCGGCCAGGGCGGCAATGACGTGGATAATGTGATTGCGGATGCCTACCTCAAAGGCATTGTACTCCAAAAGCATACCTGGGAGGAAGCCTATAAGGTTCTTATGGCAAGTGCGGAAAAAATGCGTTCTGCAGAATATGTCACCAAAGGTTTTGCCACCAAAAATGCAAAAACCGTTACAGGCTTGCCGTATTCCAGAAGATTTAAACCCGGCTCTTCCACGTTAGGGTTTGCGGTAAATGATAAAGCCATTGCGACCGTCGCCAAAGAACTGGGTACAAAAGAAGAATATGAAAAATATGAAAAACGTGCCGCAAGCTGGCGAAACGTATGGAATTTCGATGTGGAAAGTGAAGGCTTTGCCGGATTTCCACAGGGGCGGAATGAGGACGGTACATTTGATGCAAACTTCGACGCCCACGGCGGTTATAATGTTCATTTTTATGAAGCAACGGCTTGGGATGCATCCTATATCAATTATAACGACGTGCCGCGTCTGATTGAAACAATGGGTGGTGCAGAAATTTTTGAAAAACGTCTTCTCTGGGCATGTGAACATAGCAAGAACTATTATAATGATGACCATGGTGCAGAAGGCTACCTGAATTTCACAAACGAACCGTCTTTCCAGATTCCGTGGCTGTTCTGCGTTGACGAAATCAGACGTCCCGACCTTGCGGCAAAGGTTATCGACAGCGTGATTGCCCGTTTTTCGCAAAAAGATGATTATCCGGGTGATGAAGATAACGGCGGCATGTCCTCTTATTATATTTTCCTGATGTGCGGTCTGTTCCCCTTTGCCACAACTGAAAATTATTATCTCCACGGTACAAGACTTGAAAAAATCGTTTTCCGTCTCGGTAACGGCAGAAAGCTTACCATCACAGGCGAGAATGTGGGCGGCAAAAATATCTATGTGCAATCCGCCACATGGCAAGGAAAAGCATACAATTCCTGCAAAATGACCCACAGTCAGATCCTTGAAGGCGGCGAGCTTCATTTTGTTATGGGCGATAAGCCCTCCGATTGGGCAAAAAATAAGCAGTGAGATTCGGGGACGTGTCTGTTATTGCACATTTTCTCTTGTTATAACCTCTTGAGAAACGCACAGAAACAGGCACATCCCCGGAACTTTCTAAGCAGATAGATTTGTTCTATTATTTTATTGCATCACGAAGCCATTCAAGCGTACAGGCAACCATGTGTTTCCCGGTTTCCTCAGATGCTTCTTTGGCACTTTCTGCAAACCATTCGGTATTTTGGGTGCAGCGGCTTAAATCAACATTTTCAGGATAAGTACCCATCATGAGACTTGTCTCCCATTTGCCGGCATGGTCGAAACCACCGCATTTTATCTGTGCATCAGCACCGATGAGAGGAATTACCTTGATATATGAGAATGGGTCTTCTCCGCCGCCGAGATTTTCATAATAGTCAGCATAAGAATCGCTGCCCCACCAACCCTGACCAAGGGTTTCTTCCATATATTCCATTGTAACTTTTTTTGCCGCCTTATGGCATGCAATCGTCATTGGCATAAGACCTGCGCCTTCTGTCTGATGATGCGGAACAAGATAGATGTTTTTGATACCGCCGGCAATCATGGATTTCAGAATGCAATATAAATACTGTGCATATGTATCCTCATCAACATGTATATGGTCCGGTTTCGGCGCACATACGGCGTAAGAAGCAACCCCATACCAGATGGGTGGACAAATTACTATCTCTTTTTCTTTCTCAAGTTCACGAAGACATCCGTTTACTACCATGGTATCTGTTCCGCAAGATGCGTGATGTGCATGGTATTCAATAGTCCCTATAGGAATGACAAACGGTACCTTTCTTTCTACAGCATCTTCAATTTGGTCATGAAACATATTAATCAGTTGCATAATATAGCCCCCTTGAAAATTTAATGTTCGTTCAGATTAAAAAGCATTCTGACTTTAGTTATTATATAATACTTTAGCAATCTTGTCAATTAAATACAGTAAATTTTTACGAAAAAAAGGTGTAGGTTTACAATAGATGTGTTACACTACACGCAATTTTGTTACGAGCAAAGCTCATAACAGAAATTGCATGTTCTACAAAAAAATATACGGAACCTCTTAAATTTGTGTTATAGTTAAGTCACCACAACCAAAATACACACAAAGGAGATTCCGTATATGAACACTATAACACAAGATATGAGGTTTAGGCAAGCATTAATTGAATATTCTCTAAAATATGGCGTAACGAAAGCTGCTATCCGTTACAAAACGAATCGCCAATACATCTACCGTTGGCGCAAACGCTACGATGGGTCTCTACAATCTTTAGCTGACAAATCCCATCGACCGCATCACCACCCCAATGCACACACAAGCGAAGAATTAAAACTCATTGCAGATATGCGCAAGCGCAACATGGAGTCAGGCTTAGTTGTATTCTGGGTGAAGCTCCGGCAACGCGGTTATACACGCTCCATCACAGGGTTATATCGCGTCCTGCGTAGACAGGGACAAATGGCAGTTAAGCCGCCTAATCCGAAGTATATTCCCAAGCCTTACGAGCAAATGCAATATCCCGGCCAAAGAGTGCAAATAGATGTAAAGTTTGTTCCCGAGGCTTGTATCGTCGGTGATGCAAAAGGACAGAAATTCTATCAGTATACTGCCATTGATGAATATTCAAGATTCCGTTATCTGGAGGCT
>JAFSAU010000051.1 GCA_017442155.1 Clostridia bacterium | reverse complement strand
ATCTTCACGAATTTTAATTGTATTAAGACTTGGGATAGTTTCTCCCTCTTTATCAGGCATTTCTGAATGTTCAACTATCTCGTATGTAAAATCGTCAATTAAATTAGGTAGAATGATTTCAAGAAATTCTACTACCGGGAAATACATACGGTCTGTCATTCCACATAATTCACGAACATATTTCGCAAAAGCTCTTATCTGTTTTCTTGATATACCTTGTGCAACCACATTTGCCATAAATCAGTTTTTGTCCTCCTTTAAAATTTGCCATAACTTTTGCAACTCGTTATCATTAAAGCCGTTTAACTTGCGGGCAAATGAAAACGCTAATTCTCTCTGCTTGAAATTGAGATTTGTGAGTCCGATTTCAACACATTCATTTGTTTCACTTATGGCATTTTGCAATTCGATAATCTTATCATTAGATAAAGAATACAGATTGCTGATTTTTTCTGCCCAATCCGCAGGGATTTTTTTCTTTCCATTTTCTACAGCAGAAAGAAATGAAGATGTAACTTCCAGTTTTTCAGCCATAGTTTTTAAAATTTCTCCGTTATCCATTCTCAGGATACGCAAAAATTTTCCAAAAGCAGTAATCATTTTTCTAACCTCCTAAATTATGATTTTTCAAATCACAAACTCATTATATCATACAAATTTTGTTTTGTCAACCCTTTTGGTCAATTTATTTTCTTTACAAGTTCACATTTACATTTTGTCTAAAAAACTATACAAGTTTTTAGACAAAAACACCCACCAAAAACAGTGAGTGTTTCTGTTGTCCGTTATTTAATTTTCTCTGCTTCTGCCAGCATATTCTCGATGAATATTCCATAACCCCTTGTAGGGTCGTTTACGAACACATGGGTCACCGCACCCACTAATTTGCCATTCTGAACGATCGGACTACCTGACATACCCTGGATAATGCCCCCGGTAAGGCGAAGGAGGCGTTCATCGGTGATACGGATAACCATATTTTTTGTGCCCGGATTCTTCCGGTGCAGTATCTGTTCGATTTCCACGGAATAGGCCACCGGCGCGCCGCCAGCGATATCACTGTAAAGCGTTGCTGTTCCTGCTTTCACCTGACTGCTGACCGCCACGGGGACCCGTACGCTTTCTTCTGCCACCTCGTTCCATGTTCCGCAAAGTCCCATATCCGTATTTTTTTCGATTGTTCCGATATCCTCCCCGAACACACCCCGTACTGCACCGGGAACGCCGTCCTCTCCCTTTTCTATATACACAATTTCGCAGTCCGTTACCGTGCCGCCGGACGCTGACACTGTCTGGCCCGTATCCGCATCCTCAATGGCGTGGCCAAGGGCCGCGTAAACGCCGCTCTCCGGCACGGAGAATGTCACCGTGCCGATGCCCGCCGCGCTCTCCTTCACCCAGATTCCCAGCATATACCGCCCGCCGTCCGGGTAAAATACAGGTGTGGCGGTAGTTTCAAAGCTTTCTGTCTCCCGGGCTACCGTCAGGGAAAGTGTGTTGCCTTCGGCCGCTTCCACAAGCTGTCCCAGCGCATCACTTCCGGAAAGTGCCGTACCGTCCACGGACAGGATTCTGTCCCCTTCCCGGATGCCCGCTTCCTTACCCGGCGCACGGCCCGTACCGGGAATTTCCGAAAGGCCCACCACCAAAACGCCCTGCATATACATTTTAATTCCAACCGACTGACCGCCCAGCAGTACCTCCTGCGGCTCAATAACATTGACAGTCGCTGTTTTTTTTACAAGACCAAAGGCTGAAAAATCCACATGGAAGGCTCCGGCCTCCGTCGGTGTGATTTCCAGATTTCTCCCGTCTTTTTTCAGCAAAAAGCCGTCCTCCGTTGCCTTGGGTGCAACAAAGGCCGGCAAAGAGTGGGATTCACCCCGCAAAAGTACAAGCTCCGACGGCAGTACCGAAAGACATCCGCACTGCACGATTACTGCGAGGAGTACCAGCACACCAAAAAATTTCAGTGTCCGTTTCAACACGCGCATTTTCTCTTTCACCTCGCATTTATTTTGCCGCCGGTCCGCGAGGTTATGAGCAAAAAATTTTGTTAATTTTTAAACATCCAGCTTCGGTGACGCAGCTTCCCGGCTGGCAAAACGCCGCCGTTCACGTTTCCGCACCACAAAATAGCATACAGCGTGCATACAAAGGGTGGTAAGCCAGGTGATTGGATAGGCAATATACACATTTGCAAGCGTGGGGTTTGCGGCAAACACCGTATAAATCCAGAGAATACGCAGACCGCAGGCACCAAACAGGGTGACCCCCATTGTCAGGAAGGAATATCCCATACTGCGGATACTGCCCATAAAGGTATTCATCACACCATTGATAATCATAGACAAAGCCATATAGGAAATACGAATCATACCAAAGCCGACCACTTCAGGATCGGTAGTATATATAGAAAGAAGCGGCACACCAAAAATCCAGAGAAGGCCGCCCAGCACTACCCCTCCGACGACCACACAGGCAGAGCTTACAAACAAGCCGCGGTCGATGCGGTCCAGCTTTCCGGCACCGTAATTCTGCCCGCCAAAAGTCATCTGTGTCTGATAAAAGGCCGTGAGTGCTCCGCTGACAAAGCCCTCCAGGCTGGACGCGGCAGAGTTTCCGGCTACGACGGCTGCGGAATTAAACGAGTTAATGGAGGACGTAACAATAATATTGGAAATATTAAACAGGCAGGACTGAAGCCCGGCGGGCAGGCCTATGCCAATAATATCCAGTACCTCTTTTTTGTAAAACCGTATTTTCTGCAATGAGACCCGGACGATGCTATGCTCCCGGAGAAGGCAGAGCACCACTAAAACGGCAGAAACAATCTGGGATGCCGCCGTGGCAATTCCCACGCCTACGGCTCCCATCCCGAACCCGATGACAAACAGCAGATTGAGAAGAATGTTAATAACACCTGCCGCCGTCAGAAAATACAGCGGGCGGGTGGAGTCCCCCTTTGCCCGGAGGATGGAGGCACCAAAATTATAAATAATACTGGCGGGAACACCGACAAAATACGCTCTGAGGTACGCGGCGGCACTGGGAAGAATATCGGACGGCGTATTTATCATACGCAGAAGCGGCACAGAAAAGAGATAACCGGCAACCCCGGCAATAATTCCCAAAAGCACGCTCAATGCCATGGACGTATGTACGGCACGGATGGCACCCTCCGTATTTTTTTCACCGATACGCCGGGCAACCAGCACATTGGCCCCTATGCTGAAACCAACACAAAGATTGACAATAAGGTTTACAGTAGAAGAGGTGGCACCCACAGCGGCCAGTTGGTCCGCGCCCGCGAAGCGGCCCACCACCACTGTGTCTGCCGCATTAAACAAAAGCTGCAGAACACTGCTGGCCGCCAGTGGAATAGCAAACAGCAGCATATTTTTCAGCATCGGTCCCCCAAGAATGTCAATATCCCTTCTGTGACGCATTTTCATTTCCCCCTTTACTTTGCCTTTTACCGATTTTTTCCACAGAAAAAGGGCGAAGATGCACTTCGCCCCAAAGGTCAGATTTCTACAGCCGGTTCCGCAGTCTCCACCCGTATCCGCTTCCGCAGAATCAGATATGTAATCAGATGCGCACCGCCCGTCAAAACCCAACTGATAATATAAGAAATAAAAAGAGATTCCAGGGTATGATATTTCTGGAATACTGTATAAATCCAGACAATGCGGAAAACACAGGCCCCCATCAGGGAAACACACATCGGGAAAAGCGAATAGCCTATTCCGCGAAGTGCACCTACCAGCGTATCCATAATACCGCAGAGGAAGTAAGGCAACGCCAGGAATAAAAATCGTTTGCAGCCCCAGAAAACCACCTCCGGGTCCGAGGTGTAAATGGACAACAGCGGCTTGTCGAAAAGCACCACCAAAACGCCCAGTATCACACCAATCGTACTGACTGTACCGATACTCGTTTTCAGTCCTTTATCAATCCGGTCATACTGCTTTGCGCCGAGATTCTGCCCCGCAAATGTGAGCATGGTCTGATAAATGGCATTCATCGCCACATATACAAAGCCTTCAATATTTGCCGCCGCCGCATTGCCCGCCACCACCGTGGCACCGAAGGAATTGACGGAAGACTGAATAATCATATTGGATATAGAGAAAAATGAGCTTTGCAGGCTGGCCGGGAATCCGTTCACAAGAATGGATATGGATTCATTTTTATAAAACCGAAGTCTGGACAAATGCAGGCGGGTCGGTCCCGTCTCATGCATAAGGCAAAGCACCACCAAAGTGGCAGAAACAAACTGTGCCGCCGCGGTAGCGATACCAACGCCCACCGCACCCATATGAAAAACAAGCACAAAAATCAGGTTCAGACAAACATTAACAACCCCGGCAATAATCAGAAAATAAAGTGGCCTTGCCGTATCGCCTCTCGCACGCAAAACAGCCGTGCCGAAATTATAAATAACACTTGCCGGAACCCCAACGGCATATGCCTTTAAATAGGCAGCAGAGCTTGGCAGAATATCTGCCGGAGAGTCCATAAGCTGTAATATGGGACGGGAAAAACAAAACAGCAGCACGCCTCCCAGAACGCCGAGCACCACACTCATGAGCATAGCACTGTGCACCGTACGTTCTGTGGCCTCCCTGTCTTTTGCGCCGATATACCGCGCCACAAGCACATTTGCGCCCACACTGAAGCCTATGCAAACGTTGACAACGAGACTGACAACGGAACCTGTTGACCCCACCGCCGCAAGCTCATTCGGTCCTGCAAATTTCCCTACAACAATAATATCTGCCGCATTAAACAAAAGCTGTAATATGCTGCTGAACATAACCGGAATGGCAAAGAGCAGAATATTTTTCAGGAGCTTTCCTTCCAGGAGATTGGCATCGGGGATTCTGACGCGCATTCTTTTCGCCTCCATACACAAGGATTCTATAACGTGTGTAACTTTATCATATCCGGCCCGAAAAGTCAAGTGTTTTGAAGGCAAAAAAAATCTTTTGACATTTTCTACAATATGTAGTATAATATAGGGGAAAAGAGGTGGTATATATGACGGAATACGGAAACGAGAGTATTTCCTCGCTGAAAGGGGCCGACCGGGTCCGAAAGCGTCCCGGTGTCATCTTCGGTTCAGACGGACTGGAGGGCTGTCAGCACGCTGTCTTTGAAATATTATCAAACTCCATTGACGAGGCCAGAGAGGGCCACGGCAAGGTGATTGAAGTGACCCGGTTCATGGACAAATCCATCGAGGTACGGGACATGGGCCGCGGTATTCCCATGGAGTACAACCCCAAGGAGGAGCGGTATAACTGGGAGCTGGTATTCTGCGAAATGTATGCCGGCGGCAAATATAATAACAATGCGGGGCAAAATTATGAGTACAGCCTGGGGCTCAACGGTCTCGGCAGCTGTGCCACGCAGTATGCCTCGGAATACATGGAGGTAACTGTGCAGCGGGACGGATTCCGTTACCGTCTTTTCTTTGAAAAGGGCGAAAACCAGGGCGGCCTTTATAAAGAACAGGTGCGCTACCGGCACACAGGCACCACAATTAAGTGGCGGCCGGACCTGGATGTTTTCACTGACATTGACATTCCGCTGGAATATTTTCAGACTACAATGAAGAAGCAGGCCGTAGTCAACGCCGGTATTACCTTCCGGCTGAAAAATGAAACACCGGAGGGCATGGAGGAATACGTATACGTATATGAAAACGGTATTTCCGACTATCTTATGGAGATCAGCGGCAAGGATGCGTTCACCGGCATTGCCCGGTACGAATCGGAATGTATGGGCCGGGACCGCGAGGATATGCCGGACTATAAGCTCCGGATGCAGGTGGTCTTTTGCTTCAATAATACAGATACCATTTTGGAATATTATCATAATTCCAGCTTCCTTGAGCACGGTGGCTCACCGGACAAGGCGGTGAAAAGTGCTTTTGTTTCGGCCATTGACGCCTATATCCGCGCCCAGAATAAATATACAAAAGGGGAATCGAAAATCACCTTTGCGGATATTCAGGACAGCCTGTGCCTTGTAATGAATTCCTTCTCCACTATGACCAGCTACGAAAACCAGACGAAAAAGGCCATCACAAATAAATTCATTGCCGAAGCTATGACTGAATTCCTGCGTAAAAATTTAGAGGTTTACTTTATCGAAAACCGCGTCGAAGCGGAAAAAATTTCCGAGCAGGTGCTTCTCAACAAGCGTAGCCGGGAAACGGCAGAGAAAACCAGGGTCAACCTTAAAAAGAAGCTGGCAAAAAATATAGACGTTACAAACCGGGTGCAGAAATTTGTGGATTGCCGGACAAGGGAAACGGACCGGCGCGAGCTGTACATCGTGGAGGGTGACTCGGCTCTCGGCTCCGTAAAGCTTGCGCGAAACGCGGAATTCCAGGCCATTATGCCGGTGCGCGGCAAGATTCTGAACGTACTGAAGTGCGACTTGCCCCGAATTTTCAAAAGTGATATTATTATGGACCTGATGCGGGTGCTGGGCTGTGGCATCGAAGTGAAAACAAAGGATTTCAATGCTTTTGACATGGAAAATCTGCGATGGGATAAAATTATTATCTGCACCGACGCAGACGTGGACGGCTATCACATCCGCACCCAGATTCTGGCCATGCTGTTCCGGCTCACGCCTACGCTGATCCGGGAGGGCAAGGTGTATATTGCCGAATCGCCCCTTTTTGAAATTACCACGAAAAACGATACCTTCTTCGCTTATACCGAGCAGGAAAAGACGCAGATTTTAGAAAAATTGGGTAACACAAAATGCACGATTCAGCGGTCAAAGGGTCTGGGCGAAAACAATCCCGATATGATGAGCAAGACGACGATGAATCCTGAATCCCGGCGGCTTATCAAGGTGCTTCCGGAGGATGTGGAGAAAACAGCGGCCGTTTTTGAACTGCTGCTCGGTGATAATCTGCAGGGCAGAAAAGACCATATCGCCCTGCACGGTGCGGAATATATTGATTTAGCCGATGTCATGTAAAACGCAAAAGGCAAGAAAACCCAAAAAAGCGAGGCTGTTTGAAAAGGTGAACTTTTCAAACAGCCTCTTTTGGATGGAAATTTGTCGTTTTTTTATCGGGCTTCGCCGCGGTATACCGCTACAAACCTCTGGGACGTGTTATTCCAGTACGCAAAGACCGAGTCGCCCTGGCGAACATCTGCTATCGAAATGGAACGCCATTCTTCCTTTGCGTTATCCCACAGGACGAACTTTCCTGCCGATTTCAACATACGGTCGTACGTAACATTCGTCTTCATTACACCATTTACATCCACGGGATGCACTTCAATAATGATACCGGCATCGGTGATCTTCTTTACAAGACCGTTGATTTTAACCTGTCCGCCGGACATATAGTTCGCAATCCTGGTGGTTTCTGTAATTTTTTGTGTAGAGTCACTCTGGAACACTTCCAAGTGTGCCGCATAATCCTTACGGAGCAAAACGCTTGCCTTTTTAAGCTCACCCATTGCATTTGCCTCATACTGGATAACGTCGCCGGGTACAAGGTCGGAAACCGAGATATACATGGGCATAATCTTTTTATTTCTACTATCATAGCGTGCAGCAAAGCCCGCCCTTTCTTCCTGTGTCAGCGTTTTCTTTTCCCCGTCCACCTTTGTGTACCAGAAGGGGTCTTTCGTAATATCCGATGCGGCAGCGGCGTAGAAAGCTTCCATATCTTTTTCCATCGCCACACTGATTTCTTTACCGTCGGAGGTATAGAGCTTTAAGGTGTTCTTTGCCTCGCCATCCTCAGAAAGAGTAATGCTCGACCCTGTAATCATAGCTACAGTCACATCTTTAGAAGGGTACGTGTCTGGAGTTACAGCCCCTGCTTCCAGATATTGATGCATAACCATCGCACCGCAATGGTAGTCTTCGTTAACATCATAGAAGGAAACATATTTAGTTAAACGTGTCTCCTCCAGGCCATAGTCCTTCAAAGCGAGAATCTGATAGTCCTGTTCGCGTGTTACATCAGCAGGAACACTGAAAAATTTCGTATTGGCATCTGCTACTACATGGCCAAAGACAACACCGCTGATGTTTTCAATCTTACTTGTTATCTTCTTTGCGGTATTTCCCGCCATCGTCCCGTTAAATTCAACAGCACCATCGGTTTTTGCAGGTGTCTGCCAGTACCAGTCCATGCTGAAATTGTTATCATATTTTTCGTCATAGTCCAGAGTCGGGTCACTCTGGTTCTTCGCCGTATCAATTGAAGTCAGGAGTCCCTCTTCATTTACTTCGTATTTAATCAGCTGGGGTACGGCATTTCCGTCCGCATCCACCAAAGTGCCCTCTTTTCCGTCGGACCACAATGCTTCACCGCTGTATTCACCGCGCACCAGAAGCTTTTCACTCTTTGTGGCCGTTCCGTTCAGCTGTACCGTAGCGGCAGTATCAAACACCTTCATTTCCGCATCCTGCGTGAAAATCTTAAGCTGGGGCTTGCCGTCGAGGCCCTTTGTGTTTGCGGCACTTACCATCCAGCCGTAGCTGCCGCCCACCTGATAGGCTTCGTTTATTGCGGCAACTGCACCCGTAAAGTCCAGATAATAGCCGGCATTCATGCCCACTGTAAGACTTGCACCGATTGCAGGGTCAAAGGCGTATGCCGTTTCTCCGATAACAACCTCGTCCGCACTCTTTTCCGTGATCTTACCCTGCACAACCTCGTAGGAACGGTAAACATTGATAACACTGCCATCTTCACTTTTTGCCACAGAAAGAATATCCCAGCCGTAAACGTCAGCCACTGTAAGAGGCATCCCTGCCGCATCTGTAAAGGAGAGTACGATGCTGTTATCTGTCGGGTCAAGCACCATAGGCTCTACACCGTTTTTAAAGTAGACCGTGTGTTCTTCCGGATTAGCTGCATCTACCACATAGTTTACATAGCTTTCCACAATAGCATATTTAACCTCATTATACTCCGAAATCAGCCGGACAGTACCCAGGGCAGGTTTGAGGTGTGCAATATTCTTTTCGGCAGGACGGCCGTTAAAGATAACGGTTGCATTCGTAAGGTCTGCCTCCCGCATTGTGCCTTCTGCATCCGTATAGGAAAGAATTGCACCGTCGAAGCCTTCCACATCCTTTGCCGCAAGCTCCACCGTTTTTACGGACTGGCGCGGCACAATGGCTAAAATGATGGGTTTCTCCGTAATTTCATCCTTGCGGGTGTAAACATCCGCACGCATACCGAGCATATTCTGTGCATCTGTTTCGCCCACCTTCATAGTAACGCCGCCCACACGCACCTCGTCGCTCAGAAGTCTCGATGCCTGTGCCAGGGAGGATGCTGTATAGGTTGCCTCCACGGTTTCCACCGTATGGTCTATCTTCAAGTAGTACGAAAGCAGAGTTTTCGTTTCATCCGCTGCATACTCATATGCATTATCGCCGTAGACTGTCTTCTGGAAAAGCTCTACCTCCAGTGCGTTATATACCAGCACTGCCATATTGCCACGGCTCATTTCCCCACCTGTCTGCACACCGGCCAGAAGGTCCAGCTGGGATGCTTTGGAGAGGTAGCCTGCAGGATAGCCGCCCAGTGCTTCCGCCTGCACGGTGTAACCGAGTGCCGCCACAACCATTTTGACTGCCTGTTCATAGGTAACCGCCGTATCGGGGCTGAAGGTTGTGGCACTCGTTCCGTTTATAATGCCAAGCTGATAGGCGGCAGCGACGTTGGCATAGGCCCAGTGACTGGACGGAACGTCTGTAAAAATATCCATTCCGGTTCCTGTGTCTTTCATGTTCATAAGGCGCAGAACAATCGTTGCCATTTCTGCTCTTGTCAGAGCATCCTCCGGTGCATAAGCACCTTCTTCTTTTCCTTCCACAATTTTCAGCGCGTGCAGTACCTCTACTGCCGTTTCGCAAGGTAGGTCCTTTGTGTCAGCAAAGGAGGCGGCAGAGGTGTTGACTGCGGTCGATGTCAGCAGCAAAACGCCTGCCAGCAGAAGCATAAGTGTCTTTTTCAAAATTACATTCTCCATTCTGTAAATATTTAGTCGCTGCATGTCCAGCACCAGTTTAATGATACACGAATCTACGAATTTTGTCAAGCCCCCATTTTGAGTCTTCCTCCCCCCGGTTTTATGCAAACGCAGAGCATGGTTTTTTCGTTTTTTCGGGGTTTTTCAACTGTTTTCCCGGCGGGGTTTTTGCTTTTTCCTTGATTGAAAATACAAAATTATACAATAAACACGTTGAAAAATGTAACTAAATACCGCTAAAAACCACTGTTTTTCAAGGGTTCAGACATTTTCCTCTATATCAAAAACCGGTTTTATATTTGTATGCAGGCATCTCTTTTGGCCACCAAGAAATGCATATGCACACGATACATATTACAATTTTTCCATTTTCATATCCTTCCTTTCGTTTTGTTTCTACGAAGATGCTTTTACATATATTATAGCATGTTCCGTTTCAAGGTGTTAGCAAAAAATGCCTTTTTTCTTTCAGAAAAGGCTCAATATCGTAAACTTTCCAATTTATAATAGCACAAGGGAGGCCGTTTTTGGTTGCACGCAACATCCAAAAAAATAGAACAAAATCCACCCTTCTGTCCGAAAGGTGGATTTTGTCTGCTTTGGCTGATTATTCCTGCTTTTCGTTTATATCATTAAAGCTTATTAATGTCTGCCTCTGTTATCAGGTGAAAGCCTGCGGCTTCGAGTGCCGCTTCAGCCGCAGCATTCTCCTCTACCCGCAAAACCACATAGGCATGTCTTTCTGTACGGGCCATGAATGCGTAAAGATACTCTACGTTTATATCTGCTTTATCGAGGACATCCAGTGCCGATGTGAGCTTGCCGGGTTCATCCCCGATTTTAACACCCACAACGTCCACCGTCTTAATCAGATATCCCTGTGCAGTGAGCACCTTTTCTGCCGCCTTCTCATCGTTTACAATCAGGCGGAGAATCCCGAAATCTTCTGTTTCTGCAATGGAGAGTGCCCGTATATTCACATTGTTTTTAGCAAGCATATCTGTTACAGAAACTACCGTTCCTTTTTTATTCTGTACAAATACTGTTAACTGTTGAATTGCCATTTTTTACTCTCCTTCCTCAAACCAGCTTACGCTTATCAATCACGCGGACAGCCTTGCCTTCACTCCGCACAATACTTTTTGGCGCAACAAGATGCACGGCAGGGTTAATTCCAAGCATAGTTTTCATTGCATTTGCAAGTGATTTTTCCATTTTAAGTACATCGCTTACTTTATCCGTGAACTGTTCGGGAGACATTTCCACGTTTACGTCAAAGGTATCTGTATTCTTCGCCCTGTCAACAATAATCTGATAATTCGGCTGATACCCTTCGTTAAGAAGCACCGTTTCAATCTGACTCGGGAATACATTAACACCTCTTATGATGAGCATATCGTCCGTTCTTCCCATCGGCTTTGCCATCTTTATAAGCGTTCTTCCGCAGGAGCATTTCTTTCTGGAGAGAACACAAATATCTCTTGTTCTGTATCGCAAAAGCGGGAAAGCTTCTTTGTCGAGAGATGTGAATACCAGCTCGCCCTTTTCCCCCTCGGGAAGCACTTCACCCGTTTCAGGATCAATGATTTCCGCAAGGAAATGGTCTTCGTTAATATGCATACCCGTCTGCTCACAGCATTCAAATGCAACGCCGGGGCCGGAGGTTTCAGTAAGACCGTAGATATCATACGCACGGATGCCAAGTGTTTCCTCAATACCTCTGCGCATTTCCTCTGTCCAGGGCTCTGCACCGAAGATACCTGCTTTCAGCGGAATATCTTCCGGTTTACATCCCTGTTCCTTCAATGTTTCACCGATATATGCCGCGTAAGAAGGTGTGCAGCAAAGGATGGTAGCCTTCAGATCCTGCATAAACTGGATCTGCCGCTCCGTGTTGCCGGAGGACATGGGCAAGGTCAGACAGCCCACCTTGTGAGAGCCGCCGTTAAGACCGGGGCCTCCGGTGAACAGCCCGTACCCGTAAGCCACCTGGCAGACATCTTCCTTTGTACCGCCGGCCGCCACAATGGCGCGGGCACAGCAATCCTCCCAGAGGTCAACATCTTTTTGTGTGTAGAAGGCAACTACGCGGCGTCCGGTCGTTCCGGATGTGGACTGAATCCGCACACAGTCTGCAAGCGGTTTTGCCAGAAGCCCGTAGGGATAGGCATCCCGAAGGTCTGCTTTTGTCAGAAAGGGAAGCTTATGTAAATCCGCAATGCCCCGTACATCATCGGGTGTAATGCCCTTTTCGTCCATAAGTGCCTTGTAATAGGGTACATTTTCGTATACATGCCGGACCTGCTTTACTAATTTTTCGGACTGGAGTTTTTGAAGTTCCTCCACAGGCATGGTTTCAATTTCTTTTTGAAAATATCGCTGTTCCATCTTCCATTCCTTCTTTTCTAAAAAATACTTTTCAATATATTATAGCAAATCCCGTGGTCTTTTTCAATCTTTTTTTAAAAAAATACCATTTTATCGCCGCACCGTCTCCCTGCTGCCAGACAGGGGGTTCCGGTTATGCGGCATTTTGTTTTCCTCTATGTGCATTTTCTTATTGATTTTTCTCTTTTACAATGCATCTTTTATCTCTGCCACAAGCCTCTCTACATGGCGGGTGGCCGCGGCCCAGTCTTTTTTCTCCACAGCTTCTTTCGGCAGAAGATTGCTTCCCAGACCAACACCACAATAGCCCTGACGAATGAAATTTGCCGCGTTTTCGCGGTTTACGCCGCCGATGGCCACATACTCGGTACTATCAAAAGGTCCCTGCAGACTTCTGACATATCCCATAGGCATATCTCCGGCAGGAAACAGCTTTATTGTCTCAAATCCGTAGTGCACGCAAAGAGATACATCCGTGGGTGTCAGCGCACCGGGCAAAATGGCAATTTTATTTTCCCGGCAAAAGGCCAGCACATCCGCATCGGAGGAGGGGGAAAGCAGGAACTGTGCCCCTGCCTCTATAGCCGCTCTGGCCCGCTCTGTTGTAATTGCCGTACCGGCACCAACATACGCCCTGTCACCGAAGCTTTTTCGCAGGAGCCGGATTTGTTCCAGTGCATCCCGGGAGTTCAGTGCCACCTCAAAAAAGGCCACGCCGCCGTCTAAGATTGCTGCCGCGTATTGCACCGTACTTTCCAGCGGCACATTCCGCATAATAGCCAGGACCGGGTTTTCCCGCACAATTTGTCGCATGTCCATTTTGATTCCTCCTATCGGTAAATCCGGGTGCCGTTTCCGAGGCGGATTTCCATTTGCGAACGGCTGGGATATCCTTCGTAATCGCCGGTAGATTCCGTTGCCATTGCACCGCCGATGGCACCCATTCTGCCGCAGGTTACAATATCCTTTCCTTCCAGAACACCGCATAAGAAGCCGGCGTTAAAGCCGTCACCGGCCCCCACCGGGTCAATGGGCTTACAGCTTTCGGGCGGAATGTGCACAAACGTTTCGCGGTCAGCACACCAGGCCCCTTCTCCCCCGTTTTTCACAGCAATGCGTTCTACACCTTTTTCCCGCAGAATCTGCACAATTTCCTCCGGATTTTCCGTGCCTAAAATCTGTGCGGCTTCCTCGGTCCCCAAAAGTGCAATCTGTGCGGAAAACAGCATCGAGCGCATCATAGGTGCAAAATCCGTTTCACCCCAAAGCTTACGGCGGATGTTAGGGTCAAAGCTTACGGAAATGCCGTTTTCTCCCGCGAAGGCAATCATCGCCTCCACCGCCCCGCGGCAACTTTCACTTAAAACGGGCGTAATTCCTGAAATATGCAAAATTTTTGCATCGCGAAGGTACGCATAGGGAATATCCTTCGCGGAAAAATGACTGGCCGCAGAATTTTCCCGGTAGTAATACACACTCGTTTCCCCCGCGCTCAGTTCCTTTAACAGCAGACCCGTGCGGTGGTGCGGGTCCGTTTTCACAGCGGTGGTATCCACCCCCTCTGCCCGCATGGCGGCAAGCACGAAGTCCCCCACCCCATCGTTGCCGACCGCACCGACCCATCCGGCGGTGTGGCCCAGCTTGCAAAGACCAATGGCTGTGTTGCTCTCTGCTCCGGCCAGGCGCAGCTTAAAGCTGTCACAGTAGCGGAGCAATCCTCGTTCCCCGGGTGCCATAGCTCCCATGGATTCTCCAAACGTTATAAGTTCCGGCATATGTATTCTCCTTTTAAAATATTGTCCCGAAATGGGCGTCCGTTTCCTCTATAATGCGGCTGATTTCGGCCGCGGCGTTTTGCAGCGTTTCAATATAAAACGATTCTTTCTCCTCCTCGAAGCGGAAAATCGGAATTGCCACGCTGATGGCCGCAATTACACGTCCTCCCTTTCGGATGGGGACTGCAAAACAGCGGATGTGCGCGGTGGATTCCTCGATTTCACAGAAATACCCTTTTTGAAGCGACTGCATCAGCTGGGCGGCAAGCGTCCTGATATCCGTGACCGTTTTTTCCGTCACAGGCGCAAGGTCCTCCGGGTATATTCTCCGAAGCTCCCCCTCCGACCGTTCTGACAGAAGTGCTTTTCCAATCGCCGTGGCATACGCCGGCAAACGGCGGCCGGGCTCGACCAGTATGCGAAGCGGCTGGGGCGAATCCACCTTTTCTATATATAGAACATCCCCTTTCTCCAGAACGCCGAAATAGCAGGTTTCCCCTATCTGTTCCACCGCTTTCTCCAGCTGTTTCCGCACAAAGTCCAGCGTGGGAAAATTTCCTGCGAAAGCCGCACCCAGGGAGAAAAGAGCCGTATCTGCCCGGTATTGGCCCGATTCAGTCTGCAGCAAATAACGATACCGGCACAGCGTCTGCAGAATCGGCAAAAGTGTGCTTTTGGGGATCCCCAGTTCCCGGCTGAAATCCACAAGGCGTTTATCCTCGCCGTCGCGGGCAACCGCTTCCAGAATTTCCAGAACACGCTTGGTTGGCTGATGCATATTCCCCCTCCTTGTCCGCATATACGAACCGCGTGCGCATATGCAATTTTTTATAGTATATCACGTCCTGCAAAAAATGTCAACAAAATATGACTGTTCCGTTACATAAAAGTTAATTCGGCAGCGTACTATGGAGAAAAACGGAAAATATCTTGACAATTCCTGCCGCTCTCCGATATAATAATCAGAAAGGATACTTCCTTGAAAAAACCTTTTTTCTGTGTTTGGGAAACTTCTCTGCATTTTACGGATAAAAGGTAGATATATCTACGCAAAGGAGCGGGTATACTGAAAGTATCGTAATCACCGGCGGCGAACTCCCCTCCGGGAACGGACGTCATTTTACAGTCAGCTCTGTGCATAAAAATTTTTATATCAGGAGGAACAGAAATTGTCACTGCACAACGAAACAAAAGCCCGGGTAATCGAAAAGCTTGCGGCGGATCCCCGGAAAGGGCTTACGCAGGCGGAAGCGGCCGCACGGCAGGAAAAGTACGGCCCCAACCGCCTCAGGGAAAAAAAGAAAAAATCCACATTTCAGCGGTTTTTTGACCAGTTCAAGGACGTCATGATCCTCATTCTCATTGCGGCGGCCATCGTTTCCTTTTCGGTGGTTGTTATGGAAAAAAACTGGGGTGAGCTTTTCGAGCCGCTCCTCATTCTGCTGATTGTCGTTCTCAATGCTGTGATGGGTGTGTATCAGGAAGGAAAGGCCGAAAAGGCACTGGATGCACTGAAAAACATGTCCGCCCCTCACGCCCGGGTCATCCGGGACGGTGCGGAACAGATGGTGGATGCATCGGCACTCGTGCCCGGTGACATCATCCGTCTGGAGGCCGGTGACTTTGTTCCTGCCGACGCGCGGCTTCTGCAGAGTGCCAGCCTGAAATCCGAAGAATCAGCCCTCACCGGTGAATCCGTTCCCTCCGAGAAGGACGCGGAGGCCGAGGTCAGTGCGGACGCCGCCATCGGCGACAGAACAAACATGGTGTTTTCCGGCTGCAGTATTACCTACGGTACGGCACTGGCTGTGGTTACCGCCACCGGTATGGACACGGAAATGGGTAAAATTGCAAACCTTTTAGATGCGGAAGAAAACGGACAGACGCCCCTGCAGCAGAAGCTTTCGCAGCTCGGTAAATATCTGGGTATTATGGCATTGGCCGCCTGCGCCGTCATCTTTGTAGTGGGCCTCGCCAACGGGATTCCTGTACTGGAAATTTTCATGACCGCCGTTTCCCTGGCTGTTTCTGCCATTCCGGAAGGGCTTCCCGCCATTGTTACAATCGTCCTCTCCATCGGCGTACAGCGGATGGTAAAGAAAAATGCGCTGATTCGTCGCCTGCCTGCCGTGGAAACGCTCGGAAGTGCCTCCATTATCTGCTCGGATAAAACGGGTACACTGACGCAAAACCGCATGACGCTGACAAAAGCGTATACCGATGGCAGCGCACAACCGGAAGATATTACAGACAACAATTCCGACAGCATTAAAACCCTTCTCCTGTACGGTACACTTTGCTGTGACGGCAGTGTGGTTTTCAGCGGCACAGAGATACAACACATCGGCGACCCGACAGAGACGGCGATTGTCCTGGCCGCCCATGAAAACGGAATGCCCAAGGAGGAGCTTAACAAAAAATATCCGCGCCTTGCGGAAATCCCCTTTGATTCCGACCGCAAGCTGATGACAACGGTAAACAAAATTGACGGCAAAAACATCGTAATTGTAAAGGGTGCCTTCGACATGATGATGCCGCGGTGCATCGCCGGAAATCTGGAGGCCGCAAAAGAAATGACGGAAAGCATGAGCGAAAATGCCCTGCGCGTGCTGGCCGTGGCTTATAAAGAAATAGAAGCTGTGCCGGAAACGCCCACTGCAGAGGCTCTGGAAAACGGCCTGACCTTCCTGGGACTTGTCGGTATGATTGACCCGCCGCGCCCGGAAGCCCGGGCCGCTGTGGCCGTCTGCCGCCAGGCCGGTATCAAGCCTGTTATGATTACCGGTGACCATGTTGTTACTGCTTCTGCCATCGCGAAGGAGCTGGGCATCCTACGGGAGGGCGATCGGGCTATCACGGGCGCACAGCTGGACGCTATGACCGACAGGGAGCTGGACGCGCAGGTGGAAAGCATCTCTGTTTACGCCCGGGTTTCGCCGGAAAATAAAATCCGCATTGTCCGTGCATGGCAAAGAAAGGGACAGGTGGTTTCCATGACCGGTGACGGCGTAAATGACGCCCCCGCCCTGAAAGCCGCCGACATCGGCTGTGCCATGGGTATTACGGGCACAGACGTGGCCAAGGGGGCCGCGGATATGACGCTGACGGACGATAACTTTGCAACAATCGTGGATGCCGTTCGCGAGGGCCGCGGTATTTATGCAAATATTAAAAAAGTAGTGGGCTTTCTTCTCGGTACAAATATCGGCGAAGTCATCACCGTTTTTGCCGCCATGCTGCTTTGGCACCGTTCGCCCCTTCTTTCCATGCAACTTCTCTGGATTAACCTGGTGACCGACTCCCTGCCGGCAATTGCACTGGGTATGGAAGCAGTGGAAGCGGATGTGATGGACAGAAAGCCGAAGCCGAAAAACGAAGGTATTTTTGCCGGCGGTCTTGGTGTTCGCGTGGTCCTGCAGGGCTTTATGTTTGCCGCTCTGACACTGATTGGCTTTAAAATCGGTGAAGTACAAACCGGTCAGCTTTCCGGCGGGCAAACCATGGCCTTCATCATTTTAGCTCTGTCTCAGCTTGTGCAGGCCTATAACATGCGTTCGGAGCACTCGCTGTTTAAAATCGGCCCCTTCTCCAACCGCACGCTGAATCTGGCAGTGCTGACCTCCCTCCTGCTTATGGCACTGGTTGTATTCACCCCTGTGCGCGCAGCCTTCGGACTTATTCTCCTCCCCGGAAAGCTTTACGCCATTGCCTTGGGACTGGTATTTGTTCCCCTGGTGGTGATGGAGATTTCCAAGGCTTTGGGGCTAATTAAAAAGAAATAAACCCCAAGAAATTTGAAAAGATTTATCTATGAAAGAAGCCGCCCCGCAGTATAGCAGGGCGGCTTCCTTTGGATGTGTTTGGCGACACCGGGGTTTGCGTTTCCGGCACAAAAAATGCGCCGGAACGAGCCGACGCACGAAAAACGCACGGCTCATTTTTGTCGCCAAACAAAATTCAAACAACGTCGGAATGCAAATTCCTTCAACAGTTGCACATGAAGAGCCACGCATTTTTACCAAAAGCAAAAAAGTGCAGACTTTTGAAGAATAGCTACATTAAAACGTTTATTCAAATTTTGTTTGGCATAATAAGTATACCATAAACCGGCGGATTTGTAAAGTATTTTCTAAAAAAGAAGCTATCCCGCTATACTGCAGGGCGGCTTCCTTTGGATGTGTTTGGCGACATCAGGGTTTGCGTTTCCAGCACAAAAAATGCGCCGGAACGAGCCGACGCATGAAAAACGCACGGCTCATTTTTGTCGCCAAACAAAAATAGATATCAACTCGTACGTGCATAGCCTATATAGCAGCACCGAAGAAAGAGCCTCGCGTTTTTTCCAAAAAAAGAAAAACCCGGTGCTAACAGCTTCGCACTGCATACGAAATTTCAGTATCTAATTTTTGTTTGGCATAATAAATATACCATAAACCGGCGGATTTGTAAAGTATTTTCTAAAAAAAAGCTATCCCGCTATACTGCAGGGCGGCTTCCTTTGGATGTGTTTGGCGACATCGGGGCTTTCGTTTCCGGTATAAATCACAACACCGCACGGTGTTATTTGTCAATATTTTTCTGTGATTTTAGTAAAATATTTTCATAGAACTATAACCGAGGAGGGTAAGAATGAACGGATATAGGCGTGTTCGAGATTTAAGAGAAGATCATGATAAGACACAAAAAGACATTGCTGTTCTGTTAAATATGCAACTAACAGTTTATCAGCGTTATGAACGCGGCGAACGCGAGCTTCCGCTTTGGGCAGCCATAAAGCTTGCCGATTATTACAATGTTACGCTTGATTACCTTGTGGGGCGGGATTTTAATAAAAAATGATATGAAAATGGCGCCGCAAATTTTGCAGCGCCAATTTTTTATTTTACTATCATACTTTCGCCTGTCATTTCCTCCGGTTTTTCCAGGCCCATCAGCTCCAGCATAGTGGGAGCGATATCTGCAAGACGTCCGTCTGTGCGAAGCTTCACATCACCGGCACCGGCCACCAGAAGCGGCACGGGATTCGTAGTATGGGCGGTGAAGGGGCTGCCATCCTCGGCATACATGCAGTCTGCATTGCCGTGGTCTGCAGTTACCAGCACAGTGCCGCCTGCGGCCAGGATTGCATCTACAACCTCGCCCACGCAGGCATCCACAGTTTCCACCGCGCGCACAGCGCAGTCGAACACACCTGTGTGCCCAACCATATCGCAGTTTGCAAAGTTCAGAATAATTACGTCCTGCTCGGTGAGGCGGGCCAGAACAGCTTCCTTAACCTCTACAGCACTCATTTCAGGCTTAAGGTCATAGGTGGCAACCTTGGGGGAAGGAATCAGCACTCTGTCTTCACCCTCTGCGGTCTTTTCCACGCCACCGTTAAAGAAGAAGGTGACGTGTGCATACTTTTCCGTTTCGGCGATACGCAGCTGGGTATACCCCTTGTCGGAAATATAGTCGCCGAAGGTGTTTGTCAGCTTCTGGGGCCTAAATGCAATGTCCACATTCGGCATCGTGGCATCGTACTGCGTCATGCAGATATACGTAAGCGGGAAAAACTTGCGGGTAAAGCCGGTAAAATCCGGGTCCACAAAAGCACGGGTGATTTCCCGGGCACGGTCAGGACGGAAATTGAAGAAAATTACGCTGTCGTTTTTCTCAATCCGGCCGGCGTCGGTGGTAGCAGGTACAATAAATTCGTCTGTAACCTCTTCTTCATAGGAAACACGCACATATTCTGCCGGGTTTTCAATCTTCTTTCCCTTGCCGCGTGTCATCACATCATAGGCTTTTTCCACTCTGTCCCAGCGATTGTCGCGGTCCATGGCGTAATAGCGTCCCATCACCGTGGCAATCTCGCCTACACCGATGCGCTCCATTTCCGCTTCCAACGCTTCCAGGAATCCTGCGCCGGAGGTGGGAGAAACATCACGTCCGTCTAAAAGTGCATGAACATACACTTTGTTGAGACCGTTGCGCTTTGCCATTTCCAGAAGGCCGTACAGATGGGTGATATGGCTATGCACACCACCGTCGGACAAAAGGCCGATAAGATGCAGGGCACTGCGGTTTTCCTTACAGTTTTCCATCGCAGACAAAAGGGCACTGTTCTCAAAAAAATCCCCGTCTGCAATGGACTTCGTAATACGTGTCAGCTCCTGATACACAATTCTACCGGCACCGATATTGGTGTGACCCACCTCAGAGTTCCCCATCTGTCCCTCGGGCAGACCCACGTCCATACCGCTGGCCTGAATTTCCGTATGGGGGTACGCCGCGAACAGGCGGTCGAGATTCGGGGTGTTTGCCTTTGCAATGGCATTCCCGTCGTTTGCAGGCGCCGCGGCAAAGCCGTCCATAATAATCAGCGCCATGAGTTTTTTATCCAAGATTTATTCTTCCTTTCTGTTCGGATGTAAAAGATACATAAGCGGCAAAATTAAATTTGCCCCGTCATAGCGAGCCCCCGGCGCGCACACGCACGCCGAGGGATCCGGTTTATCTTTTTAAATCAGGAGTTTGCGATAACGGTGAAGTCATCCGCTTTCAGACTTGCACCGCCAACGAGACCGCCGTCGATGTCGCTACATGCGAAAAGGTCTGCGGAATTTGCGGCGTTCACGCTGCCGCCGTAGAGAATACGGATTTTGTCAGCAACTTCTGCGCCGTAAAGCTCGGAAATCAGTACGCGGATTGCAGCACAAACCTCATTTGCCTGTTCGTTTGTCGCTGTAACACCTGTGCCGATTGCCCAGATGGGCTCATATGCAATAACGAGAGAGGCAGCAGCTTCTGCGGAAACATCCTTCATTGCCTTTTTAATCTGCATACGAATCCATTCGATAGTGATGCCGTCTTCGCGCTGGGCGAGGGTTTCACCACAGCAGATTACAGGGCAAAGGCCGGTTTCCAGTGCTTTCAGCACCTTCTTGTTTACCGTTTCATCCGTTTCGCCGAAGTATTCGCGGCGTTCAGAGTGTCCGATAATTACGTGTGTTACGCCCATTTCCTTCAGCATACCGGGAGCTACCTCACCGGTGAATGCACCCTTATCTTCAAAATACATGTTCTGTGCGCCGACCTGAATTTTTGTGCCGGCAGCTGCCTTCAGTACAGCATCCAGACATACATACGGAGGGCAAACCAGGACGTCATTCTTAGCATTTCCCGCCTTTGCGGCAAGGTCCTTCATCAGGTCTGCGGCTTCTGCCGGGGTCTTGTTCATTTTCCAGTTGCCGGCTGCCAGTTTTGTTCTGCTCATTGTATCTAATTCCTTTCTTTATTTATCTTCCAGACAGGCAATACCCGGCAGGATTTTTCCTTCCAGGAATTCGAGGGATGCACCGCCGCCTGTGGAAATGTGTGTCATCTTATCTGCAAAGCCCAGCTGTTCTACTGCAGCCGCGCTGTCGCCACCGCCGATAATCGTGGTGGCATCGGTTTCAGCCAGTGCCTTGGCAATGGCAATCGTGCCTTTTGCCAGAACGGGATTTTCAAAAACGCCCATGGGGCCGTTCCATACAACCGTCTTTGCTGTTTTTACAGCATCTGCAAAGAGAGCCTGCGTTTTGGGACCGATATCAAGACCCATCTGGTCGGCAGGAATTGCATCTGCCGCCGCTGCGGAAACAGCGATTTCAGCATCAATCGGATCCGGAAATGCGGTTGCAACCATGGTATCCACGGGCAGAAGCAGTTCCACGCCGCTGGCCGCCGCCTTTTCCAGAAGGCCCTTTGCAAGCTCCAGCTTTTCTGCATCAAAAAGGGATTTACCGATTTCATAGCCCTTAGCCTTGAGGAAGGTGTAGGCCATACCGCCGCCGATAATCAGCTTGTCTACCTTGCCAATGAGATTTTCAATAACAGCAATCTTGTCAGAAACCTTGGCACCGCCCAAAATAGCCACGAAGGGACGTTCCGGATTGGAGAGAGCCTTGCCCATAACATCCAGTTCCTTCTGAATGAGGTAGCCACATACTGCAGGGAGATAGTCGGCAACGCCGGCGGTAGAAGCATGGGCACGGTGAGCCGTACCAAATGCGTCGTTTACATATACTTCTGCAAGAGAAGCGAGAGCCTTGGAAAATTCAGGGTCATTTTTCTCTTCTTCTTTATGATAGCGGACGTTTTCAAGAAGTACCACGTCGCCGTCACCCATGGCAGCAACCAGTGCCTTTGCGCTGTCACCGATAACATCCTCCGCCATCTTCACTTCCTTACCGAGGTGCTCGGACAAACGCTTTGCCACGGGGGCCAGGCTGTACTTCGGGTTTACTTCACCCTTCGGACGGCCCAGATGCGAGCAGAGAATGACGCGGGCACCGTTTTTCACCAGATACTGAATGGTGGGCAGTGCGCCGAGAATTCTTGTTTCGTCCGTAATATTCTTGTCAGCGTCCAGCGGAACATTGAAGTCGCAGCGGACAAGAACTTTTTTGCCGCTGACGGCAATGGATTCGATGTTTTTCTTGTTCATTACTTTCACTCCTACAAAACATTTTCTACTATTTTACACCAAAAAGGCCGTAAAATCAAGTAGAATTTTAAAAAAATAGAAAATAGTAGAAAAATTCTTGTTTCCTTGCTTGACAGAGTGCCTTTTTCTAATGTATAATAGGAAAAGATAAAGGAGTGTTTTGCTATGTCCGAAAAGAAAAAAGCCCTTGAGGCGGCCCTTACCCAGATTGAAAAGCAGTTCGGTAAGGGTGCCGTTATGAAAATGGGCGAAAATACACATCTCAATATTGAAGCCATCCCCACCGGAAGCCTTGCGCTGGATCTGGCTCTTGGCATCGGCGGTGTTCCGCGGGGAAGAATTGTAGAAATTTACGGTCCGGAATCCTCCGGTAAAACCACCGTGGCTCTGCACATTATTGCAGAAGCACAAAAGCGCGGCGGCGAGGTGGCCTTTGTGGACGCCGAACACGCACTGGATCCCCAGTATGCTAAAAATCTGGGTGTGGATGTGGACGAGCTTATCGTTGCCCAGCCCGACACGGGCGAACAGGCACTGGAGATTGCGGAAGCCCTCGTGCGAAGCGGTGCGCTGGACGTTCTGGTTGTTGACTCTGTGGCGGCCCTTGTGCCGAAGGCGGAAATCGACGGTGAAATGGGCGAAGCCCACGTGGGACTACAGGCGCGCCTTATGAGCCAGGCACTGCGAAAGCTGGCCGGTGTCGTAAACAAATCCAACACCACTGCCATCTTTATTAACCAGCTCCGTGAAAAGGTGGGCGTTATGTACGGCAGTCCCGAGGTTACCACCGGCGGCCGGGCACTGAAGTTTTATGCCTCGGTCCGTATGGACGTACGCCGCGTAGAGGGTATTAAGGTGGATGGTAATATTGTAGGAAACCGCACCCGTATTAAGGTTGTGAAAAACAAGGTGGCCCCGCCCTTCAGAGAGGCAGAGTGCGACATTATGTACGGTAAGGGTATTTCCCGCTCCGGTAACATTTTAGACCTGGCGGTGGAATACGGTCTGGTGGACAAGAGCGGCGCATGGTATTCCTACGACGGGCAGAGAATTGGCCAGGGCCGTGAAAATGCCAAGAAATTCCTGGAAGAAAACCCGGAAATCATGGAGCTTTTAGACCAGAAGGTCCGTGCAAAGGTAAACGAGCTGACCGGCGGAGCGCAGGCTGAGGCCGTTCCGGTGGAGTAAAAAGGAAAGAGTATGAAAAAAATTATCGTTTTATTATTAGCTGTTTTAACAGTATTCCCCAGTGTTTCTTACGCTGAAAACAGTGACGGAAAATTTTTTCCAGACTCGGAGCACTGGAGAAATATTACCACCGCAGAGGCAATAGAATTGGTGAATAACGAAAATGCCACTGGTAATTTTGTATTCATATATTATCGGGATACCTGCGGGTATTCGACATCTATGCTTCCGCTAATTCATTATTATTCCACAATTAACAATATTGATTTCTATGCGCTTGAGAATAACAGCAATGTTCCATGGTCCTGGCCATCAACCATAGCAAAGGGAACAATTACTTTCCCGTTGGTGGTTGTTTACAATAAAAAAGAAGGAATCATGGCAGGCGATAGTGATGTCCATAGTGATGAGGAGTTCCGAACGCTGATTCACTCTGCGAAACTAAATTTTAATTTTTCTTCGCAGATAACAGCTAAGATTGGTTCAAATTATGTTGACTTCAACGGGAAAAAGATAGAGACCGATGTTCCTGCAACAATTATTAGCGACAGAACTATGATTCCTGTACGGGTTATCAGTGAATTGTTTGGTGCAACAGTAAAATATATTGAGAAAGATGTAAATAATAAATTTAGAGTAATAATACAAAGAGGAAACAGAAGAATATATTTATTTGAAGGTTATGAAAGAATAGATATAATCATTGGCGGTGAGGAAGAGCAATACAGTATAGATGTTGCACCGATGATTATAAATGGAAGAACGCTTGTTCCTGCACGTGCATTAGCTGAGGCCTTGGGCTTTACAGTTTCATGGGATTCGATACATAACCAGGCGGTTTTTTCCCTTGATTGAAACACAGTGGGGACAAATTTATTAAAAAAACTTGCAATGCAGGGTTTTTCGTGATATACTGAATAGGAAAAGCGAAGAACGGGAGAGTAAGCGAAGGTACCTTTCCGAGAGAGAAACGCCGTGAGGCTGGAAGCGTTTCAAAGGGAAATCGGCTGAAGTTCACCCGGGAGCTGTGCTTCTGAAAGAGGAGTAGGAAGTGCCGGTGAAAACACGTTACGTTTTTAAGGAAGTGCCCGCCACAGGCGGGAATTAGGGTGGTACCGCGACAATACGTCGTCCCTATCTTTTCAGGATAGGGACGATTTTTTTACTTAGGAGGTTAGTATGAAAGAAAAAATTGCAGAAATGCGACGCACCATTTCCGAGGAGCTTTCCGTCTCTTTAGGCAGAGAGGGCTTTGCAAAGCTAAGAGAGCGATTTTTAAGCCGGGCCGGTGAAATTCCGGGCCTGATGAAGGAAATGAAAAACATTCCGCCGGAGGAGCGGCCTGCCTTCGGCAAAATTGTGAATGAATTTAAAGCCTGGGCCGAGGAAAAGTTTGACGAGGTGGACGAGGCCCTCCGGAAGGCAGACCTGGCCGCCAAAAACGCCAGCGAAGCAGTGGATATCACCATGCCGGCAGTGAAAAACGAAATCGGTACGCTTCACCCCGTAACGCTGACCAAAAATGAAATTATTTCGATTTTCCAGGGCATGGGCTTTGATGTGTTTGAAGGCCCGGAAATTGAAACAGATTACTATAATTTCACCGCGCTCAACGTGCCGGAGGACCATCCGGCAAGAGCCGAGCAGGATACCTTCTACATTACGGAAAATATTCTGCTCCGCACCCAGACGTCCCCCGGACAAATCCGCACCATGGAGGTTAAAAAACCCCCGATTAAGGTGCTCAGTCCCGGCAGGGTTTTCCGCTCGGACTATGACGCCACCCACTCTCCCATGTTCCATCAGATGGAGGGTCTTGTGGTCGATAAAAACATTTCTGTCTGTGACCTGTACGGTATGCTGGACCTGCTTGCCAAGAAAATCTTTTCCAGCGACACGAAAACGCGGCTTCGTCCCTCCTTCTTCCCCTTTACCGAGCCAAGCGTAGAGGTGGACGTAACCTGCTGCGAATGCGGCGGCAGCGGCTGCAAATTATGCAAAGGCACGGGCTGGATTGAGGTGCTCGGCGGCGGCATTGTAAACCGGGTCGTTTTAGAAAACTGCGGCATTGACCCGGAGGAATATTCCGGTCTTGCCTTTGGCATCGGCATCGACAGAATTGCGATGCTGAAATACGGTATCAACAACATTCACATTCTGTTTGACAACGACATCCGCACACTGCGGCAGTTCCGTCAGCAGCAGAAATAAGGGAGGTAAAGAATATGAAAGCACCACTTAGCTGGCTTCGCGATTATGTAGATATTGATATTCCGGTGGAAGAACTGCAGGAAAAGCTGTTCTCCAGCGGCTTTGAAGTTGAGGAGCTCATTTACCTCGGTGAAGAAATTACTAAATGCGTGGTCGGACAGATTACCCATATTGAAAAGCATCAGGACAGTGACCACCTGCAGATTTGCCGCCTCGACTGCGGCGAAGCCTATGGCCGGGACATCCAGATTGTCACCGGTGCAGACAATGTTTTTGTCGGTGCCCGGGTTCCCGTGGCACTGGACGGCTCCACCCTCCACGGCGGCATAAAAATCAAAAAAGGGAAATTGCGCGGCGTGGAATCCTGCGGTATGCTCTGCTCCGGCGAAGAGCTGGGAATCACCGACGACTGGTACGAGGGCGCAGGGGTGTACGGCATTCTGATTCTGGAGGACACCGCCCCCATCGGTGAGGATATCCGCAAAATTGTGGGGCTGGACGAATACGTTTTTGACATTTCCATCACGGCGAACCGTCCCGACTGTCAGTCCATTTTAGGCCTTGCAAGAGAAATTGCGGCCATTCTGAAAAAGCCTGTAAAAATGCCCGATTTTTCTTTCACTGCCCATAAAGAAGCAAACGACGATGCCATCAGCGTCCGTGTGCAGGCACCCGACCTTTGCCCCCGCTACATTGCGCACTATGTGCGGGACGTAAAAATTGAAAAGGCCCCCTTATGGATGCGGAAGCGGCTGGCACTGGTAGGCATTAACGCCATCAACAACGTGGTGGACATCACCAACTTCATTCTTATGGAGCTGGGGCAGCCCATGCACGCCTTTGATCTTTCCAATCTCGGCGGCAAAACGATTGACGTGCGGCGTGCACATAACGGCGAAAAAATTATCACGCTGGACGAGAAGGAATTTACATTAAACGAAAACCACCTGGTTATCTGCGATGCAGAAAAGCCGGTAGGCCTTGCCGGTATTATGGGCGGCCTCAACAGCGAAATTAAGGATAGTACGCAGGACGTTGTGTTTGAAGCGGCGAAATTTGCCCGGGACAGCATCCGCAAAACGTCGCGCGCGCTCGGGCAGTCCTCCGATTCCAGTGCAAAATTCTGCAAGGGTGTGGATGAATATACAACGCAGTGTGCCATGAAGCGCGCCCTGCATCTTATGGAAGAACTGAACTGCGGTACCGTTTCGGAAACGGGTGTCGAGATTGCGGCAAAGGAAATTATGCCCACCCGGATTACCACCACCTTCGCAAAAATCAACAAGGTGCTGGGCATCACCGTGCCGGATGATACAATTGTTGAAATTCTACGGAGCCTGGAATTTTCCGTGGACGTACAGTGGGAAACGCTTTCCGTAACCGCTCCGGCGTGGCGGGAGGATGTGTTCAGCTACGAGGATCTGGCCGAAGAGGTCATCCGTCTTTATGGCTATTCCCACATCACCCCACAGCTTCTGCCCTTCGCGGCTGTTACAAACGGCGGCCTTACCGACGCACAGAAGCTTGAGCTCAAAGCCAAAAATGCCCTCGTAAAACAAGGGGCCTTTGAGACGGTTACCTTCAGCTTCTACTCTGCAAAGGAGCTGGATATGCTCCGTCTCCCCGCGGACAGCCCGCTTCGCCGGGTCATCCGCATTGATAACCCCATCAGCGAAAATTATTCCATTATGTGTACTACCTTAGTACCCAACATCGTAAATATTATGGTGAAAAACTTCAAGGCCGGCAACGACGCCGGGCGGTTCTTTGAGCTGGCCAATGTGTATATTGCTGACGAATTTCCGCTGACAAAGCTGCCGGCAGAAAAGAAAACCATCGCCATCGGTGCCTTCGGTGACAATGAAGATTTCTTCAAGGTAAAAGGCATCACAGAAGGGCTGGCTGACGAATTTGGCCTGACCTTCAGCTACCGCAAAGCCGAAAAGCCCTTCCTCCATCCGGGGATGACCGCCGAAATCCTCTGCGGCGATACGGTAATAGGATATCTGGGTCGGCTGGCCTATGAGGTATGTGAGGAAATCTCTCTTGCCAAGCCCGCCTTTGTGGCTGAAATCAGTTACGAGCTTTTGAAATCGTGCTTCAGCCCCTCTATGAAATATGCACCTCTTCCCAAATTCCCGGATGTGGTGCGCGACTTTGCCTTTGTCTGTGACGAGGGCGTGACCTGCGGCGAAATCGAAGCGGTCATCAGAAATACCTGCAAAAATGTTATCAGCATCGGTCTGTTTGATATTTTCCGCGGCAAACAGCTGGGCGAGGGCAAGAAGAGCATGGCCTACACGGTCACCTTCCGCGCCAAAGACAAGCCGCTGGACGATGAAGCCGTAAACCGGCTGACGGATAAAATACTGAAAAATTTAGAGAAGGAGCTGGGCGCAGTTCTGCGCTGAGAAAGCTATGCAGTACACAATGGAAATCGCCGGGTGCAGACGGGAGCTTCCCCTCTGCCCCATCAGCGAAAGTGTTTATATCGGTGCCTTCATTCTGTTCGGCGATGTGGAGCTGACAACAAAGACAGCCGCGGCACTCCTCGAAAAAGCCCCGGACTTTGACGTGCTGGTAACCGCAGAATCGAAGGGGATTCCCCTCTGCTATGAGATGGCACGGCAAAGCGGCAAGCCGTATGTTGTAGCCAGAAAGGGTGCAAAGCTATATATGGAGGACATTCTCACTGCCCGGGTGCAGTCCATCACCACCCGCGGCGAGCAAACCCTTTGCATCGGAAAGAAGGAAAAGGAGGCTCTCAACGGAAAGCGCGTGCTTGTGGTAGACGATGTAATCAGCACCGGAGAATCCCTCCGGGTGATTGACGCGCTGGTAAAGCAGGCCGGCGGCAAAATCATCGGCGAAATGGCTGTTTTGGCAGAAGGAGAAGCGGCAGACAGAAAAGATATCATTTTTCTTGAAAAACTGCCCCTTTTTGACAAGGAAGGAAACCCTCTGGCATGAGTAAAGCAAAATCTAAGGTGGCCCCCGGTCTGCCCGGACCGGATATGACGGCCTTCCTGCACCGGATTTTTTATCGGGTACAGCTTCCAAAAAAAGAAACAAAGGCGCTGAAAGAGGACTTTTTGCGCCTTTTTGCCTTTTATGCGAAAAACGGCATGGATGCCAAAGCGATAGAAGCCCGCATCGGGGACGATATCCTGGGCTCCTTTTACAGACCCGCCTCCCCCGGCCAGTGGTATCGCCTTGACAGTGCCGCCAAGGTCTATCCTCTCTCCATGACCCATACGCACATGACCGTGTTCCGTGTGTCGGCCTATATGCAGGAGACGGTGGAGCCGGCTGTTTTGCAAGTGGCACTGTTGTCCACAGTGAAACGGTTTCCCGTCTTTTCCACCGCGGTTCGGCGCGGTATCTTCTGGCACTACTTTGATGCGGTGCGTTGCCGCTTTGCCGTGCGGCCGGAAGAGGCTCCGCCCTGTTCCTCTTTCGATTTAGGGCACCGGCAAACGCCTTGTTTTCAGGTTCTGTATTATAAAGACCGGATTTCCCTCGAAATTTTTCATGCCCTGACCGACGGGACGGGGGCAATGGTTTTTCTTCAGACATTAGTAAAAGAATATCTGCGCCTTCTGGGCCATTCAGCCGCGGAAAATGTAAATCTCCCCCGGCTTTCGGATTGTCCGCGGGAGGAAGAGACAGAAAATGCTTTTTCCAGGGCGGAAAAGCAACACAAGGGCAGTGGCTTTCTGCAAAAACCCGCGCTCCAGCCGGGTGCCGGCAGAGCGAAACGGAAAAACGCCAGGATTCTGCACTTTATTATGCCCACCGCTTCCCTTGTAGACGCGGCAAAAAAAGCAGACTGTACGGTCACGCTGCTTCTGACGAGAGTTCTTTTTGCGGCCGTGAAGGAAACCGTTCTTCTGGCAGAGCCGAAGGACCTGATGCAGGTACAGATTCCCGTAAATATGCGCCGTTTCTATCCGTCGGAAACGCTTCGGAACTTTTCGCTGTACGCCGTCATCAGTGTTCCATACGGTGCAGATACAAACGCCTCGCTTCTGCCGGAACTTTCGCGCCAGCTTGCGGCGCAGACGAGTGAGGAATCTCTGGCACAAATGCTTTACAGTGCCAACCAGCTTGCCAGCGGACGCCTGGTGCGGATGATTCCGCTGGTGCTGAAAAATTTTGTGCTGAAAAAAATATACGGATTTCTGGGCGAAAGAGTGCTGAGCAGTACGCTGTCGAACCTGGGGCGCGTGGAGGCAGATTTCGGTACGCACGTCCGCTTCTTTGACTTTGTTCTGGGACCGTCCTGCAAAACAAACACAAAATGTACGCTTGTTTCCTATAAAGACACAGCCGTTCTGACGGTAACGGATTCCATGAAGGATATCCAATTTGTATCCACTGTGGCCGGGGAACTTACAAAAATGGGGATCCCGTTTCAGATTGAGGGGGTGTCGTAATGAAATGCAAGGGTTGTACCATGGACATCGGACCGGGGTTTTCCTCCTGTCCCATCTGCGGTCTGAAGCAGGACCGCTTTGATAAAACCGCCGGCTTTTATCCAAAGGCCAGGAAAGGCGGCCACTGGTTTTTCTTCTGGCGCAAAATTGCCATTTTAGTGCTTTGGGCGGGAATTATGGCCTCCGGCATTGTAAATCTCGCAGTCGGCGGCACGCCCTGGGCTGTATATGTACTCCTTGGCTCCTACGCTTTCTATGAAATTCTTCTGTCGCTGGAAACTGCGGAGCGAAGTCTTATCCGGCGCATCGTTTCCGGCAGTTATGCCGTGTGCTTTCTGCTTCTGGGAATCGCATACATTACAGACTCCGGTACCTGGGCGCGGGATTTGGTGGTTCCGCTGGTACTGCTTGCGGCTCTTCTTTCCGCGGCGGCCCTCTATTTTTCCGATTACCGCCGCTTCTCTGCCCAGTGTCTCCCTGTTTTAGGGCTTTCACTCTTGTCCGTGACCGCAGGTGTTCTGGGACTTTTTCATATTCTTCCCATGCGTTGGCCTCTGATTAGCCTATCTTCCACCGCTCTGGCGGTTTTTCTCGGCAGTATTTGCACCTTCCGCCGAAGCCTCTGGATGGAAGTAAAGAAAAAAATGCACAGATAACGCAGTATTCTTTTGGATGTTTTTCATAAATTTGCGGTGGTTTTTTTGTAAAAAACCGAGTTTTCAAGCGGATACCGCGGCAGACGTTGACAAATCTGTATGCTTGTGGTATACTTTTTAAGAAGGAGTGGAAGGTATGTATACAATTTATGTTATTTTCAAAAGCTTTCCCGGCAAGCGGGAGGCTTTTATTGAAAAAGTAAAGGAAGAGGGACTTGTGGATGCCATACGGGCAGAAAACGGGTGCATCCGCTACGATTACTATTTTTCGGAAAAGGACCCGGACGAAATTCTGCTTATAGAAGCCTGGGAAACAAAGGAGCATCAGCAGATTCATATAAACCAGCCCCATATGGCACGGCTCCGCGCCATTAAGGAGGATTATATTATTTCCACAACGCTCGGGGAGTTTGTATTAGCGGACTAAAGGAGTGCACATACATATGGAAGCCGGAATTAACATAGGTTTTTTCGCAAAACGCATACCGATGGCAAAAGCGGCAGAGCTGGTGGCAAAGGCCGGCTTTACACATCTGGATTACACGCCGCCGGTTGAGCAGGATGACTGGGAATCCGTCATGAAAGAATCCTGCAGAATATTTGAAGCAAACGGTCTTTCTGTGCATCAGACCCATGCTCCTTTTAATCGATACGGCAGATATGGGGAAAAACACAAGCTGTGCCTTGACCGCTGTATGGAAGCAACAGCTTTTATGGGTGCAAAATACATTGCCGTACATGGCGATGAATTTGATTTTGACACTCTTACATATTCAGAGGAAGCGGCACTTTCCTATAATCATGATTATTTTGCTCCCTATGTGGAAAAATCGGAAAAAGCAGGCTTTAAACTGGCTTTTGAAACGGTTTTTGAAGACCATCCCACAAGGAAACGCTTTACGTCTGCCCCGGAGGATTTATTGCGCTTGATTGAATCGTTCAAAAGCGAACACGCTGTTTGTTGCTGGGATTTCGGTCACGCACACGTTTCCTTTCCGTATACAGCGGCAGAATGGATTCCCAAATTCGGTTCCCGCATACAGTGTATGCATCTGCATGACAATACGGGAAAGGACGCCCATCAGCTGCCGATGACGGGGGATATCCATTGGCCGAAAATGATGCAGGCATTTAAAGAAATCGGCTATAAAGGCGTTTGGAACGTGGAATATTCCCACGGCAATATACCCGAAAGCCTTCTGCCCGACTTTTTGACACTTACGAAAAATACGGTCCGGTATCTGAACGGACTTTGCGAATAAAGCGCAAAAAATCATCTGTGGGTCTTGCAAAAAAGGAGAAGGTTATGAAAGGAAAAACATCTGCATATATGCTGATTGTTCTTGGAAGTGTTTTATATGCATTGGCAACTGTTATTTTTATTTTTCCGCACAGTCTTTTGCTTGGCGGAACGAGCGGAATTTCTGTTATTCTCAATGCGTATGTGCCGTTTTCGCCGGGCACGATTTTAGTTATTATTAACTTTTCGTTATTGATAGCGGCATTCTTTGTTTTGGGAAAGGATATGGCGATTAAAACCTTTATCGGCTCCACGACAACGACAGTTTTTGTAGGTGCATTCGAAAAAATATGGAACAGCGACCTTGTTCTCCTGCCGAATATTTTTGCATCTGCCATCGTGGGTGCGGCTCTGATTGCCGTAGCCAGCGGCGTCATGTTTTACGTGGATTCAAGCTCCGGCGGAACGGATATTATCGCACTGATTGTAAAAAAATACTCGAAGATAAATATTGGGAAAGCACTTTTGCTGACTGATTTTTTGATTGTGATTGTCGGGGGGCTTCTGTCGGGCTACATCCTTCTTTTCAGTTCCTTTATCGGGTTACTTGTTAAAACATTTGGCATTGACCTTGTTATAGGAATCATTAGAAAGAGTAAACAAAGAAGGTGAATCTATGTATCAAGATCCTTTTAAAGAATATATTAAACAATCTGAACCAAATAAAAGAGATAAAGGCTATGCATGGAGTACAGCTATAGGACTTCAAGCGGTTGACGGGCTGAAGCCGTCAGAACATCTTGTGAAGACCGCCATTGAGAATATTGAAGGCTATATCACAATGGAAGATGCTGAAAAACAAATAAATAGCTACTATGAAACAACCGCAAAAATAACGGAAGCTGATAGGACGGAAGAGGCCGATAAGGTTTCGGTACGTATTGCATCAATCCTTTCCGAAAAAGCCTTCACCTTTTCTCCAAGCGAATATATAGGAATTCATAAAAAGCTGTTTTGGGGAATTTATAATCATGCCGGTAAAATCAGAGATGTAAATATTACAAAAAAGGAATGGGTGCTTGACGGAGAGACTGTCCTGTATGGCAATGCAGCCGTGCTTCGACAAACGCTTGCATATGACTTTGAACAAGAGAAGAAGTTCAGCTACAAGGGACTTTCTCAAGATGAAATAATTGCGCATTTGGCATTATTTATAGCAAGACTATGGCAGATACACATCTTCGGAGAGGGAAACACAAGAACAACGGCAGTTTTCTTTATTAAATATCTACGCTCATTAGGTTATGATGCAACAAACGATATATTTGCTGAAAACTCCTGGTATTTCAGAAATGCTTTGGTAAGAGCAAATTATACGAATCTCAAAAAAAACATTCATGAAACAACGGTTTATCTTGAAAAATTTTTAAGAAACCTGCTCTTGGGAGAAACAAACGAACTGAAAAACAGACATTTGCATATTCATGCACTATTTGATGAAAATGTCGGGGTAAATGACAAAAACGTCGGTGTAAATGTCGGTGTAAAACTAAATCAGACACAAAGCAAGATTGTCAAATGCATGAAGAACAGCCCTTACAGCACAATCGGAGAAATGGCAGAATATGCAGGTGTCGAAACAAGAACGATTGAAAGAAATATTAAGATACTAAAAGAAAAAGGACTTATCGACAGAGTCGGTGCTGACAAAAACGGACACTGGATTGTAAAAATCTGATATTTTGACTTACGTTACGGCCGGTAACTGCAATATAGAAAAACGGAGACAAACAAAAATGTTAGCAAATTATCATACACACACAACCTTTTGCGACGGCAAAAACACGCCGGAAGAAATTGTTCTTTATGCCATCGAAAACGGGTTTTCGTCCGTAGGCTTTTCCGGGCATGGGTATACGCCGTTCGACGAGCGGTACTGCATGAAGGATACCGCGGGCTACATAAAAGAAATTTCCCGGCTCAAAGCAAAATACGGTGAAAAAATACAAATCTATTGCGGTGTGGAAGAGGATGCCTTTTCCCCATTAGACAGGGCACAATTTGACTATATTATAGGCAGCTCGCATTATTTCCATATCGGGGAAACGTACTATCCCATTGATTCGTCGTATGATTACTTTAAGAAATGCCTGGAGGCTTTTGACTATGATGCAGTCCGTCTTGCCAAAACGTATTACAGTGCTTTTGTCAGCTATATTGCAAAAAGGAAGCCGGACATCGTAGGTCATTTTGACCTCATAACAAAATTTGATGAAATAGATGAAATGCGTTTCTTAAACTGTGCCGACTATTTAAAAACCGCAGAAAAATATATGCGGCTCGCGGCGGAAAACGATGTGATATTTGAAGTAAATACGGGCGCGATGGCAAGAGGACTTCGGAAAACGCCGTATCTCGGCGAAAATCTTCTGTATATCCTGAAGGAAAACGGAGGCAAGGTAATCCTTTCTTCCGACAGTCACAGTGTGGAAACTTTGGATTTTTATTTTTCGGAAATGGAACAATGGCTTCGTGATATTGGATTTGAAGCTGTGTACGAGCTTTACGACGGTACTTTTAAAAAACGGTTTTTATAAAAAAGCCTCAATACATAAAATTTTTTCATACAGAAAGGAAGATTTACAATGAAAATCAGATGGGGAATTATTGGTTGCGGCGGTATCGCAAGACGGAGAACGATTCCGGGTCTTGTGGGTGCAGAGAATGCAGAGCTTGTAGCCGTAATGGATACAAACGAAACCTTCGCAAAGGAAGTGGCAGAGGAGTTTGGCGTGGCGCACGCCTTTTCCGATATGGATTCCCTTCTTGCCCTTGACGAGGTGGACGCGGTTTACATTGCGACGCCCGTTTTTTGCCACAAGGAGCAGGTTATTGCGGCGGCAAATGCCGGAAAACATATCCTGCTGGAAAAGCCCATGGCACTTACCAGCCGGGAAGCCGAAGAACTGAAGGAGCTTTGCGATGCCAAGGGCGTTCGCCTCAGCATCGGCCTTATGATGCGTTTCCATGCCTATCATGAGGAGATTCGCCGCCTGATTTCCGAAGGAGCCATTGGCGACATTGTCTCCATCCGCTCCCAGTTTGCCTGCTGGTACCCGGATATACCGGGCGTCTGGCGGCAGGACAAGTCCAAATCCGGCGGCGGCGCGCTTGTGGACCTCGGCGTTCATTGCATTGACCTTGTACAGTATGTAACGGGTCTGCGCTGCATAGAGGTGGCGGCCTTCTGCGATACCCAGACCTTCTCCTACGGCGTGGATGACAGTGCTTCTGTGCTTTTGCGCATGAACAACGGTGCACTCTGTGTGATTGAATCCAACTTCAATATTCCCGATGATGCGGTGACCGGCAAAATCGAAATCTACGGCACAGCCGGCAGTATCCGGGCAGACGGCACACTGGCCCAGGAAGAAGTGGGAACGGTGCAGATTCTTCGCAGTGATGCGGCCAAGGGCTATGATGCGGCCCAGACGAGAGCAGGAAATTCTGCAACCTGTATCGATGTGCCCACGGGCAATATGTACACAAAAGAAGTGGAACGCTTCGGCGATGCTATCATAAACGGCACACCCTCTCCCGTTCCTGCAGAGGATGCAATTTTCGTACAGAAAATAGTAGAAGCCGCCTATATTTCCGAAGCGGAAAAGCGGTTTGTAGCGGTATAAAAAATGAAAAATTTTCGGGGTTTTCTAAAATACTATAAGCCTTATATCTGGATTATGGTGGCAGACCTTTTGTGTGCCGCGTTTTCCAGTGTGTGCGAATTGGTTTTCCCGGTACTGGTCCGGGAAATCACGGATCGCGCCACAACCGGGACGCTGGTGGTATCCTTCATCCTGCAAATGGGCGGTATTTACGTGCTTCTCAGACTTTTAGACACCTTTGCCAATTATTATATGAGTGATATCGGACATGTGATGGGTGCAAAGCTTGAAACCGACATGCGCCGTGACCTTTTCGACCATCTGCAAAAACTCTCCTTCCGGTTTTACGATAATGCCAAGGTAGGGCAAATTATGTCGCGCATTACGCACGACCTTTTTGACATCACGGAATTTTCACACCACTGCCCCGAAGAGTTCTTTGTTTCCGGCATTAAAATTGTGGGGGCCTTTATCATCCTCCTGCGCGTCAACGTTCCGCTGACGCTGATTCTGTTCCTGCTCCTTCCCATGATGCTTCTTTCCCGGATTCTGCTCCGGAAAAAGATGAAGCAGGCGTTTAAATATCAGCGGGAGCAGGTGGGTGAGCTGAATGCCGCCATAGAGGATAATCTTCTCGGCATCCGGGTTGTAAAAAGCTTTGCCAACGAGGACTTTGAGCGCGAACGCTTTGAGGACGGAAATCAGCGGTTCTTCGGTGCAAAAAAGAATGCCTATAAGTATATGGCCCTTTTCCACGGCGGCATCCGCTTTTTTGACGGCGTGATGTATATTGCCGTTATCATCATCGGAGCCTCTTTCCTGCTGGCCGGAAGAATTACCCCCGGTGATTTTATGGCCTATCTCTTGTATATTCAGACGCTGATTGCTTCTCTGCGCCGGCTGGTGGAATTTACAGAGCAGTTCCAAAGGGGGACTACGGGCATTGAACGCTTTATGGAAATTATGAACGAGCCTGTGGAAATTGCCGACCGTGAAAATGCCGTTCCCCTCTCCGACGTGCAGGGAAGCGTGCAGTTTGACAATGTCAGCTTCCGGTACTCCGAGAACGGAAAGCCCGTGCTGTCCCACATTAACCTCTCCGTCCGGCCCGGTGAAAACATTGCTTTAGTCGGCCCCTCCGGTGGTGGAAAAACTACCTTATGTAATCTCATCCCCCGCTTTTACGAGGCGGTGAATGGCCGGATTTTAATTGACGGACGGGATGTGCGGGAGGTAACGCTGGAGTCTCTTCGCCAAAACATCGGCGTGGTACAGCAGGATGTATATCTTTTCAGTGGTACAGTGGGGGAAAACATTCTTTACGGACGGCCGGATGCGGACAAGCGTGCAGTCGAGGAAGCCGCCAAGGCGGCGGGTGCACACGAATTTATTTCGGCACTCCCCAACGGATACGACACCTATGTGGGTGAACGGGGCGTTAAGCTTTCCGGAGGGCAAAAGCAGCGGATTGCCATTGCCCGGCTTTTCCTGAAAAATCCACCCATTCTCATTTTAGATGAGGCTACCAGCGCGCTGGATAACGAAAGCGAACGGCTGGTACAGCAGTCTCTGGACCGCCTAGCCAAGGGACGTACCACATTCACAATCGCCCATCGGCTGACCACGGTACGGGGGGCAGACCGGATTTTAGTCCTGACAGAAAACGGCATTGAAGAAAGCGGGACCCATGATGAGCTTCTAAAAAAGAACGGACTTTATGCCGGATTGCACCGTTTATACACATAAAAAACAATGGAAGAAAGCGACAAACCGTTCCCAGACAGGGTACAGATTTGTCGCTTTTTTGTAGTAATCTTTTACCGGATGCCAGCAAGGGGTTTCCCTTCCCATTCCTCCGCCGGAGGTACATCCAGAATGCGCGCAATCGTAGGGGCAAGGTCCAGGATGCTCACGCCCTTCAGTACGCTTCCGGGTGTGAATTCCTTCCCCACAAAGAACATGGGAATTGTCATATCTTCGGGCATATCCGTTCCGTGACTGCGATCATGACCGCCGTGGTCGCTGGTGACAATCACCGTGTACAGACTGCCCAATTCTTCGATTACACGCTGCACGTTATCCATCGCCGCATATAACCGCTCAAGATATGCCTCCGTCATCCAGCCATTATCGTGTCCACCCTTTTCATCCGTTTCCACCATGTACAAAAAGATAAAATCCAGGTCCGTGCTTTCCGCACAGGCAAACATTTTATCTGTCAGAATCCCGTCGGTATTCTCCTTATCATAGGAATGGAGATATTCTGCCGCCCGCAAAGACCCGGGCCGGGAAATATCCCGCAGCGGTTCCCAACCGTAGAACATCCCGCACTTGCCGCCGGCAGCATGTATCTGCTCAAACAGCCCCTTTATCGGCCGCACCTGCGGCATATAAATATTTGTGGTGGTTCCGTGCCGCTGGGGGGGAACGCTATGGAACATAGACATATGGCAGGGCAATGTTACCGATGGAAAAACGGTCTGTGCATCCAGCGCAGAGGCCCCCATTTTTTTCAGCTCCTCCACAAACGGATGGCCGCACTTTTCCAGCCCATCCGGCCGCATCCCGTCAATCGAAATCAGAATTACTTTGTTTTTCATGCTTTCCTCCTTTTTATTCCTCCGGCAGCGCTTTTGCCATTGCCGCGTTTGTGTACCGTTTATCGTTTGTGACCTCCCGTAAAACCGTAAGGAAAGGCGGCAGCTGTACCTCCTCAGTTTCGCACGACAGCTCCACCTCTAAAAAAGCCTTATCCTGCCAGAAGGGAAAAACGTCAATTTCCAGAACATGGTCTCTATAAGGTACGCACCACCGCACCTTCTCTATAGGGCGGCGGTCGCTGTCCGCTTCCCGGAGAAGCCGGCTGTATTCCTCTTCGGAAATTTCTGCCTCTGTTTCCAGCCGTTTCATATCTGAAATATGCTTCTTTTCAGTTTTAATATACGTTATGCGGCCGTTTTCTGTAATGCGCCGCACCCTGCGGTTTTCTCCTTCTCCGGCCGTAAGATATGTCTGCAATATTTCCAGACGCCGGACCGCCTTTTGGGAAAGCAGCTGCATATCCGGGTATGCGATCAGAAATTTGCGTTCAATTTCATATTGGGTCATACAGTTGTCTCCTCTTTCGCGCTCGTATATGTATGAATTATACCATAAAAGTCTCTTCCCTGCAACAATTTTATAGCGCAGCGGTTTCAGAACTGCTGCGCTATAAAAACTATATCTTTTTCAGGTCCTCTCCGGGATTATTCTTCCGCTTCTGCCTTCGACTTTTCGATAATGGCCTGTGCCACATTGGACGGGGCTTCTTCGTACCGGACAAATTCAAGGGTGAACGAGCCACGGCCCTGGGTCATAGAGCGGAGATCGGTGGCATATTTATGCATTTCACTCATCGGCACTTCTGCCTGTACCACGCCCATGCCCTTGCCAACGTGGTCCATTCCTAAAATTCTGCCGCGGCGTTTGTTCGCATCGCCTACGATATCGCCCATGTAGCTTTCCGGCACGCTGACCGTCAGCGTTCCATAGGGTTCGAGAAGAACGGGGCCAGCCTGCTTCAGACCTTCTTTATACGCCAGGGAAGCGGCTACCTTAAAGGCCATTTCAGAGGAGTCTACCGGATGGTAGGAACCGTCCACCAGCGTTGCCTTCAGGCCCACAACCGGGTATCCGGCCAGAACACCCTTCTGAATGCATTCTCTGAGTCCCTTTTCCACAGCCGGGAAGAAGTTCTTCGGAACGGCACCGCCGAAAATGTTGGTTTCAAAAATCAGATCATCCGTATCGCCCGGTTCAAATTCAATCCAGACATCACCGAACTGTCCGTGACCGCCGGACTGCTTTTTATGTCTTCCCTGCACTTTGACCTTCTTGCGAAGGGTCTCGCGGTAGGGGACCTTCGGTTCAATCAGATCCACAGCCACGCCGAATTTTGTTTTCAGCTTGCTGATAATAACATCCAGATGCTGTTCACCGACGCCGGAAATAATCTGCTGACGTGTTTCTGTATTGTTTTCCACCTTAAAGCAGGGATCTTCCTCTTCCAGCTTATGGAGACCGCTGCCGATTTTTTCTTCGTCACCCTTTGCCTTGGGCTTAATGGCCAGAGACAGGTTGGGCTTCGGGAAGTTAATGCCTTCAAGAGTTATGGGCTCACCGGGACCACAGAGCGTCTGCCCGGTCTGCGTGCCCGCCAGCTTTGTAACAGCACCGATATCACCGGCAGAAATGGAATCGACCTCAATCTGCTTTTTACCGCGAAGCATATACAGCTTACCGATTTTTTCCTGGGCACCGGTCTGGGCGTTCAGCACAGTGCTGTCCGCTTTCAGCGTACCGGAATATACACGGAACATCGAGATTTTACCTACAAACTGGTCCGCAACCGTCTTGAATACCAGGGCGGCGAGCGGTCCGGACGGGTCCGGCTTTACAACGGTATCTTCTCCGGCCTTGTTCTTTCCGACCACTTCGTTTAAGTTCAGCGGCGAGGGGAAATAATCGGCAATGGCGTCCATCACCTTCATAACACCCATATTAGTCGTAGCACTGCCACAAAATACCGGAACAATCGCTTCTGCCTTAAAGCCGGTCTTAATAGCCGCAACCATTTCTTCCACCGTAAATTCTTCGTCTGCGAAATATTTTTCCATCAGCTCTTCGCTGGTTTCTGCCACGGCCTCCATCAAAAGATGCCGTGCTTCGGAAAGTTCTTCCTGACAGCTGTCGGGAATGGCGTCCATCTGTACGCGCTTCAGCCCTTCAAAACGGTACGGAATCATTTTCACAACATCCACATACCCGATGTACTTGCCGTTTTCCAGAATCGGCACCTGGAAGGGTGCTACGGCTTTACCGAAGGTAGCATCCAGCTCCTGCATCGTCCGCATAAAGTTGGCATTTTCATCATCCATTTTATTTACAAAGAAGGCGGCGGGGATTCTTGCCTCACGGGCATAGTCCCAAGCCTTTTCAGCACCTACGGAAACACCGCTGCGGCCCGAAACAACAATAATGGCGGCACCGGCTGCACGAATGCCTTCTTTTACTTCCCCGACAAAATCGAAAAATCCCGGCGTGTCAATCACATTGATTTTTGTGCCGTTCCATTCACAGGGGATAAGGGATGTATTTATCGAAATGGAGCGTTTGATTTCTTCCTGGTCATAGTCTGACAGCGTTGTGCCGTCGCTGATCTTTCCCAGTCTGTCCGTCGCGCCGGCATTAAACGCCATAGCCTCGGCAAACGACGTCTTTCCTGCGCCGCCGTGCCCCATAAGCACAACATTCCTGATTTTTTCCACTGCATACTTGTTCATAACCGTTTCCTCCTCTTATATATTAAAAAGTTTCTGGGTTTTCGTTTCAGCCGCCCGTGGCGGCAACGCGTTTCGTCCCGTTCCTTTATATTATAATATAAAATTCCCATTTGCGAAATGCCTATTTTCAACAATCTTTTTGAAAATTTTTTAGTTATTTTGCACAAAGTTATTGACGAGCATCATAAAACACACATTTTCCGTCCGCTGTTTTCACCATCCAGACGGGTACTGCGTCAGCAGAATGATACGCTTCCTCTGCAAAAAGGACCCCATAGCCGCAGGACACCTCTGTAATCGTATTCGCACCTCCGCTTTCCCGGAGGAAGGACAGCAGCGCACTTTCTGCGCCGCCGATTGTCGCCCGCTCCGCATCGCTTTCCACAATATTGGCCCAGTTTCCTTCCATGCGGGCCACTGTTCCATCGGCGGCAGGGCAGACCGCAAGCACACAGCCGAACAGCGGCACTCCGTGCACAGTCTGCACAAACTGCACCGTGTTGTCCGTGACCGCACCCTCGGCATACGCCATGGAAAAGCCCATTGTCTCCAGCGTTTCTTTCATAGTTTTTATGCTTTTTTTATCTGCGTTTACAGCTTCCGCGCCGCTTTCATAAGAAAAGCCCTCCGCATAAATCGTGACGGTTTTCCCGTTCCGCCGCCACTCATTTCCGAACCTGGCTGCCGTACCGCCCAGAATTTTTGCGGAGAAATCCGCAGGGTCCGCCCTGAGGTTTTCCAGCGTCAGCGTACCGAGACGGTGCGTTTTATGGGGCACCTCGCACGCTACGGTGACGCCGCCCGGCTCCAGGGCCTTAATGGCGGCATCGATTCGTTCCCTTGCAGCCCGGCTTTTGCTCCTTCCCTCCAGCCCCAGCATGGCTGCCAGAAAAATATTGATGGCTAAAAACAAAAATATAAGTACGGTTTTCATGCGATACCAATTCATACCTTCACCCCTTCCAAACTATCGAAAACAGGAAAAACAAGCCAAAAACAACCGGCTGATGCACCAAATATACCGCCAGACTGTGCCGGCCGCAGAAGGCCAGAAGCCGGCTGTGCACTCTTCCTTCCGGCAAGTGCATATTTCCAAGAAAAACTCCGGCCAGAAACAGGAACACGTACGGCAGAAGGGGCACATAGTCAAAGCTCTGAAAGGACGGGCGTGGAAGTCCCAGCACTGTCAGTAACCCACCGGTATACATCGCTTCGGGCAATGCAAGCCCCAGAATATAGCCGTCCGGCAAACGGTAGGTAACTGCAAACAAAAGAAGGGAAGCCGCTATACCCCAAAAGGGAGGCACTTTTTTGAGTTGCCGGCCAGACAGCGCATACAGTGCCATGCAGACGGCCAGGCAGTGCAGTATCCCGAACCAGATGGTTTCCGCCGGAAAGGCTATCCGGGTGACCAGGGTGATGGCCGCGGCCGCGAGGCCCACCCGCCCTACCCGCCGCCACGGGCGGCGCGTCAAGTGGCAGCAGAGGCCCGAAAGGCCGAGAAATACAGCTACAAAAAGCATCTGCAGAATTCCCAGGGCCCGGCTTTCCAGAATTCTGTCCAGCCAGTCCGGAGAACTATCCAGAAAATACGTGCAGTTAAATGCAATATGGTGCAGTATCATTGCCAGAATGGCCAGACCGCGCAGTTCGTCAATCCAGCCGATGCGTGTACGTTTGGCTTCCATTTTTTCCTCCGTTTTTTTCTTTGCTCTTAGTGTATCACAAAACGCCGGAAAATGCAATCTTTTTTCGTCCTGCATTGCAAGACCACGCGAAATACGAAATTTTTAAAAAACTCTGGCATTTTCTTCCAAAGTATGATATACTTATAAAATATATGTGGAAATAGCGGCTGATTTTGCTGACAGGAGGTTTTTTTATGTCATATCTTCAATCTGCGGTTTTGGGCCTTGTGCAGGGGCTTACGGAATTTCTGCCGGTTTCCAGCTCCGGGCATCTGGCAATTTTCAAGCGGCTTTTAGGGGCTGACGCCCTTACCTCCACCCTCACGCTGGACATTCTGCTCCATGTAGGTACACTGGTGGCGGTTTTTTTAGTGTATTACAAGGATATCTGGGCACTTGTGCGGGAGTTTTTCTGTATGCTGTGGGATCTGCTCCGCGGCAGGCCCGACTTCAAAGCCCCCTACCGCCGCTTTGTGATTATGGTGATTGTAGGTTCCGTACCTGCAGGGCTGGCAGGAATTTTTCTGAAGGACGCCATCAGTGAACTCCCCCTCTACTGCATCGGGATTGCGCTTTTGGTCACCGCCGTGCTTTTATGGCTTTCCGACCGGATTGTCGGAGGACATAAAACCATGGAAAACGCTTCTTACCGTTCCGCATTTTTAGTAGGTCTTTTTCAGGCCGTGGCTATTCTGCCCGGTATCAGCCGTTCCGGCTCCACCATTACGGGCGCGCGGGCCGCAGGCTACAGCCGTGAATTTGCGGTGAAATTTTCCTTTATTTTGTCCATTCCTGCTATTTTAGGCGCGGCACTTCTTGATATGATTGATGTGGTGCAGGGCGCGGCACCTACATTTGAAGCCGGTCCGGCCCTTGTAGGCATGGCAGTAGCCGCCGCAAGCGGCTTTCTGGCAATCCGCTGGCTCATAAAGCTGGTACAAAACAGCAAATTCCATTATTTTGCGTACTACTGCGCCGCAGCCGGTCTGCTTGCCATACTTTTATAAAAAACGGAGGAAGTATCCATGGCGGAAAGAAAACGAATTCCCGCAAAAAGTGTAAAAAAGCAAACCGGGATGTCCCGGGAGCTATGGGCGATTATCCTGATTGCCGCAGGCATCATTGCGGCACTCTGCTTTTATACGGATGCGGCGGCCTCGCCCCTTGGCGGCGTGGTAAAAAGCTTTGGCCTGGGCCTTTTCGGCGTGACCGGCTATGCTCTGCCGCCCTATCTCCTTGCGTTCGGCGTACATTATCTTGTGAAACGGGATTTTGCACCCTATAAGCAGAAATATATTCTGACGCTGGTGCTTCTTGTACTGGCGGCCGGATTTATTCACATTTTCCGCGGCTCCCACACCTGGGACTTCGGACTTTTCTACAGTGAACATACAGCCGGCGGTATTCTGGGCGGTATTCTGGCCACAGCACTGATAAAGCTCACGGGGAAAGCCATTTCTGTTGTCCTTCTGCTGCTTCTTCTGCTGCTCAGCGTGGTATGGATTACCGGCTTTTCTCTGTCTGATGCGGTGGAAACACTGCGCGTCCGTGCAGCGGCAAGAGCGGAAGCACAAAAAGCCGCAGAAAAAATGGATGCCGGCAAATCACCTGTAAAAGAGGAAAAACGCCAAAAGAAGGAGACCTCTCCTGCAAAGCCGGAAAAACCGGTCAAAAAGGAGGACGAGCCCTTTGATTTTGATGCTATCAAAATTTTCACCCATGACCAGATGACCGTAAACGATATGCCCACGGATGAAGAAATCCCCCTTTCCTCTCCCGATGCACAGGAAGAAGCCTCTGTTCCGGAAGCGGTAACAAAAAAAGAGCAAGCCGGACCGCCGGTGGACATTGCGGAAATTGAAGCTGAAATTACCGAGCGGCAGGAGGAACGGATTTACATTTATCCTTCCACCGACCTTCTCGCAAAGCCCAAGCCCTCCAAAGCAGACAAGCCTGAGGATTTACGGGAAAGCGCGAAAAAACTGGTGGAAACCCTGAAAAGCTTTGGCGTAGATGCAAAAATTCTGGAGGTTACCCGCGGCCCCAATATCACCCGGTATGAGCTGCAGCCCTCGGCAGGTGTAAAGGTCAGTAAAATTGTAAATCTGGCAGACGACATTGCATTGAATCTGGCCGCCACCGGCGTCCGGATTGAAGCCCCCATCCCCGGCAAAGCGGCGGTGGGTATTGAAGTGCCGAACAAGAGTGCGGCCACCGTTACCCTCAGAGAACTTCTGGAAACGCCGGAATTCCGGGACTTCAAGGCCAAAACAGCCTTTGCTGTCGGTAAAGACATTGCCGGGCAAACGCTGGTTGGAGACCTTTCCAAAATGCCCCATCTGCTCATTGCCGGTGCCACCGGCTCGGGTAAGAGTGTCTGTATTAACACACTGATTGCCAGCCTTATTTTCAAAGCCTCTCCCGACGAGGTGCGGCTTCTGATGGTGGACCCGAAGGTGGTGGAGCTGAAGGTATACAACGGTCTGCCCCATCTCCTGATTCCGGTTGTCACCGACCCCCGCAAGGCCGCCGGAGCCCTGAACTGGGCCGTGACGGAGATGCTGCGGCGGTACAAGCTGTTTTCCGAAAGCAATGTCCGCAACCTGGCCGGATACAACGAATACTTAGTCAGCGAAGGCGAAAAAACGATGGAGACCATTATCATCATCGTGGACGAGCTGGCGGACCTGATGATGGCCGCCCCCCACGAGGTGGAGGATGCCATCTGCCGTCTGGCCCAGATGGGACGCGCGGCAGGCATTCATCTTGTCATTGCCACCCAAAGACCCAGTGTGGACGTTATAACGGGTCTTATCAAGGCAAACATTCCTTCCCGCATAGCCTTTGCCGTGGCCAGCCAGATTGACAGCCGGACGATTCTGGATATGATGGGTGCGGAAAAACTGCTTGGAAAAGGTGATATGCTGTATCTGCCCTACGGTGCGTCCAAGCCGATACGGCTGCAGGGTGCCTTTATTTCAGACAAAGAAGTAGAGGACCTTGTAAATTTTGTAAAAGGTGACGAGGAAGCGGAATACGACGAAGAAATTCTGGAAAAACTGGAACACGGAGAGGATGGGAATGATGATGACCCCGGAGACAGCGACGACCTTCTCTCCCAGGCCATTGAAATTGTAGTGGAAAGCGGACAGGCTTCCGTTTCCATGATTCAGCGGCGGCTGAAGGTGGGCTATAGCCGGGCCGGACGGATTGTAGACCAGATGGAGGCCCGCGGCATCATCGGTCCCCACGAAGGCTCTAAGCCCCGGCAGGTACTCATTACAAAGCAACAATTTTATGAAATGAATATGCATTCGGAAGAATAGGAGGAAGTAAACAATGCAGATTACAAAGGACATTTTGTATGTGGGCGTTAACGACCACGACGTGGATTTATTTGAAGGGCAGTATGTCGTGCCAAACGGTATGTCCTACAATTCCTACGTGATTCTGGACGAAAAAATTGCCGTTATGGACACGGTGGACAGCCGGTTCGGTCATCAGTGGCTGGATAATGTGGCAGAAGCCCTTGGGGGACGTAAGCCGGATTATCTGATTGTCCAGCACATGGAGCCGGACCATTCGGCACAAATTGCCGCTTTTACAGACGTGTACCCCGAGGCGCAGGTGGTGGCCAGTGCCAAGGCCTTTACCATGATGCGGCAGTTTTTCGGCACGGATTTTTCCGACCGACAGATTGTTGTGGGCGAAGGGAGCACCCTTTCACTGGGCACCCATCAGCTGACCTTTGTCACCGCACCCATGGTGCACTGGCCGGAAGTAATTGTCACATATGACAGCACGGACAAGGTGCTGTTTTCCGCCGACGGCTTTGGAAAGTTCGGCGCGCTGGATGCGGAAGAGGACTGGGCTTGCGAGGCCCGTCGGTACTACTTCGGCATTGTCGGAAAATACGGTGCCCAGGTGCAGAAGCTTCTGGAAAAGGCGGCGGGACTGGATATTGCCATCATCTGTCCCCTGCACGGCCCTGTTCTGACAGAAAATCTCGGCTATTATCTGAACTTATACAATACCTGGTCCTCCTACGAAGCAGAGGACGACGGCGTACTGATTGCCTACGCCTCCATTTACGGTAATACAAAAAAGGCCGCCCTCGCGCTGGCTGAAAAAATGCGCGCGGCAGGCTGTCCGCACGTTTCGGTTACGGACCTTGCAAGAGACGATATGGCAGAAGCTGTGGAGGATGCCTTCCGCTATTCAAAGTTAGTGCTGGCCTCGCCCACCTACAATGCCGGCATCTTCCCCTTTATGCGTACCTTTATTGACGGTCTTGTGGAGCGGAACTACCAGAACCGCACCGTTGCCTTCATCGAAAACGGCTCCTGGGCACCCCAGGCGGCCAAAGTCATGCAGGAAATGCTTTCCGGTTGCAAAAATCTCACCTTTGCGAAAAACACTGTGCGGATTCTTTCTGCGCCCGATGCGGCGTGTGCGGAGGCTATTGACGCTCTCTGCGACGAGCTGTGTGCCGAATACAGAGCACAAAAGGGCGTTGCCGCAGAGAAAAACGATATGTCCGCTCTCTTTAAAATCGGGTACGGACTGTACGTTGTCACCTCCCACGACGGAAAGCGGGACAACGGTCTGATTGTTAACACTGTCTCCCAGGTAACCAGCACCCCTAACCGGGTAGCCGTAACCATAAACAAGGAAAATTATTCCCACCATGTTATTGAAAAAACAGGCAAAATGAATCTGTGCTGTCTTTCACAGGACGCCCCCTTCCGTATTTTCGAGACCTTTGGCTTCCAGAGCGGCCGGGCCGTGGATAAATTTGCAGGCACGGAGGTACTTCGCTCCGACAACGGCCTTGCATTTCTGCCCCGGTATATCAATGCGTTCCTGTCCCTGGAAACAGAGCAGTATGTGGACCTGGGAACCCACGGCATGTTCATCTGCAGCGTGACGGAAGCGCGGGTTATTTCCGATACGGAAACCATGACCTATACCTATTATCAGGAGCATGTAAAGCCCAAGCCTCAGACAGAGGGTAAAAAAGGATTTGTCTGCAAAATCTGCGGCTACATCCATGAAGGTGACACGCTTCCCGAAGATTTTGTCTGCCCGCTTTGCAAGCATGGTGCGGCTGACTTTGTTCCGATCGTATAAGCCTCTCTTTTTCCGTAGTCTGACAGAAAACAGAAAATTTTTCTTGACAAAACACTGAAAAGAGAGTATAATAAATAATAACCAAAACCGTTGAGGCAGAAAAAAGGCAGAGCCGGTCTTTCCGAGCGAGTGGATTACGGTGTGAGTTCCACAAAGGCTCTCTGCGTAATATGGACTGCTGAGGGCAGTGTCAAATGCACTGACGTCCGGCTCGCGTAAGAAGCCAGGGGTATGTTGGTACTCCGCAAAGGGCACTGCTCCGGCAGTGAAACAAGGTGGCACCGCGGATAATCTTTCGGATTTATTCGTCCTTGACAGAAAGCACTTCTGTCAAGGGCGTTTTTTGTTCCTGCAAATGCTTTTCCCAAAACGGACGGCTTTCAAGATAAAAAAACTGCGGCCCCGTGCGGCGGCTATGCGGAAAGGATGTACACAATGACAAATCCAAAAGGAAGATTCGGAATACACGGTGGTCAGTATATTCCCGAAATTCTGATGAACGCAGTCATAGAGCTTGAAAAAGCCTATGCATATTATAAAGACGATGCTTCTTTCAATCAGGAGCTGACCGCGCTTTTTAATGAATACGCCGGCAGACCGTCGCGCCTGTATTATGCAGAAAAAATGACGAAGGATCTCGGCGGCGCAAAAATCTATCTGAAACGCGAGGACTTAAACCACACCGGCTCCCATAAAATCAACAATGTATTGGGGCAGGCCCTTCTTGCGAAGAAAATGGGCAAAACCCGTCTGATTGCGGAAACCGGCGCAGGGCAACACGGCGTTGCCACAGCCACAGCCGCGACGCTTATGGGTATGGAGTGTGTTGTCTTCATGGGGGAAGAGGACACCCGGCGGCAGGCACTGAACGTTTACAGAATGAAGCTTCTGGGTGCAGAGGTTGTGCCCGTCACCTCCGGAACGGCAACGCTGAAGGACGCGGTATCGGAAGCGATGCGTGAATGGACAAAGCGTATAGACGATACCCATTACTGCCTCGGCTCCGTTATGGGTCCGCACCCGTTCCCCACGATTGTACGGGACTTTCAGTCCGTGATTTCAAGAGAAATACGGCAACAGATACTGGAGAAGGAGGGTCGGCTTCCCGATGCGGTGCTTGCCTGTGTCGGCGGCGGCTCCAACGCCATCGGAAGCTTTTATCACTTCATTGAAGATAAAACGGTTGCCCTGATAGGCTGTGAAGCCGCAGGCAGAGGCATTGACACCTTTGAAACAGCCGCCACGGTAAATACCGGCAGAGTGGGCATATTCCACGGAATGAAATCCTATTTCTGCCAGGACAAATACGGCCAGATAGCACCCGTATATTCTATTTCCGCGGGACTGGATTATCCCGGTGTCGGTCCGGAGCACGCAAATCTCCATGACATGGGCCGGGCGCAGTATGTTCCCGTCACGGACGAGGAGGCGGTCTGTGCTTTTGAATATCTGTCCAGAACCGAGGGAATTATTCCCGCCATTGAATCTGCCCACGCCGTGGCACACGCCATGAAGCTCGCACCGACAATGGACCGGGATAAAATTCTTGTAATCACGATATCCGGCCGCGGCGATAAGGACTGCGCACAAATTGCAAGATACAGAGGGGAAGAAATTTATGAGTAACATCAGAAAAGCTTTTGAAAACGGAAAGGCATGTATTCCGTTCATCACCTGCGGTGACCCATCGCTTTCCGCAACGGAAAAAATTATCCGTGCAGCGGCAGAAAACGGCGCAGACCTTATCGAACTCGGCATCCCGTTTTCCGACCCGACAGCGGAGGGCCCCGTAATACAGGCCTCCAACATCCGTGCACTGGACAAGGGTGTAACCACTGACAAAATTTTTGAAATGGTAAGAAGCCTCCGCCGGGACGTGTCCGTTCCCATGGTTTTTATGACATATGCCAACGTGATATTTTCTTACGGTGCGGAACGTTTTATTTCGGCCTGCGAAGAAATTGGAATCGACGGTCTCCTTGTTCCCGATTTACCCTTTGAGGAAAAGGAAGAGTTCCTTCCGGTATGCCGCGACAAAGGCGTGGCATTGCTTTCGGTAATTGCTTCCAATTCCTCCGACAGAACGGCTATGATTGCAAAGGAAGCAGAGGGGTTTATCTGCATTACCGCTCCGGAAGCCGGAAGCTGCACCGGAAAAGAGCTTGTCTCCCTTATTGCGGAAATACGGAAGCATACAGATGTTCCGTGTGCCATCAGTGCCGGCATTACCACAGCAGAGCAAGCGGCCGCCATGTCTGCTTTATCGGACGGTGTTATCACCGATTCGGAAATCATCCGAATTATTGAAAAACAAAACGCGGATGCGCCCCGTTTTGTTGCAGAGTATATCCGTGAAACGAAGACCTCTCTGTCTGCTTTGGAATAATAAAACTTTTACGAAACCATAAAAAGGTTAATTTACAACCTCATCGTAAATTAACCTTTTTTGTTTGTTTCTATTTTCGGTCCGTTTCAAATCCGTAATCAAACTTATATGCCGCAAGGCTTCCGCTTCCCTCCAGCGTCTCGATGTCCGGCGGCGGAAGAATTTCCTCGGGCAGCTGTGCCGGGTTTTGCGCCTGTCGGCGGACAAACTCCCTGTCTGCATCAATCCGGATTTGTACCACCGTTCCTATCAGCCGCAGTGATTTATCACACTCGGACAGCCGGAGAGGCGGTAGCAAATCGTCCTCATCGCTCCGGAGAAGCGCATCCTCCCCCTGGCAATAATAGAGGCGCAGCATAGTCTGCCCGCTCTCCGTGCAGAGAAGGACCAGATCACCGTCCCGGATTTGCAGCGGGTCCCGCCGCACAACAAGCGTATCACCGGCCATAACACGGTAACGGATCATGGAATTGTCCGTCGCCCGGACGGCCACATAGTCACTGCGGTCCCCTGCCGGAAGCGGCAGTATAATCTCGGTGGGCGGTCCGCCCTGCCGAAGCTCCCTCTCTGCATCCGAAAACGGCAACACCACGGGGCGCAGCCGCACAAACCGCTGGGGCGTGTGCATCGCTTCTGTCTCGTCGCTTTTTACAAGGTGCAGCTCCGCACTGCCTTTCATATAGGATACGGTTACACCGAAATAGTCTGCAATCCGCCGGGCCGCATCCTCTTCCGGCTCTATGTAACCGTCCTCTATATTTTCCAGTGTTGTAATTCCCAGGTCAAGCTCCCGGGAAAGCTCCGAAAGCGTCAGCTTATTCCTGCCGCGCAGAAAGCGCAGTGTATACCCGAACAGTGTCATGTGGCACTCCTTCAAATGCCGGACAAACCGAAGCTGATTTCTAGCGCGGTATTCACGCGGCGCATCATATCTCCCTCCAGATGTCCGATTTTTTCTTTCAGTCTTCTTTTGTCTATCGTCCGTACCTGCTCCAAAAGCACCACCGAATCGCGGGAAAGCCCGCAGTTTTCGGCGTCGATTTCAATGTGTGTGGGCATTTTTGCCTTGTTTATCTGACTCGTAATTGCCGCGGCTATCACAGTCGGGCTGTAGCGGTTGCCCACGTCATTCTGTATCACCAGAACGGGGCGCACGCCTCCCTGCTCCGACCCAATTACGGGACTGAGGTCCGCGTAATAAATATCGCCTCTTTTTACAATCACCCTAAATTCTCCTCATACCTTAGCGTAGTTTCGGTATCAGCGTGGAAACAGGCACAGGCAATCTCCAGGTTTATTTCGCCCATTTCGCGGTAGCCCTGTTCCATTTGGAGACGGATTTTCTCCCGCCGTTTTTCCTCCAGATAAAACTGCAGTGCCCGGCGGACAAATTCACTTCTGCTTACACTCTCCGAAAGCAGAAAGCTGTCAATCTCCGCCAGAAATGCTTTGGGCAGGCTGACCAATATTTTTTTGTGCTCTGCCAACGTAACCAAGCCTCCATTCGTACAATAGCCTTCATACTTATTATAAAGCTTCCCGCAGGCAAAGTCAAATGTAATTTCTGGTTACTCTGGCTACGGTATTATTCTGTACAAAAAATGAGATTTACATACATTTTATTGCTTTCGGAAGAAAATTCACCAGCGTTTCCGCCGTAAGTGCAAGGGTCGAATACTCTTCGGCGGCCATATCGCCTGCCATCCCGTGCAGAAAAACGCCTGTCGCCGCCGGTTCTTCTGTCCCCAGAGCGGCAAGGCCGCAGATAAGGCCGGCCAGAATATCGCCGCTGCCGCCCTTTGACATACCTGCATTGCCTGTCATATTAATATATGTTCTGCCGTTTGGGTTTGCTACTACCGTGTATGCGCCCTTCAGTACCAGCGTTACATTCCATTCTGCGGCAAAATTCTCTGCAACTTCCACCCGGTTTTCCGCAATTTCTTCGGGAGAAAGGCCACAGAGACGGGACATTTCGCCAAGATGCGGCGTGAGAATGATCTGCCGTGCCGCCCTGTGCAGAATTTCTTTGTTTTCTGCCAAATGGTACAGCCCATCCGCGTCGATGACAAGGGTGTCGCGCCCGGAATCCGCGGCTTTCAGAAGTGCCCGTCTTCCCGTTTCTTCCCTGCCGAGACCGGGTCCGACTAAAACCGCGTTGGCTTTTGCCGGAATTTCGCCCTCCATATCTGCACACATACTGCCCCAGAGGCGGGTCATCATCACCGGCAGAAGCGCAGCTGGCACCATGGCCGTTACAAGCCCTGCACCGCCGTATTCCGCACTTTTTGCGGCCATTGTTATGCTTCCGGCCATGCCCGTACTGCCTCCGATAACCACGGCGTGCCCCCGTGTCCCCTTGTGGGCGGCGCGGGACAATTCCGGAAGGTGGATATCCTTTTTTTCGAGGAGAAAGCGGGAAATGCCGCCGGGGACGGGCAGGGAAATGTCATCCCAAATGACCTCGCCCACAAAATCTGCCGACAGGGGCGAATACAGTCCCAGCTTCCTGTGGCCGAAAGTCACCGTTTTGTCCGCCCGTACCGCGGTGCCAAAGACCTTTCCCGTGTCGCCGCAGATGCCGCTGGGAATGTCGAGGGAAATCACAGGACATCCGCTTTCGTTGATAAATCCGATAGCCTCTGCCAGCTCTCCTGTCACAGTGCCGCGAAGGCCCGTGCCGAGAAGGGCATCCACCATAAGCGTTCCATGGGGAAGTGCCCCACGGGTGCGAAACGCCGCAAACGGGCTTACCGGCACACCGAAGGAACATGCCGCCTTAAAGTTTTCTGCCGCATCCCCGGAAAGCGTGTCGGCAGAAGCACACAGCACAATTTCTGCCGCCGTGCCGGATACGTGAAGCCGGCGGGCCAGGGCAAACCCGTCACCGGCGTTATTCCCCTTGCCGCAAAACACAGCTACGTATGCCGGCTTCTCCGACCGGACAACGTGCAAGGTGGCTGTAGCGGCATTTTCCATAAGAACGCGGCCGGGAATTCCGGCCGCAATCGCTGCGCGGTCATGTGCGCGCATTTGTTCACAAGTAAGCAGGGGAAGCATATGGGCCTCCTTTCTTATTCCTCCAAAAGGGAGGTACAGTGCGGACAGCGGGTGGCCTCGATGGCAATCTCGCTGCAGCAGTAAGTACATTTCTTTGTAGTGGGTTTCTCTTCCTTCGGTTCTTCCTTCTTCTTACCAATCCTCGCAATAGCGTTAATTGTCTTTACGAGCAGGAAGATAACAAAGGCCATGATAAGGAAATTGATAACCGCAGTAATAAAAGCCCCATAACGAATTTCCACGCCCCGCACTCTGAGGACAAGCGAGGAAAAATCCTGCTTTGCAAAAATTCCGATAGCAGGGGACACCACATCTTTTACCAGCGAATCCACAATGGCCTTGAACGCCGCACCGATGATAACGCCGACGGCAAGATCCACCACGTTGCCGCGCATAATAAACTCTTTAAATTCATGCAAGAACTTTTTCATTTGTCCGTCTCCTTTATTCTTCCGTTTCTTCCGCAACCTCTTCTGCCGCCGGAGCTTCCTTTTCGATGCTGATACCGTCGATATGAATATTTACCCGCAGGACCTCCAGCCCCGTCATGGTTTCCACAGCTTCTTTCACCTTTTCCTGGATGCTCCAGGCTACATCGGGAATCCGTACACCGTACCGCACCACCACATGAATATCAATGGCCGCTGTGTTTTCCTGCACATCCACCTTCACACCACGGGAAACGGGTTTTTTACCGCCGAGAAGCTCAGCAATCCCGCCGGAAAAGGAGCTGCCCATAGCCTGTACGCCGTCCACCTCGCCTGCGGCAATGCCGGCGATAATCTGCACGACGTCATCTGAAATTTTTACGTTGCCGGTTTCCGGCATTTTGATTTCGTCCATTCTTTTTTCCATCCTTTCCAGAAGTATTATATTTATTATATCAAATTCTGTTTTCCTTTGCAAGTTTTTTTAAAAACCCCTATAACTTTATTATCTGTGGAATAATTTTTTAACTCCGCCGTTACTTTAATTTGTTATACTGCTCCTTATCATATTATTCATGAAATCCTGTATGATTCGGACTTATAGAAACGTGAATATCTGTCGCCGCTCCCTGTACATAAAGATTGTTTGTAGTAGAATTGTCACGTGTTTCGGGATTCATTGTTGCAATGTCGTAAAGAAGCTCTTCGTGCGTAAACTGAACGCCTATTTTTCCATCGCCAACGCAAAACCATCTGTCTCCTATATAGAATTCAGGAATTGCATGGTTTACATAATCCGCCGCCATCATTCTGGTTGAAAACCCGAGCGTATCATATATAAGCATATTGATTGTCGATTCTCCGTCACAGTCAATGGGCATACCCTTTGTAAGATAATAATAGGATTCGTTTTGCTGATACCCCCCTCCGGCGTGCGTTAAACTACCACTACCGGTTTTTGCCGAATACTCTATTGCATTCGGAACTGCATTTTTGCTCGCAACGTCACCAAGATAAGCCCACATGAGATTTACAGTTTCAAACACGCGCATCAGATTAAAATAGTCCGCATCCGAAGTAAACCCAAACATTTCCTTCACCTTGTCGATGCGTTTTCTCTTTTCTTCGGGTTTTCCTCTTGAACCTTTCCCAAAGTATATTTCAACCATTTCCTCATAGCTGATTTCCCCTTTTGCATAGCTTTGGATGGCAGGAACCTCTTTCTTGTCCTTATTATAATGCGTTACCACCCAATAATAATCATCTTTTTTCCAATTAAGGGGGTCGTTGGCATACGCAAATGCTTCTATGGCAGTATCTGTAACAAAATCATACTGTTCCTGATTGGCTGTAAAGTAAATATGACCTGCACCGTATTTATAACTCCAATAAGCATTGCCTGTAGGCAGAGTATTAACATTCCCTGTTAAATCTCTCATTCCCTCATTCCACTTTGTTCCGAAAATCTGATATACTCTTTTATATTCTTTTTGGCTGTTATCGGCTTTCATATAAGAATAGCTTTCGGGATATTTTGTTATAAGCTTATCAGGAATATACAAATAATCACGAAGTGTAATTCTTGCCTCGGGGTTTGCCGTGCGGTATATAAGAGCCGCCGCCTGCGCACGGGTTAATTCCCCTTTACCGTCTAAAGCCGTTCCTGTTCCCATACAAATTCCATACACGAACAATAAAAGCGTTTCCTGTGCTACAAAGTGCTTTCTTTCGCTGTGGTCAGGGATATCAAAGGTAGAATTTTTAAAGGTAAATGTATCTTTCGGCAGTGCGCCCAGAATTAAACGCGCCACATCATTTCTGCTGCAAACCTCATCAAACTCTCTGGGCATACAAAGTGAAATGTCATATTTTTCACAGTAATCATATACGGCCTGCTTCCAGTTTTCTCCACCCTTTTCCATAAATTTTTCATAATCGTAAAGCCGTCCGTTATATATTGCATTAATTCTGGAGGTGAGTGCCATTGCCTCTGCTTTGGTCAAAACAGCATCGGGCGAAAACTGATTGTTTCCCGTTCCTTTAAAAATTCCTGCTGAAGCAAGCCTTTTAACATCCTCTTCATACCATATTCCTTCAGGAACATCTGTAAATCCTACATTCTCCCTGCTGAAATCAAAGTTATGAAAACCGGGCGTTCCCATATTGTCGGGGTCAAGACCTTTAGCCTTGATTAAAATTTTATCAAGCAAAACGATGTAATCGTCAATGATGTCAAGAATATCGCCCAAATAGATTGAATCACCTGTATAGGTTTTTGCATTTTCCTGCGCTTTTTCAAGTGTCTTTTTCAGGTTGCCTGCAAAAGTGCAGATGGCAAAGGAATCGTATTTCTCGGTATCCATACGGACCAGTGCCGTTTCTGTTTCCCCGTAAAACTCTTCGAGAATCTTCAAAAACTCTTTGTCGGGTGAAAAAACATACACTTTTTGTATAAGCCTTTCATCCGGCAAAGATAAAATTGTACCTATAGACCTTGTTATGGCAAGCGAATGGATTGGCATAACCGACAATGAAATTGAAAAAATCAAAATCCATATAACACTTTTAAAAATTATTTTTTTTACAGAAAACATTCATTTACCTCCGTATCGCTGCATTTCCGCAGAAAATAAAGTTGTAGAAAAACCCTTGACAAATTTTTCTGTCCATGCTACAATATACTCATAAATCCGGGGAGCCGAAGCGGCTGAGAGGGGACAAAGGTTCCGACCCGTTAACCTGATTTGGGTAATACCAACGTAGGGAGTATATCGGCTCTTATGCTTCCTTCGGGAAGCCTTTTTATTTACAGTAAACAAGGAGATTTTTACATGACAAAGAAACTCACCGTCACAGGGGTTATGCTGGCCCTTTCCGTTGTACTTTCGCTGATTCGCCTGTTTGATGCACCCTTCGGGGGCAGTGTGACTTTAGGCTCTATGCTGCCGGTTATCACAGTCGCACTCCTGTACGGGATGCGCTGGGGCATTTTATCGGGTCTTGTGTATGCTGCACTGAATATGCTGCTCACCGGCATACCGGCTCCGCCTGTGGCGGATGCAGCTTCCTATTGTCTCGTTATTCTTCTTGACTATGTACTGGCCTTTGGCGGTCTGGGGCTTGCCGGCGGCATCTACCGCCTTCTGCCGAAAAAAGCCTTTGCCGTACCTGTAGCCGCCATAGTAGCCATTGCATTCCGCTTCCTCTGTCATTTTCTCTCCGGAATCCTCATCTGGAGCGTCTATGCCTGGGAGGGCGTCGGTGCGGCATGGTATTCCTTCCTTTATAATGGAAGCTACATGCTGTTTGAACTGATTATAACCGCAGTCCTCTCGGTCTTCGTTGCAAAATGGATTATAAAGGAAACACTTATTCACTGATTCCAAGCCGTGCCGCCAGCGCAGCGGTGTCAATGAGCTGGGTGGGTGCGGCCGTTTGTTCCAGGGTCTGGTTTATCAAAACGTTGATAACCCGGACCTTTATTTCTTCCGAAAAAGCAGGCAGAGCTTCTCTGCGGATAATGTGATAGCCATAGGCCGTCTGTACCGGCTCCGTAACCGTGTTTTCTGCCGCGGCAAAGGCCGCCGTTTCAAATTCCGGTACCATTTCGCCGAAAGTGAATACATAGCCATTGGGATTTTGTTCCATACCCGGGTCCGTGTTATACTCGGCAACCAGCGCATCGAAATCCGCTCCGCCCACAGCCTTTTCATAAACCGCTTTCGCCGTTTCTTCCTCTTCCACTAAAATGTGCTTGGCGCAAGTGTACCGGGCCGTATACACACTTTCCAGGTCCGCGCTTTCCTCTATATAAGATGCCGCCGCTTCCCCGCCGGAATAGTACAGCTTCTCGTACAAAACATCCCGCATACCCGTCAAAGGCACTGTAAGGCCATCCCTTTCGGCAGAATACAGAATTTCCTGCAGGGAGGATTCACTAAGTGCGGCAGGAAAGGCAGTTTTTATCCAGGCATACTTTGTTGCCGTTTCCACTGCTGTCTGCAGGCAGGCTGACTGCAGTGCCGTCTCGTCCATACCGTACATTTCTGCCATCGGCCGGTTTGCTTCCAGAAACATGGCGTACAGCGTCTCCAGCTCCGCGAAGGAGAAGGTGGTGTCTCCGCACCGGAGCACCGTTTCCGTGTCGTCAATCACAATATGCCGGGATGCCGCCGCATAGTTTACGTTGCAGGAAAGAGCCTCGCTCACAAACCGGAGCGGCACAAATGTTCTGCCCTCCACAATGACGGGGGCACAGTCCAGTGTGACCTTTTCGCCGCCGACAAGGGCTTCCGTACTGTCCACATACAAACGGATTTCCACCCCACCGAGGCGGACTATCACTTCCCGGAGTGTACCGTTCCAGTCCACCGTGGCCCCGAAGGCCTCCGAAATAGCGCGGACAGGCACCATGGTACGCCACCGGTCATTCACAAAGGGCGCGGCCTCCAGCGTTTTGTCTGTGACTTCCCCCTCGTTCTGAACCCGAAAGCTTGTGTTTTCCACCTGGAAATCCACCACTGCGGCCGAGGCCTGTATCCCTAAAAGGGCGGCGCATAAAAGTATACCGATTCGTTTTTTCATACTGGTTTGTCTCCTTTAAAAAAATATACTTTTATTATACTATGGGCGGCGTGCGCTGTCAACCAAAAAAATTTTTATTTTTTCTAAAAAACACTTGACAAACCCGACTGCAGGGTGTATACTGAATGTAATAAAAATACAGGAAGGGCAACGTTTCATGCATAAAAATACGTTTGCATACGAATATTTCTTTTACTTTTACTTTAGAAACCGCGAAGTAAGGGATTTTTGTGTTGCAGACAGCATGGCGTAAGTTTTAAGCCCGCAAAGTCGTAAATCCGGCTGCACAGAAACCCTCTGTGCAGCCTTTTTTTACGAATTAAAACGGAGGAGGAATACGAAATGATTGCCGTTATCAAAAAGAACACCACCCAGGAGCAAATTGACCATCTGACCCACTGGATTGAGGAACAGGGCGTGGAGGTCCATGCCTCCTACGGTGTGGACTATACCGTGCTGGGGCTTGTGGGAGACACCTCTAAAATTGACATGGAGCTTCTCGACAGCCTTGCCATTGTGGACACTGTGAAGCGGGTGTCCGACCCCTTCAAGCAGTGCAACCGCACCTTCCACCCGGAGGACACTGTGGTGGAAGTGGGCGATGTGAAAATCGGCGGCGGTAACTTTGCCATTATCGCCGGCCCCTGCTCGGTGGAATCCCGGGAGCAGATGATTGCCGTAGCGGAAAGTGTAAAGGCTGCGGGTGCCACGCTGCTGCGCGGCGGTGCTTTCAAGCCCCGCACCTCCCCCTATGATTTTCAGGGGCTGAAGGCTGACGGCATTGAATACCTGCTGGAAGCCAAAAAGGCAACCGGAATGCCCATTGTCACCGAAATTATGAATGCAAACCATCTCCCCCTCTTTGAAGAGGTGGACGTGATTCAGGTAGGTGCCCGGAACATGCAGAACTTCGAGCTTTTAAAGGAGCTGGGAAAAACGAAGAAGCCCATTCTCTTAAAGCGCGGGCTTGCCAACACCCTGAAGGAATTTCTGATGAGTGCCGAATATATTATGAGCGAAGGAAACGGCAACATCATCCTTTGCGAACGCGGCATCCGCACCTATGAAACCTATACGAGAAATACAATGGATATTTCTGCGATTCCGCTTCTGCATGAGCTGTCTCACCTGCCGGTGATTGCAGACCCCAGCCATGCCACGGGCAAATCCCGCCTGGTGGAGCCGATGGCAATGGCTTCCGTAGCCGCCGGTGCCGACGGCCTGATGATAGAGGTGCATAACGACCCGGCTCATGCCCTCTGCGACGGGGCACAGTCACTGACCCCGGACGCTTTTGCGCATCTTGCAGGCAAAATCGGAAAGCTTCGTGAAATTCTGTAACTATATAAGGAAGTGAAAGTATGCAAGTAGGAATTGTTGGTCTCGGTCTTATCGGCGGCAGTGCCGCACGGGCCTATAAAGAAGCCGGGCACACCGTTCTGGCGACCGACCGGGACCGGGTAATGCTGGATTACGCCATTCTCTGCGGTGCCGTGGACGGGCCGCTGGCCACGGCGGACCTGGCAGAATGCGACCTGGTACTTTTGTGCCTGTATCCCGGAGCCGTAATTGAATATATGGAAGAAAACGCCGCGGCATTTCCGAAAAAAGGGTTTGTAATTGATTTCTGCGGCACAAAAAAGAGGGTGTGCGACGCCGGCTTTGCACTGGCAGAGAAGCACGGATTTCTGTATGTGGGCGGTCATCCCATGGCCGGCACGCACAATTCCGGCTTTAAGTACAGCCGGAGCGATATGTTCCGGGGGGCACCGATGGTCATTGTTCCGCCGGTGTATGACGATATGGCCCTCCTGGACAGTATTAAAAAGGTGCTTTCTCCACTGGAATTCGGCTCTTTTTCCGTCACGGATGCAGACAGTCATGACAAGCGGATTGCCTTTACCTCCCAGCTGGCCCACGTTGTTTCCAACGCCTATGTAAAATCGCCGGAAGCAAAAATGCACAAAGGGCTTTCGGCCGGAAGCTATAAAGACCTCACCCGCGTGGCCTGGCTGAATCCGGACATGTGGACGGAGCTGTTTCTGGAAAACCGGACACATCTTTTAGAGGAACTGGACGGGATTCTGCACCACATCCGGGAATACCGCGATGCCCTTTCAAGCGAAGACGCCGAAAAGCTCTGGCAGCTATTAGACGACGGACGGCGGATAAAAGGAGAGATTGACGGATGAAAAAAATTCATGTAGCCGCCTCCCGGCCCTACGACGTAGTGCTCGAAGCGGGCTGTCTCGAAAAAGCGGCAGACTATATTGCACCCTACTCGGAGAACCGCTACGCCGCCATTGTGACGGATGACACGGTAGACGCGCTGTACGGAACTGCCCTTACAGCCCATCTCACCGAAGCCGGCATCCGCACCGTCAAATTCGTGCTTCCCCATGGGGAATCGTCAAAAAATGCGGAAAATTATGTTGCACTTCTTGAATTTCTGGCCGAAAACCATCTGACACGAAGTGACCTTATTATCGCCCTCGGCGGCGGTGTTGTCGGAGATTTAGCCGGCTTTGCGGCGGCCACGTTTCTCCGGGGCGTAGATTTTGTGCAGATTCCCACAACGCTCCTTGCGATGGTGGATTCCTCCGTGGGCGGCAAAACAGCCATCGACCTCCGTGCCGGGAAAAATCTGGCCGGGGCCTTCTATCAGCCGAAAACAGTCCTCTGTGACCCCCTGGTTTTGAAAACCCTCCCGGATGCCACATTTGCCGACGGCTGTGCCGAGGTAATCAAATACGGCGTTTTGGGCAGTGCCTCCCTGTTTGCACATCTAAAAGAAAATGGACTGCTGTTTGACCGGGTGCAGGTGATTGCGGAATGTATTGAAATGAAAAGCCGGATTGTAAACGAAGATGAATTTGACACCGGGCTCCGCCAGCTTTTAAATTTCGGTCACACCTTCGGCCACGCCATTGAAAAAAACAGTCATTTTGCCCTCTCACACGGGAGTGCCGTAGCCATCGGAATGGTCATCATGGCAAAAAGTGCGGCCGAGGCCGGACTTTGTGATGGCGCGGTTGCCGCGGAAATCGAACAGGTCTGTACTGCTTTCGGCTTGCCGACGAAAACGGAATACGCACCCCAGACACTGTACGATGCCATGCTGTCTGACAAAAAACGCAAAGGGAATACGGTGACACTGGTGGTGCCGGAAACGATTGGGAAGTGCGTGCTGTATCCCCTGCCGGTACCGGACCTTCTGCCGTTTTTAAAAAAAGGAATGGAGTGAGCATATGGAAGTAAAAATTACGCCCCGGCGGCTTCGGGGCAGTGTGGAAAGCATTGCCTCCAAATCCCAGGCGCACCGTCTGCTGATTTGTGCGGCTCTTTCATGTAGCCCGGTATCCCTCAGATGCAACACCTCTTCCGAGGATATTGATGCCACGGCCCGGTGCCTTTCGGCCCTCGGGTTCCGGATCAACCGGACACCGGAAGGTTTTTCGGTGTGTCCGTCTGCTAAAAAAGACAGCGTTGCTGTGCTGGACTGCGGCGAAAGCGGCTCTACGCTCCGGTTTCTTCTGCCGGTGGTGGGTGCGCTTGGCAAAAGCGCGCGGCTCGTTCTTGCCGGAAGACTACCGCAGCGGCCTCTCTCTCCTCTCTGGGAAACGCTGGAGGCGCACGGTATGATGCTTTCCTGGGAGTCAGAAAACGTGATTGCCACCGGCGGACAGCTCCGGGGTGGAAGCTACACTCTCCCCGCAGATATTTCCTCCCAGTTTATCAGCGGTCTTTTGTTTGCGCTCCCGCTCCTTCCCGAGGATAGTTCTCTCCAGCTGACAGGAAAAATCGAATCTGCACGGTATATTGCCATGACGGAGGCCGTTCTCCGGCAATGCGGCATACAGTTTACATATGAAAATAACACCTACATCATTCCCGGCGGTCAGACGCCCGCCTTTTCCGAAGCAGAGCTGCTCTCCGTGGAGGGTGACTGGTCCAACGCCGCCTTCTGGCTGGTGGCCGGGGCACTGGGGGAAGGCATTACCTGTAGTGGACTGCATCCGGATTCTCTGCAAGGTGACAGAGCGATTGTGGAGCTTCTTAAAAAATTCGGAGCCAACGTACAGCAATGTGGCAGTTCGTTTTCTGCGCAGCGCGCACCAATGCGAGGAATAGAGATTGATGCGGCACAGATTCCCGACCTCGTGCCTATCCTGGCCGTGGCGGCCGCGGCGGCAGAAGGGACAACGCGCATCCACGGTGCCGGACGGCTGCGGATAAAAGAAAGTGACCGGCTATCTACGGTTTCGGCGATGCTCACTGCCCTCGGTGCAAGCATCACGGAAACGGAGGACGGTCTGGTCGTTCAGGGTGGCAAGCCTCTCACCGGCGGCACGGTGGACAGTGCCGGAGACCACCGCATTGCCATGAGTGCGGCGGTGGCATCCATGCTTTGCAGTGAAACGGTCACCGTGCGCGGCGCACAGGCTGTCAATAAATCGTATCCCGGTTTCTGGGACCATTTCACCTCTTTAGGCGGTCAGATTGAAAGGAGAGAAACGCCATGAGCAGTACCTTTGGAACGCATATCAGAATTTCTGTGGCAGGGCAGTCCCACGCAGACGCCATCGGCGTAATTATCGACGGGCTTCCGGCAGGCTTTCCGGTAGATATGGAAGCCCTGTCCGCCTTTATGGGGCGGCGTGCCCCAGGGCAAAACCGGTTTTCTACTACGCGGAAGGAGGCCGATGCGCCGGAATTTCTGGCGGGGCTTTTGGAAAACGTGACCACGGGTGCACCCGTTATGGCCGTGATCCGGAATACCAACACCCGCTCTTCCGATTATGACAACCTGCGGGATGTGCCCCGTCCCGGTCATGCGGACCTTACGGCAGAGCTGAAATACGGCGGCTTTCAGGACGTGCGCGGCGGCGGTCATTTTTCCGGCCGGTTGACGGCCCCTCTCTGCATTGCCGGCGGCATCGCGCTTCAAATGCTCGCAGAAAAGGGAATCGAAATTTTTTCCCATATCCGCGCCATTCACGGCGTGGAAGGAGAAGTACCCGACTATACGCCCCTTTCTTTGCCCGCACTCCGCGCTATAGCCCAAAAGCCCTTCCCTGTCTGGGATGACGGGCAGGGCGAAAAAATGCAGGCAGAAATTGACCGGGCACGGCAAAATGCGGATTCCGTGGGCGGCATCATTGAAACCGCTGTTTTCGGGCTTCCGGCCGGGCTTGGCACCCCGATGTTTTCCCGTATGGAGGGCAGACTTTCGGCGGCAGTCTTTGGTGTGCCGGCGGTACGGGGCATTGCATTCGGAAACGGCTTTGACGCCGCAGAGCTGTACGGCAGTGAAAATAATGATTCGTTTTATTACGATACGGACGGCACAGTGAAAACCCGCACTAACCGCTGTGGCGGCACTTTAGGCGGTATCACCACGGGGATGCCCCTCGTCTTCCGGGCGGCGATAAAGCCCACCCCCTCCATCGGTCGGGAGCAGGAAAGCATCCGCCTTTCAAAAAAGACGGCCGAGACGCTTATTGTTACCGGACGGCATGACCCCTGCATCGTTCCCCGTGCCGTACCCGTAATGGAAGCCGTGACAGCCCTTACTGTGCTGGACGCGCTGTATGACCACGATATGAATTGGAAAAAAGGAGAGAAAGAAAATGGAAAATAAGTTATCCCGATACCGGGACGAAATCAACCGGATAGACGACGAAATCGTCCGTCTGTTCCAGGAAAGAATGGAAGTGGCGGGAGGCATTGCCGCCTACAAAAAGGAAAACGGTCTTCCCGTTTTAGATGCAAAACGTGAGCGCGAAAAGCTAGCAGATGTACAGGCCAAATCCGAAGAAAAATTTGCATCCTATACCGGTGCACTGTACTCTCTCCTTTTTGAGCTGAGCCGTTCCTATCAGGAAAAAATGCTGGACAAGGAAAACGCCCTCCACAAAACCATTACCGAAGCCATCAGCGAAAATACGAACAAGGAGTTTCCGCAAAGTGCCATGATTGCCTGCCAGGGCGTGGACGGTGCCTACTCCCAGATTGCATGTGACCGCCTGTTTTCCAATGCCGGCATTATGTATTTTGATACCTTTGACAAGGTTTTTTCCGCAATTGAAAAGGGGCTTTGCCGCTACGGCGTACTGCCCATAGAAAACAGCACCGCCGGGTCCGTCAACAAGGTGTACGACCTGATGCTGGAGCATAATTTCTACATTACCAAGAGCGTCCGCATCAAGGTGGACCACACGCTTCTTGTTAAAGAAGGCGTGGACCTCTCCGGGGTAAAAGAAATTTTCTCCCACGAGCAGGCACTGCGGCAGTGTGAAGGCTTTCTGGCAACCCTTGGTCCGGACGTGAAGGTAACCACAGTGGAAAATACCGCCCTTGCCGCTAAAATGGTGGCTGAGTCTGACCGCCGGGACGTGGCGGCCCTCAGCTCCCGCTACTGCGCCCAGCATTACGGCCTGAAGGTTTTGTGCGAGGCGGCGCAGGACTCCGGCAATAACTACACCCGTTTTATCTGCATTTCCAAAAATCTGGAAATCTATCCCGGTGCGGACAAAACCAGCATTATGATGATTCTGCCTCATAAGCCCGGTGCTCTCTACAAGGTGCTGGCCCGGCTTTATACCATCGGCATTAACCTCATCAAGCTGGAAAGCCGTCCCATGCCCAGCCGGAACTTTGAGTTCATGTTCTACTTTGACCTGGAAACCAGTGTGTATTCCGAAGCCTTTATCCAGCTGATTTGCGAGCTGGACAAGATAAGTGAGGAATTCCGGTATCTGGGCAGTTATTCGGAAATGATATGAGACAGTGCGGTTTACTCGGGGAGAAGCTTTCCCACAGCTACTCCCCCCAGATTCATACCTATCTCGGCGACTACGCCTACGACCTTTTTGAAAAAGAAAACGCAGCGGTTGCCGCCTTTATGACGGAAAAACCCTTCGATGCCATCAATGTGACAATTCCGTACAAAAAAACCGTGGTGCCCTTCATGGACACCCTGTCGGAAACGGCGCAGCGGCTGGGCAGTGTCAATACGGTGGTGAAGGGAGAGGACGGTCGCCTGTTCGGTCACAACACCGACTATTACGGATTTTCCTATATGCTGGACAAAAGCGGGATTTCTCCGGAAGGAAAAAAGGTGCTGGTGCTCGGCAGCGGCGGTGCGTCCGTTACCGTCTGCGCTGTGCTCCGGGACCGGGGTGCGGCTTCCGTCACCGTCATTTCCCGGAACGGACCGGACAATTATGAAAACCTCTACCGCCACCATGATGCAGAACTCATCGTCAACACTACCCCCGTGGGCATGTATCCCCATCCGGGTGTATCACCGGTGAATCTGGCGGATTTTCCCAAGTGCCTCGGCGCACTGGATTTAATCTACAATCCGGACAAAACGGCTTTTCTCCTGCAGGCAGAAGCGTTGGGGATTCCCCACGAAAACGGGCTTTCCATGCTGGTGGCCCAGGCAAAGGAGAGTGCGGAATATTTTGGGGAAAAACCGCTTCCGGACGACCTGATTGAAAGTACAACCGCATCTCTCCGGCAAAGGCAGAAAAACATTGTGCTCATCGGAATGCCGGGCTCCGGCAAGTCCACCCTTGCCCGGGCTCTGGCAGAGAAAACGGGCCGCACGTTTGTGGACGCTGATGATGCCATCCGCGAAAAAGCAGGCACGTCTATTCCCGAAATTTTTGAAAAGGTGGGCGAAGCCGGCTTTCGTGCCATTGAAACCGAGGTGCTTTCCGAGCTTGGCATGAAAAGCGGCCTTGTGCTTGCCACCGGCGGGGGATGCGTCACGCGGGAAGAAAATTATCCTCTCCTGCACCAGAACGGCACAATTATATGGCTCCAGCGCGATATAAAGGCCCTGCCCACTGACGGACGGCCCCTCTCGCAAAAAGGGGATCTGGCCGGAATGTACGCCGTGCGCCGGCCCCTATACGAGCGGTTTGCCGATATCCGTATAGAAAACCGCTTTGAAACTGAAAATATAACAGAAAGGGTGCTTTCTCTGTATGAAAATTCTTGTTATTAACGGACCGAATCTGAATATGCTCGGCAAACGGGAGCCGGACATCTATGGCCGCGAAACCTATGCCGATTTAGTAAGCTTTATCCAATCTGCCGCCCTGGAAGCGGGGGTCGAAGCGGAAATTTTTCAATCCAACCATGAAGGGGAAATTGTAACAAAAATTCAGGAGGCCTGGGGCGAAAAGGACGGCATTGTCATAAATCCGGCCGCCTACACCCACACCAGTGTGGCAATTCTGGACGCGCTCAAGGCCGTATCCCTGCCCGCCGTGGAGGTGCATATTTCGGATGTGACAAAACGGGAGGAGTTTCGCCAGATTTCCTATGCCCGTCTCGCCTGTGTAAAAACCTTTATGGGGCTTGGGTTTGAAGGCTACCGCCGGGCAATCCTCTATCTGAAAGAGCAGTTCGGCGTATGAATATCTATGTACCGTCCTATTATCCTGCTTTCTCCTGCATCGCGGACAAATGCCGTCACAGCTGCTGCATAGGCTGGGAAATTGATGTGGACGCCCCGACACTGGAAAAATACCGCCGTGTACCCGGTAGTTTCGGCACTCGTCTTGCAGAAAGCATTGCCGATACGGATGATGGTGCCCATTTTATTCTGGATGCGAAAGGTCGCTGTCCTTTTCTGGACCAAAGCGGCCTTTGTGTTATTATCCGCACTTTGGGCAAGGAGGCTCTTTGCGACATTTGTTCTGACCATCCGCGGTACAGGAATTATTTTTCCGACCGGGTAGAGCTGGGCCTTGGGCTATGCTGTGAAGCGGCGGCAGAGCTGATCTTATTTCAGGAGGAAAAGCCGGAATTCATCCGCCTGTCCGGGGATGCACCGGAGAAGCCGGACGTGGCAGAGCAGCAGGTATTCTGCCTCCGGGAGCTTCTTCTGGACATGGCTTTTGACCGGGGGTTTTCCGTGCAGGAGCGGCTGGAACGCATTGAAGCGCGATGCGGAATCTGTCTCCCGGAAAAAACGGCAGACGAATGGCGAAACGTTTATGAAACCTTGGAAATCCTGCATGATGACTGGCGGAAACTGCTGCAAAATATAGGCGAAGCAAAACCGGATATATACACCCCCCGGCTGTTCGCCTATTTCCTTTGCCGCCATCTTCCCGGCGGTCTTTCCGATGGGCGTTATCAGGCGCGGATTGCCTTCGCCTTACACGCCGCCATCTTCATTTCTACACTGACGAAAGCTACCCCTCTACCTGACGCCGCCCGGGCCTATTCCGAAGAAATTGAATACTCTGACGAAAATTTAGAGGCTCTTCTTTCCCTTTTGGAAAAAGAAGGATAGAAGAACGCTTTCAAATTCTTGACAAGACAATTTTTTTATTGTATAATAAAGGAAATAACTGTGCGAGGTGACAGAGATGCAAAAGCTGATTCTGATTATCGAAGACGAAAAACCGATTGTGGATATTCTGAAATTTAATCTGGAGCGGGAAAATTATAAAGTCATTTTTGCCCTGGACGGAGAAACCGGCCTTTCCATGGCTCTCTCCAAGGCCCCGGATTTAATTCTTCTGGACGTAATGCTTCCCGGCATAGACGGCTTTGATGTCTGCCGCCGCGTCCGCGAAAAGAGCCGTGTTCCGATTCTGATGCTGACTGCACGGGACGAGGAGCTGGATAAAGTGCTGGGCCTTGAAATGGGCGCAGATGATTATATTACCAAGCCCTTCGGCGTGCGGGAGCTGATGGCCAGAGTAAAAGCCCATCTCCGCCGGCTGGACGCCGAGGAGGCCAAAACCGACGAAGTGATTCGTTTCGGTGACTTCTGCATTCTGTGCGACCGGTATGAGATTACCCGGGACGGGCAGGTCGTTGAACTGACACTCCGGGAATTTGAACTGATTAAATTCCTCGCCCAGCATCCCGGCCGGATTTTCACCCGTGAAAATCTTCTGGAACAGGTGTGGGGCTACGAATATTTCGGTGAAGTGCGCACCGTGGACGTAACCATCCGCCGTCTGCGCGAAAAGATTGAGGACAACCCTGCCGAGCCGCAGTATATTATCACAAAACGCGGCGTAGGCTACTACCTGAAAGCAAACTGATGTTTAAAAAGATTCAGTGGAAGGTGCTCACCGTTTTTCTCCTGCTGGTTATATCTGTTATGCTGGTGGTGGGTACGTTCCTTCTAAACAGTATCTCAAGATATTATCATGATGAATTCCGGATGCAGATGGAGCAGTCGGTCTTTACGGCTGATTTTGTCAGCCAACTGGACACGGCGGCATCGTCAGATGCACCGGAAGCGGCTCTCCGGACGCTGCTTGACAGCTTCGCAGGGCGCATGGGCATCGACTCGTACCGCAATTTTTATCTCCTGGACGGAAAAAACGCGGCCGTTCTGTACGCACCGGACGGTGCACAGGAGGTCCGGGCCACCAGCAACGTGCTGGCGGCGGTTTCCGGGCGGATTGGCGGCAGTGTGGACCGGCAGAGTGCCGTTATGGACTATGCCTATCCCGTCATGCAGCACAGCCGTACGGCATATATTGTCTATATCAGCGACAGCAAGGAAGAGCTGTACGGCATTATGGAAAGTATTTTTACAATTATTCTCGGCGGACTTCTGCTGGGGCTCGGCCTTGCCGTGCTTTTAGGGCTGATTTTATCCCGGACGATTACGGCACCCATTGTATCCCTGAAAAAACGGGCAGAAAAAATTGCCGCCGGTGATTTTGAAAGCAATATTGAAGTTCGCTATGCTGATGAAATCGGCCAGCTTACCGGCTCCTTCAACACCATGGCATCCGAACTGCGACAGACCCTTGCGGATATTGCGGCCGAAAAAAACAAGGTGGAAACAATTCTTACCTACATGGCCGACGGCGTTATGGCCTTTTACCGGGACGGAAGCGTGATGCACGTAAATCCTGCCGCCCGCAAAATGCTGGATATTGGCGACGGTGAGGAATCCTTTGACGAGCTGTTTGCCCGGCTTGACACAGGTCTTACCATGAACAGTCTCCTCTATCTGGAAACGGATAACACGGTGGAAAAGAGCCTTACCGTGTGCGACACCCATATCCGTGCCTACTTTGCCAAGCTCACGCCCGAAAAGGGACCGGCCAGCGGTATTGTGGCGGTACTGCAGGATATTACCGAACAACAGCGGCTGGAAGATTCCCGCCGGGAATTTGTGGCTAACGTATCCCACGAGCTGCGCACACCGCTCACCAATGTGAAAAGCTATGGCGAAACACTGTTGGAGGCCGCCGAGGAAGGCTCCATGGAGAAAAATTTCCTGAACGTTATCTGCGGCGAGGCTGACCGGATGACCCGGCTGGTACGGGATTTGCTGATGCTTTCCCAGCTGGACTACGGCAACGCCCTCCGGAAAGCCCCCTTTTCTCTTCCGGACCTTGCAGAAAGCGTGGTACAGCGTCTGCGTCTGGAGGCAGAAAAACGCAGTTTATCTTTTACGTATGATAACCGGGCACCGGAGATGCCCCCCGTCAACGGGGACAAGGACCGCGTAGAGCAGGTGCTTGTCAATGTGGTCTCCAACGCCATAAAATATACGCCGGAGCACGGCATGGTCCATGTGGAATGTACGGCGCGCCTGACGGAGGCGATTGTAACCGTCACCGACACCGGCATCGGAATTCCCGATGCGGACCTGCCCCGGATTTTTGAACGCTTCTACCGGGTGGATAAGGCCAGAAGCCGCAAAATGGGCGGCACGGGACTGGGCCTTGCCATCGCCCGGGAAATTGTGGAAGCCCACGGGGGCCGGATAACGATTCAAAGCGGCAAAGGGCGCGGCACCAAGGTGCAGGTGCTTCTGCCGATTTACGGCACGCCCGAGGATACAAAAACGGAGGAAGAATGAATATTTTAGCGATTGAGAGTTCGGCTCAAAGTGCCGGTGCCGCTGTCCTTTACGGCGACACGCTTCTCAGTGAACAGTTTGTAAATAACGGGCTTACCCATTCCCAGACCCTTCTGCCCCTTATTGACGCGGCCTTGTCTGCCGCCGGAAAGCGCATCGGGGACATGGATGCAGTGGCCGTCAGTGCCGGTCCCGGCTCCTTTACGGGCGTGCGGATTGGTATGGGTACGGCCAAAGGTCTTGCTCTCGGTGCGGACCTGCCGCTGATACCGGTACCCACCCTTTTAGGTCTTGCCCATAACGCGGCGGCCTTTGGCGGTGTGATTGTGCCCATCATGGATGCGCGGCGGGGCGAGGTATACACAGCCACCTATTACGCAGAGGGCGGTGCACTCGAAGAAATTACACCGATGCGGGCCATGTCGCTTTCCCAGCTTCTGACAGAGCTGGACACGGCCCTCTTTGTTGGTGACGGCGTACCGGTGCATAAAGCGGTTATACGGGAAACCATGGGGGACGCAGCAAGCTTTGCCCCCGCCCATCTTTTGTATCACAGGGCCGCTTCCGTGGCCATGGCAGCACGGCACATCCCCCCTGTATCTCCCCACGAGGCGGAGCCTTTTTATCTTCGGCTTTCTCAGGCCGAGCGGGAATATAATGAAAAAAAGAACCAGTAAAGGAGAAACAATATGTTAGTTATCGGCAGTGACCACGGTGGTTATGAACTGAAGGAGTATCTGAAAGCGTATCTGACAGAAAAGGAAATCCCGTTTGTGGATATCGGCTGTGACGGCCAGTCCTGCGACTATCCGGACTATGCCCGGGTAGCGGTGAAGAAAATTCTGTCCGGCGAATGTGAACGCGGCATTCTTTGCTGCGGTACCGGCATTGGTATTTCCATTGCCGCCAACAAGTATGCCGGCATCCGGGCGGCATTGGTGTCCGAGCCGGTTTCGGCGAGACTTGCCACGGAGCATAATAATGCCAACATTTTATGCCTCGGCGGCAGGGTAACAGGCCCCGTTTTAGCGGCGGCCTGCGTGGATGCATGGCTCGGGGCTGAATTTCTGGGCGGCAGACACGCCGCACGCGTTCAGAAAATTGAACCCTCTGCATATTAAGTTTTTGCGGTCTGCCGCAGGAAGGAAGAAAAAATATGAAGTGTCCCTATTGCGACGCACAGGACAGTAAGGTGCTGGATTCCCGTCCCACTGAGGAAGGAGCGTCCATCCGCCGCCGCCGGGAATGTATGCTGTGCAAACGGCGGTTTACCACCTATGAAAAAATTGAAGGCGTGCCGATTATGGTCATCAAAAAGGACAAGGGCCGAGAGCCGTTTGACCGGGAAAAGCTGTTGCGCGGCATCGTCAAGGCCTGCGAAAAACGGCCTGTTTCCGTAGAAATTATGGAAAATATGGTTTCCACCATTGAAAACATTATCCAGAATTCACTGGACCGGGAAATTACCTCCTCCCGTATCGGGGACCTGGTGATGGACCAGCTGAAGGGCATCGATGAGGTGGCCTATGTGCGGTTTGCCTCCGTTTACCGTCAGTTTAAGGATATCAATACATTCATGCAGGAGCTTCGCAAGCTTCTGACCGAAAAATAAAGGAGCGAAAAAAATGACAAAAGTTAGAACCCGCTTTGCGCCCAGCCCGACGGGCTATATGCACATCGGCAATCTGCGCACGGCACTGTATGCCTATCTTCTGGCAAAATCCCAGGGAGGCGACTTCATTCTCCGTATTGAAGATACGGACCGGGAACGGTATGTGGACGGTGCCGTGGACCTCATTTACCATACGCTGGCTGAAACCGGCCTTGTCCATGACGAAGGTCCGGACGTGGGCGGCGATTTCGGCCCTTACGTGCAGAGCGAGCGGATGGAGATTTATAAAAAATACGCCGAAGAGCTGGTGGAAAAAGGGGCCGCATACTACTGCTTCTGCACAAAGGAGCGGCTGGACGAGCTGCGGCAAAAGCAGGAAGCACTGAAAATCCCCTCCAAATATGACGGCCGCTGTGCCTCTCTTTCCAAGGAAGAGGTACAGGCCCGTATTGCCGCCGGCGAGCCGTATGTTATCCGGCAGAAGGTACCAAGAGAGGGCAACACCTCCTTTGTGGATGCAGTATTCGGTACGATTACGGCACCAAACGACACACTGGACGATATGATTCTTTTAAAGTCTGACGGAATGCCCACCTATAATTTTGCCAATGTTATTGACGACCATCTCATGGGCATCACCCACGTGGTACGGGGCAGTGAATATCTGTCCTCCACACCGAAATACAACCTCTTATACGAAGCCTTCGGCTGGGAAATCCCCCAGTACATCCACTGCAGTGCCATTATGAAGGACGCACACAAAAAGCTTTCCAAGCGCGAAGGGGATGCCTCCTACGCTGATTTTGTGGAAAAGGGATATCTGAAGGATGCCGTACTCAACTACATCGCCCTCCTTGGCTGGAGCCCCGGTGATGAGCGTGAGGTTATGAGCCTGGAGGACATGATCAATCTATTTGATGTAAAGGGCATCAGCAAATCTCCGGCTATTTTTGACGAGGCAAAACTTCGCTGGCTCAACGGCGAATATATCCGCGCCCTGTCTCCGGAAGAATTTCATGAAAAGGCCCTGCCTTACTATGAAAAGTGCATCCACACCGATGTGGATCTCAGGCTACTCAGTTCTGTACTGCAGCAGCGCACGGAACGGCTCTGCGATATTGAGGAGCAGATTGACTTTATCGACGCACTCCCCGCTTACGACAAGGAGCTGTACTGCCACAAGAAGATGAAAACCGACACAGAAAATTCCCTCACCTCCCTCAAGGCGATTCTGCCGCTTTTGGAAGGGATGACGGAATGGACAAAGGACGCCCTGCACGAGGCCCTTTTGGGTCTTGCCCAGCAGATGGAAGTGAAGAACGGCATTATTCTCTGGCCGCTTCGCACAGCCCTTTCCGGTAAAGCGTTTACCCCCGGTGGCGGCATTGAGCTTGCGGCGATTTTAGGCCGGGAAGAAAGTCTGCGCCGCATCCGGAACGGCATTGCACTTCTCGAAAAATAAGCGTCCGCACCGGCGGAGGAAAGGAACAGAAATGGAAGAATTGCAACTTCGGAAAACCATGGGCGGATATAAGCGCGAGGATGTTGCGGCTTATATTGACACGCTGATAAAAAAATACGAGGCACAGCTTTCGCTGGAGCAGGAGGCCACGAAGGCCGCCCGTGCAGAAGCGGATGCGGCTGTGAAAGAAAATGCGAAGCTATTTGAAAAGCTCTCAGCTCTGGAGGCAGAGCGGGACTCGGTGTCCCGTGCCGTCATCAGTGCCCAGCGCGAAGCGGATTCCATTTTAGAGGAGGCACGGGCCAGAGGCGAGGCATTGCTCCGGGAGAAGGAGCAGGAAGCCATCCGTATGGAAAGCAAAATGTCGGTGCTGAAAAGCGAAATACACACAATGCGTCTGCAGGCCGCGGCGGCCCTCCGGAAGTATGAAGGCGCACTTTCGGAGCTTGTTCCGCCGGAAGATGAGGACGAAGAAGAATAGACGAATGTCCGGAACGCAAAAGCAGTCCCTCAAACGACCTGCTTTTGCGTTCTGAACTTTTTACATTTCCTGTCTATTTTTGAATCATGCTATAAAGCATCTCCAGCGCATCCGAAAGGCCGCCCACCCGGTCTATAAGGCCTATATCCACTGCATCGTGTCCCAGAAGGACAGTCCCGACGTCACCGAGCAGTTCGCCGGTGGTCAGAATCATGCGACGGAAATCCTCATCCGACATGCGGGAATGCGAGGTTACAAACCGAATCACCCGTTCCTGCATACGGCTGAGATACGCAAAGGTCTGGGGTGCCCCCACCACCGTGCCGCTATAGCGGATGGGATGCAGTGTCATGGTGGCCGTGGGTGCAATAAAAGAAAAATCAGCGGAAACGGCCAGGGGCACACCGATGCTGTGCCCGCCGCCAAGCACGAGAGACACCGTCGGTTTCTTCATACCGGCAATCATTTCCGCAATGGCCAGCCCCGCCTCCACATCGCCGCCCATTGTGTTCAGAATGAGCAGAAGCCCGTCCGTATCCGGGCTTTCCTCAATGGCCGCAAGCCGGGGAATCACATGTTCATATTTCGTGGTTTTATTCTGCGGCGGAAGAAGCATATGCCCCTCAATCTGCCCGATAATCGTCAGGCAATGAAAATTCCCCCGGGACGAACGGATATCCACCGAGCCGCTTTCCTGTATCTGCGCCGCATTTTCCTCCTGCATTCTTCTCCCCCCCTCATTATGTAAGGTGCTGTAAAATGAATAATTCATTCTACAGCCGGATATACGCTACTCCCCTCTGTGGTTTGCCGGCAGCTTTTCCTTAAATAAAAGGGTGATACACCAAAGTCCTGCCAGCCCTACCACAGAAAAGACGATGCGGGCGAGAACGGAAGCCTGACCGCCGAGCAGCGTGCCCAGGATATCAACGCCGAACAATCCGATGGCACCCCAATTGAGGGCACCGAGAATCACAAGTACCAGTGCGGTGTTATCCAAAAACTCCAACTCCTTTTTTGCGGCAACATGTAAAGAAAATTTACGCTTGCCGTATTTGATTCCTGTTACAGTATGTGTATTTGCGGCCAGAATACACACGGAAAAAATTGGAAATCAGTTTTTTTTGAAAATTTTTGAAAAAAATCTTGCTTTTTGCAAAAAGATGTGTTATACTATCATAGTCACTATTTTGGGAGGTGAAATCATGCCTAACATTAAGTCTGCTAAAAAGAGAGTTCTGGTTATCGAAAAGAAGACACTGCGTAATCAGATGATTAAGTCTGCACTCAAAACCGCTATCAAGCGTTTTGAAATCGCTGTTGCAAACAAGGACGCAGAAGCTGCGACCACAGCATACCGCTATGCAGTGAAGAAGCTGGACCAGGCCGTTGCCAAGGGCATTGTGCATAAGAATACGGCAGCCCGCAAAAAATCGCAGATGGCATTGAAGTATCAGGCAATTGCTGCCTAAAGCTTTTTTTGCTTTTTTCTGAAAACAGCAGTTTAATCAGCCATAGCCAAAGGCTTATGGTTGATTTGTTGTATTCAAATTTAAAAGATAACGGAGAGAAAAAACATGAAAACAGCGGCTGTTTCCGGCGGGGCCGGCGGTATTGGAAGTGCAATCTGCCGGATGCTTTCATCTTCCGGCTACAAAGTTTTTGTCGGGTATAACCATTCCAAAAAGAGTGCAGAAGCCCTGGCCGCAGAGATCGGCGGTGCAGCACTGCAGTTGGATGTGTGCCGGGCGGAATCCGTCCGGACGTTTACGGAGGCAGTGGGCAGATGCGACGTACTGGTAAATAATGCAGGAATTGCGGCGCAAAGGCTGTTTACCGATATTACCGAGGACGAGTGGGATGCCATGTTTGACGTACATGTTAAGGGCACCTACCGTCTTTGCCGCGCTTTTCTGCCGGGAATGATTCGTGAAAAAGCCGGGAGCATTGTAAATATCGCCTCCATGTGGGGGCAGGTCGGTGCTTCCTGCGAGGTGCACTATTCTGCAGCCAAGGCTGCTGTAATCGGAATGACCCGTGCGCTTGCCAAAGAAGTAGGGCCGTCAGATATTCGCGTAAACTGCGTGTCGCCCGGCGTCATTGAAACAGAAATGCTGGCCGGGTTTTCATCCGAAGACAAAAAGGCTCTGGCAGAAGAAACACCCCTCGGCCGCATCGGCACACCCCGGGACGTGGCCGGTGCTGTGCTTTATGCCGCAGAAGCACCCTTTCTGACAGGCCAGGTCATCGCCATAAACGGCGGATTTGTTGTGTAGTATTCATCTTTTGTCAAAAAATCCTGTTTTTCGCCTTTTTCTGCACAGCCTTGCCTCCGACTGCATATACTGCAATCGGAGGTGATTTTTATGACAAACTTCAGTTGCTGCTGCAAAGTAAACTGCACGGGCCTGGCCCTTGTTGCAAGCGTACTCATCGGCATTATCGCAGCATTTCTGCAGTTTTTGGGCTTTATTACCCTTTCGCCCCTCTTTGTGGCGATTGTGGGCGGTATCGCCATTCTGTTTCTGGCTCTTTTGCTGGTCCTTTCCCCTGCAATCCGAAACAGTGATGTGCGAGCCTGTGCCTGCCCGATTCTTCGGATTTTGCTGCTCGCCGTTCTGGGCGCAATATTGCTGGCCGTGATTCTGCTGGCGTTTCCCCCTGCAGCCGCCAGCTTCCTCTTTGCACTGCTTGTGGGTGCACTGATTTTCTTCCTTTCGTTGCTTTTTGCAACGCTGGCTTGCTTTATCCGGTGCGTTGCCGGCTGTTTGCTCAGTTCGGATGCCGCCTGATATTACACTGGCGGGCTTTTTGCCCCCCCGGCTTCGGTTTGGGGGGGTATTTTTCTTCGTTTTTTGCTAAAATATGAACAAAAAGAAAAAATTTCATTGACAAATTATGTCGAATATGGTATACTTATAGCATACGAAAAAGAAAGGGGTTGTACTCATGGCTGTTGCATCGCTTGTTCTCGGCATTGTTTCTCTGGTATTTTCGCTGTTTTTCAGTGCTCTCGGCTGGCCGGCTCTTCTCTGCGGCGTTCTCGGTATCATTCTTGGTGCTATTGCTAAAAAGAAGCCCGGTGCTTCCGGCATGGCCACAGCAGGTCTGGTCCTGTCCATTATTTCTGTGGCTCTTGGCGTAATTTGCTGGATTGCCTGTGCCGCTTGCATTGGTTCTCTGCTCTAAAATCAAAATGGTGAAACCATCAAAAATCCCGCTTTCGATTTTACAGACCGGCGGGGTTTTTGTTTTCTATACTCCGAGGTGAGGTTTATGTATCCGTATTTATTCCGCATTTTTTCGCGCGATATTCCATCCTATGGTGTTTGTATGCTTCTTGCCTTTTTTCTGGTTTTTGCACTGTCCGTCCGGCGGGCAAAGCAGAAAAGCATTGTCATGGAGGACGTTATCATTGTAGGCGTGACAGCAGTTGCAAATGCGATTTTTCTCGCAAAACTTTTGTACATTCTGGTCACATACACGTGGGCTGATATTACCGCCATGCTGGCATCAGGAGACTTTTCCTTCCTGACCGGCGACGGGTTGGTTTTTTACGGCGGGCTCATCGGCGGGATTCTGGGAGCCTTTTTGGGCGCAAGAATTGCAGGGCTTCCCCTTGCCAGTCTGGAATCTTCCATTGTCCCCTTTCTTCCCCTGGGACATGCGATTGGCAGAATCGGCTGTGCACTGGCCGGCTGTTGTTATGGCATAGAATATGACGGCCCGGGCGCGATATATTACCCGGATACTGTTTTTCCTTTTCCTGCGGACGTGGGGTATTTTCCCGTTCAGTTTGTGGAAGCCTTTTTTGACATCTGCATTATGCTCTGCCTGCTATTCTGGTCAAAAAAAGAGCTGAAAAGCTGGACCTTACTCTTCCGCTATCTTTTCCTGTACTCTATCCTGCGCTTTTGCACAGAGTGTTTACGGGGCGATGCGGTCCGCGGTCAGTTTTTCGCCCTTACCACGTCCAAGTGGATCAGCATTTTTCTGTTTTGTCTTTCCCTTGCCTTCTTTGTCATGCAAAAAATCAGATATAAAAGTTCCGAAAAAACTATGACCAATAAAAACGGCCCTGCATAAGCTGGATGCCGGCAAGGAAGATTAGGTTTTGAAGTCAGAAAAATATGAGCGTGTTTCAGTGCGTGATTTTCACTGACGAGACGCGCTCTTTTTCTATAGATTATGCTTATTTTTCTTGTATTTTAGCGGTGTTATTCCGTAGGTCTTTTTAAAAAGAGCAATGAAATTTGAATAGTCAGGAAATCCGCTTTGAGAAGAAGCTTCAGCAACTGTACAACCATTTGACAATAGCTTTAATGCATTTGTCAGTCGTTTCTTTTTTATATATTCATACGGAGAAATGTTCAAAGTTCTCTTAAAATGACGCTCTAATGTATTGACACTCACATGCGCTCCTTTTGCGATTTCATACACAGATATATCATTTCCAAAATAACTGTTGATATACTTGATGGCATAATATGTGTCTGACGGGTAATTTACAGCATTGCCTTTAACAGCATTTGCATTTTGCAAAATAGTAATCAACTTAAAAAAATTATAGTATTTCCTGCTTTGCAGAGGCTCTTCTTCTGTCATTTTATAACAAAGAGATATGAGCGCATCGGTATCCTCCGGAGAAAGGAACAGATGGTTCGCATTGCCGGATTTTCTGTTAAAAAAAGCATCTAACAGATATTCATTTCCCGATGAGGAAAATAAAATCCAGAAATGCCTGTGCAGTTTATTGCTATGGTAAACACAGTGGTGATATTCAAAGGGGCGGGTAATTATAATATCCCCGGGTTTTATGGGATAAATATGGTTTTCGACAACGAAAGATACATCGCCACTCAGGTTTACGTATATTTCACATTCTTCGTGAATATGCGAATCATCTACATTTTCAACTGAGTCGGCATACAGTTCTGCGTATGTAGTCGAAAACGCAAACGCCCTGACACTGTCGAAATGTTCGTGGTTACTTATTAATTTCACAAAATCACCTTCTGTTGGTGATTATATCATATTTTTTGGTGAATTTTCAATATAAATATGAAAATTTAATTGATATAATAGCTAAAAAGGAGGTGAAATTTTCTTTTAAGAAAGGCTATCAAAAAATTTAATTGTAAGTATCGTTTTGTGTGTTATCGGCACAGTTATGTTTATATAAGGAGGAATTTATCAATGAACTTTTTAAAAGAAAATAAAAGATTTTCGTTTAAACTTGGCAATAAAAATGCATGGGATTTGGAGTATAAATCCCAGATAGAAGAAACCGAAGATGCACTGACTACTACATATTCCTTCAAGGGTGGACTCAAGGTAACCAATGTTGCCAAAAAATATAAAAAATTTGGTGCATACGAATGGGTTAACTATATCGAAAACACATCCGATACACCTACCGAAATACTATCCGAGTTATGGGATTGTAATTGTGCTCTTCCGTTAGGACACGAAGACCCACGAAAAAGGGAGGCATTTCTCCCCGATAAAAATATTGCCACAAAAATTTATGCTCCGTCTGGCTCTACATGTACAAAGGATGAATTTTATGCAGATGCGGACGTAGTAAAGAAGAACAGACGGATAAATCACATTTACGCGGACATGTCAAAATCTTATTCAGCCTCCGGAGGTCTCTCAAGTGAAAACAATGCTCCGTTTTTTAATGTGCATAAAAATGGAAAAGGATATATTTTTGCTGTAGGTTGGACCGGACAATGGAACTGTGAAATAGAAAGAACAGAAGAGGATATAACATTCAAATCAAAAATCGAAAATACATATTTCAGGGTGATGCCCGGAGAGAAATTTCGCACATCGTCTGTTGTCATAATGCCGTACGAGGGAGATGTGACCGCTTCTCAAAACAAGTGGAGACGACTTCTAAAAGAACATTTTTCGCTTATAGGAACGGAGGGGCGCGATGCGTACGGTCCTTTGTGCGCCTGTATGTGGGGCGGAATGTCAACCGCATCTGTGCTTGACAGAATTGAAAAAATCAAGAACAATAATTTGCCTTTTGAATATATATGGATGGATGCAGGATGGTATGGAGGCAGCACCTTGCCTACTCCCGATGAATTTGGAGGAGACTGGCCTCAGCATGTCGGTGATTGGAGAGTCAGTCCATTCATCCATCCAAATGGACTTAAAGATGTTTCAAAAGCCGTTCACGATGCGGGAATGAAATTTCTGTTATGGTTTGAACCGGAAAGAGCTGTTCGCACTACCCCGATAGCTTTGGCGCATCCTGAATATTTTATTTTGGGGGATAAGAACAACGTACGTGACGGTTTGCTGAATTTAGGGAATGAAAGTGCATGGAAGTACTGCTTTGATACACTTTCGAACTATATTGATGAATTAAAAATAGATTGCTACAGACAGGATTTTAATTTTTCGTCGATTGATTTGCTCAGCAATGACTGGGGGGACAGAAAGGGCATTTCTGAAATAAAGCATATCAACGGTCTGTATAAATTATGGGATTCTTTACTTGAAAAATTTCCGAATTTGATAATTGATAACTGCGCCGGCGGAGGAAGACGTATCGACATAGAAACCCTTCGTCGCAGCATGCCACTGTGGAGAAGTGACTATCAGTGTAAAGCCAATTATGATATTGAAGCTTCTCAATGCCATCATATGACTTTCAATACATGGATGCCGTATTCGGGGACCGGGACAGGAAGAGGGTATGATGAATATCGAATCAGAAGTGCCTATGATTCATCTATGACAACAAACCATTCTTTTTCCGAAAGAGAAGGTTTCTGTGATACAAAAGAGAAAATAGATTTTATCAAAAAGTACACGGAAGAATACTTAAAGGTTCGTCCGTATTTTTCCGAGGACTTTTATCCTCTTACGGACTTTTCGGATAAGCTTGATACATGGTGTGCCGTGCAGTTTGACCGCCCGTCGGAAAAGGATGGCATTGTTCAGATATTCAGGCGCGAAAATTCGCCATATGAAACAGCAACATTTACGCCCTGTGGAATAAACGAAAACTGTAAGTATCTGTTTACGGATATAGACGGCGGTGAGTTCATCATAAGCGGAAAAGAGCTTATAGAAGAAGGGTTAAAAATAGTTATTCCCAATAAACGTACTGCAAAAATTTATTTTTACAAAACCATTTGATTTCAAGCTGATTATGACCTGTTAACCTGTCCGCTGCTGTAACAAGCAGGGAAAATGTGTGCCATTTTCCAAACTTTTAAAATAATCCTAAAACCTTATGAAAACGGGCGATTCGTGAATCGTCCCCTACGATAAAAGGCAGAAACGAAATCGCTCGTTTCTGCCTTTTAAATTACTATCCTTAAAAGCACGTCTCATAAGAAAGCCGTTTTTTATACAAAATTCCTCAGCAATCCGAACACCGCAAAACAGCCCATTAAAGTAACGAGTGTTTTGTAATGCACGGCGAAGGCGACTGCGTTTCTGGCAAACCGGAGATGAAACAAACCGCTCAGATTCATGAGCAGAACGACGCCTCCTATGTACAGAACCAGGCAAAAAACAAACGGATTATACCAAAAAGCCGACGAAAATGCCCCCAGGCTCATGTCCCTGATACAACGGGTGGCACCACAGCTGGGACACAGTATGCCGTTTTTCAAAAAGATGCACGCAGGAACTCTTTCTGACATCCACTGTGCTATAGAGGGAACGGCAAAAAGCATTCCGCACAAAAGAACATCCAGAAACAGCACCGCAAATGCTTTCGTTCTCTTTTTCAATTACAGAAAGGCACCCATGCTTGCAACACCGATTGCCACAAGAATTACGAACAAAATTGCGAGACCGATTGCTATAATTGAGCATACAAGTCCCGCTGTTGCCATTCCGTTCTTCGCGCCCACCTCTTTTGCCTTACTTGCAGAAAGTCCACCCAAAACTGCGCCGACAATTGCGCACGGAATGGAGATGTACCATATACAGAATAAAGCCAGCGAAACTATACCGAGTACCATAGCGGCAATTCCCATGCCCTTTCCGGGAAGCACCGGTGCCGGTACAGCATACTGTACAGCCTGCGGGGCTGGTGTCGCCTGCGGCTGGGGGGCTGCCTGGGGCTGGGGGGCTGCCTGGGGCTGGGGGGCTGCCTGGGGCTGGGGGGCTGCCTGGGGCTGCGGTGTTACCGGCGGCTGCGGTGCCGCCTGGGGTGCGGAAACCGGCTCTCCGCAATTGACACAAAAAGCCGCACCGGGACTGATTTCTGCTCCACATTTGTTACAATTCATTTTTTCATCCTCCTCATTTTTCTTAAAGCATACCATATCTTGTCGAAAATGTCAAGGTTTTTGTTAAAAAAGCCTTGCCCGGAGCATAAAAAAAAGCCATGGTGGAAGCCGATTCAAAAATCGTTTACACCATGGCTTTTTAGCTTACAGGTACCTATATTTTATTCAAATTTTTCTCCGCAGGCGGAGCAGAATAACGCATCCTTTTCCATTTCCTTTTTACAGGCCGGGCAGGCTTTTACATCCTTCAGCTCGGCAATACGGGCGCGAAGCTCCTCGATTTTGGCATACGCGGCGTCAATTTCCTCACAGCTTTCCTCGAGTGAGGTGTAAGACTCGGCACCGGTTTTGTAGGCTTCGTACAGTGCTTCTCCCATATTCCGGAGTGTTTTGTCAATTGTCGTCTCCGTGTCGGTGATAGCTACCTTCAGCTTGGTAATTTCCACAAGCTCAGTGGATTTTTTGGCCACCGTGTGGCCGGCGTGTGTGACCTTGTCTTTCAGGTTTTCCCAGAAATCCATGTACTGCACTTCCTTTCTGTATTCAAATACTTCCTATTCCTCTATTACCGGTCGGTAATGGCCGTATAGGGCTCCTTATGGAACACGTTCTTGTATGCCGGACGGATAATCTTTCCACCGGTCAGCACCTCTTCCATGCGATGTGCACACCAGCCTGCGGCACGGGAGATGGCAAAGAGAGGCGTATATAGTTCGTGGGGAATTCCCAGCATACTATACACAAAGCCGGAATACAGGTCCACATTGGCGCACATTTCCTTTTCCACGCCCTTGATACTGCAGAAAAGGCCCGGTGTCAATTCTTCAATCAGGGCGTAGAGGGTAAATTCATCCTCTCTGCCCTTTTCCTTGGCTAAAAGCGCGGCCTTTTCCTTGAGGATAACGGCACGCGGGTCGCTAAGCGTATAAATCGCATGGCCCATGCCGTAGACAAGTCCTGCACCGTCAAAGGCTTCCTTTTTCAGAATTTTTTCAATATAGGCACCCACTTCTTCCCGACTGGTGATGTCCTTCACGTTTTTCTTGAAGCTGTCAATCATTTCCCGCACTTTGATATTGGCACCGCCATGGAGCGGACCCTTCAGAGACCCGATGGCCGAAGCGATGGCTGAGTAGGTATCTGTACCCGTGGAGGAAACCACGTGGGTGGTAAAGGACGAGTTATTACCGCCGCCGTGCTCCGCGTGGATAATCAGGCACTCATCCAGGGTATCTGCTTCCAGCTTTGTGAAGGTGTTATCCGGCCGGATCATATGCAGGAAGTTTTCTGCGGTGGAAAGGGAGGGGTCCGGCTCATGAATAATCAGGCTCTTCTTGTCATAATAATGGACCTTGGCATAATAGCCGTAGGTAACCATGGTGGGAAAACGGGCGATAAGCTCAATGGACTGCCGCAGCATGTTTTCCAGAGAATTATCGTCCGGGTTATCGTCGTAGGAATAGCTTGCCAGCACAGCACGGGCCAGTTTATTCATAATATTCTGGCTGGGAGCCTTTAAAATCATGTCCTCCGTAAAGCCCTCCGGCAAAGTGCGCCGGCTTCCCAGAAGGCTCGAAAAACGCCGAAGTTCCTCTTTCGTGGGCAGAACGCCGAAAAGAAGAAGGTACGTAATTTCTTCAAAACCGTGCCGGTCTTCCTCCCGGCAGGCACGTACAATATCATAAACATCAATACCGCGGTACCGCAGTACACCGCGGTCCGGAAGCTTATCGCCCTCATTCATAATATAACCGTGGGCGTCGCCGATGTTGGTGAGTCCGACTAAAACGCCGGTGTTATCCGCATTACGGAGGCCGCGTTTTACATTATATCGCTGATACAGCGGCGCATCTATGGAGTACGCCGACCGTGCGGCCCGGCAGAGTTCTTCAAATGTTTGTTTCATGGTGCGTTGTTCCTTTCTTCGTATAAATTTGACAAGCTTTCCGCCGTTTTTCCGGGGAAAGGTACATCCTGTGTTATGCGGGCATATACAGGGATTTGTTTTCTGTAAATCCGCCGAGGAGATTTATGGTTCCGGGTCCGGACACGGTCTCCCCCTCCACCAGAAAACGGACCTCCTGCACATCCGGCAGGGCAGTGAGTGTATTGACAATGGAGTAGACAGCGGCGGTTTCCCAGGTCCTGCCGCCGGTGGTGTTTTTCAAAAATTCGGCGTTCATGTTGACAAAGCAGATTCCATTTCGGATTTCCGCATCCAGAAGCACGGTTTTATCCGACAAGGCAGATACGAGATGCGAGGATGCAGGACCCCGAAGAAGCTCCTGCACCGCGGCGAAAGCCGTTGACGTGCCCTCCGTCAGAGTAATCTGCCGCGTTTCGGGAACAAGATAGGCGGCAGTGGCGTCGGGGAAATACAGCGTGAGAAGCAGCGGTGTACTGCTACCGGGTTCTGTGAGGGAAATATCTGCCGCACCGAGTGCACCGAGCATAGTCCCGTCCTGCAGGCTGCGAAGCGGCACGCCTTCTGTCAGAAGCTTTACCTTCTGTACATCCCCGGCGGAACATGCCGTATGAATCAGCGTATAGCGGGACAGGAGGCGCTGTGCATCCGTGCCCGTATCAAAGGCCGCAGAGAGGTTAATCTCCGCCACGGTACCGACAATATTCACACCCAGAAGCGTTGTGCCTTCCGGAATCACCCGCTCGTGCCCCATCTTCCGGGGGCCGTCCAGAAGGGTGCGGATGGCGGTTTCCAGAACGCTCCCCTCCTGCTCTACACTGCGGGTTTCTTCTGCAATTTCCCCTTTTTCAGTAAAATACAGCTTCACGGTTGCACCGTTTTTCGGTGCACAGCCGCCCAGGAGGAAAACGGCACATAAAAGAATCAGAATTTTTTTCATACAGTCCCTCCTACAGGTCATTTGTCAGCGGCAGAACAATCCGGAACAGACTTCCCTCATCCTCCCGGCTTTCCACTTCGATATAGCCGCCGTGAAGCTCCACGGCACTCAGGGCAATGGAAAGACCAAGACCTGTGCCGCCGGTTTCGCGTGCTCTGGCCTTATCTACCCGGTAGAAGCGGTCAAAAATTTTAGTAAATTCACCCTCTGCCATACCAATGCCGTTATCGGAAATGGTTATGTACACATTTTCCTCATCCCGGTACAGCTCCACATACACACGCCCGTCCGGCGGCGTATATTTAATACTGTTATCCAGAATATTGTACACGGCTTCCCATATCTTATCGGAATCTACCCGCAGAAAAACACTGTCGGGCAGATGGGTTTCTATCATTATATTCTTGTTTTCCGCAAGGGGTGACAGGGCACGCACGGCATTCTGTACCAGAATCTGCAGGTTCACCGTAGAGAAATTAAAGGCCTCCGTTTCCTCCACAGCGGAGGAATCCAGCTTTGTAAGGCTCAGGAGCTTATTGACAATTCTCGTCAGCCTGTCCACCTGCTCATTCATGTCCTCCAGAAATTCATTGACCATCGCCCGGTCCGTATCGGGATTCTGCAGAAGGGAATCACAAATCAGCTTGATGGAGCTAAGCGGTGTTTTCAGCTCATGGGAGGCATTGGAAACAAATTCCTGCCGCCGATTGTCGATATCGTCAATCCGCTCCACCATCAGATTGAAGGCCGACACCAGCTCCGTAATTTCGTTTCCGCCACGGATATGCTCCAGCTTTCGCGCGTCGGTTTCACTCATTTCACGAATCTGGCTTGTCAGCCGGGAAAGGGGACGGGCAAAGATAGAAGAAATGAATACGGCAAAAAGACCGACCAAAAGACAGCCGGAAATTCCGATAACCACCAGACGGTACTGCAGGTGCGAAAAGTACGTATACAGTCTTTCGGAGGAGGCTTTGGCAAGCAGAACACCGACGGCGGTCCGTCCGCTGTAGACGGGCACGGCCACCTGCACAAAATGCAGACCGTTTTCCTCCGTTCGCCGGACTGCATTTTCTCCGGAAAGTCCCGCAAGCACCCAGGGTGCGGAAATAATCTTTCCCCGCTGGGACAATGCCTCACTGCTGTCATACAGCACCCGGCTGTCCCGGTCCAGAAGCAGTACGCGGTCCGGACTACGGTCTGTAAGGAGAGCCGGAGAGAAGGCGACAATATCCGCTTTTCCGGTAAGGTACTCACCTGCAAAGCCTGCCAGCCGGTTGGCATTTTCCAGAACCTCGCGGGAATAGGTTTTTATTGTATACTGCTGCATAACCTGCATAACGCAGAAAAGTATACCCATCAGTGCCAGCGAAATCACAATGAAATATGTGGCGACAAGCCGGAGCCGGAGACTGGTGAGAAACAGCTTAATTTTCCTGAAAATAGTACCCTACCCCCCACTTGGTGATGATATATTTCGGCTCAGCGGGATTTGGCTCAATCTTCTCCCGGAGACGGCGCATATGCACATCCACGGTGCGGATATCGCCGGGATAATCGTAGCCCCACACAATATCCAGGAGACTCTCGCGGGAATAGACCTTGCCCGCATTGGAAACGAGCAAATCGATAAGGTCAAATTCCTTGGCCGTCAGCTCCACCCACCGGTCACCGATATGAATTTTGCGAAGATTATAATCGAGAGAAACGTCGCCCATCGCACGGCTGGTGCGGGTCGGTTCTCCCCCGCCGGTGCCCGTGCGGCGCATAATGGCCTTTACTCTTGCCTTCAGCTCCAGAATATTAAAGGGCTTCGTCATATAATCGTCTGCACCGTATTCCAGGCCCATAATCTTATCCATATCCTCGGTTTTGGCCGTCAGCATAATAATCGGCACGCGGGAAAATTCACGGATTTTCTGGCAAACGGAAAGTCCGTCCACCTTGGGGAGCATAAGGTCGAGAATAATGATATCAATACTTTTGTCTCTTGCAAGCTTCAAAGCTTCCTCGCCGTCGTAGGCGGTTTCCACCTGGTAGCCTTCCTGCTCAAAATTAAATTTTATGCCCTTTACCAGAAGCTTTTCATCATCCACAATTAAGATTTTCAACGCCGTTTTTCTCCTTCTTTTTCGTTTTTTTGCAAAAAAACCTTGCTTTTAGCCGCTATTTGGTATATTATATAACATTATCCGGGATTTTTCAATCAAAATTTAAAAATATTTTTTCTTTTATAAAAGGAGGATGCTTTTTGAAACGAAAGATTTTGGCAATCTGCCTGTGTCTTATCCCGCTTCTGGCCACTTTTGCCGAGGCGGCACCGTCTGTTTCCGCACCCTGCGCGATTCTGACGGATGCGAAATCAGGCGTTGTGCTGTACGAAAAAAACGCCTATACGCGCGCGTACCCCGCCAGCACCACCAAGGTGATGACGGCTATACTGGCACTGGAAAACGGGAATCTGGACGACGTTGTGCCGGTCAGCTTTAATGCCGTGAACAGCATCAGCTACGACAGCAGTAAGGCCGGCCTCTTTGAAGGGGAATCCTTTACACTGCGGGAAATGGTGTACGCCCTTTTAATCTGCTCTGCAAATGACGCGGCCAATGTGATTGCCGAGCATATTGCCGGTGATATTGAAAGCTTTGTCGGCATGATGAACAGCCGGGCGGCAGAGCTGGGGGCACAAAACACCCACTTCGTCAATGCCCACGGTCTGCACAACACCCAGCATTATACCACCGCGTATGACCTGGCACTCCTGGCCCGTCATGCCATGACGCTGCCTGAATTTGCCGACATTGTACAGATGCGCTCCTATGTGCTGGAGCCGACGGATAAATATGAGGAAAAGCGGTACTTGAATTCTACCAATCACCTGACGAATCCGCAGAGTGAATACTACTATGCAAATGCGGTCGGCATCAAAACCGGCTACACGGACGAAGCAAAAAGCTGTCTCGTTTCTGCTGCAAAAGCGGGGGAAGGGATGTACATTGCCGTGGTGCTGGGGGCCGAAAGTATGGACGGCCGGTCCATGTCCTTCGTGGACAGCCGCGCACTGCTTTCCTGGGGCGCGGAATACTGCAAGCCCACGCTTTTGTGTGAAGCAGGTGCAGCGGCCGAGGGCGTTCCCGTCCAGAAAGCAAAGAACACTTCTGCCGTGGCCGTACATACGGAAACAGCCGTTTCTGCCATTTTGCCTGACTGGGCCACACCACAGGACGTGGAAAAGCTGGAGTACATTAACAAAAACCTGGTGGCTCCGGTTTCGGCCGGTACGGCTGTGGGCCGGGTAGAATACCGGTATAAGGGTACACTGGTGGGGCAGACCTATCTGGTGGCAAGCGAGGACGTGGAAAAAAGGAATTTGATTGCCGATTTCTTTCTGCAGATTTTCACTTCTCTCTGGACCTACGGAATCCTTGCGGTACTTCTGCTGCTTCTTATCTCCATCCGCACCCGGAAGCGCAGAGCCAAAAACCGCCGCGTCCGCGCCGCGGAAATCCGCCGGCGGAACAAATATCAGTAATGTGAGGAAGCTATGTTTGAGAAAATTCTGAATGCCGTGCAGAAACCCACCCGGTATATCGGTGGGGAGTACGGTGCCGTGTATAAAAATCCGGCAGAGGTGAAAATCCGCTTCTGTATGTGCTTTCCGGATTTGTACGAGGTGGGCATGAGCCATCTTGGTATGCGGATTTTATACCATCTGAAAAACACCCGGGAGGATACCTGGTGCGAGCGGGCCTTTATGCCCTGGGACGATATGGCGGCCGAAATGGAAAAACACAACATGCCGCTTTTTGCCCTGGAAAGCCGGGACCCTTTGGGCGACTTTGATATGCTGGGCTTTTCCCTCCAGTACGAAATGAGCTACACGAACGTGCTGGAAATGCTTCGCCTTGCCCGGATTCCGCTCCGCAGTGCGGACCGCACCGAAGGATTTCCCTTTGTATGTGCCGGCGGGTCCTGCGCCATGAATCCGGAGCCGATGGCTGATTTTATTGACTTTTTTATCATCGGCGAGGGCGAAGAAGTGAATATGGAAATCCTGGATGCCTATGGGGAGTGGAAGGACAGTGGAAAGCCCAAAGCGGCGTTTCTGGAAACTGTGGCGGGTATTGCGGGCGTGTATGTTCCGTCCTTCTATGAACCCGTCTTTGACGGAGACCGGCAGACGGCTGTGCGCCGCCTGCATCCTGCCGCCCCTGAAAAGGTGAAAAAACGGATTGTGGAGGATATGGACAAGTGCTATTTCCCCGAAACCCAGATTGTTCCCTACGGCGAAATTGTGCACGACCGCATTTCCCTTGAAATGTTCCGCGGCTGTATCCGCGGCTGCCGCTTCTGTCAGGCCGGCATGATTTACCGCCCTGTGCGGGAGCGTTCACCGGAGCGGCTTTTAGAGCTTGCAGAAAAGCTGATTGCACAGACCGGGTATGAGGAGATTTCCCTTTTGTCCCTAAGCACCAGTGACTACAGCTGTCTTGCGCCCTTTACGGAAAAACTGCTGGATATGACAGAGGAAAAGAAAATCAGCCTGGCCCTGCCATCCCTCCGCATCGACAATTTTTCCATGGAGCTGATGCAAAGAATTCAGAAAGTGCGGAAAACGGGCCTGACCTTTGCACCCGAAGCAGGCACCCAGCGGATGCGCGATGTGATAAACAAGGGCATCACCGAGGAAAATGTGCTGGAATCAGCCCGGATTGCCTTTGCCGGCGGCTATAAGAACATTAAGCTGTACTTTATGATTGGTCTGCCCTATGAGACGGACGAGGATGTGGCCGGAATCCCCCTTCTTGCCAAAAAGGTGGTGGATGTGGCCTACGAATTGCCGAAGCAAAAGGGAGAGAAGCCGGTACAGATTACGGCCAGCGTTTCTTCCTTTGTGCCGAAGCCCCATACGCCCTTTCAGTGGGAGGCGCAGAATACGGCGGCACAGCTGAGAGACAAACAGCGTATTTTATGTGAAACCGTGCGTTCCAAACGCCTGACCATCAATTACCACGAATCGAAGCTGAGCGTGCTTGAAGGCGTTTTTGCCCGGGGTGACCGGCGGCTGGGCGCAGTTTTGGAAAAAGCAGTTGGCTTAGGCTGTCGCTTCGACGGCTGGAGCGAGCATTTCGATTTTAACCGCTGGCAGAAAGCGTTTGCCGACTGCGGCGTGGAAATGGAGCGATACACAAGAGCCAGGGAGACGGACGAGCTTCTTCCCTGGGAGGTTATTGACTGCGGCGTTTCCCGTACCTTCCTTCTCCGGGAGCGGGATCGTGCCCAAAAGGGTGAGGTTACGCCGAACTGCCGCGAAAAATGCAGTGGCTGCGGTGCGGCCGCATGGAAGGCAGGTGTCTGTCATGCATAAATATATTGTACGGTACTCAAAACGCGGCGACGCGAAATTCGTCTCCCATCTGGATTTTCTGCGGCTGATTCAGCGAGCCATGCGCCGGGCAGAGCTGCCGCTGAAGTTTTCCGAAGGGTTTAACCCCCACCCCTGCCTGTCCTTTGCCCATCCCTTAGGGGTTGGCATTACGGGAGAACGGGAGCTTTTTGAGGTGGAACTTACGGCCCCTTGTCCTGCCCTTGCCGCACAGCTGGCACCGAAAATGCCCCGCGGCATTGAAATTGTGGAGGCAGTGCCCTGCGAGAAAAACCGGTTTTCGGCAGTTTCACGGGCAGAGTATACTGTCCTTCCCGAAACGCTTCCGACAGCGGACCAGCTGGATGCGTTCATGAAAAAAACAGAAATTCTGACAGAGAAAAAAACGAAGAGCGGCGTTAAAACCGCCGATATCCGTCCCGATATTTTCGATGCAAGAATAGAGGACGGCACCCTTTTTCTCCGTCTTGCGACAGGCAGCCAGGCAAACCTGAAGCCCTCCACCGTGATGGATGCCATGGGTGAGCACATTCCCGGCTATACGCCCGGTTTTTGCCGCTATACCCGTCTCCGACTGACGGATGCAGAGAATAAAGAAATCTGATTTTGGATAATATATACTAAAAATCCAAAAAAATTTCGTGAAAAACTTTTAAAAAAAAGAATTGCTTTCCGGTGGAAAAAATTATATAATAATAGGTACAGTAAAAACAGTAATTCTATACAGGAGGTATTTGTTATATGTTAGGCTATGGACAAGATATCGGTATCGACCTCGGCACCGCTTCCGTCCTCGTATACGTAAGAGGAAGGGGAATTGTGCTGAAGGAGCCATCCGTTGTTTCCATTGACAAAAATACAGGTAAGGTGCAGGAAGTGGGTCTGGAAGCCCAACGCATGATTGGCCGTACACCGGGCAACATCGTGGCCATCCGTCCGCTTCGCGACGGCGTAATTTCCGACTATGATACCACGGAGAAAATGCTCAAGTATTTTCTCAAAAAGGTATGCAGTAAGCGGCTGTTCCGTCCGAACGTTATTGTCTGCGTTCCCAGCGGGGTTACCGAGGTAGAGGAACGCGCCGTTATCGACGCCGCCATGCAGGCCGGTGCCAGACGGGTACATCTGATTGAAGAGCCGATTGCCGCGGCTATCGGTGCCGGCATTGACATTGCCAAACCCTACGGCAGTATGGTAGTGGATATCGGCGGCGGCACCACAGACGTGGCGGTTATTTCCCTGGGCGGTCTTGTTGTCAGCAATTCCATCAAGGTGGCCGGTGACGCGTTTGACGAAACGCTGGTGCGCTTTATCCGTAAAAAACATAACATTTCCATCGGTGACCGCACAGCAGAGGATATGAAAATCAAAATCGGCTGTGTATACCCCCGCGAAGAAAACGAAACCATGGAAATCCGCGGCCGCTGTCTCGTTTCGGGTCTGCCGAAAACGGTGACGGTTTCCTCGTCCGAAATGCTGGAAGCCTTAGAGGAACCGGCAGCCGCTATTGTAGACGCTGTACATTCCGTTCTGGAAAAAACCCCGCCGGAGCTGGTGGGCGATATCAGCAACAGCGGTATTGTTCTGACCGGCGGCGGTTCTCTGATTCACGGGCTGGACCTCCTTCTGCAGAAGGAAACCGGCATCAGCGTCCGTGTTGCCGAAGATGCCGTTTCCTGCGTCGCTATCGGTACAGGTAAGGCACTCGATAATATCGATGCATTGAAGGAAAATATCAGCATCAGTAAACGGAAGTATCAGGTCTGATACCACCAATTCTTCGTATATGAAAGCGAAGTCCAGAATGCAAAAAGGCAACCAATAAATATAATAGCAAGGTATTCGTAAAAACAGGAGTGTAAAAAAACACAAGTTTTACTATAATCCCCTTAGAGTAGACACTTGAAATAACAAAAATGTTTCAAAACTATTCTAAGGGGATTATATCCGTTTCACCAATCTGCACTCTTTTTTCTCACAAAAACTTTAAACATAATAAATAATAAGCTTTTCATAAATTATACATAGTAAAAATGTATTTGTCAATAGTATATAATAAATAAAAATACTTGGAGAGAAATATAATGAGCTATTTCAATGAAAAAGAATATCAAATGTTTATCATAAAAGTTGGGTTGAAGGTGGGATATTACAGACGGCTTGCCAATATGACACAAGAACAGTTAAGTGAATATAGCGAGGTGTCACTGAATTTTATTTCACAGCTTGAAGGTCCGAGCACCGTGTATGTTCCATCTTTGAAGTCGCTTTTTAAAATCAGCAAAGCATTAGGTGTTCCCATCAGTAAGTTAACGGATGTGGATGATTAGTGCACTAACAAATGTTTAAAAACCCAAAGCTTACGCTTTTGCTCGGGGAGAAGCCTTGCATTAAAAAAGTTCCGAACTATGTCCGAAAATGAAATCCCCCGTTATAGGAACTGCACCGGTTTGTGCCGTTCCTATAACGGGGGATTTCATTGTATTATTTTTGTAAACGGTTGATACAGCTTTGACAAATGGGTTTGTTTTCAAAAAGCTGCACATCGTCCCTGCCGCCGCAGAAAACACAGGTCTTTTCATACGTTCGCAGAAGAACGCCGCCTTGATCAATAAAGAGTTCCAATGGGGTATAATGCTCCCATTTCATCTCCCTCCGGATCTCGGCAGGAATGACCACCCGTCCGTTATCCTCCATTTTGCGGATTATCCCTAATTCCAGCATACGCCTTGCTCCTTTCGCTTTGGAAAATAAAAAAAGTGTGCCTCGTTTTCAGAGACACACCGAAAAACGTAGCATCTCTGACCTCAAGGTTACCACACCCATGCACTCATTAAGAAACAGCATAAGAAATCAGAGCGTACGCTTTTGCCAAAGCGTACACTGTAACTTAATGAGCAGCGTGTCTTGCACGCCATAATAGTGTGGTGCTATTATAATACCATATTTTGACAGAAAAAGCAATACTTTTTTCAAAAAAATGGAAAATTTTTGAAATTATAGGAAATTATACATAAAAAAGTGTGCCTCTCTGGGGGGAGACACACCGAAAAACGCAGCATCTCTGACTTTAACGTTACCACACGATTAAATGTCGACCACCAAATAAAAAAACAAGGGAGGCGAACAATCAGAGCGCACGCTTTTTCCAGTATATACTATACTGCATGCAAGCGAATAGCGCAGGGCCAAAGCGAACTTTTCTTATTTTAAAATCAAAATCGCCCCGGCAAGGCACAAGAGCACCAGCACAGCTACAATCGTCACGGGCAGGCTCATACGCCGATCCGTGGAATTTGAAGGGGGAATCAGCCCGGCCTTTCGCAATGCCGAAACCACGGGCTTATAAATAAGAAGCATAATGGCCGCATTCATGCCGCCCTTAATGAGGTTGAAGGGCAGAAAGGCCGGCAGAAGCAGTGCCGCCACGGTCTCCCGGGGCAGATGCATGTAAATGGGCGTGATGAAATAGTTCCATAAAAGCATAGCCACCGTGGTCAGAAAACAGCCCGAAACAAGACCGATAACCGCACCCGACAGCGTGCGCCGATACTTATATAGAATGGACGCGGTACAGGCAAAGGTGCAGGACGAAATAATATTCATCACAAGGCCGATGAATCCTGTATCACTTACGGTCACCAGCTCCAAAAGCGATACCACCGCGGAAATGGCCAGTGCCGAAAGCGGTCCGTAAATAAATCCGCCGAGGGCGATAATCACGTCCTTGGGGTCGTACTGCAAAAAGAGAACGACGGGTGGAAACAGCTTGCTTACATACATCACGGCATAGGCGATGGCACATAAAAGGGCCAGTGTTGTCAGTTTTTTTGTTTTCATGGTTTTCTCCTCCGAAAATTAAAAATGCACCAAAGGAATCCCTTCGGTGCCGTGCAAAACAAACATAAAGCCGGAAAACGGTTTTATACAAATGCATCTTCTTTCATCCAGACTGTAACTGTCGGTATTGGAATTTCACCAATTCATGCGCCATGCGCTCGCGGACTGTACCGCCGGTCGGGAATTGCACCCTGCCCCGAAGTGTATTCGCTTTTTTCCTATTCTATCATATATTGTATGTCTTGTCAAGCCCTTAGGTGTATTTTACAGCAAAACCGAGTAAATCTCCTGTCCGCCGTTCACAAAGACCTCCAGAATAAATTCGTCCCGGAAAATTTTCAAATCCGTAACCTCGCCGCGGTGTACAACGGGTTCCCGGTTTGTCCGTTGAATGCAAAAGCCATCCTCCGTTTTTTGTACCGCCGGGTCATTATCCTTCATGAGGTGATGCAGTTCCCGGACGGGATAGCCGTACAGCTTACCGTCCTTTATAAAAATCTGCCGCGGGACCGACATACAGCCGACATCCCGCTTTGCATATCCTCTGTAGGCCCAGCCGGGAATCCAGGTTATAAGAAGTACCCGACCCAAATGGTCCTTAAATACCTGCCCGGCATACTGGTCGGGGCCTTTGTCGGTTTCACCGATAATTTCAGGATAAAAGACACCGTCTTCAAAACGTCCGTACATAAGAGAAAAATACCGTTCCTTATCCCGGGGACAAACGGACACGGTGAGCAGACAGCGGTCACCCATCGACACGAACGAGGGACATTCCGTATAATAGCAATTGTCCCACTCCTGCAGGATGCCGCCATATTGCCAGTCCAGCAGATTTCTGCTTTTATAAAGAAGTAATCTTCCCTTTCCGGAACCGGGATGTCCGGTTGCCATTACACAATAATATTTTCCGTTTATACAGGTTACCGCCGGATCGCGGAACTCCGGTCCCCCGTCTGTGGGAAAGCTTTCAATAATCGGATTTTTTTCGTACTTTTCAAAATGAATGCCATCCCTGGAATACGCCACACTGACAGTTTGCCTTTCTTTTTCTCCATTTTCCGGCTTATCCAGCGAGGAATAGAACAAATAGAGCACATTCTCCTTCACAATCGCTGTTCCTGACCAGCATCCTCCGCAATCGTAAGGCTTATCCGGATACAGTGCAACCCCAAGCTCCTCCCACTGCAGAAAGTCCTTTGTTCGTGCGTGTCCCCAGTGCTTCGGCTCCTGTCCCGGTGTTTCAAAATGAGGAGAATATTGATAAAAGACATGGTAATATCCGTCGAAATACACCAGTCCGTTCGGATCGTTCACCCATCCCTTTAAAGGCTTGCAGTGGTATTTTGGTTTTTGTAAGTAATCCATGAAAAATCTCCTTCTTCAGTTCATGAAGCTTGACCATCATTATTATAGCAAAAGTCCCATTCTTTGTCAAGCTGTTCTTCCCTTCCCTCCGGAGTTCTCTCAAAGGCCGGAAAAAAATGTTGCTTTTTTTATGTAAATATGATATAATTTATATGATTTTTTACAGCATAGGAGGATTCTCATGAAAAAATTCATCTGTTTTATTTCGGCGGTGCTGCTTTTCTGCGGCATAGGTATGGCCGCCGGTGCAGAAACCATCGCCGAAGGGCTTGAGGCCACCTGGCAGAAGAAGCTGGCAGAGGCCGCAGAGTTTGGAGAAATCTATAGTGAGAACGAGTGTTACATCGATGACACCTATTATTACTATGACGAGGCATACGGCTGCACAATGGATGGTGACGGCAAGATTTACGAGGGTACGCCCATGGAAGCGGCCTATTACAATCTCATCGACGGCTATTTCGGCGTAGAGGGCAGTAATTCCTACATTGTCGCCGCGCAGTACGGTTACGTCAGAAAGATCGGTTTGTCACCCAAAGAAGCTGAAATGTTCCTGGAGGTCAGGGACTACGACTACCAGCCTTATATTCTGCCGGGAGACGAATATGACCGGATTACACCGCCGACGCTTGACGGATATGTGGTAACGCAAACCTTTGACGGAATGCTTGCGCTGTTTGACCTCAAAACCTGCGAATTTGTTGTTGAATACGGTACAAATTACGAGCTTGCAGCGCCGGGTGCCTGGTTTGATGCCAAAACGACCTACGCACTGGAGGCGGCAAACTCTGTCGACAGCCGCGGCCGGTTCAGGCGCATCCGAAAGCTACGCGACGGCGTAAATCTTCTGGCACTCCAGGATAAGCAGACCGGCAAGTGCGGCTATGTGGATGCCTTTACCGGCGAGGTGAAAATCCCCTTTGTTTACGATGGTGCCACCCGTTTTTCTGACGGTCTTGCCAGTGTGCAGAAGGACGGACTGTATGCAGTGATTGACGCGCAGGGGAATCTCTTGACAGAGTATCAGTATGCACTGGTTTACGGCTTTGAAAACGGAATCTCCTATGCGCGGATAAACGATCGGGAAAACTGCCTTATCGACAAGACCGGGCAGGTGCTTCTGACCAGCCAGGGGGACTCGTTTTACCGTTGCGGCGAATACTATATTACGCGAAACGTTACCACGGATTTTGCAAACCTGTACGACCGCTTTTTCATTTATAACAGTGCCGGTGTGCAGGTTGCGGAAAGAGTCTATACCGGTGTGTACGGGCAAAGGAGGGTACACGCTGTAAATGACGTGGCATATCACGGCAACGGGCTTTTTTCTTTCACAACCGAATCGGGAACAGACTATCTGCGCGTAACGCCTTACGGCGAGGCTCCGCTTTCGGAAAACGAAACGGTCGCCGCTTCAGGGCATGGAGGCGTTCTGGTGGACGGAGAATATGAAGGGGCAAACTGCTATAATATTGACGGATACAATTATGTGAAGCTTCGGGATATTGCGGCACTCATGCGGGGGACAAAGAAGCCTTTTGAAGTCGAATGGGACGAAGCGGCAAAAATCATCCGTCTCACAACAGGGAAGAACTATACGCCGCTCCCCGGCGAGGACGTGGGGCTTGTATGGGTGAAATCAAGCGTAGCAGTCCGGAATGATGTAGCTGTCAGTATCGACGGGGTAACGACGGTATTTGCGGCCTATAATATAGACGGGTATAACTATTTCCGGCTCCGGGATCTTGGAAAAATGCTTGATTTCGGCATTTCATGGGACGAAGCGGAAGAACTGATTATTATTGACAGTGCCTCGCCCTATAGAGAAGCCTGAACAAAACGGAAGCTGCAGCTCCTTGCCGCACAGTCTGTAAGCAAATATTGCTTTTTGCATTTTTTGAAAATGCGGCAAAAGGGGCTTGACTTTCCGGGAAAAATATGATATACTGTAAAAAACTGAATTTATGGAGGGTTTCAAAATGGAACATATTAAAACAATTGTGACACGTAATCTTTGTGAAAGCGCGAAAAACGGCGGCTGTGGTGAATGCCAGACCTCTTGCCAGTCTGCCTGCAAGACCAGCTGCGGCATTGCAAATCAGCAGTGCGAAAAAGAATCCAAGTAAGCACAAAACGCCGCCTTTTGCAGGCGGCGTTTTTATTTATACAGAGGTGAGAAAGAATGATCCATCAGTACAAGCTGGGGCAGTATAATATTGTTTTAGATGTGGCATCCGGTGCCGTGCACGCCGTGGACCCCATGGCCTATGATATCATTGCCCTGTTTGAAGAAAAGGACCGGGACGAGGTTCTTTGTGAAATTGCCGGAAAGCATACTGCTTCAAAGGAAGATATTGCGGCCTGCTACGACCAGGTAGCGGCACTGAAGGCCTCCGGCCAGCTGTTTGCGCCGGATACGTTTGCCGAATCTGCCGGCGTTCTTAAAGAAAAAACAGCAGGCGTTGTGAAAGCACTTTGTCTCCACATCGCCCACACCTGTAACTTAAACTGTGCCTACTGCTTTGCAAGCCAGGGAAAATACAACGGGGAACGGAGCGTGATGTCCTACGAGGTGGGCAAGCGCGCTCTGGATTTTCTGGTGGAAAATTCCGGCACGCGGCGGAATCTGGAGGTGGACTTTTTCGGCGGCGAGCCGCTGATGAATTTTGACGTGGTGAAAAAGCTTGTGGCCTACGCCCGCAGTATCGAAAAGGAAAAAAACAAGAACTTCCGTTTCACCCTTACCACCAACGGTCTTCTGATTGATGACGATGTGATTGATTTCGCAAACCGGGAAATGAGCAATGTGGTGCTGAGCCTGGACGGACGGAAGGAGATTCACGACCGGTACCGGGTAGACTACGCCGGAAACGGCAGCTGGGAGCGGATTGTACCGAAGTTCCGGAAGCTTGTGGAGGCCAGAGGCGGCAAAAACTACTATATGCGCGGTACCTTCACCCACGAAAATCCGGATTTTCTTGAAGATATTAAAACGATGCTGGACCTGGGCTTTACGGAGCTGAGCATGGAGCCGGTCGTATGTGCCGCGGGAGACCCGGCAGAGCTGACAAAAGAGGATTTGCCCGTGGTGATGGACCAGTACGAAAAGCTGGCGGCTCTTATGCTGGAACGGGATAAGGAAGGAAAGCCCTTTACCTTCTATCACTATATGATAGATCTGGAGGGCGGCCCCTGCATTTACAAGCGGATTTCCGGCTGTGGAAGCGGAACGGAATACATGGCCGTTACCCCCTGGGGTGATTTGTACCCCTGTCACCAGTTTGTGGGGGACGAGGCTTTTCGTCTCGGCGATATCTGGAAGGGCGTCACCAGTCCCGAAACCCAGAAACAGTTTGCCGACTGCAACGTGTACGCCCGTCCCGACTGCCGGGACTGCTGGGCGCGGCTGTACTGCTCCGGCGGCTGTGCGGCCAATGCGTACCACGCCACCGGCTCGGTACGCGGCGTATACCGGTACGGCTGTGAATTATTCAAAAAACGGATGGAATGTGCTATTATGGTGGCTGTAGACCGGGCACTCAGGGAGTAGAAAATGCGGACACCGATTTGCAATTTTGTGAAGGAATACACAGAAAGAAACGCCCTCCGTCTCCATATGCCCGGCCACAAGGGTACCGGTGCATGGAGCGGGGATATTACTGAAATTGACGGCGCGGACAGTCTGTATGCGCCCTCCGGCATCATCCGGGAAAGCGAGGAAAACGCCGGGGCCTTGTTTGGCTGTAAAACGCTGTATTCCACCGAAGGGTCCTCCCACGGCATCCGGGCCATGGTGTACCTGGCCGCCCTTCATGCCAAGGCACAGGGAAAACCGCTTCATATTCTGGCAGGCAGGAACGCCCACGGGAGCTTTATCAGCGCGGCGTGCATGGCAGATGCTACAGTGTCGTGGCTATATTGCCGCGGCACGGACTACCTTTCCTGCCGCGCGGATGCGGCAGCGGTGGAAGCTGCGATACTGAAACTACCGGAAAAGCCGACTGCTCTGTATATTACCAGTCCCGATTATTTAGGCCAGACCTCGGATATCCGGGCCCTGGCCGCCGTTTGCCGTCGGCACAATCTGTTGTTTTTAGTGGATAACGCCCACGGAGCATACCTGAAGTTTCTTCCTGAAAGCCGTCATCCTATAGATTTGGGCGCAGATATGTGCTGTGATTCTGCCCACAAAACCCTGCCCGTGCTCACCGGCGGCGCGTATCTGCATATTTCACCGTCGGCCCCTCCGGTTCTTAAAAACGAGGCCCGGCGGGCACTGGCCCTGTTTGGCTCCACCAGCCCGTCCTATCTGATACTGCAGTCGCTGGATAAGGCGAATCCGTATCTGGCCGGGCACACCGAACGGCTGGCATCCTTTCTGCCGGCGGTGGAAAAAACAAGGAGAAATCTGGAAAACCGGGGATTCTACTTTGTGGGGGATGAGCCACAAAAGCTTACTGTCGCGGCAAAAGCCTACGGATACCGGGGCACGGATCTGGCACGGCTTCTGGCCGAAGCAAATATCATCTGCGAGTTTGCCGACCCGGATTTTCTCGTGCTGATGGTAACGCCGGAAACAGGTGCGGAGGGCCTTGACCATCTGCAAAGGGTACTGGCCGCTGTTCCGAAACGGCCGGAAATTACGGAAAAACCGCCTCTGCCGGGCAAAGGAGAACAGGTCCTTCGTATCCGGGAGGCACTGTTTGTACCCCGGGAGGATATTCCCGCCGAAGAAAGCATGGGTCGTATTCTTGCATCTCCGACGTTGTCCTGCCCGCCGGCTGTGCCCATTGTCGCGGCCGGAGAACGGATAGACGAAGCAGCTGTGCGGTGTTTTGCTTATTACGGCATCACGCAGTGCACCGTCGTAAAAGAATTGTGAAAATAAGAACCTCACGAAACCCTAACAAACTAAGAGGTGTACCGTTAAGGACAGTAGATTTAAAAGGCGAAGATGGATATAAAACATTTTCTGTGAGAACAAAATCCGAAGAAACAAATCGGTCAAGAAATGAATTGATTAATATTTTGTTAGAGTATGGTATTGATAACAGCAGGGTGAAATAATGGATTTACCAAAACGAAAGACAACAAGATTAAAAGGATATGATTATGGGGCACCTGGGGCATATTTTGTTACGATATGCACACACAACAGGAAATGTATATTGTCAAACATTGTAGGGGAGGGCCTCTGTGCCCTCCCGAAAAACACAGTAACATCAATAGGAAAAGAAATTGAAAAATCAATACAATATATTAACGGTAATTATATTGGAATTTCGATTGATAAATATGTAATTATGCCAAATCATATACATTTAATTGTGATTTTAGAAGATTCGGGAGGGGATGGAACCCCTCCCCTACAAAACGTAATCGGTCAATTAAAATCATACACAACAAATAAATTCGGCAACACCCTTTGGCAAAGGTCTTATCACGACCATATAATTCGTGGTGAAAAAGATTATCAGAAAATATGGGAATACATAGACACAAATCCCTTAAAATGGGAATTAGATTGTTTTTATACTAGTGAAACGGGGCAGTGATTTTCTCTGCTCCGTTTACTGTTCGAGTACACCTCTTAAACGCTCGGGTTTTTCGGAAAACCTTGTTATGTTAGCGTAGCAAGAAGCCGACAGCCCCGAATCTATCGGGGCGGTCGGCTCTTTTTTGTTGTTTTCTGTTATCAGACATCCAGCCGGTCCCCGGGCAGATGGTACCGGAAGGCCTCGGCAATATGGTGGTCCTGTACCTTTGCACATCCATCCAGGTCCGCTATGGTCCGGGCCACCTTTAAAACCCGGGTGTAACTCCGCGCGCTCATTTGCATAGCTGTAAACGCTTCCTTTGCCATGCAGGCGGCGGCAGGCGTCAGATCGCACCGTTCCTCCACATCCTTGGAAAGCTGGGCATTGCAGAAAAGTCCCAGGGCAGAAAGCCGTTCTGCCTGCAATTCCCGCGCCCTTGTAACCCGTCGGCGTATTTGTTCCGAGGACTCTGCCGGCGGCGCGGAAAGCTGGGAATATGTAACAGTTTCTGCCTCCACGCGGATATCAATTCTGTCAAGAAGCGGCCCGCTGATTTTTCCCACATACCGGGCAATGGACGAGGCGGTGCACTTACAGCGGCGGGTTTTATCGCCGTAATAGCCGCACCGGCAGGGATTCATGGCCGCCACCAACATGAAATCACTGGGGTAGGTATGCGTTGCCGCCGCACGGGTCACGGTCACAGTGCCGTCCTCCATGGGCTGGCGCAGAATTTCCATGGCATCGCGCCGGAATTCCGGCAGCTCATCTAAAAACAGTACCCCTCTGTGGGCCAGCGAAATTTCACCGGGACGCACACTCGCGCCGCCGCCCGTAAGCCCTACGGTGGACGCACTGTGATGCGGTGCCCGGAAGGGACGGACAGTCAGCAGTGGAGACGCGGGGGGAAGTGCCCCGGCCACGCTGTGAATGCGGGTAACCTCCAGTGCCTCTGCCGCGGTCATGGGCGGCAGAATGGAGGGGAGCCGCTGGGCCAGCATACTTTTTCCTGACCCCGGTGAACCGATAATCAGAATGTTGTGTCCGCCTGCCGCAGCAATTTCCAGTGCCCGTTTCACATTTTCCTGGCCCTTGACCTCGGCAAAATCACCCATGGCCATCTGGCTGTCCTCCAGAAGCCGGGCAACATCGGCGGTGGTTTCCGGGAGCGGCGTTTTGCCTTCCAGATGCGCCATCGCTTCCGCAAGCGTAGCGGCGCCGAAGACATGAAGGCCTTCGCAAAGAGCTCCCTCTTCCGCATTTTCTGCAGGTACAATTACATTTTCTATCCCGGCCGCCCGTGCCCCCATTACAAGAGGCAGAACGCCGGGCACAGGGCGTATTTCTCCGGCCAGGGAGAGTTCCCCGATTAAAACATAGTTTTCTGCCGCCGCCTGTACCTGGTCCGTAGCCAGTAAAATAGCCGCGGCAATAGGCAGGTCAAACATACTGCCCACTTTTTTCATATCTGCCGGTGCAAGGTTTACCGTCAGCCGCCGCGCCGGAAATTCATAACCGCAGTTTTTAATCGCGGCCCGTACTCTTTCCCGGGCTTCCTTTACCGTGGCATCCGGCAGGCCCACCACCTCAAAGCCCGGCAAGCCCGGCGAAACGTCGGTTTCCACGCAGACGAGATGGCCGTCTATTCCCTGCAGACAGCAGGTGTTCACTTTTGTAAACATATCAGACCCCTTTCACTGACAAGGCATATACCGCCTCGCTGTCCGGGTAAGCAAGCTTCAGATACACGGTCCCTGTCCGCCAGATTTCGCAAATCGGTGCCCGGTCAAAGGAGAAAGGTAGCCATTCCTCCTTGCCGTCCCATATGTACCAGGTACGTTCTTCGGCTTCCGTATAATCCCAGAGGCCCACACAAAGGGGTACGTCCCCGATGGGTAGCCCCGAATCCACAGTGTGCACATTTGCCGCCGTTGCAGGCGTACCCACCGTCCGGAGGTAGGATATTTCCGACGGCTTTGTCTGCACCGTTTCCCCGGTAGCATAAAAATGCATGGCCACCACCCCGGGTGAGGGGGTGACAGCATACTCTGCCGTCACAGAAAGCGCAGGGTCGCCGTTAATTTCCAGCCGGATGCGGACTTCGGGTGCCCACACCTGACAGCTTGCCACAATATCCCGGCTGAAGGGGACCCAGCCGGGGCCGTCATTCCAGATGTACCAGAGGCGGCTTTCCGACGAATAGGAGTAGTCCACCAGTGTCAGCTCGCGGTTTTCGTTCAGCAAATAGCGGTCGTTATCGTTCTTTTGGTTGGTCGCATACAAAAAGGCCTGAGAGAAAAGGGGGGCCTCCGGCTTTGTCCAGGTTTCACCGCTCTCGAAAATCACCTTTACTACTTGGAAATCCCGGATTTCTTCTGCTCCGGCATGTTTTTCCACCGTCCAGTACAGCGTCTGCTCTGTCAGCGGATGCAGATGCATATCCGGTGCATAGGCGTAGAAATAATGGGTACCGTTATACCGGGCCGGCTCTCCGTCCCCGGTAAAAAGATACAGCGAAAATTCCACACGGGAGATAGCGTGACCGGTGGCATTGAACATGCTGACGGCCATCTGTGTTTCTTCCAGATGCACCTTTGTGTTTACCGGGCATACCTGGTCGTATACTCCTTCCAACCCCGTTCCGCAGACTGCAGTGGGAAAGAGCAGCAAACAAAGAACAACCGACAAAATCCGAAGTCTTTTCATCATCATTTCTCCTTTTTCTTTTGTTTTCTATACTTTTTGCGCCATAACCACAAGCCGGCTCCTGCCAGAGCCAGCAGGATAAACGGCCATGCACGCACAATAAAGGTCACGAAATACAAGAGAGCAAAGCTAAGCAGAGAAGGCTTATCCGGCTCCGCCAGCTTATACCAGAGGTTTGGTGCCGGAATTCCGCCACTCCCCATCAGTGTCAGTGTTTCCCCGAATACATCCTCCGGGTGACAGCCGTAGCGGACGATGCAGATATCCCGGTCAAAGGTAACCCGCACCTGACGGTCCTCCACGGTAAGTGCCAGAATTTCTGCCGGATTCCACTCCCGGTCGATGCCGGAAAAGCCGAGGCATTCCCCTCCGGTGACAGCCAGGGGCGCAGAATAGGTGAGTACCACCTCGCAGGGAGTTTCACCAAAGGAGATGCTTGCAATCTGCGGTGCCACCGCCTCCTCCGTCCCGATGCCGTACTGCCGGGCCAGCACTGCACCCAGTACCCGGCTTGCCACCGCGCGCTTATTCGGCGGATGGAGGCTGTTTGCGTAGAGCTTATCTGCAAACAGATCGCTGGTGGTGCAAAGCGTAAGGTCCGGCACGAAAAGCGGCAGTGTGCCGATTACGCCCCGTACCGTACCGAAATCCATATACTGCCGGCTCGCCCCATCCGTCCCCGCAGGGGCGGCAAAGCAGGGGGACAGCTCCACGGCGTACACCGGGAAGTGCCCGGCTTTTTCCCGCCATCCGGCAATAAAAGCTGAAAATTTTTCCGTGTATTGTTTGTACAGCACACCGTTTGCCTCACCCTGATACCAGATAAGACCGGCAATAGGCAAAGCCTCCAGATGCTGAATCACGCTTTCATAAATCCGGCCTTTTTCCTCAACGGCGTCCATTTTCTTTGTCAGATGGGCAGGGAGAAATGCCGCCAGGTCCTGTCCCCGAAAGCCGGCTGAAATTAAGCCGATTGGTGTCGAAAAGCCGGTGGAAACGGCAAGCCCCTCTGCAAACAAAACGCCAAGCGCGCTGGCCTGTGCCGCCGAAAGATGGTTCAGCTGTCTCCACTGCCTTGCCCTGGCACCTGTAGGGAGCCCGGCAAGGTCCAGGCTCGTATAGGTGAGCACCCGGATGTTTCCCGGCAAACGGGCCGAAAGCTCGTCCCATTCTGTAAGAGCGGTGGCATTGAATTCCACATTGGATTGCCCCATCACAATCCACACGTCACCCACTGTCACATTTTCAATGAAAATATGCTCGGCCGCACTGCTGCCCTGCACCTGGACAGGAAACGGCTCACCGCCTGCCTCTCTTGCAGGAAAGCGGGCCTCCCATCGTCCGTCTGCCACGGCGGCTTCCCGTTTTTCTTCTCCCAGGAAAACCGCAAGCTGTTTTCCCTCGTCGGGCGAAGTGCCGTAAAGCACGATTTCCTTACCGGCCTGCAGGACCATATTATCCGTAAAAACCGGTGCAATATCAAAAGTATCGGCGTAATCCGCCCCTGCCAGCACCGGAAAGCCGGCAAAGAGCAAACATGCCGCCACGAGTAAACAAATTCTACGCATACATAGCCTCTTGTCTGTCATTTTATGCTTTTTCTTTATCCCGGTGCAGCAGTCTGCAGACGGTCCCCCTCGATGAAAGGGCCTCCGCAAGAAAAGCCGCCACCGTCACGGAACGGTGCTTCCCGCCGGTACAGCCGATGGAAATGACGAGATTACTCTTTCCCTCCTCGGCATACTGCGGAATCAGAAACTGTACCATATCCAGAAGCCTGTCGCAAAAGTCCCGGCTCTGCGGATATGCCATAATATACTCGCGCACCGGCTCGTCCAGCCCCGTCATGGGCTTTAGCTCCGGCTCATAAAAAGGATTTGGTAAAAACCGGACGTCAAAAACCAGGTCGCTGTCCAGCGGAATTCCATATTTAAATCCGAAGGACATAATGTCGATTGTCATCGGAAGCCCGTCGGAAGCATCGGAGAATAGGTCCCGCATCCGTTTTTTCAGGTGTTGGGGCTGCATATGGGAGGTGTCTATCGTGTGGGTAGCAAGACGCTTGATATCCTCTAAAATCTCCCGTTCCCGCACGATGCCGTCAATGGCCCGTCCGCCGGGAGACAAGGGGTGCGACCGCCGCGTTTCCTTGTAGCGGGCAATAAGGGTCGCGTCATTCGCATCCAGAAACAATAGCTCGAAGGGCAGGGCGGCTTCCTGCATCCGCGTCAGCTCTCCGCGAAGCTCCCGGAACATACTGCCGCTTCGCACGTCCACCACCACGGCCACATGATCCAGCTTTCCCTGAGACTGACTGCACATTTCCGCAAATTTGCTGACGAGGACGGGCGGAAGGTTGTCCACACAATAAAAATTCATGTCCTCCAGACACCGGAGTGCCCGGGTCCGACCTGCGCCGGATAGACCCGTAATTACAATAAATTTCATCCAAAATCCCCCAAAAACCGGATTTCCGGCTCTAAAAGTACCCCATGGGTTTCCTGCACCTTTTTCTGCACAAGGCAAAGAAGCTTCCGCACATCTTTCGCCGTGGCACTGCCGGTGTTTATCACAAACCCGGCGTGCTTTTCAGAGACAGCGGCACCGCCCACAGAAAAGCCGCGAAGGCCTGCTTCATCTATCATCTGCGCCGCAAACCCATCTGCCGGACGCTTAAAGGCACTGCCGGCACTGGGCCAGTTTAGCGGCTGTTTTTCCCTGCGCCGCGCGGCCAGCGTTTCCATTTCGGTCCGGATTTCGTCCGCAGAGCCGGGCGTGAGCGTAAATACGGCATCTGTCACAATGCATCCGTTTTCCTGATACGCACTGTGCCGGTAGGAAAAACCGTGCTCCGTACAGACCTCGGTCCGGCCGTCGGGCGTAAGCACCGTGACCTCGGTTATCACGTCTGCCATCTCCCCGCCGTATGCGCCCGCGTTCATCAGAACAGCACCGCCCACTGTTCCCGGAATCCCGGAAAGCGGTGCCATGCCGGATAGTCCCGCCAGCATCGCCGCACGGGCCACTGCTCCGAGGGTTGCGCCGGCCTGGGCATAAATTTTTGTACCCTCGGTGCGGATATCCGAAAAGCCGCCGCTGATACGGATAAGCACACCCCGGTATCCCCCGTCACCCACCAAAAGGTTTGTGCCGTTGCCGATAACGGTATGGGGCACATCGCGGCAAAGGGCCAGGACCGCCGCCAGCTCCTCCCGCGAACGGGGCTGGGCCAGAAGGGCTGCACTGCCACCGATTTTAAAGCTGGTATATTTTTTCATATCTGCCCCGCGCTCAGCCGGACAGATGTGCTCGATACTGCGATATAAAGCTTCCATAAAACTCCTTTTATTTGCCTAAAAATGCCGCGCCGATAAGCCCTGCATCGTTGCCGAGGCTGGCAATCCTGATTTCCGTCTGCGGCACACAGCTTTTATACATTTCAGCCTCTACTCTCTCGCGCAGGGGCACAAGCAGCGTATCGCCCTCCCGGCTAATGGCACCGCCGACCAGAAGAATTTCCGGCTGGAAAATGTTAATCATGTCCGTAACGCCGTCTGCCACATACCGAATCCAGGCATCCACAATCTGCTGTGCATCCGCATCGCCTTCCTTCGCCAGCGCAAACGCCGTTTTGCCGGAGAGCTCGGAAAAATCCGCACCGCAGCTTTTTGCCACGGCACTGTCCGGATTCGCCTCGGCAAAGGCACGGGTCTGGCGAATCAGTGCTGTAACCGAAGCATAGGCCTCCCAGCAGCCCCGCCGCCCGCAGCCGCATTTTTCGCCGTCGTGTCGGAGCATAATATGGCCCACCTCGCCGGCGATACCGTTAAAACCGGTATAGAGCTTTCCGTTTAAAACAAGACCGCCGCCAACGCCTGTGCCCAGCGTAATGAACACCATGTCGCTTACTTTTTCGTCCAGCATGTAATATTCCCCAAGTGCGGCACAGTTCGCATCATTGCCAAGATGCACCGGCAGCGGGATTTCCTTCTGTACGGCTTCCCGCAAAGGGAAGCCGCTGATATTGATATTTGCTGTATAAAGCACCATGCCCGTCTCGTCCGAGCAGGCACCGGGCATTCCGATGCCGATGCTGTGGATTTCCGAAAGTGCCGTCCCGGATTCCTCGGCTACCTTTTTCGCCAGCCGTCCGATATCTGCACCGATTTCCTCCCCCGGCCGCGTGGCCAGTGTGGGGGTTTGTGCGCGGTATACAATCGCACCTTCCTCGTCAACAAGTCCTGCTTTTATGTTCGTGCCGCCCACGTCAATTCCGATATAATACATATTACCGTCTTCCTTTTCTTATTCCGTTTTTTGATTCATCCAGCGGTCATTCAGGGCTGCCGCCGCATTATAGCCCATTTTTTTCTGCTTGTTGTTCATAGCTGCCACCTCAACGATTACGGCCAGATTCCGCCCCGGCTTTACCGGCACGGTAAGAGAGGGAATCTCCACACCGAGAAGCTCCGTATGTTCGCTCTCCAGCCCCAGCCGGTCGTAAAACTTTCCGGTCTGCCACGGCTCAAAGTTCAGAATAAAGTCAATCCGCTCGGTTTCTTTTACGGAGCCTGTACCGAAAATACGCTGTACATCCACAATGCCGATACCGCGAAGCTCAATAAAGTGGCGAATCATTTCGGGGGCAGAGCCCACCAGCGTTTTGGCCGACACGCGCTTGATTTCCACCGCATCGTCTGCAACGAGCCGGTGTCCGCGCTTAACAAGCTCTATGGCCGTTTCGCTCTTGCCCACGCCGCTTTCCCCTAAAAGCAGAATCCCTTCGCCGTATACCTCCACCAAAACGCCGTGGCGGGTAATCCGCGGCGCAAGGTGTACATGGAGCGAAGCAATCAGTGCCGCAATAAAGGAGGATGTGTTCCGGTTTGTCCGGAGGACCGGCGTGTTATGCTTTTGGGCCGCCGCAATAATTTCCGGAAAGACCTCCAGTCCGCGGGTAATCAGAAAGCAGGGCACACCCTCTGCAAACAGCCGCTCTAAAATTTCCTGCCGCCGCTCGGGCGTTTGCTGTGCCAGATATGTATTTTCCATTTTTCCCAAAACGGAAATGCGCTCATTATCAAAATAATCGAAAAAACCCGTTGCCAACTGCATTCCGGGCCGGAGGACGTCCTTGGAGCGAATCATCCTCTCCTCCAAATCCTCCGTTTTGTAAATCACTTCCAGAGAAAACTCCTCAATCAGGTTTTTCAATGGAACGGTAATTTCCGGTTTTTTTTGCATAGTGAAACCCTCCTTTATTATCGAATCTGCCCGGTGCCCCGAATCCGATACTGATACGAGGTCAGCTCTCTGAGGCCCATCGGCCCGCGGGCATGCAGCTTCTGGGTGCTGATACCGATTTCCGCACCAAAGCCGAATTCACCGCCGTCAGTAAACCGGGTGGAGGCGTTTACATACACCGCCGCCGCGTCAATATGACGGAGAAAATATTCTGCCGTCTCGTTGTTTTCCGTTACGATAGCTTCGGAATGGAGGGTGGAATACTGCGAAATATGGGCCAGTGCTGTATCTATGTCGGAGACCACCCGTATGGCCAGAATATAGTCCAGAAATTCAGTTGCAAAGTCCATCTCCGTACATGGTGTACACGCGATATACTGCCGTGTTATTTCGCAGCCCCTTAGCTCCACGCCTGCTTTTTGCAGGGCTTCTGCCGCCCGGGGCAAAAAGTCTGCCGCAATTTTTTCATGAACCAGCAGTGTTTCTGCCGCATTGCACACGCCGGGCCGCTGGGCCTTGGCATTGACAATAATGTTGACGCCCATATCGATATCGGCGTCCTTATCTATATAAATGTGGCAATTGCCTGTTCCCGTTTCAATCACAGGCACCGTGGCATTTTCCACCGTATTTTTTATAAGAGCCGCACCGCCGCGGGGAATCAGCAAATCCACATAGCCCCTCAGGCGCATCAGTGCCGTGGCCGCCGCACGGTCGGTGTCAGCCAGAAGCTGTACCGCATCCGCCGGAAGTCCGGCCTGCTCCAGCCCTGCCCGGAGTGCGTCCGCAATGGCAATGTTGGAAAAAATTGCATCACTGCCGCCCTTTAAAATAACCGCATTGGCCGTTTTTATGCAGAGGGCCGCCGCATCTGCCGTCACATTGGGACGGGATTCGTAAATAATAGCGATAACGCCCATGGGAACGCGCACCTGCTCGATGGCAAGCCCGTTCGGGCGGGTAAACCGGTCCATCACCTCGCCGACAGGGTCGGGAAGCGTAGCCACCCGTTCCATATCTGCCGCAATGACGGAAATCCGGTCTTCTGTGAGAGAAAGCCGGTCAAGCAAGGATTCACCCGTTCCCTTCTCCCGTGCCGCTTTCACGTCACGTCCATTGGCGGCCAGAATTTCTGCCGTATGGGCCCGGAGAGAAGCCGCCATCTGCCGGAGTGCTTCATTTTTCGTTTCCGTATCCGCGCCTGCCAGAATGCGGCAGGCCGCTTTGGCTTTTTTGCCGAGTTCCGTTAAATCTGTCATCTTTTCATTCCTTACCTAAAAATCTTGTTCCTGCCAGTTTTCCTTCAAAAATATCATACAAAACGTCGGGATGGTCCCCGTTTGTGATAATCACATCCACGCCTGCTTCCGTTGCGATACGGGCCGCACTGATTTTTGTGGCCATACCGCCGGTTCCGAGACCCGAGCCGGCTCCCCCGGCCATTTCCTCGATTTCCGGCGTGATTTCGCGTACGGTGCGGATAAGACGTGCCTCATCATTTGTCCGGGGGTCCGCGTCGTACAGTCCGTCGATATCCGACAGGATAATCAGCACATCTGCCCGGGAGACTACCGAAACCACCGCGCTCAATGTATCGTTATCGCCAAACTCCAGCTCATAGCTGGAAACCGGGTCATTTTCGTTGAAAATGGGAATTGCGCCATAGGAAAGCAGGGTGTCGATGGTGCCGCTGACGTTTCGCTCCCGTTCCGCGTGGTCGAGAACGTCCTTCGTCATCAGAATCTGGGCTACCTTGTAGCCATATTCTGCGAAAAGACGTCCGTAAATGCCCATCAGCTCGCACTGCCCCACGGCTGCCGCCGCCTGTTTTTCCCTTGTTTCCTTCGGCCGGGCGGCCATATCCAGCTTCGCCATGCCCACGCCCACGGCACCGGAGGAAACTAAAATAATTTCCTTATCCATATTTTTAAGACCGCTTAAAACCCTGGTCAGATGTTCAATGCGGCGCAGGTTCAGCCTTCCCGTAGAATGGGTCAGGGTAGACGTTCCCACCTTAATTACAATTCGCTTTGTCTCCCGAATATTCAAACTGCTCACTCTCCAATTATCTTAATCAGTACACGCTTTTGGCGTTTGCCGTCCAGTTCATAATAGAAAATCTGCTCCCACGGGCCGAAATCCAGCTTTCCGCCTGTGGCGGCCACCACCACCTCCCGGCCCATCACCGTGCGCTTTAAATGTGCGTCACCGTTGTCCTCAAAGCCATTATGGGCATAGCGGCTGTAGGGCTTTTCCGGAGCTAAAGTCTCCAGCCACGCCTCAAAATCCGAGTGGAGCCCCGGCTCGTCGTCATTGATAAAAACGCTGGCCGTAATATGCATGGCATTTACAAGCACCAGCCCTTCCCGGATGCCGCTTTCCCTGAGGGCTTCCTCCACATTTCGTGTGATATTCACAAGCCCGCGCCGGGCCGGAATGTTAAAATATAATTCTTTTCTGTAGGATTTCATACGTCCTTTTCCTCCACTATAATATGCCGCTTCGTATCCGAAACACGGGTAATGGTAATCCGGGTGCAGGGACCGATACGCACCTCGTAATCATCCGGCCACTCGATTACCGAAATTCCCTCCCGCAAAAAGCCGTCAAAGCCGATGGCATCCAGCTCCTCCTCGTCCGCAATGCGGTACAGGTCAAAATGGTGTACCGTTTCTGCCCCTTCATACACATGCATAATGGTAAATGTGGGACTGGAAACACGGCCGTCGAAGCCGTATCCACGGGCAATACCGCGGGTCATGGCCGTTTTCCCCGCGCCCAGGTCTCCCGTAAGGCAGAAAACGTGGGGCGCAACGTATTGCCCGGCCAGTGCCTCCCCGAAGGCCTCTGTTTCCTCCGGGCTGTTCGTTATAAATTCCTTCTGCATCAGAATAACCCCGTAATAACGCCATCCGCGTCAATATCCATTTTCTCTGCCGCCGGTACCTTTGGCAGACCCGGCATGGTCATAATTTCTCCGGTCAGTGCCACCACAAATCCGGCTCCGGCCGAAACCCGGGCCTCCCGCACGGTGATGCGAAAGCCCTCGGGACGGCCCAAAAGCTTGGGATTATCCGAAAGAGAATACTGGGTTTTGGCCATGCAGACGGGGAAGCGGCCATATCCGGCTTCTTCAAAGTCCGCCAGCTTTTTGGCGGCGGCGGGCGCAAAATCCACGCCGTCGGCCCCGTAAATAGTACGGGCCACCGTTTCTATTTTTTCTGTCAGCTTCATTTCGTCGGGGTACAGGGGCGCAAAATTTGCCTTCTCATTTTCCAGAACGGAAAGGAGGACATCTGCAAGCTCTCCGCCGCCTTCGCCGCCGCGGGCAAATACGTCTGCCGGAGCGCAGGCCGCGCCTTTTTCGCGGCAGTAGGCAGTAAGTTCTGCTATTTCTTCGTCTGTATCGTCCGCAAAGCGGTTGATGGCCACCACCACCGGCAGACCGAACGCACGCAGATTTTCAATATGCTTACCGAGGTTTGCAAACTTGTCCGCACTCTGATGGTAATGGAGTGCGCGGAGTGTGGCTACCAGCACCACCGCATCCGGGGAAAGTCCGGCCATGCGGCACTTAATATCCAGAAACTTTTCTGCACCCAGGTCCGCGCCGAAGCCGGCCTCTGTCACGCAGATGTCGCCCAGCTTCAGGGCGTGGCGCGTAGCAATAATGCTGTTGCATCCGTGGGCGATATTGGCAAAGGGACCGCCGTGGAGAATACAGGGCGTATTTTCCAGCGACTGCACCAGGTTCGGTTTTATGGCATCCTTCAAAAGAAGGGCCATGGCACCGGCGGCACCCAGGTCCGCTGCTGTCACGGGCTTTTTATCATAGGTATAGGCCACCACAATGCGGCCGAGACGTGCTTTCATATCCTCCGGGTCCTCGGAAAGACAAAGAATCGCCATGACCTCACTGGCCACAGTAATCATAAACCCATCCTCCCTGGGAACGCCGTTCATGGCACCGCCGAGACCGACCACCACATTCCGCAGGGCACGGTCATTCATATCCAGCACTCTTTTAAATACAATCCGGCGCGGGTCAATGCCGAGCGCGTTGCCCTGCTGCATATGGTTGTCCAGCATGGCGGAAAGAAGATTGTTGGCTGCCGTAATGGCGTGCATGTCACCGGTAAAATGGAGGTTAATGTCCTCCATCGGAACGACCTGGGCATAGCCGCCGCCGGCCGCGCCGCCCTTAATGCCCATAACGGGACCGAGACTTGGCTCGCGAAGAGCTGCAATGGCATTTTTCCCTTTTTTGCAAAGTGCCTGGGCAAGACCGACGGAAATGGTCGTTTTCCCCTCGCCTGCAGGGGTGGGGTTGATGGCGGTAACAAGTACCAGCTTCCCGTTTTTATTATTTTTAATTCTCTGCCACAGCACCGGCGAAAGCTTGGCCTTGTAGTGCCCGTATGGCTCCAGCTCCTCCGGACTGATGCCGATTTTCTCCGCAATTTTTGTAATCGGCTCCATTTTTGCCGACAATGCAATTTCGATATCCGAAAGCATAAAAAACCTCCCTGTAATCTGCCGCGACGGCGGCGCGTATTTTCTTCAAGTACAGGATATATATGGGCAAAATCATACCGTATTTGGGCATACTTCCCCCATCATAGCCATTATAGCTTATATTATATCACAGAATTTGGAAATTGCATATAGTATTTTAAAAAAAATTAAAAAAATACAGAAAAAAGGAAACACATGAAATTCCTGTATGTTTTCATGTGTTTCCTATGTGCAGTATTTATCTCCCGAATCCTTCTACGCCCTTGCGCAGAGGGCTTTAGCGTTACTGCCCTTCTGTCAGCCCCTCCGGCACAAATGCCGGCATCAGCCGGAGCTTGAACAAGTTGTTTTTATGTCTCCGGTCTATAATTTTCCGGGTTTCCTCGTCCTCCATTTTTCCCTCACGGATATAGACATCCAACGCGGCATAGGTAAAGCCGAGGTTTTCTTCGTCGGTTTTGCCGCAGAGACCGTCAATGGGTGTTTTAAACACAAGCGCATCGGGCAGACCCAGAAGCGTGCCGATTTCCAGAATTTCCGTCACGGTCAGATGGGAGAGGGGCGAAAAATCGCCGGCGGCATCGCCGTATCTTGTGGAATAGCCCACCCAATCCTCGGAGAGGTTGCAGGTGTTTGCCACCCGGCCGTTCACACTCTGGGAAATGGCATACAGCGTGGCCATGCGGATACGGGGGGGCAGGTTGGTGCGGCTCTGGTCAGAAAGCGGCAGATCTGCCGGAAGTGCGGAGAGGACGCCCTCCACCGCTGCCTGGACGTTGACCTCGTAGTGCCGGATTCCGAGATGGTTTACGAGAAGATAGGCCGCGTCTATGTCTGCCTGCTTGCCACAGGGCATCAGTACACCGATCACCCGGTCACGGCCCAATGCTTCTACGCAAAGTGCCGCGGTTACACTGCTGTCCTTCCCGCCGGAAATTCCCACTACCGCCGTGCAGTCCGGGCCGTTTTGCGAAAAGAAATCGCGAATCCATTGAACACAATCGTTTTTTACTTTTTCTGCGTTGAACATTGTTTTCCCTCCGAAAATGCGGTGTTTTCAAGCCATTGCTGACGCAATTTCCTATGTAATAAAAAAGCTCATAAAATCATTATATCATAAAATTTTTCTCTTGTAAACACGTTTCGGTTTTTTCTCCCTTTTCGCCAAAAACTCAGGAAAATCTTTTGCTAAAATGTCAATTGTCAAAAGGCTTTTTTTCTGCTATACTATACTCAAGAAAGGGAGGTAAAGTCCAATGTACAGGTAAGAACGTCCTGCATGTAAAAAAGAGAACAGCAGATGCTCACAAAACACGGCGGTGTCACGCGTTACTATATATAGAGAAGAAGAAAGTAAATGTGAGCGCGGCAGAAAGGTGCATGTAAGGACAAATACCCCCTACCCCTTTTACAAAAAGGCCAACTGTAAAAGGACATCCCGCAGAAAGTGAGGTTACGAAAATTGTCTGAACCCAAAAACGAACAGAAATGACCCCCGATTGCAGACAAAAAAGCAGTCAGGGGTCATTTCTGTTTTTGTATTTATTTCGTTCTTACTATGATGAATTTATGTTTTTAAACCATATCGGGTTCAAATCTTACTGCACTAGTGCAGTAAGACTCGAACGCAATATGCCATAACCTTGCTAAATTTCAATCCTTTTGATTTGTCGGCTTTGCAGGGCGTCAGCCCTGCTGCAGCCTCCGCATCAAAAGTATTATAAATTTTTCTGCGTTTTTGGTCGAAGAGTTTAAAAACGGTAAATTCTTCTATAAGACAAAGAAAATT
>JAFSAU010000050.1 GCA_017442155.1 Clostridia bacterium | reverse complement strand
TACAAACCTGAAACGGATGAAATTCCGAGAGAATTTTGGTGCGGAAGATGCAGCAAGGCTAACGCCTTGCAAAGATGACAAGCCGAAATACACCGGAATTCCGCCGTTTAAGGCGTGGTTCGGATGTCTTCTGTCACCCTATCCTGACAGGAATTATCCGAACCTGATTTTTTGCGGAGTATTAAATCCTGTGGGTGTTCTTCAAAAAACGAAAGTTCTATACAGAAAAAAGGCTGTGACATAAAATCACAGCCTTTCGGTTTATCTGTATTTATCTATAGATTACAACCATTTTCTGGGTGGTTGTCTGCCAGAAGGACAACACGGTGTCTTCCTGTACCACGTCAGCCGCGGTTGCGAGTGTAGCCGTCTGTTTTTCTGCATTCCAGATAACAAACTTACCGGTGTTCGGCAGAATACGTTCTGCATCCAGGTTCGTATCTGCACCGTAGGTGTTACCGATATTTACGGATACGAGGAGACCGTTTTCCAGCTTCTTCTTTATCGTGCCGTTGATTAACAGGTTACCGCCGCGGTAGTTCGTATCCTTTGTCGTCTGGGCGCTGATGCCGCCTGCATTCGTGGAAAATTCCACATTACCGGGGTGATTTATGCGGTACAGAACAGAGGCAGTACCGAGAGAACCATCGGCTTCCAGCTCATACTGAATTACGTCGCCGGGAACCAGGGCATCCGGATCCATGAACATTTCGATTCTCTTATTGCTGCTTACATAGTTCAGGTTTCTGTCCGAGTTGTACTTCTTCACCTTCTTGGGCAAGCCGGTGTCGGGGTCTGTTTCAGTTACCCATTTGTACCAGGCCGTGTCGTTCACAGCATCGGAGTTTGCAGCCTTGTACAGAACTTCAAACTCATCGTCGGTAATTGTGGTTGCAACTTCCTTACCGTTGGAATTAATCATTTTCAGGGATGTTGCCGCTTCGCCATCCTCTGTCAGCACCTTGGTGATAGAGGTAATCAGAGCGGCAGATGTACCGTAATTCGGGTAAGTTGCACCTTCCCCGGCATCATTGCTCATGTCATACCGCATAACCATGGCACCGCACTGGTGGGATTCGTTTACATCGTAGAAGGAAATACATTTCCATGTACGGTAGGGTTCCAGGCTAAGACCCTGGGTGTTGGCACCGCCGACGGAATACTGCTTTTCATCTGCCGTATCCTTCGGAATCTTGAAGAACATGGTGTTATTGTTCGCATATACACGGGTAAATACCAGGCCGCCGCTGTATTCTACGACGTAATCACCGGGGTTGTCGGTTGCATCACCCGCTTTGGTGTTGTTAAAGCCGCGGACACGGCGGTTGTCGTTCTGATAGAAGTCCATACTAAAGTCACCGCCGAACTTCTGGTCATCTGTATAATTCAGTCTGGTCATATTCACAGCTGTTTCCAGGTCTGTGATAAGGCCTTCTTCATTTGTCTTATAGGCAATCAGCTGGGGAATAACCTCGGCTGTGCCGTCAGCCCCTTCAATCATCAGCGTAGGCGCTGTGCTGTAGGCAAAGCTGTTTGTGCCGTTTTCAGCAGGTGTCAGAAGAGCATTGCGGTCTGTGCTTACGCCGTTGAACTTTACTTTTTCAGCAAAGCTGAATACCTTCCATTCGCCGCTCTGGTCAAAAGCGCGGATCTGGGCTTCGCCGTTGAGGCCCTTGGAGGTGGCGGCAGTGGTCAGCCAGGCATAGGAGCGGCTGACGTTGACGGATGTATCCACAGCGGCAATTGCGCCGGTGTAATCCAGATAGTACTGTGCGGTCTGGCCAAGGGTAATTGTGCCGTCAGCAACAGACGGGGAAACGCTGTAGGCCTTGTCGTCAATAATGACCTCGTCATCGCTGACTTCGGTTACTGTACCGGTAACGGAATCGTAGGAGCGGCAGATGCGGCGGGCAATATCGGTTGTACCTTCGCTCACTGCAATGCTCATAATATCCCATTCTGCCAGGTCCACAACGTCAATGGGCAGACCCTGCACGTCCGTAAACGTGGTGGGAATGCTGTTATCAGACAGATCAATAACCATGTTGGATACGCTGTACACATTGTCCTTGAAATATACGTCCTTATCGTCCACAATTACGGAATCCACAACAAAATTGCGGTATGCTTCCACAATGATGGTCTTGCAGTCTGTGCCTTCCATAACGAGACGGACAGTACCGTTTTCGGGAACAAGATGTGCCATATCCTTTGCGGCTTCGCGGCCGTTATAAACCAGCGTTGCACCGGCGATGGCAACTTCTTCTTCCTTACCGTTTTCGTCCTCATATACAAAGAGGCTGGTGGTGGTAGCACCGGGAACGATATCCTGTGCTTTCACGTCAATCACGCTCGCGCTGGCACGGGCGGTGATGGCCTGGATAATAGAAACGTCGCTGTCTGCATCCTTCTTATAATAGATATCGCTGCGGATACCGAAGAAATCAGAAGCGTTGGTTTCGCCTGCCTTCAGAATCAGACTGCCGACGGAAACCTCGTCCTCTAAAAGACGGCGGGTAGCGGGACTGCCGATTCTGTTCAGATATGTACCGGTAACGGTATCGGTGATTTTCGTAATCTTCAGATAATGCGAAAGAATTGTCTTTGTTTCATCTGTTGCATACTCATATGCATCGTCACCGTAGATTGTCTTGAGGAACAGCTCTACGTCCAGCGCATTGTAAACCAGGTTTGCCATGCTGCCGCGGGACATTTCGCCGCCGGTGGTTACGCCTGTGAGAATGTCAAGCTGTGCAGCCTTGGAGAGATATCCTGTGGGATAGCCGCCTGCGGCATCCGCCTGTACGCTGTAACCAAGTGCCGATACAACCATTTTGACCGCCTGCTCGTACGTTACTGCATCGTCCGGATTGAAGGTGGTCGCGCTGGTGCCGTTTACAATACCCATCTGGTATGCTGCACCGATGTTGCCGTAAGCCCAGTGGCTGGACGGAACGTCTTCAAACGTCACGACGCCGGAGGCTGTGCCTTCCATGTTCATGAGGCGCAGAATGATAGTCACCATTTCTGCTCTCGTCAGAGAATCCTGCGGTGCATAGGCACCTTCTTCTTTGCCTTCCACGATACCCAGAGAACTCAGCACGTTCACTGCGGTTTCGCAATTCTGTCCCTCCGTGTCGGCAAAAGACGCGGCGGAAACGTTGGCCACTGCAGACGCCATCAGCATGACGACTGCCAGCAGCAAGGTAAGTCCTTTCTTCATAAAACAATCTCCATCCTTATTAGATTTTCCCAGTGGCAGCAACACTGGTGCATTTATTATATTACACTATTTCGGACAATTTGTCAAGAAAAATCGTGGTACATCTCTGTGTTTTTATTGTTACAATTTGGTTACAGTGTTAAAAACCCATAAAAATGCAGGGAAAAACCGAGAAAAAACAGCGGAATGTGACCGGAAAAATCGCCCTTCTTCCGCAGAATCAGCCAGAGGGCCGGGGGCAGAAGGTCGATGGTGTAGCGGTTACCGAAGTGCCAGCCGCCCATGGTGCGGTGCATACAAAACAGCAAAAGCCAGAGGAGAAGAAGCCCTGTGGCACACCAGTCGGCCGCATCCTTTTTATGCCGGACAAGGCGACAGAGGCAGGAAATGAAGAGGGGCGAGGCAAGAAAAAAATTGAAGCCGTTAAATTCCGGAAACACCAGCTGTCCGCCCTGCAGGGCCGGCAGACGTACCAGCGTTTTAACATTTTCAGCCACATAGCCGAAGCCAAACTGCGGCTCGGCAAGAAATTCCGGCAGATAATTATGGCCGAACTCCAGCGGATTTCCGAACCGGAGACCGTTCAGAAGTGCGTAAAACAGGCAAAGCACGGCCGCCGGAAGGACACGGAGCAAGGTCCTGCGGGAAAAACGACAGCCTGCTTTATGTAAAAGATACAAAAAAATCGGCAGACAGAGCACGGAAAAGGGACGGCATCCGGCGGCACAGGCCGTCAGAAGCAGCGCACACCAGGTTTTTCCCTGCTTTGCCGTACAGAAAGCGGCTAAAAGAAACGTAAACGCCATCGTCTGGGCTATAAACCAGACCCATCCCGTACACATGATGGACAGAAGGTTACTGCCGACAGTAATAAATACAGCCCAGAAAAAAGCCTCTTTTTCACTCTTTCCATATAAAAAGGAAAGCTTTGCCGCCAATGCAGCCCCCGCCGCCGCAAACCAAAGGCTGATAAGCCCGTCGGGCGTGGCCGTGCCGAACAGCAGAACGAAGGGAAGCAGGACCACCGAGGGAAAGGGCGGGAAGCTGTTATAATATTTTCCGTTGAAAGCAGCAATTTCCAGATGGCTGTAGTTCTGTCCCAGATCCAGATGCCCCTCCAGCCAGCGGGCGGCCTGCAGAGCATAGGAATTGTAGCTGTTCGGAGTTCCCAGGCGGCCCGTGCACCCCTGCAGAAACAACCCCACCAGAAAAACACATGCCGCAGCCAGCAGCATGATTTTTCTTTCCTTATTTATATAACGAGCAGAATAAAGCATATGTTTCTCCTTTTTTACGGACCGGCCGGAGGCATTGTTTGTTCCGGCAATCCTCCCGTCCCGGCCTTGCCGGGCCACCCTCCTTTACACAAGGAGGGCTTTCTCCCCGGGTGTGAAGTCAGTGCAGTAAGGGGCACTATGTAGGCTTCCCCTCAAAGGGGAAGGCTTAATACTTTTTGAGGGGGAGGGTATTTTCGTATTTTTGTCAATTCCTACATCAACGGCGCAAACAGGCGCAGTATACTTTGCATCATTCTGGTAAATGCGCTGCTTTTTATATCCGCGTCCGTAATTTCACGGGAGCGGGCAACGGTTTGCAGAAAATCACGCCGTATTTCCTCCACCGTCCCGGTTTTATACAGCTTTGTTCCGCACTCAAAATGAAGGTAAAGACTGCGGAAATCCAGATTTACCGTCCCCACTGCGGCCACCTCGTCATCGGCCACAAAGGTTTTGGCGTGGTTGAAGCCGCCGGTATATTCATAAATTTTCACACCGCCGCGCATCAGCTCCCGGTAATAGGACCGGGTGGTCAGATGCACCAGCCGCTTGTCCCATTTTTCAGGCGTGAGAATCCGCACGTCCACGCCGCTTTCTGCGGCGGTAACAAGGGCTGAGAGCATACTGTCGTCAATAATCAGATACGGCGTGCTGATATACAGATACCTTTTTGCTCCCATAATCATCTGCATATATGTCCGCTCGCCCACATGATCCCGGTCCAGCGGCGTATCGGCATAGGGCTGAACATAACCGTCCGACTCCACCGTGCAGGGGGCATCCGCATACGGATAGAAGCGGGAAAACTCTTCATCCGCTCCCCTGACGAGCCGCCACATCTGCAGGAACATCACCGTCATACTCCATGCCGCCGCGCCCTCCAGCCGCACAGCCGTGTCCCGCCAGTGGCCGAAGCGTTCCACACGGTTAATATATTCGTCGGCAAGATTCACGCCGCCGGTGTAGGCCACGGTGCCGTCAATAACAGCAATTTTCCGGTGATCCCGGTTATTCTGCAGTGCCAGAAGGAAGGGGCGGAAGGGGTTGAACACCTGACACCGGATGCCCTTTTTCTCCAGCGTTTTCTTATATTTGGGCGGCAGAAGCAGGAAGCAGCCCATATCATCATACAAAACACGGACCTCCACGCCCCGGGCCGCCTTGTCCTCCAGGATTTCCAGAACGCTGTCCCACATCTCGCCTTCCTGCACGATGAAATATTCTAAAAAAATGTACTTTTTTGCCTTTTTCAAATCCTCCAGAAGGGCCGCAAATTTTGTCTCGCCGCTGGGAAAAAACTCAGTTTTTGTCCGGTCATATACGGGAAAGCCGGAATGGTTTTGCAAAGACACCATCTGTGTGCTGTAGGACGGCATCTCCCGGGACGCCATATCCAGCGCATCCCCCGGCAGATGGAAATAGGGGCGCGTCTGTTCCTCCATGCGGGAAACGGAAATCGTGGAGGACTGGATGCGGTATAAAATATACATAAGACCGCCGAAAACGGGAAACAACAGAATCAGCACGGTCCAGGTCAGCTTATACCCGGCGGTACTCTGCCGGCTGATGATATACAGCACTGCAAAGGCACTTAGAATGCCCAGTACGGGTCCCATAAAGGCATAGCGGCGGACACCGCTCTGTATCAGCCAGACAAGCATCAGCACCTGCAGTACCAGAAGCAGAGCCACCACCAGACGGTGCTGCAGTAATTTTTTATACCATTTTTTGTGCATACTGTTTTCCTTTCTTTTGTTATCGGCGTCCCGGCCGCATCGACCGCAAAACACCATAAATCAGTTCATGGCAAACCGGGCATACAGACCTGCCACCGCCTCCCGGAGAGAAGGGTGCAGCTTTAGCTGTGGGTCCTGCCGCAAAAAGGCCTCTGCCCCGGCCCACGCGGCCGGCACCAGGCGGCTGTCCTCTATAATATCCGCATAAAGCAGCTGTAAATCACCATGCTGACGGACGCCGAAAAACTCGCCCGGTCCGCGAAGGCGCAAATCCTCCTCGGCAATTTTGAAGCCATCGTTTTCCTTTTTCATCGTGGCAAGACGCGCCTTTGCCTCCTTCGTATGTGGCTCAGACACCAGAATACAGTAGGATTTTTCCGTACCCCGGCCCACGCGCCCCCGCAGCTGATGCAGCTGTGAAAGGCCGAAACGTTCCGCGTTTTCCACCACCATAACGGTGGCATCCGGCACGTCCACGCCCACCTCCACCACCGTGGTGGAAACGAGAATTTTTGCGTTTCCGGTGGAAAACCGTTCCATAATTTCCTCTTTGTTTTTCATTCTGCCATGAAGACAAAGGACACTTTCCTTGGGAAAAAAGGCAGAAAGCCCGGCGGCATAGCTTACCGCATCCACCGGCCCGCCCTCTTCCGATTCCTCTGCCAGCGGGCAGATGATATAGGCCCGGTTTCCCTTTTCCAGTTCTTTTTTTATAAATCCATACATCCGCTCCCGATAGGAGGGCGGCACCGCAAAGGTTTCCACCGCCTGCCGCCCTGCGGGACGGGCAGGGAGAACGGAAATATCCAAATCGCCATAAAATGTCAGCGACAGCGTCCGGGGAATGGGCGTGGCACTCATTACCAGCACATGGGGACTTTGGGAAAGGCCGGACAAAAAGCCTCGCTGGCGTACGCCGAAGCGGTGCTGTTCATCCACAATGGCCAGTGCCACGCGGGAAAGGGGGAGGTTTTCATTTAAAACCGCCTGGGTGCCCACAATCACCTGCGCCCGCCCGTCGGCAATTTTCGCCTCTGCCTCCCGCCGCTCGGCGGCCTTCAGCCGTCCGGTGAGCAGACAGATTTCAAAACCGGGCAGAAGCATCCGCAGGCTGTCGACGTGCTGACGGGCCAGAATTTCCGTGGGTGCCATTAAAACGCCCTGCTTTCCGCAGACAGCGGCAATATACAGCGCGGCCGCGGCCACGGCGGTTTTGCCGCTTCCCACGTCCCCCTCCACCAGCCGGTTCATGGGCCGTCCGCCCGCCATATCCCGGCAGATATCCTCTACGGCCTTTTTCTGGCCGTCGGTCAGTGTAAACGGAAGGTTTTTATAAAAAGGATCCATATTGCAGGAAAGCACATAGCCCTGCCTATGTTCCAGACTTTTTCGTTGCAACCGCATTCCCAGAAACAGAAGGAACAGCTCTTCAAACTTCAGCCTGTCCATTGCGGCGGCGGCTTCCTCCATGGTGTCGGGCCGGTGGAGGGCATACAGCGACCGGCGGATGTCCGGCACACCGGCACTTTGACGCACCACAGCCGGCAAAAGGTCCTCCATTTCCTCCCCGAGTGCCGGGAGAGAGGCCGCAATAGCGGAAGAAATCAGGCTCTGGGACACTCCGGCTCCTGCCGGATAGACCGGCACAATGCTTCCAATCTGCCCGCCGCGCTTTCCGGCAGGCTGCTGCAGCGGCGAAAACATCTGCCGCAGATTTCCTTTTACAGAAACGCGGCCGTAAAGTGCGTAGGCGGCACCGTGGACAAATGCCTTTGTCAGATACGGCGTGTTCTGCCAGGTGACGCGAAGTGAACCCGTCCCGTCCCGGAACGTCTGGGTATACAGGGTTTTTCCCCCGCTCCGGCGCACGTTCATTTTTCCCGTGGCCACCGCCACCACACCGGCCTTCTCGCCGTCGGTAAGGGCGGCAATATCCTTTCGCTCCCGGCGGTCCTCATATCGGAGCGGCACGTAAAAAAGAGCGTCCCGCACCGTATGGATGCCGACCGATGCCAGCTGTTCTTTTTTCTTCGGCCCGATGCCGGACAGCGTTTCCACGCCCGCCGAAAGCGTAACCATCTCTTTCTCCTCCGCTTTTTTCGCATAGGAACGGGAATTTCGTGCATACTAAGAGAAAATCCCGCGGCATATGCAAATTCTTCTTTCTTTTAGTATACACAAAAAAACGGAGGAAAGCAAGCATCTGCCCAAAAAAAGGGAAAAAGAGGTACTATGATTATTTCCTTTATCCGGACAATTATTCTCTATTTTGCCGTCATTGTCTCCATGCGGATTATGGGCAAGCGGCAAATCGGCGAAATGCAGCCCTTCGAGCTGGTGGTTACCCTGATGCTCAGCGACCTGGCCGCCGTGCCCATGCAGGAAACCGGGATTCCGCTTCTCGCCGGCCTGGTTCCCGTGTGCACGCTCCTGGTGCTTGAGGTTGTCCTCTCCTTTATCTCCATGAAAAGCAAACGGGCACGGGCGTTTCTTTTAGGCCGCCCCGCCATCATCATCCGCGGCGGCAAGCTGGACCGGGCAGAAATGCAGCGGCTCCGCATTAACATCGACGATATTGAGGATGAACTGCGGAAGAAGGACATTAAAAGCGTGGACGAGGTGGAAATTGCCATACTGGAGACGGACGGCAACATCAGTGCTTTCCCCAAATCCGACAATGCCTCCTTGCCCTACACCTTCATCAGTGACGGCCGTATTATTGAAGAAAACTTAGGAAAATGCGGCGTTTCAAAGAAACAGCTACGGAAAATGCTGGGGGCCGTACGGCCGGAGGATGTCTTTCTCGCCACCTATACCAGGGACGGCGGCCTGACGGTGCAAAAGAAATAGACAGTCTGCTACAAGGAGTTTACAATGCGTATCTTTTATTTTTCCCTCGTTCTCTTCCTCGCGCTTCTCATCGCTCTCGTTTCCTACAGCGGCTATCTGACAAGCTGTACCGACAGCCTTCTGGAGAAAATCGAGGCCTTAACTGCAGCCGCAGGAGAGGAGGACTGGACCGAAACCGAAAAGGCACTGGAGGACGTAAACCGCGCCTGTGAGGAAACCTCCCGCCGGCTGTCCCTTTTTACCGACCACGCCCTTCTGGATGAGATTATGCTGACCACCGCCCGGGCCAAAGGGTATGCAAATTACCGGGAAACGCCTGAGCTGATGGCGGAAATTGAATCCCTCCGTACCCTGATTTCCCACATCCCCAAGCGGGAACAGCTTTCCCTCTACAACATTTTATAAGGAGATGCACATATGAAAGCAATCATCATGGCAGGCGGTCACGGAACACGTCTGCGCCCCCTTACCTGCACATCCCCCAAACCAATGGCCCGGATTTTAAACCGGCCCGTCATGGAGCATATTCTTCTGCTCCTTAAAAAGCACGGAATCACCGATATCGGTGTGACGCTGATGTATCTTCCGGAGCAAATCCGCTCCTATTTCGGAGACGGCTCGGCCTGGGGGGTCCGCCTTACGTATTTTCTGGAAGAAACACCGCTGGGAACGGCCGGAAGTGTGAAAAATACCGGCGATTTCCTGGATGACGATTTTCTCGTGCTGAGCGGGGACGCCCTGACCGACGCCGACCTTTCTGCCTTCATCGCCTACCACAAGGCCAAGGGTGCCGAGGCAAGTCTTCTGCTCAAACGGATGGACATTCCACTCTCCTACGGCGTGGTGGTCACCGACGGGGAGGGGCGCATCGTCCGTTTTCTGGAAAAGCCCACCTGGAGCCAGGTGTTTTCCGACACGGTAAATACGGGCATATACCTTCTGAAGCCCTCCGTTCTCCGGCTGGCCGAAAAGCTGCCCTGCGACTTTTCCAAGGATATTTTTCCCCGGCTTCTTGCCGAGGGACGTCCCCTCTACGGCTTTGCGGCCGACGGCTACTGGTGTGACATCGGCGACCTGGATGCCTACCGCCACTGCCATTACGACATTTTTGCCGGAAAGACGGACGTGCAAATCGATGCCTGCCGTCTCCGGGAGGGCGTGTATGCCGAAGAAGGGGCTATTATCGAAGCCGGGGCCACCGTAGAGCCTCCGGTGCTGATTGGAAAAAACACCCGTATCAAAAGCGGTGCACGGGTGGACGGATACACCGTGCTGGGCGAGGGCTGTGTCATCGGCCCGGGGGCTTCCCTCAAGCGCAGTGTTCTCGGGGACTATGTAACTGTGGAGAAAAACGCACAAATCCGGGGCAGTATTCTCTGCAGCCGCACCCATGTGGGCGAGGGCGCGTCTCTTTTTGAACAGTCGGTCCTCGGCGAGGAAAGCCGCATCGGTGCCGACGCGGTGGTAAAGCCGGGGGTCAGGGTATGGCCCTGCAAGACGGTGGGGCAGGGGGAAATTCTGTCGGAAAGTCTTGTCTGGGGCAGCCGCGGTACGGAAGAGCTGTTCTGCGAGCGCGGAATGCGCGGACCGACAGACACGGACCTTTCTTCCCATACTGCCGAAAAGCTGGGCCGGGCCGTAGGCTCTGTTTTTCCGGGCCGTATCGGCATTGCGGCAGACGGGGACCCGGCAAGCCTGATGCTGAAGCACGCCGTCCTGAGCGGCCTGATGTCCACCGGACGGGAGGTTTGCGATTTCGGCAGTCAGCCCCTGCCGATTACCCGGTCCGGCGTGAAGGTATACGGTCTTGCCGCCGCGGTGCACACCGCGGTGCGGGAAAACACAGGGTATCTGGATGTTCTCACCCACGGCGGCGCAAACCTGGGTGCGGAAGGGGCACGGAAGCTGGAAAGCCGCTTTGCACAGGAGGATTTTGTACGCTGTGAAGCTTCAGCCCTCCCTGAAATTACGGACCTTTACGAATACAAGCTGTATTATCTCCGGCAGATTCTCCGGGATACAAACAAGGTGCCGGGCGCACGGATTGCGGCCGCCGCTTCCTCGGACTGGGGCCGCCGCCTTCTCACCTCTGCGGCGGCAGAGCTGGGCTGTACACTGCTTTTGGAGGAACAGGACCTTCTGCCCGGCAACCCGGATGGTCTTCGCCGGTTTGCGGAGTCCGTGCCTGCCCGCAGATGTACCTTCGGGGCGATTATCGACCCGCTGTGTGAAACGGTGCAGCTGGTGGACGAGCGGGGGCGGCTGGTGGACCGGGATTTATACGGGGCACTTGTGGCACTTCTTGTGATGGAAAGCTATAAAAATGCACGGATTTTCGCGGCCGCATCTGCTCCCTCGGTCTTAGAGGAAATGGCAGAAAAACACGGTGCCACCGTATATCGCACCAAGGACTCCCCGGCTATGCTCATGCAGGGCCTTGCAGGTGGTGACCCGGACCTGGAGGCCCAGTTTATCCTGCATTTTGACGGCGTGGGTGCTGTCATCCGCATCCTGGATTTTTTAGAACGGAAAAAAACTACACTTTCTGCACTTCTGGACCGGATTCCACCCTTCTTCACCCGCCGCCGGGAGGTTCGCTGTGCCCCCGGCGATAAGGGACGCATCATCCGCACCCTTTCGGAGGCCGCACCCGATGCCGATAAGACGGACGGCGTGAAAATTACAGAAAAAAACGGCTGGGTATTGATTTTGCCGGATGGTGAACGGCCGGTCTGCCGTATCGTGGCTTATGCTGACCGGGAGGAATATGCCGCTGAGCTGACGGCGGCTTATGACGAAAAAATCAGGGAAATAATAAAGCAGAAGCCGGAAAAATAAAGGGAATGATAACCGGGGGTGTAAAAAGACTCCAGAACGCAAAAAGGCAAGAAAACCAATAAATATGAATAAGGTATTTAATAAGATATTCGTAAAAAACGTCGAAAAATTTCATTGCATTCAATTTTTCTATGTTTTAAGGCTTTTTTGCTACGGACAAACTATTTTTTCTCATCCCCAAAGGCGGAGAGGGAGCGTACAGTTTGCACGCTCCCTCTCCGCTTCTTTCAGGCTGTGTATGTAAATACGTCCGGCAACAACATCCATTCGGGTGCTTTTTTCCATAATAAATATCCCCCCGTGGAACGGGGGGTATTTCATTTTCGGGCAAAGCCCTAATATTACTGGCAACGCACAAGTGCGTCTTTTTATTGGCCTGCCAGCCACGCAATTGTTACTTGTTACCCATAAATGGGTCCCGCGGGT
>JAFSAU010000001.1 GCA_017442155.1 Clostridia bacterium | reverse complement strand
GTCACGTTGACCATGGTAAAACATCCCTGACAGCTGCTATCACAAAGGTACTGGCTTTCCAGGGTAAGGCTCAGTACGAAGCCTACGACATGATCGACAAGGCTCCCGAAGAGAGAGAAAGAGGTATTACCATTTCTACCGCTCACGTTGAGTATGAAACTGACAACCGTCACTATGCTCACGTTGACTGCCCGGGCCATGCTGACTATGTTAAGAACATGATCACCGGTGCTGCTCAGATGGACGGTGCTATCCTCGTTGTATCTGCTGCTGACGGCCCGATGCCCCAGACCAGAGAGCACATCCTGCTTTCCCGTCAGGTTGGCGTTCCCTACATCGTTGTATTCCTGAACAAGAAGGACCAGGTTGACGATCCGGAACTCCTCGAGCTCGTTGAAATGGAAATTCGCGAGCTGCTGAACGAATACGAATTCCCGGGCGATGACATTCCGATTGTTGCAGGCTCTGCTCTGCAGGCTCTGGAATGCGCTTCCGAGGATGTAAATGCTCCTGAATATGCTCCGATCCTTGAGCTCATGGAAGCAGTTGACAGCTATATTCCCACTCCGGAAAGAAAGACTGACCTGCCCTTCCTGATGCCTGTTGAAGACGTATTCTCCATCACCGGCCGTGGTACTGTTGCTACCGGTCATGTTGAGAGAGGTGCTCTGAAGGTTTCTGACGAAGTTGAAATCGTTGGTCTTGTTGACGAAGCACGTAAGGTTGTTGTTACCGGTATCGAAATGTTCCGCAAGCTTCTCGATCAGGCAGAAGCCGGCGATAACATCGGTGCACTGCTCCGTGGTGTTCAGAGAAACGAAATCGAACGTGGTCAGGTTCTTGCAAAGCCGGGTTCCATCAACCCCCACACTGCATTCAAGGGCGAAGTTTACGTTCTGACCAAGGATGAAGGCGGCCGTCATACTCCGTTCTTCAACAACTACAGACCCCAGTTCTACTTCAGAACAACTGACGTTACGGGTGTTGTAAATCTGCCCGACGGCGTTGAAATGTGTATGCCTGGCGATAACGTATCTATCTCCGTTGAGCTGATCACTCCGATCGCTATCGAAGAAGGTCTCCGTTTCGCTATCCGTGAAGGCGGCAGAACTGTTGGTTCCGGTGTTGTAAGCGCAATCAACAAATAAGTAACGCTTTTAGAAGGGCTGTCCGTTGGACGGCCCTTTTTGCATACCACGGAGAAAAAGTTTATATTTTTTCAAAAAAAGCTTGACTTTATTACGATAAAGTGCTACTATAGGTATATATTAAAAATAAAGGAGAAATAAGCATGAAAAAATGGATTGCACTCACTCTGGCACTTTGCACTGTTTTCGCATTCGGTGCATGCACAAAAACGGAAACGGACCCGGTAACTTCCCCCGTAGCGGAAGAACCGACAGGGGAAGATACCTCCTGGACCTACATTGAAGGCAACGGCAAGCTGGTTGTTGGCCTGGATGACACCTTTGCTCCCATGGGTTTCAGAACAGAAGAAGGAGAACTGGTTGGTTTTGACATCGACCTGGCAAAAGCTGTCGGCGAAGAAATGGGTGTTGAAGTTGAATTTAAGCCTATCGTCTGGGATGCCAAGGAAATGGAACTGGATGGCAAAAAAATCGACGTTATCTGGAATGGTATGAGTAAGACTCCGGAACGCGAAGAAAAGATGAATCTCTCGGATGCTTACTTCAATAATTCCATTGTGATTATGACACTGGCAGATAAGCCCATCAGCACAAAGGATGAACTGGTTGGCAAGAATATCGGCACACAGGCTGCAAGTGCTGCGCTGGAAGTGATTCAGGCAGACGCAATCTATGGCGATATCGTCGACGGACTGGCTGAATACGATACATACGATGAAGCGGTAATGGATCTGGATGCTGGCCGTCTGGACGCTGTGATTATCGACAAGGTTGCCGGAATGTACAAAGCTACACTGAAAAAAGATACGTATGCTTTTGCTTCTGAAGACTTCGGCGAAGACCTGTATGTTATCGGTATGCGCAAGGGCGAGGATGCACTGCTGGAGAAAATTAACACCGCACTGGATGCTGTGATTGCCAGCGGCAAAGCATCGGAAATTTCCAATGAATGGTTTGGTGAGGATTTAGTCCTCCGCTAAGTACGGAAAATGCAGGGCTGGTCGCAGAAAAGCGGTCAGCCCTCTTTTAACAAATACGGAAAACAGTAGTTTTCGGAAAAGGATTAGATAATGGATTTTTTAGCTGAAAATTGGGCACATGTTGTGGAATGGTTTTCATATTCCGGACGGATTTTACCGTCTCTTCTTCAGGGCGGGAAAATCACATTGCTTGTTTTTGCCCTGACCCTTGTTTTGTCATTGCCGTTAGGCCTTGTGTTTGGTCTGATGCGGATTTCAAAAATTCCGCCTCTTCGCTGGATAGCGTCTGCATACATATGGGTGCTGCGCGGCACGCCGCTTCTCTTGCAGCTTTATTTTGTGTATTATGGATTACCGTCGATGGGTCTCACGCTGGAAGCAATTCCCTCCGCTGTGGTAGCATTCACATTGAATTATTCGGCATATTTTGCTGAAATATACCGGGGCGGTATTCAGTCTATCGACCGTGGCCAGTACGAAGCGGCCAAAGCACTTGGATATACGGGTGGACAGACGATGTGGAAAATTATTATTCCCCAGACTTTGAGCCGGATTATTCCTCCGATTACCAATGAAACGATTACCCTTGTCAAGGATACTGCCTTGATTACTTCTATCAGTATTTCAGAGCTTCTTCGCGCGGCGAAGGGTGCTGTGAACCGGGACTTGGATACAACGGCGTTTTTGCTGGCCGCAATTTTGTATTTGTTCTTCACACTGATACTGACCATTATTTTTAAATTTACGGAAAAACGCTTTTCACGGCACATAAGGAGGGAAAGCTGATGGCAATACTGGAAGTGCAGAACCTGGTCAAAAACTTCGGCAGTCTCCAGGTGTTGAAGGGAATAGATTTTGAAACGGAAAAAGGGCAGGTTACAGCTATTTTGGGCCCTTCCGGCAGTGGAAAAAGTACTTTTATCCGTTGTCTGAATCGCTTGGAAAAGATAACATCAGGGAAGATTTCGATTGATAACGAGGTGCTGGCAGACACTCAGGACGGCAAAGTGGTGTACGCTCCCGAAAAAGAAGCAAGGCGCATCTGCGGAAAAACAGGTATGGTATTTCAAAGCTTCAATCTGTTCCCGCACATGACGGTCATAGATAACATTACGGCTGCCCCTATAACGGTGCAAAAGCGTTCCCAGGCAGAGGCAGAGGAAACAGCGGCAGAGCTTTTAAAGCGTGTCGGCCTTTTGGAGAAGGCGAAGCAGTATCCTTCTTCTCTTTCCGGCGGACAGCAGCAACGCGTGGCTATTGCGCGTGCGCTGGCGTTAAAACCGGAGATTCTGTTTTTTGATGAACCCACCAGTGCGCTTGACCCGGAACTGACGGGGGAGGTGCTTCGGGTTATCCGGGACCTTGCGGCAGAACATATGACGATGCTGATTGTTACCCATGAAATTGAATTTGCCCTTGGCGTTGCCGACCGTGTTGTATTTATGGACGGCGGTCATATCGTGGAATCCGGCACAGCTGATGCTCTTATTAACCATCCGAAAAATGAGCGGACGAGAGCATTCTTGAATCGGATGCACGAGGTGTAAAATGCGTATAACCGGAATTGTAGCTGAATATAATCCGTTTCATGCCGGGCACAGGTACCACGTTAGAAAGGCACGGGAAGAGACCGGTGCAGACGGCATCGTGGCCGTTATGAGCGGTAGCTTTGTGCAAAGAGGAGAGCCGGCTGTTTTTGATAAGTGGACCCGCGCGGGTCATGCAATTGCCGGGGGAGTAGACCTGGTACTGGAATTGCCGGCGGTGTACACTTTGTCCTCGGCAGAGCATTTTGCCCGCGGTGCTGTGGAAACGCTGAAGAGCACCGGTGTTCTGGATGTCCTTTCCTTTGGCAGTGAAAGCGGAAACCTGTCTCTTTTGCGGCTTGCATCTGCAATTCTGGAGGCAGAACCCCCGACGTTTCGGCAAATGCTTCGGGAAAGGCTGAAGGAGGGCGCATCATACGCGGCGGCACAGGCTGCGGCCCTGGCGGCGGTGAATAAAGAAGTGGGCACACTTTTGCAGGGGCCGAACAATATTCTGGCGATTTCCTATCTGCGCGCACTCGGCGATGGGGCGGCGCATACAGTAAAACGGGTAGGCAGCGGATATCTGGATAAAGAGGTAACGGGTGCCTTCCCTTCCGCAATGGCCCTCCGGGAACGATTAAGCCGTGGAGCAGGGATAGCAGAGTTTGTTTCTTTTAATGCGGAAGAGCTTCCGGTATACAGAATGGAACTGTATGAAGAAGTGCTTCTGTACGCGCTCAGAGTGGCTGAGTGGGAGAAATATGAAACCATTCCCGATGTAATAAAAAAACGTCTGCAGGATGCAGAAATGACGTCTTTACAGGATGTTTTAGAATCTGCAAAGACAAAAAATATTGCTATGTCGGCGATAAAAAGGGCACTGTTGCAGATTTTGCTGCAGAACACCCTTTCGCCCGCATTGCCCCCGGCTTACATACGGGTACTGGGATTCAGCGAGCGGGGGGCCGAAATTTTGAAGAAAATGAAGAATAACGCTTCTCTTCCCGTGATTACCCGTCCGGCGGCTTATAAAGAAAACTGCCCCATATGGGAGCTGGAAAAGCGGGCAACCGATATTTATTTTTTGCCCATGCGTAAATCCGGGCAGGACCTTCTGCGTCCTCCCGTACAGCAGAACAATGCGGAAAAGGAGAAAACAGAATGGACCAGGCACTAACAGTTTTGTCCCAGGTTGTGATTATTTTTTTGCTGATCGCAATCGGGGCCATTTGTACACGAAAGGGACTTCTGGATGACAGAACGAGCAAAAAGTTTTCGGATCTGGTAATCAACATTATCAATCCGGCCGTAATTTTTATTTCTTTTCAGATAGAGTATACAAATGAACGGCTCCAGGGATTGCTCCTTACGTTTATTATGGCATTTGCCGTTTTTGGAATATCCATTCCGCTGTCGTATATTCTGCTTAGGAGTAAGGACAAAGGCAGACTTCTGACAGAGCGGTTGGCGTTTACCTTTTCTAACTGCGGTTTTATGGGGATTCCGCTGGTTTCCTCTATATTCGGACAGGAGGGGGTGTTTTATGTCAGCGCGGTGATTGCGGTATTCAATATCGTGGTATGGACTTACGGCGCGATGATGATAGAACGGGCCTTTTCGCTTTCTGGACTGCTTACGGCACTGAAGTCCCCTAATATTATTTCCATTGCAGCCGGACTGCTCTGCTTCTTTTTCCGGATAAAAATCCCGTATATTCCGGCAGAAACGATGGGGCATCTTGCGAATATGAACACGCCGATGGCAATGCTTGTAACAGGGATTACCGTTGCGTCGGCAGATTTGAAAAAAACGTTTGGAAGCATCAGAATATGGCTGATTTGTCTTGCAAAGCTTCTGGTGGTTCCGGTGATTTCGGCCGCCGTGCTGCGACTGTTTGGCGCACCGGACATGGTATATAAAATTGTGGTGTTAACGGCGGCAGGTTGCCCTACGGCCAGCATTACAACCCTTCTGGCAGTAAAATACAACCATAATCCGGTGTACGCTTCTGAATTGGTGACGGCAACTACCCTGCTTTCTGTAGTTACTTTGCCGCTGGTTGCACTTATAGTATAATCAAAAATAGGAGGAAAATATAATGAGAGATGAGACAAAATGCCTGCATGCAGGCTACACCCCGAAAAATTCTGAGCCGCGAGTGGTACCGATTGTGCAGAGTACCACATATGTGTACGACTCTACAGCGGATGTGGCGGCGGTTTTCGATGACCCCACACTGTCCCTGATTTATTCCCGCTTTGCAAACCCTACTGTTATGGCGGTGGAAGAAAAAATTGCGGCATTGGAAGGCGGCGTAGGTGCAATGTGCACTTCGTCCGGTCAGGCGGCGACTATGCTTTCTATTCTGAATATCTGCCGTGCCGGGGACAGCTTCATCAGCCTTTCTGAGGTGTACGGCGGTACGGTCAATCTGTTTGCTGTTACGCTGAAAAAGCTTGGCATAGAATGTATTTTTGTGGACAAAAATGCTTCGGATGAGGAGTTGGAAAAGGCGTTCAAGGAAAACACAAAGGCCGTTTTTGGTGAAACGATTGCAAATCCTGCGCTTTCCGTTCTGGATATTGAGCGTTTTGCAGATTTTGCACATCGTCACGGCGTTCCGCTGATTGTGGATAATACCTTTGCAACACCGGTACTCTGTAAACCGATTGAATTTGGTGCGGATATTGTTATTCATTCTACTTCCAAATATATGGATGGCCATGCCGTGCAGGTAGGCGGCGTTATCGTGGATAGCGGTAATTTCGACTGGACAAACGGAAAATTCCCGGAGCTTTGTGAACCGGATGAATCTTATCACGGCCTGATTTATACGGAAACTTACGGAAAAATGGCCTACATTTTAAAAGCCAGAATGCAGCTGATGCGTGACTTCGGCGTATATCCGGCGGCTCACTCTGCCTTTTTACTGAATCTGGGGTTGGAAACACTGGCTGTCCGAATGAAGCAGTACTGCGAAAATGCAATGACTGTAGCACGATATTTGCAAAAATCGGATAAAATTGAGAGCATAACCTATCCCGGTCTTGAGGGCGATGCCGGTTACGAACTCGGAAAGAAATATCTGAAGGGCGCAAGCGGTGTTATTTCCTTCGTAATTCGTGGTGGAAGAGAAGCGGCAATGAAATTTATGGATTCGCTGGAGCTTGCCTCCAACGAGGTGCATGTGGCGGACATTCGTACCTGTGTGCTGCATCCTGCAAGCGAAACCCACCGTCAGCTTACGGATGAACAGCTTGTGGCGGCAGGAATCGAGAGCGGCATGGTACGTTTTTCAGTAGGTCTTGAAAATATAGAGGACATTTTGGCAGACATTGAGAAAGGCTTGGCGGCAATCTGATTTCGGGAGGAAAAATGAAAGCACTGGCAATCAGCATCCATGTGGATGATACAGAATACTCCATCGGAGGCACTTTGAAACTGCTGGCAGATCAAGGCTGGGATGTGACAATTCTGAATATAACTCCCAATTTCCGCGACCCGGACCGGGCGGCTTCAGATAAGCAGAGCATAGAAGCGGCGGCACTGATTGGCGCAAAGAAAATTATTCTGGACTACACGCCGGAAACGAGTTTTTACAGAGCGAATGCAGACACCGCTAAGAAAACCGAGGCAGTCATCCGGGAAATTAAGCCGGACATTCTTTTCACTATGCATGCGACTGATAATCACATGGAGCATGCAGAATGTGCAAAAACAACCCGGGAGGCGATTTTTGCGGCCTCTGTCGGGGAGGATCAGGCATGTCCTAACGAAATTTATTCTGTGGAATGCGGCCCGTTTCAGTCGATGTGCTACATGCGCCCTGAGGCTTATGTATGTATTGACCCGGTCATAGAAGACGTGAAAAAGTGTATGCTTTATTATAATCAGGCAGGTGCCGGCGGGGAAGGGCTTTGGAACGAAAAGAAAGCGGCTGCGGAATTTAGGGGCTACGAGATGGAAACCTGCGTGGCTAACGCCGGGGACGGACGTAGTGTGCGGAATGCGGAATGCTTTAAAATTGAGAAGTATCCCTTCGGCAATAACGACTTTTTGCTTCGTTCTGCTTTGAAGGAGCATTTTTCCTGGTGCAGTCTACGGATGTATCATCCGCACAGCCACCCGGTTTTCCGGAACTGAGAAAAAATGCATATAAGAATAAAAAAGTGTTGACATGCAGTTGTAATCTATGGTAACATATAGATAAGCTTTGAAAGCGGATATTAGATAGAGGTGCGGAATTTATAAGTACCGGGTGTGGGAAAGGGCAGATGAAGCCCCGGAAAAGGAAATTCTGCCGAAGCGGAGAGGCACATGCCCGTGTCTTTTTAGCTGGGGTATCGCAGAATATGCGGTACACTGTCACGTTTGGAAATGTGGAGTGCTATCAGTATTGTACGAAAGAGAAAAGACAGCATGCGGGCGTTTCACATTTTTGCCCGTATGCTGTTTTTATGTCCGAAAGAAAAGTAAAAAAATGAAAAAGGAGGCGTTTTTGTGAAAAAAGGAATCATTGGCAAGGCGATTGCGATACTGTGCGTATTTGCAATCGTACTGATTGGTGCTTTTATTGCAAAAACCAATGCGGTAGTCGACTGTGCAGATTGCAGCGGCTACGGGTATGTGCACGCACTCCCCTGTGCAGACTGCAGCGGTGCAGGAGCAGTGGATGGCGAAGATTGCGGCACATGCGAAGGTGCAGGAACGGTTACGGTAATCGGTCTTGCAGAGGATGAGGCGATTGCAGGCGGTAAAACAGCGTGTGAAACCTGCGCCGGTACGGGTGAGGTTGCACCCGAAAGTGGATATTACTCCACGTTTATGGGGCTTTTCCCGCCGCTGGTAGCCATTGCGCTGGCTCTCATCACAAAAGAGGTGTATTCCTCGCTCTTTATCGGTATCCTGCTTGGCGGTCTGCTCACGGCTAACTGGCATCCGGTTACAGCACTGGACAATCTTTTGAATGAAGGCCTGATTTCGGCGGTTTCCGGAACAGCCGGCATCTTTATTTTCCTGGTTATCCTCGGTGCAATGGTGGCCCTTGTAAACCACGCAGGCGGCTCGGCGGCATTCGGAAGATGGGCCGAGACCCACATCAAGTCGCGTGTGGGTGCGGCGATTGCAACCTTTATTCTGGGCGTACTCATTTTTATCGATGACTACTTTAACTGTCTCACCGTAGGCAGTGTTATGCGTCCGGTAACCGACAGACATAAGATTTCCAGAGCAAAGCTTGCATTTATTATCGATGCGACAGCCGCTCCTATCTGCATGATTGCCCCGGTTTCTTCCTGGGCTGCGGCAGTTTCGGAATTTACAGAAGGAACGGGCTATTCTGGCATCGAGCTGTTCGTCCGTGCCATTCCCTATAACTTCTATTCACTTCTGACCCTTGTTTTTGTTGTGGCCATTGCAGTAATGAAGTTTGACTTTGGCCCGATGAAAAAGCATGAATTCAATGCGATGAACAAGGGTGACCTCTTCACCTCGGGCGATGCGGCAGAAGCTATAGAAAAAGAAGCCGAAAATCCCAAAGGCCGTGTTATCGACCTGGTTCTGCCCGTTTTGATTCTGGTGGCGGTTTGCGTAATCGGTCTCATTTACGTCGGTGGATTTTTCGACGGCGAAAGCTTTATTGATGCTTTCGGTAACACAGATGCAACCGTCGGTCTGCCCTGGGGTGCACTGATAGCCCTGGTAATCACCATCATTTACCTGATGGCAAGAAAGCTGATTTCCTTTAAGGACGCAATGGCTTGTATCCCGAAGGGCTTTGTCGCCATGGTACCCGCAATTCTCATTCTGACCTTTGCAACAGCACTGAAGAATATGACAGGGATGCTTGGCGCAGATGCTTTCGTTGGTGGTCTGATGGATTCTGCGGCGGCTGGTCTTGCAAACTTCCTGCCGGCCATCATCTTCGTTGTGGCTTGTGTACTTGCTTTTGCAACCGGTACTTCCTGGGGTACCTTCGGTATTCTCATTCCGATTGTAACGGCTATTTTCCCGGGCGACAGCGAGCTTTTGATTATCGGTATGTCCGCATGTCTTGCCGGTGCTGTATGCGGTGACCACTGTTCACCGATTTCCGATACAACCATTATGTCGTCGGCCGGTGCACAGTGCAATCACTTAAACCACGTTTCCACCCAGATGCCCTACGCAATTACGGTGGCGGCAGTGTCCTTTGTGATGTATCTCCTTGCGGCATTCATCCAGAGCGCATACATTTTGCTTCCGGTTGGCATTGTACTGATGCTGGCAACTCTCTTTGTGATTAAGGCGATTACCAAAAAGTCGGCTGTACAATAATAAAAGCACATATAAAGCCCGTCTCGTTTTATCTGAGGCGGGCCTTATGCTGTTTTATGAATATACTTGATTGTTTTATAAAAGGTGATTTTTTGAAAAATAAAATTTGTATTATAACGGGAGCTGGGGGAGGAATTGGCACGGCAATAGCAGAAGCCCTTTTTTCCTGCGGATGCAAGCTTGTTTTAATGGGACGAAATGAAGAAAAATTAAAAAAAGTGGCAAACGACAGGGAATGCCTTATTGTTCCCGGGGACCTTTGTAATGATGCTTACATAAAGGAAACAATAGAAAAAACCGTTGCAAAGTATGGCGGCATCGATGTTCTGATTAATAATGCCGGCATAGCGCAATCGAAGGCGTTTACGGAAATTTCTATGGAAGAATACGATGCAATTATGAACACGAACGCAAGAGCACCCTTCCTTATGTGTAAAACGGCACTTCCGTATCTGGAGAAGTCTTCTTGCGGAACGATTATCAATATTGCTTCTGTAACAGCACACCATGGGTATGCATTGCAAAGCGTATATGCCGCATCTAAACATGCTTTGCTTGGTTTTAGCAAGGCTTTGAGTAAAGAATATTATCAGAAGGGCGTAAGGGTGCATGTTATCAGCCCCGGAGCCGTGTTTACAGACATGGTTAAAATCTCACGACCGGATTTAACCGGGGAGGGGATGCTTCTTCCGGAGAATATTGCCGAGACGGTTTTGTATCTGATTAAAATGAGAAATACTGCCTCAGTCGCGGATGAAATTCAATTGCATAGAGAAACGAAAGAACCGTTTATGTAACAATGCTTTGAAATAAAGGTAGTGCTTGTTTTATGGCTCACTGTTTTTTGTTCTGACTTGTCACAAGTCGAATTGTGTCGAAAGAAGCAAAAATATGAAAGGAGCAATACAATGATTCATTCAATATTGATTATAGGTCAATCGAATATGGGAGGTAGAGGGTTTAAGGATGAAGTACCTCCAATAATAAATGACAAGCTGTATGTTCTGAGGAACGGACGTTGGCGTGCAATGTATGTTCCGGTAAATCCCGATAGGATAACTTCAGGTATCAATCTTGTTGAGAGTTTTGCAGATTTGTATGCCAAAGAGCATAATGTTGATGTGGGAATAATTCCTTGTGCAGACGGGGGAACCAGCCTCGATCAATGGCAGGTTGGCGGGCTTCTTTTTGACAATGCTTGTTATATGGCAGAACTTGCTTCGCGAACATCTACTATTTCTGCGGTTTTATGGCATCAAGGCGAGTCGGATTGCTCGGAAGACAGATATCCTGTGTACAAGGAAAAGCTTGCTGTAATATTTGAAGAGTTGCGACGAAGAATTGGTCTTAAGGATGTACCCTTTTTGGTAGGTGGGCTTGGCAGCTTTTTGTCAGATTTTTTCAAAAACAATAATTACTTATATATAAATAAAGCGTTAAAGCAGTATGCCGACGAAAATAAAATGACAGGCTATGTTTCTGCCGAAGGGCTAGGGGCAAATCCTGACAATATTCATTTTTCTGCAGAGGCACTTAGAGAGTTTGGTGTGCGTTATTATAATGAATTTGTAAAAATTGAAGACAAAAATAAAGTGTTTATAGAAAAAAGTACTCTTGATCAAGCTATAAGAAATGATATAGAGCATTTATAGGTTCCACGAAGATAGAGCGATAGTTCTGTCGCATTCTATTCGTGCCAAGTCTATATATTTAAACCATTGGTTTACCGATTTTGATATTTACATATATGAAGAGTGCCGAATATTGTTGAAAGGATGTTTTTATGATTATACAATCCGATTGGCATATACATAGTGAAAATTCTTATGATGCAACACTTACATTAGAAGAAATTGCAAGAAAAGCAAAGGAATTTGGATTTAAGCGAGTTGGAATTACTGATCATGCGAATTTTAATGATGATAAGTTTTTATGGGATTTGAAATCGTCCGCAAACAGTGTAAGAACGTTTCAGAAAAAGTATCCCGAAATGATTTTAGGTGTTGAGCTTACTCCTATAGAAAAACCGGAATTTGATTATATCAAAAAACATGGAACAAGGCAAGGATATGTTCCGCCCGTTATAAATGAACCGTATGCACTTGAGCTTGCACAAACAAAAGACCAATTGATAGGTTATGGAGTTCGTTATGCAATTGGGGCAGCGCATTGGAGAGTCGATGTTCCTTTTGCTAAAGGTTTACCGGTGGACATAGATGCTATGATTAAGGAATGGTATCGTCAACAATTGTGGCTTGCCTGTGATGAGAGAGTTACAATATTAGGTCATCCATGGTATAACGGAAAAGCTGTTTGGTACGATGATTTCTCGATTATTCCGCGCTCAATGAATATGGATATTGCATACGCTCTCAAGGAAAATAAAAAATACGTGGAGTGTAACGAAGGGGTTTTGTGTTCGCAAAAAGCAAGTGAAAAATTTCGTAGACAATACGCAGAATTTATAAGGGAGCTTTTTGAAATGGGGATTCCTGTAACATATGGTTCGGATTCTCATAAGGAATATGCATGTCGACACATTGAAATGGAAAAAATCCTGGCAGATGTTGGATTTAAAAAGGGAGATTTTTCGGAAATCAAAGAAAAAGATTTTTGGGGCTAACTTGACATGAGGTTGTTGCCAAAAAGATTTGCATCTAAATCGTCTGTCCCGCATATAAAGATTGTCGAAAAAAGTCGAGAACAAAAAGCCTCGTCAAGTGCAGCATCTAAGTCTTACTGCACTATACACAGGGAGTGTAAATGGTATTTAAAAGAGCACGTATAAAGGAGAAAGTGGTTATGGATATAAATAATATAGGCGGAATGTACGGCAGGGAGGGAACATTCTTCGGCAATATGCCCGGCGGCTTTGAAAATTACGTATGGATTGAGCTTATAGGCTTTGATAATACAAAAAAGGATTTTGGGGCAGGGGCTCTTCTTGACAGAATGGGCTTTACACCGGAGGGGATATTTCTTCTTGTTACAAGCATTGATATAATAAATACCCACAAGGGTGTTGACAGCGAATACCCGCTCGAACCGTATTTCTGTTCCTATGTGGGACATCCTTATAACGATGAGAGGGCAAGACAGAACTGGACAAATCTGCAGCTTAAAGGGCTTGCAGAGGTTCTGCACAGCTTTGGCATTGAAAGCTATATAAGTATATTTGATTACATGAGTCCCGAAGGCTCGTTTAACCACCCTGAGCTTTATACAAGTATTTGGTCAGACGGAAAAGAAAGTATACAACGCTGTCTGTATATGACAAAACGCTTTGCAGACGGAAGCTTGTATGAGGATTTTTTCATGTCTGCGGCAATAAAATTTTTAAGCGACTATGGTTTTGACGGAATACATCTTGCTGACGGTGTCTGTCGTCCAAGAGTTCCGCTCCAGTGGGCAGATATGTCTGATGATATGCTGGAGCAAGCGGGGATTAAGATTCCTGCCGGCGAAAGCCGTGATAAATACATTGCAGAGAACAAAAGGCAGGAATGGCTTGCTTTTTGCACAAAGCGGTGGGGAGAATATCTTAAAAAAGTTATATGCGGAATCGCCGGTGCAGGCTTTAAGGTCGCACTGAACAGTACATGGACAAAGGACCCTATGGAGGCATATTACCGCTACGGGATTGATTATAAGCTGATATCAGAGCTGCCCGTTGATTTGTTTGTTGCAGAAAACGGTGCGCCAACGCTCTGTATAATAGACAATGAGGCAAATGCAGGGTATAAACAAAGCTATGAGGAGAGAAAGCTTTTGCATCATGCATTCCGTGCATCTTTAATGCTTACATGCGCATGTATGGGGAAGACAAAGCTTGTACCGCTCTACCCCGTGCGTGACACCACGGAGCAGTATGATGTGATTCATCATCTGCCCACCGCTCTCCCTAAGCACAGTGCGGCAATTTTCTCAAGCTTTGTGTGGGATGAAGACGGACTGAAGCCCGTTATAGCAGGGAATACGTTTTGTCTTGGCGATGGACTGAGCAGCGATAACTGGAGATATTTAAGGTTGTGTGCGGACAATGCGTACATAAAAGATGTAAAATCCATTCCGGGTGCAACCGTTATATGGTCTGATGCGCGAAATAAAAATGAAATAAATGCACTTATTTCACACAGGACACCGTCTACCCATAGACTTTTATCGCTTCTTTTGAGAAGAGGAGCCGCAGTTTTCAAAACGGCGCATATAGATGATTTGGAATATGTGAGAGGAGATATACTTGTTACAAATCCCCTTCTCATGCCGGAAAATGAGCTGAACAAAATAAAGGGATACAAAAACGGCAGGATACTGTACCTTTCTGCAGATGCAGAGAGCTCGGATTATTCGCGAGAGCAAAATCCTGCGGGCATCGGTTTTCCCTATCCCTTATATTTCAGTGATGTCAAAGAGGAGGAGCTTTTAACCTGTACAGCAGAAATAAACAGAGGGCTCAGCTATGTTTCGGGATACGAAAATGAATGTCGTGTTCAGGAAATTGTAACGGGCGAAAAAACATCGCGTTTTATAATTACAAATGATGAATATTACTATGCACGTCCCGTAATTCACACAGGGAGAAAAATAAAGGCAGTAACAGATATAACAAAGGTTAGGGGCTATAAGGCATGGATAAACGGAGATACCTTCAGGTTGTTAGTACCGCTTATGGGGGCAGCAATTGCTGAGGTGGAATTTGAATGATGGATGGCAAGAGGACAATATTTAGAGGAGCATTGCAGCTTCATGACGGCTTTTGCAAAGCCGGAGCAGAAAGGGCATTGGAATAAGTTTGCGGGTGTAGCCGGAAATTACTTGCTGATGCTGTTTTGCAAAACCATATCAGCAAGGGTGATACACTGTTTCTTTTTGAGTTGTTGTAATTAAAATTTATCTGATATAGTATGGAGGTTATTATGAAGTACGAAAAGTTCTTAAATGTTGTTGATGAAAAAAAGAGATATTTTTTGAGGTTTCTGACACCTTGTGGGATAACCCGGAAACGTCATTCGGAGAATATCAGGCAGTAGAGCATCTCACAAAAAAATTAGAAGAAAATGGATTTGAGGTAACACGCAATCTTTGTGGAATTCCTACTGCATTCAAAGCAACATACGGGAACGGAAGCCCAAGTCTTGGAGTTTTAGCTGAATATGATGCTATTGAAGGTATGAGCCAGGTTGCATGTTCAACGAAAATGGAATCTGTTCCGGGTAAAGACAAATCCCACGGTTGTGGACATAATTTGTTTGCAGGAGGTTCATTAGCAGCTGTTTTTGCCGTTAAGGCATACATCGAAGAATCCGGTAAAGGTAAAATTACTTTATTTGGATGTCCGGCAGAAGAAGGCGGCGGTGGAAAGGTATTTATGGCTCGTGACGGGGCCTTTGAAGATATTGATGCCGTAGTCAGTTGGCATCCTGAAAAAATGTATATGGTAAGAACACGCCCTGCACTTGCCAATGTAAAGGTGGATTATACTTTTGAGGGCATAGCATCCCATGCTGGTGCTGCACCCGATAAAGGAAGAAGTGCACTTGATGCAGTAGAGCTTATGAACGTGGGAGTAAACTTCCTGCGTGAGCATATGGAGCTTACAAGCAGAATCCATTACGCTATTTTAGATGCCGGCGGAACGGCACCCAATATGGTTCAATCTCACGCAAAAGTACAGTATATGATTCGGGGAGTAGATTCAGAGACTGTAGGGAATCTAAAGAAAAGAGTGGATAAAATTGCACAGGGTGCAGCTTTGATGACAGAAACCGAGGTTTCTTCGGAAACTGTAGCAGCCTATGCAAATCTAATAACAATTCCCACGCTTCAGGCACTGGCCAATGAAGCAATGCACGATATTGCGTTACCTATTCCAACGGAAGAGGAAATTGCATTCGGCAGGGAATTACAAAAAACGATGAAACTTACGAAAGAGGAGGCAGAACGACCACCTTTTGCAACAGAAGTTCTTGATCCGGCACCGCCTGTTGCTCACGGGGGTTCTACAGATACGGCAGATGTCAGCTGGAACTGTCCGACAGTTCAAATGCATATTGGGAACTGGGTGGTCGGAACACCCGGTCACAGTTGGCAGTCTGTGTCGCAATGCAAGGGTACATATGCAAAAAAAGCCATGCTTTATGCGGGAAAAGCAGTTGCTGGAACAGTAATCCGTCTTTTTGAAAACCCTGCACTATTAGAAAAAGCCAAAGATGAACACAAAGAAAAAATTGGTGACGGATATATATGCGGTCTGCCTGAAGGAATAAAACCTGTAATGCAACCAAAGGCTTAAATGTGTTTATTCGGTGCCAGGTCTATAAAATTTAAAAGATTAGTTTGCTGAAACCATACACAGAAAAAGTCGAATCACACCGAAACCAACACATATAAAGGAGAAGGAAATGAATCAGAGAGAAAAATTTTCATCAAGGCTGGGATTTATACTTATCTCAGCAGGTTGCGCCATCGGTCTTGGAAACGTTTACCGGTTTCCCATTCTGACAGGCTCGTACGGAGGAGCACTTTTTGTGCTGATTTACATCGGTTTTTTGCTTCTGATGGGATTGCCCATTATGACAATGGAGCTTGCTGTGGGCAGAGCAAGCCAGAGAAGCATTGCATCCTCGTTTGACGTTTTGGAAAAACCGGGACAGAAGTGGCATTGGCTCAAGTTTCTGGGTATAGCCGGAAACTATCTGCTGATGATGTTTTACACAACCATATCGGCATGGATGGTACTCTATTTCTTAAAGTATGCCAGCGGTTCCATCATGCAGTTTACAACTGCGGAGGAGCTCGGCGGGGTATTTGGAGAAATGGTGACAAACAGCACTCTTTTGCTTGCCGTAGCTTTTGTTGTTATACTTATTTGTTTCGGAATTTGTTCACTCGGACTGCAGAAGGGGGTTGAAAAGATTACAAAACGCATGATGATTGCACTTTTTGCCCTTATGATAGGTCTCGCAATTTACGCCTGTACGCTTTCAAATGCGGCAGAAGGACTTAAATTTTATCTTATTCCCACCTTAGGCGGTGTAAAAGAGCATGGGGTATGGACCGTTATTTCTGCCGCGATGGGACAATCCTTCTTTACGCTCAGTATCGGAATCGGTTCCATTGCTGTTTTCGGTAGCTATATCAGCAAGGAAAGAAGCCTGACGGGCGAAGCACTTACCATTCTGTCGCTGGATGCATCCGTTGCTCTGATGTCGGGACTTATCATTTTTCCGGCGTGCTTTACATATAACAACGGAGTAACGGCAGATGCATCAACAGTTGGTGCAAGCTTCCTGTTCACAACGCTTTCCAGCATTTTCAACGCAATGCCCGGCGGCAGAATTGTGGGGGCACTCTTCTTTGTATTTATGATTTTTGCAGCAATGTCCACTGTAATTGCGGTATTTGAAAATATTATGTCCTTCTGGCTGGAGCTTACAAAAATGAGCAGACGAAAGGTTGCAGTTATAAACATCCTCTTGATTTTTGTTCTTTCAATTCCGTGCATATTAGGATTTACCGTATGGTCAGATGTACAGATTGCAGGAAAAGGAATTATGGATATGGAAGATTTTGCGGTTTCCAATATTCTTTTGCCCCTCGGAAGTCTTTTCTATGTTCTGTTCTGCACCATCCGTTACGGCTGGGGCTGGGATAAATATTTTGCAGAGGTGAATACCGGGAAAGGCCTTAAACTTGCAAAATGGATGCGTCCCTATCTGTCCTACGTTCTTCCGGTAGTTTTGCTTGCGATATTTATAGTATCGGTACTTTAATACAGTAAGTGTTTTTGTAAAGACTGTTTACTTTCATAACTATAAAACCGAGTCCCTCCTTGGAGCGCAGTATAGTGCAGTAAGACTTGAACCCGATATGGTTTAAAAACATAAATTCATTATATTCCTGCACTAAAGCAAGGTATAGCCGTGCCACAGTGGGCCGCTGCCATGTCCCAGGTTAAGCCCGTATCGTAGCGCACCTTCCAGATAGCTTTTTGCTTCCTGTACAGCATCGGGAAGCCCGAATCCCCTGGCAAGGAAAGAAGCAATGGCGGAGGAAAGGGTACATCCTGTGCCGTGGGTGTTAGATGTGTGTATCCTCGCACCGCAAAACCAGGTGTGGTTTCCTTCGGAAAATAAAACATCGTTTGCATCCTCTGTGCCGTGCCCGCCTTTAAGGAGCACGGCACATCTGTATTTTGTACCGATTTTTTCAGCGGCAGTACACATATCTGCCGAGACTTTTACACTTTGTCCGGAAAGCACGGCGGCTTCGGGCATATTTGGCGTTATAAGGTCAGCAATAGGAAACAAATGCTTCTCTATTGCCTCCACTGTACCATCCGGGGAAAGGCTTGCGCCGCTGGTGGCCACCATTACCGGGTCGAGAACGATGTTTGAGGCTTTATAGAATAAAAGACGTTCCGCAATTACACGGGCATTTTCAGCAGAAGCAACCATGCCGATTTTAACGGCATCGGGCATGAGGTCTGTAAAAACCGCGTCCAGCTGGGCTTTCAGGAAATCGGGGTCGACGGCAGAAAGTGCCGTAACACCAAGCGTATTCTGGGCGGTGAGTGCTGTGACAGCACTCATACCGAAAACACCTAAAGCCGTCATCGTTTTCAGGTCTGCCTGAATTCCGGCACCACCACCGGAGTCACTGCCTGCAATTGTCAATACTTTTTTCATTTTACCACTCCGCTTTCAATCAGTTTTCCGGCAGCCTCCCGCAGTTCTGCGGCCGCGACTGCAGGATTTTCGGAACGCATAATAGCAGAAACGGCGCAGATGCCGGAGATCGGAACTCCGCGCAGAATGTCCAGATTATCCTTCGTCAGACCGCCGATGGCGCAGACAGGGAGAGAGACCGCACGGCAGATATCCAAAAGCGTTTCCGGCGAGGTGCGGACAGTAATCACTTTCGTGGTGGTAGGGTAAATGGCGCCTACGCCCAGATAGTCTGCACCTGCGTCAAAGGCTTCTTTTGCCTGTGGCACTGTTTTTGCTGTGGCACCGATAATAAAAGTATCACCTAAAATCTGCCGGGCAGTATGAACTGGCATGTCGCTTTGACCAAGATGAACTCCTTCTGCGCCTATAGCCAGTGCAACATCCACCCTGTCATCAATAATCAGGGGAACACCATGTTTTTTTGTAATAATATGCATTTTTTCGGCAAGCTGCATATACGCGCGGGTCGATTTTTCTTTTTCACGGAGCTGGACCAGTGTAGCTCCGCCTTCGATGGCGGCCTCTGCCTTTTGCAAAAATTCTGCTTCCGTAAGACCTGTACTGTCCGTAATAAAATAGAGTAGCGGATTAAATGTTTTCAATGCCTGATTCCTCCGTTTTCAAAAGAGTTTTAATCTGTTTATCGTCCAATGTGGAAAGCGCGTCCAGAAGTCCGGCGGTAAAGGTACCGGCCCCTTTTTCCGTATCTGCTGTTTCTCCGCTGATCCCTAAAACGACACAGGCTGTGGCCGCGCCGCAGATATCGGGACGGGCGGACAGAAAACAAGCGGTCAGGGCACCAAGGAGACATCCGGTGCCGGTGATACGGGAGAGCGAGGTGGTGCCGTTTTGTACGCGGATCAGCGTTTTTCTGTCCATTATCAGGTCTGTTTTTCCGCTGGCAAGAATAATGGCTCCGTTTTGGGCAGAGAGCTTTCGCATAGCGGCAAAAACCATATCCTGTTTCACGTTCGGGTCCGTGTCTACACCTGCGCTTTCGTACGTCCCATCCGAAAGCGCAAGAATTTCAGAATAATTTCCTTTGATAACCGTAGGGGAGACCTGGCTTATGAGGGATTTGGCAAACGATCTCCGGAGCCGGGAACAGGCTGCGCCCACGGCATCCAGCACAATCGGAATCCCCCTTTTTCTTGCTGCTGTACCCGACAAAAGCATGGATTCCATGCGGCTGTCTGTAATGTTGCCGAGATTCAAAAGAAGGGCCGAGGCTGTTGCTGTAATTTCTGCCACCTCACCCGGGTGCTCGGCCATGATTGGCCGGGCACCCACTGCTAAAATTCCGTTTGCACAGAGATGTATAGAAATCGGGTTTGTGATGCAATGCACTAAAGGGGCGGTTTCCCGCACAGCCTGTAAAATTTTATTTGCAGATTCTGCTGTCATATTGTCTGCTCCTTACGCTTTTATAAATCCAATACGTCAGTGCGAAGGCCGCAAAGACAACGATGAGGGCATAGGACACCCAGGGCCAGACGGGGGAGGTAAGGCTGAACATATCCTTCAGAATTTGTACAATCACATAACCAATTACGCCAAAGGCCGCAATAGTCAGCGCATTGCCGAAAATACTGCTCGTGTACGTATAACGCTCCGTGCCCAGCATAGTCTGGAATTTCTCCAGCATTCCGGTGCCTGCCAGTTTTTTAAGAAAGGCAAAGGCAATACTGCCGCCGATAAGGGTGCCGCAGATAAAGGAAGGTACATAAAACAGCAAGGTAAGCCCTTCTTTGTCCCAGAAAAAGGACATAACCGGGTAGGAAGCAATTGCACCGATAATGCCCGTACCGATAACCTCACCCAGCACAGCTAAAAGGAGATTTCCTTTTGACATCCGGTAAAAAATGCCCGAAAGAAATGCGCCAAAGATGGCACCCGTCAGCGCGATGGGCGGTATACCCATCAAAGCCATGCGGATGATGCCAATTGTCACAGCACAAGCCAAAGAGTACCAGGGGCCTAAGAATGCTGAACAGACGATGTTAATGAAATGTGCCATGGGGCACATCCCTTCAACGCGCAGAAGCGGCGAAATCACCACGCCTACGGCCACCAGCATACTGAGCACTACCAGTTTTAAAACTTTGTTTGATTTTTGCATTGTAAATTCCTCTTTTCGAAAATTATTTTTTATAATTTACGAAAGTGCAATCGCTTTCGCACGGTCGAAGCTCCATTGCTTCCTCTCACCCCGAAACACGGGTTCCCATCGCAAAAAATCTAAGATGTCAAGAGCTCCCTTGCCATCCGTACCCTCCTTCCTTTTAGAATAAAAAAACGGACACCCGTGCGGGTATCCGTCAAAAGCGTTTATTACTTCCTACGGCGGCATTATCCGCATCAGGTTAAAGGGTCGAAGCTCCATTACTTCCTCTCAGCCGGTCTACCGGCTCCCCTGTGTTTTTTTACAGTATACACCTTTTTTCTGCAAATTGCAAGAAAAAATAAAAATTTTTTACAGTTGCGCGGCGCGCACAGTATTTTTCATCAGCATTGCAATCGTCATCGGACCCACACCGCCGGGCACAGGCGTAATGGCGGCGCATTTATCCTTCACACCTTCAAAATCCACATCACCGCAGAGCTTTCCTTCGGCATTGCGATTCATACCTACATCGATTACAACGGCCCCTTCCTTCACCATGTCTGCCGTGATGAAATTGGCACGGCCAACGGCGGCTACCAGGATATCAGCCCGGCGGGTAACCTCTGCAAGATTCTGCGTCCGGGAATGGCAGATGGTTACTGTGCCGTGAGCATGAAGCAGAAGCATGGCCTGGGGCTTTCCTACAATGTTACTGCGGCCCACCACAACACATTCCTTGCCGGCCGGGTCGATGCCGCTCTCACGTATCAGTTCCATAACGCCCGCCGGGGTACAGGGGAGAAAATCGTAATCCCCAATCATAATCTTACCCACATTGACCGGGTGAAACGCATCCACATCCTTTTTCGGGTCAATGGCCAGGAGAACGGTTTCTTCACAAATGTGCTTCGGCAAGGGGAGCTGACAAAGAATGCCGCTGATTTCCTTCCGTGTATTTAGTGTACGAATCAAAGAGAGAAGCTCTCCCTCCGTGGTTTCTGCGGGCAGAGCATGTTCTTCGGAATAAATTCCGATTTCTGCACAGGCTTTTTTCTTGTTGTTCACATACACCCGGGAGGCAGGGTCGTCACCTACGATGATGACTGCGAGACCGGGATGTATGCCCTTTGCCTGCAGACCCTCCACCTCTGTCCGAAGTTCTGCCTTGACTCTCTGCGATACTTCTTTTCCGTTTAAAAGCTTCATGTTTATCTTCCTCGTTTCCTAATAATTTTTTTATCAGATCACCGCGTCCTATCTGCAGAAGCCCGTCCCGGGCAATTTTCCGGTTTTCGGGCTTGTACAGCTGGAGCAGTGCACGCTGCAGCTTCTTTTCGTTTGCCGTGCGGGGCACATATACGGCCTTTCCGGTCAGCGGATGGATGCCGCTATAGAACATGGCCGTGGAGAGCGTTCCCGGTGTCGGATAAAAATCCTGCACCTGCTCCGGATGAATTTTATGTTTATGCATATATTCTGCCAGCTCTGCGGCATCTTCCACCGTACAGCCCGGATGGCTGGACATAAAGTAGGGCACCACATACTGCCGTTCGTTATGTTGTTTGAATCTTTCTGTAAACGCCTCGTAAACGCCTGCGGCAGGCTTTCCCATGGAGGCAAGAGTGTTTTCCGCAATGTGTTCCGGTGCTATCCGCAGCTGGCCGCTGATATGGTACGCGCAAAGCTCACGGAAAAAGACGTCCTTTTTGTCTTTCTGCAGATAATCGTACCGGATGCCGGAACGGACAAACACCTTTTTTACGCCCGGCAGAGACCGAAGGGCACGGAGCATGGCAACATATTTTTCGTGGGATACCCGAAGATTCGGGCAGGGAGTCGGAAACAGACACTGCCGGTTTTTGCATACGCCTTTTTCCAGCTGTTTTTCACAAGCTGGCTGCATAAAATTGGCTGTAGGTCCGCCCACATCGTGAATATATCCCTTGAAACGGGGGTCCTCCGTCATCTGCTTTGCCTCGCGCAGTACAGAGTCAATGCTGCGGCTTTGCACAATCCTTCCCTGATGAAAGGCAAGGGAACAGAAATTGCAGCTGCCGAAACAGCCACGGTTTGCCGTGATGCTGAACAGTACCTCACGAATGGCTGGGATTTCTTCAGCATAGGAAGGATGGGCCGCGCGCATATAGGGAAGCTCATATACTTCGTCCAGCTCCGCCTCGGAAAGCGGCATACACGGTGGATTCTGCACTAAATACCGGTTATCGTGCTTTTGTATCAGTGTTTTTCCGCAAATGGGGTCCTGGTTTTCGTACTGTAGCTTTGCGGCCCGGGCATAAGCAGATTTGTCCGCACAAATTTCGTCAAAAGAAGGAAGATACACCGCGTCTGCCGGCGGTGCGGCCGTCACATAGGCTGTTCCCGGAATCCAGGTGATTTCAGAAATCGGAATGCCGCTGTTGAGGGCGTGAGCAATTTCCGTTATCGGCCGTTCGCCCATGCCGTATATAAGGAGCGGTGCCCGGCTGTCAAAAAGGATGCTTCTTCGTACCTTGTTATCCCAGTAGTCGTAATGGGCAAAACGGCGCAGGCTCGGTTCAATGCCGCCGAGAATAATGGGCATATCCTTCCCGAAAGCACGCCTTGCAAGATTTGCGTATACAATGCCGCACCGGTCCGGCCTGCCGCCGGCTTTCCCGCCCGGGGCATATAAATCCTCCGACCGTTTTTTCTTTGCGGCTGTGTAATTACTCACCATAGAGTCAAGATTTCCGCAGGAGACGAGAACGCCGAGACGGGGTGGGGGAAAGGCTGCAAAATCGCCTTCTGTATCAAAACGGGGTCTGGCTAAAATGGCCACCCGGAATCCTTCTTTTTCCAGAACACGGGAAATAATCGCGGCCCCGAAGGAGGAATGGTCAATATATGCGTCTGCACTCACCAGCAGAAAATCGTAACTGTCCCAGCCTCTTTCGCGGATTTCGGCAGGAGAGATAGGTAAAAATGGCATATAAACCTCCTTTATAGAAAAAAGTTTTTTACATTTCCTATTTCTGGGGATAGGAAAAAATGCTTCAGAACGGACAAACTGAGCCAAAGCGTAAGCTTTGGGGTACCCGAAGCTGTACGTCGTCAAAGCAAAGTCCACCCCGCTTCATTTTACCTGTTCGGTAAAATATCCGCTATGGTTCCTTGCTTTTCCTCTCCCCAAAAAGTCCGGTGGACTTTCCGGGGTCCCCGAAAGTCGCAAGACT
>JAFSAU010000049.1 GCA_017442155.1 Clostridia bacterium | reverse complement strand
GGGGCACTTCTGGTACCTGAGGTGCCCGGCTTGTTATTCTTGCTTTTCAAGCATCTCCCTGTAACCGCCGCTGCCGTACATCAGACAGCGGTTTACACGGGAAATGGTGGCAGAGGAAGCCCCCACTTCCGTCATAATTTCGTTAAAGGTTTTCCCTTCATGCAGAAGTCTGGCAACGCTCCAGCGTTGTGCCAAAGAGTGCAATTCCGGGATTGTGCAAAGGTCCTCCAGAAATTTTTTGCACTCTGCTTCGGTTTGCAGAGAAATCAGTGTACGGTACAAAGCATCCAGTGATTCAGGTTGTTTCAGCATATATGTTTCCTCAATCTTTAAAATGTCTGCGAATGGCAGAAAATGTGTTTCCATCACAGATTGTTTTTGCATATTCTCCGAGATATGCCTCGGAAAGGTCGTTTGCCGGGCGGCCGAATTCCATGAGCCGTGCCCGTGCGGTGCGTTCGGGGCAAATGGATTCGTCCGGGGTAATTGTCAGAATATAGTCCTCGCCCAGAGCATACAGACTGCTTCGAAGCTCGCCGTAAGGCCAGGCTCTGACAAAGGCACAGAGGTCATCAAATGTTTCAAATCGGTATATCTGTACCGGCCCCTGTGTTTGGGGAAGCCGCGGCGTTTTCACACGGTAACGTACCCGACGGAAACGGGTATGTTCTATAGGCATATTACCGTCCGGTTTCGTAAGAATAACAACAAGACCGTTATTTTTCATTGGCATCGCTTCAATAATTACGCGTCCTTCATCAATAACAAAGTCCGCTTCGGACCCTGCTTTTTGTATAAGATTCCAGAAAAAATCCTGCACCTGCGGGGAATCTGCTGAAAAGCTTTCAAAGCTGAGGCCGTGGAGCAGGAGATCTTCGGGTGTAACTGTAACCTTGAGTTTGTTACAGGCAATTCTTTCAATTTTCACGGTACATCACCACCTTCTTTTATAGTATGCCAAAGATGTCTATTCTACCCGTCCTTTTACAAAAATAACCTTTCCCAGGACAGAGAGGTCGTGGGTATCTTTTTTATAAATCATATCAGAAAATGCTTCGTTTTCAGGCCGGAGTATCAGTCGGTCAGGATGATCGAACACGCGCTTGACGGTGGCTTCTCCGTCTACCAGAACAACAGCAATTTCGCCGTTTTCAACCTGCGGCTGCCGGCGGACATATACAAGGTCGCCGTTGAAGATCCGCGCTCCGGTCATACTGTCACCGCGGATACGCAGAGCAAAGTCCACACGCTCCTCCGGGTCCACAGCCACATGGCCGTCATAATTTTCTTCGGCCCAGATGGGCGTGCCGGCGGCTACGTCACCCAGAACGGGGACCTGACAAGCGGGGGAAGCGGAAGAGGGCGTTTTCGGGACATCCTCGCCCATAAGCCAGTGGGGACTGATGCCGTATCGGCGGCAAATCTGATCCAGTACGGGTGCCTTGGGCACATACAGGCCGTTGTTATATCGGGAAACGGTACTGGGTTTAAGGCCCAGATAGGCCGCCAGAGAATAGATAGTGTCGCCGTTTTCCTTCATGACCGTGTAGAGACGTTTGCCGAAGCCGATTTTATCAAAAGTCACTATAAGTCCCCCTTTCCTTTTCCTTACATAACAGTATACACGATTTTTGTGAAAAAAGCAAGAAAAAATCTGAATTTCTTTCAGGTGCGGTTTAAAATCCCTACTTTATAGGAAAACCGGTCGGAAAGGTAGGCGGCCCGTTCAAAAAACAGAGGGGTACGGTCCTCCGCAAGGCTATTGCCGCATACCTCCAGGAGAGGCGTATCCCGTCGGATGTCAAAGAGACCGGCTTCCTCCTCGGAAGGACGGCGTGCGGTAATGCGGACGTCCTGTCCATGGACCACATGGCCGTAGGAAAACAGGATTTCGTACAGTGAGCCGGTCAGGTCATGCTTTTCAAGGCCGGGACAAAGGGAATGGGGGAGAAAAACCTCTTCGATGCCCACCGGGTCATTTCCGGCACAGCGTATACGGCGGAGACGGTAAAACCGTTCGTCCTTTCCGTCCCATTCGGGGCTTATGTCCGTCATATCGGTAAAGTACGGGTCAAACCATAGAATGCGGGTGCGGGGTGACGTGCCCCGGCTTTGCAGAAGGGCAGAGAAGCTCATGATGTTATGCTGTTCAAATTTGGGTTTGGCCACAAAGGTACCTTTGCCCTTGATGCGGTACAGGAGACCGTCGTTTACAAGCTCGCCCACAGCCTGCCGCACGGTCATCCGGGTCACGCCCGCCATTTCAGAGAGCTGGCGTTCCGAGGGGATTTCTCCCTCCCAGGTTTTCTGCAGAATCCCCTGGGCCAGAAATTCTTTGAGCTGTCGATAGGCGGGGACGGTGCTGTTTTTGTCAACTATCATGGTACACACTCCGAAGCATTGCAATCTCCTTGCCATAGCCGGCTTCGTCGTTGGGCGTTTCCAGATAAAAAGGCAGATGGCGGAGACGCGGATGGTTAATGAGGCGGGTCATGGCGTCCAGACCGATGGCACCTTCTCCGATTTTTTCATGGCGGTCTTTATGACTTTCAAAGGGATTTTTACTGTCGTTTATATGAATGGCGCGCAGACGGTCCAGCCCGATGATGCGGTCAAATTCTTCTAAAACGCCGTCCAGGTTTCCGACGATATCATACCCGGCATCATACACATGACAGGTGTCAAGACAAACGCCGAGCTTGTCGGAAAGCACTACGCCGTCAATAATCTGCCTCAATTCCTCAAAACGTCCGCCGACCTCGGAGCCTTTGCCCGCCATGGTTTCCAGAAGCACGGTAGTTTTCTGCTCCGGAAACAGGACACGGTTCAAAATGTCGGTAATCTGTGCAATGCCCACTTCCGTACCTTGTCCCACATGGCTGCCGGGATGGAAGTTGTACAGACTGCCGGGAAGATATTCCAGCCTCGCCAGGTCATCGGTGAATGTTCGATAGGCAAAGTCCCGGATTTTCTCGTCCTTCGAGCAGGCATTTAAAGTATAGGGGGCGTGCGCCAGAAGGGGACCGAACCCGTTTTCGTGACAAAGTGCCATCAGGGCCGCGGCGTCGTCCGGGTCCATGGCCTTGGCACTGCCGCCGCGGGGATTCCGGGTGAAAAACTGAAATGTATTTGCATGTATGGTAAGTGCCGTCCGTCCCATCGCCAGAAAACCGGCAGAGGCGGACAGATGACAGCCGATATAAAACATAATAAAGACCTTTCTGCCCGTGAAATCAAATATGCAGCACAGGGCCGGTGCGGCACATCCTTATTATACCAGCTTGCAGAGGAAAAGAAAATAGTTTTTCTGATTTTTCGCAAATTTTTCTGCAGAGAGACGGAAGAAGAAAGCATATATTTAAAAAATTCTTTAAAATAATAAAATAAACCCTTGACAAATTCTGGATTCGGTGTTATTTTAGGGTAGTGCAGTAAGACTCGAACACAATATGCCATAAACTTGCCAAATTTCAATCCTTTTGATTTGTCGGTTTTGCAGGGCGTCAGCCCTTCAAAACCTCCGCATCAAAAGTATTATAAATTTTTCTGCGTTTTTGGTCGAAGAGTTTAAAAACGGTAAATTCTTCTATAAGACAAAGAAAATTCAAGAATAATACTGACGTATATTTGCAGGATTTTCTGCAGT
>JAFSAU010000048.1 GCA_017442155.1 Clostridia bacterium | reverse complement strand
CGAAGAGTTTAAAAACGGTAAATTCTTCTATAAGACAAAGAAAATTCAAGAATAATACTGACGTATATTTGCAGGATTTTCTGCAGTATTATGATGAATTTATGTTTTTAAACCATATCGGGTTCAAGTCTTACTGCACTACAGGAGCAGGAATTATGGTCTTGGCCATAGGAGCAGGCGCACAGCTATGGGGACGGATAGGATGCGCAAGCCTTTTGGCTGAAAGCGAAGGTGTAATCATCACATATGCAGAGGCACTGGAGGTGATGAGAGCGATTGCCTTGAAAACAGGTGGCGTGTTTATTGCTATCGGTTTGTTTTTATTGCTGGCCGGTGTTAAGCTGGATGGCGGTAAAAAAGATTAAGATTTGAAGTCAAGTTTCACCTACACTGTATAAAAATCGTCGAAACGCGAAATATATCAAGTGATTTTAACGCAAAAATGGAGATGTAAAAAACTCAGTTTTTACATCTCCTTCTTTTAGGGGGTAGCAAAAAGGCCTTAAAACATAGAAAAATTGAATGCAATGAATTTTATCGACGTTTTTTACGAATATCTTATTAAATACCTTATTCATATTTATTGGTTTCCTTGCCTTTTTGCGTTCTGGAGTTTTTTTACACCCCCGATTGTTCATGATATTTACAGATTTTCCACCAGTCTCTTTGTATCAAGTGCAATCATCAGTTCTTCATTGGTGGGGATAACCAGAATCTTGACCTTTGCACCGGGTGCGCTTACATCCATATCCTTGCCGCGGACCTTATTCTTCTCTTCGTCAATGGCAAGACCGAAGAAGGAAAGCTCCTCGGCAATCTGGGAACGAAGCTCCACATTATTTTCACCGATACCGGCTGTAAACACAAGGGCATCCACGCCATTCATAGCAGCGATATACTGGCCGATACATTTTTTCAGCGAATAGGCGAACATGTCAAGAGCCAGCTTAGCCCGTTCGTTTTTATCGGCTTCTTCTGCAAGGTCACGGAAGTCACTGCTGACGCCGGAAATACCCAGTACGCCGGACTTTTTGTTCAGTACATCGGAAACCTCTTTAGCGGAAAGATTTTCCTTTTCAGCCACATAAGAAACAATGGCAGGATCGATATCACCACTTCTGGTACCCATCACAAGGCCGGCAAGGGGTGTAAAGCCCATAGAGGTGTCCACAGATTTGCCGCCGTTCACAGCTGCCAGACTGGAGCCGTTGCCAAGATGCAAGGTAATAAGCTTCAGTTCTTCTACGGGCTTGCCGAGAAGGTCAGCCGCGCGGCCCGTTACATATTTATGGGATGTACCGTGGAAGCCATAGCGACGGATTTTGTGTTCGGTATAGTATTCATAGGGCAGAGCGTAGAGATACGCTTCGGCCGGCATAGTCTGATGAAATGCTGTATCGAATACGGCAACCTGCTTTGCATGGGGAATTACCTTTTCACAGGCAACAATGCCGGTGAGGTTGGCAGGGTTGTGCAGGGGAGCCAGTTCAATACATTCTTCAATGGACTTCTTTACGCCCTCGTCAATCACTACGGATTCAGAGAACAGCTCGCCGCCGTGTACAACGCGGTGACCTACAGCAGAAATTTCGTCCATACCGGAGATGACGCCGTGTTCCTTGTCGGTCAGTGCGTCAATAACCATGCCGATGGCGGCAGTGTGGTCCGGCATTGCTTTTTCAATAATAACAGTATCTTTTCCGGCGGGTGTATGCTTGAGACGGCCGTCAATGCCGATGCGTTCGCAGAGACCCTTTGCAATTACGTCCATATTGTCCATATCAATAAACTGATATTTCAGGGACGAACTGCCGGCGTTTATAACTAAAATCTTCAAAATTGTTCCTTCCTTTCTTACTGGTTCTGTGCCTGCACACAGGTGATGGCAACTACACCCACAATGTCCTCTGCACTGCAGCCACGGGACAGGTCGTTTACAGGCTTAGCAATGCCCTGGGTGATCGGACCGTAGGCTTCCGCTTTAGCAAGACGCTGGGTCAGTTTATACCCAATGTTGCCGGCGTTGAGATCCGGGAACACAAGAACGTTTGCCTGACCTGCAATGGGGCTGCCCGGTGCCTTGGACTGGCCGATTTCGGGAACAATAGCGGCATCCAGCTGGAGCTCGCCGTCGAGAGCCAGTTCCGGTGCCTTTTCCTTGGCAAGAGCTGTAGCCTGCTGCATTTTATCTACCAGCGGACTTTTGGCACTGCCGTAGCTGGAATAGGAAAGCATAGCAACCTTCGGCTCGGCTTCGATAAGGGTGCGGAAGGATTTTGCAGAAGAAATGGCGATTTCAGAAACGGCTTCTGCATCCGGGTCTTCGTTGAGGCCCGAGTCAGCAAAGATGAAGGCACCCTTTTCGCCGTATTCACAGTCCGGTACCACCATTACAAAGAAGGCAGATACCAGCTTTGTGCCCGGTGCTGTTTTCAGAATCTGCAGGCAGGGACGGAGCACGTTGGAGGTGGAGTTGACTGCACCGGCCACCATGCCGTCAGCAAGACCGAGCTTGACCATCATAACACCATAGTACAAATTGTTTTTTACGGTTTCCAGAGCCTGTTCCTCTGTCATACCTTTTGCCTTACGAAGCTCATACAGTTCTGTGGCGAACTTCTGCAGGTTTTCTGCTTTTGCGGGATTGATTTTCGTGGCGGCACTGATATTCAGGCCTTCACCGGCTGCCATTTTGTCCATTTCGACTTCGTCGCCCAGGATAATAATGTTGGCAATGCCTTTTTCCAGCACCTGCGCCGCGGCGCGGATGGTGCGGATGTCCTCACCTTCAGCAAGAACAATGGTTTTTTTGTCGGTTTTTGCGCGTTCAATAATTCTGTCTAAGAATTTGCTCAATGTTTTCGCTTCCTCTCTTGTTATTTAACTAAATTATTATATCGCACAGAATTAAAAAATGCAATAGCTTTTATGAATTTTCTGGAAGAAAAATTTAAATTTTTAAAAGAACAAAAAGAAAAAACATAAAATCTGCCCTTGATTTGCCGCGGGGCAGACTGTTTGCCGGGGAAAAACGAAAAGGTGCTGCCAGGAGTGCTGTCCAAACCGCTAAATTTTATGTGTAACGGTTAGTGTCACTCTCCCGGCAGCATCTTTTTATATGACGCTCCGTTGATAAAACTTAGTAAAATCAGTCGCGCCGGGCAATCAGCCGGCAAATCGGAACACCCTTAGAGGAAAAATTTGCTTCGTATTCGGTCACAACATTTTCCGGGTCATTCTCGGCGTGCAGGTCACGCGTGACGGAAAGAAGAGAAAATCCGTTTTCCGTCAGCGTTTCCAGAGAATATTCAAAAAGCGGAACATTATCGGTTTTCATAACAATTTCGCCGTCCTCTGTCAGAAGCTGGCGGTACAGTGCCAGAAAAGAGGGGGCCGAAAGACGGCGTTTGGCGTGCTTGGTACGGGGCCACGGGTCGCTGAAATTGAGGTAGATGCGGGAAACTTTACCTGTCAGAGGAAAGTCGGTAAGCCGCATCACATCGCCCGAGAAAAACTGCACGTTTGTAAGCTCTGCCGCCGCAATTTTTTCCATAGCAAGCACTAAAACGCTTGAAACCTTTTCCACGGCCAGAAACTGAATGTCCGGATTTCGACGTGCCGTCTCCGTAATAAAGCCGCCCTTGCCGCAGCCGATTTCCAGGTGCAGCGGCTGGCGTGTGGTAAGGGCTTCTGCGTTATGCACCAGCAGAGATTGTACGGCTTCCATCCGTTCCCGTTCGTGTTTTTTATGTCGCATCCGCATGAAGAGGGTCGTTCCTTTCTGTTTTCTTAGTCTATTTTAACTTCGCTGCCCGTTTCGGCAGATTTATAAATGGCATCCAGAATTTTCATCAGTTCCACACCGTCCTCGGCAGGATTCCGGCAAACGGTTTCTTCACCGCGGACACAGGCCACAAAATGCTGGATTTCTTTTGCGAAGAAGGAGGAGAAGGCGTCCTTGGGGACAGAGTATACCGGTGTTACGTTGGACAGAATGTCATTCTGTACTGTATGCAGCTGGAGCTCCGGTTCAATGGTCATACCGCCCTTATCACCGAGGAGTTCCAGTGAAAGCTCATCCTTTTCAATATGGGCGTTGAAGCTGACTTCTACCTGCAACGCCGCGCCGTTATCAAAGCGGACGAGAGCAGAAGCGAAATCCTCTACCGTGGAGTCCTTCAGCGGGTCCTTTGAGGTATAACGGCTGTGGAATTTTATGTTTTCCTGGGGGCCGATGGAATTGTTGGTCACACCGTAGGCACTGACGGCGCAGGGCTTTCCCATGAGATACCGGGCAAGGTCGATCATATGTACGCCGAGGTCAATGAGGGGACCACCGCCACTCCGGGCTTTATCGGCAAACCAGCCGAGAGGGTTGCCGCACCGTCTGATGCAACGGGTTTTTGCATAGTAAATATTGCCAAGCGCGCCGCTTTCCACATAGGATTTTGCGATATCAGCATTGATGCCGAAGCGGCGGACAAAGCCTATCATAAGAAGCTTGCCGCTCTTTTCTGCGGCGGCCTGCATACGCTTGCCCTCCTCTGCATTCATGGCCATGGGCTTTTCGCAGAGAACATGGAGGCCGGCTTCCAGAGCGGCAATTGTGGCCGCACAGTGGGCGTTATTCCATGTAACAACACTGACAGCGTCAAGCGAGGGGTCCTTTACCAGTTCTTCAAAGGTATCGTATACCTTTTCCACATTGTGTGTTTTTGCAAATTCCTCGGCGCGTTCGCGATTTAAATCACAGCAGGCGGCGAGGGCGACTCCCGGAATGGCGTTGTAGTTTTTTGCGTGATGCGCTGCAAGGTTTCCGGTGCCGATAATACCGATTCTGATTTCTTTCATTCTGCGTTCTCCTTTCAGATTTTTGTGTATTCTATCATAAATATCAATATCCGTCTTTATCCTTTTTCGCTATCCTGTTTGGTATTTTTTGCACGATAGGTCGCCGGAGAGATTCCAAAATGATTCTTGAAGGCCCGGCTGAAGGTGTGAATGGTGTTAAAGCTCAGTTCGTCGCTGATTTCCGTAATAGTTTTATCCGTGCTGCGAAGCCATTCACAGGCAATCTCAAATTTCTTCTCCTTTACGTAATCTTTTAGCGAACGCCGCATAGTGGCAGTGAACAGATGCGAAAGATAATTATAGCTGTAGGAAAAGCGGCGGGACAGGTCAGAAAGCAGGTCAATACGTTTGATATTCTGGTCAATATACAGTACAATATCGTGTACCAGGTTGTTGGAATTTGTATTCTGATTGTACCCTACCACGGAATCGCGGGTGAAACTGCGGTATACGTCGATTACAATATTAACAAGCTCGTTGTCGATCAGAAGGTCGCTGTAGGCAGGTTCTCCCATAAAGTCGGAAAAAATCGTGCAGAAACGGGAGAAGCAGTCAAAGCTGTCCGATGCTGATGATAGCTTGCTTTCCGAAAGGGATTCCACCATGCTGTGTAGTGGATGTTCCTCCGGCGCGTCCAGGGTAAAGCCCATATAAAAGTAGCGGAGCGGTGCATGGGCATCAGCATAGATAGCGTGCGTGTCTCCAGGTTTGCAGAAATGCAGGTCACCCTTTCGCAGATGTACCGTTCGGTCGTTGGTACAGCAGACGGCACTGCCGGAAACAATCAGTGTTATTTCGTAGCAGACCTGGGGGTGGGCATCAATGGCCATGGACGGCTCGCAACAGATATCGCCAATCTGATACAGATTTATGTACCCATAGGATTTTGTGTGTTCACAGTCAATGTGGTCATAGTGAAAACGCGGCTTCATACTTCCATTGCCTCACTTTTTATTTCTTCCTCCCGTTTTTCCGTCATATCAAAGTGAGCACCGGCGGCGTGAAGTACATCGGTGCGGCCCGAAAAGACGAGCGCACCGGCTCCGGTTCGGGCGCAAACGGCAGACAGGAGAGAAAGAATATCGTAACGGTCAGCGGCCGAGGAAAGAAGATCAATGTCTGAAAGAAGAATCACACGGGTTTCCGCAACACAGGCGCACACAATACCAAGCCGCAACGTTTCGTACACGTTGTCTGTCCGGATGGGCGTCCTTCCGTAATCAACAGAAAGGCCCAGGGAGGAATACAGCTGGTCTGTATTCATGCGCTGGGATGGGCGAACGGCATAGGCAGATACCGCGTCATCGCAAGTGTCGACAGGCGGCATGGCCATGCCGGCAAAAACAGGCATAATTCCTTTTTTATAAAGTTTATGCTTCCGGATATCTAAGCCATCTGCCTGCAGACTGCCGCTGACAGGAGATTTCCGGCCCGAAAAAACGGGAATACCGTTTTTGCAGGGAAAGGCCAGAATTTCGCCGCGATGGAGCGTGAAAGCAAGGCTTTGCATTCCTCTTGCCGGTACGGCGTTCAGTGCCGTCAGAAGCGGTGTTTCTCCGTGCTCCGGGAAAGAGAGCGTACGCATAGCGGCGGCATCCTCCAGATATTGCAGATAGGGGTGGGTTACACCGTCCAGTTGAATGATGCGGTCATTCTTTGCAATATAGACCTGCTCGCCATAACGACGGGCAAAGCCGATGTCTCCTGTGAGAAGAAGCAGGGCAATGTTTTTGATTTTACATACCTTAATTAAAAGCGTGTACAGTTCGTCTGCCTCATGGGGGGACAAATCTGCCCCACCGGCAAAAGCCACAGCCACGGCCGGGTCGGTGGCCAATGCAGCGGCGTACAGAACCGCACGCAAATCCTTAATATGCAGAGAGGACATTCGCTGACGGAAAATCCGTTCCGGGTTTGCAACACCGAGAAGCTGCATAATTCGCTTGGCGTCAGTCAGGATTTCGTGGGGCGTCTTTTTTACGCTTTCTTTGAAGGGAAGAAGAATATATTTCTGCACGGTCATACGCAGAGCAAGTTTTTCTGAAACAGCAGGCAGAACGGCCACACCCATCATTCGTGTGAAGCGCATTTCCTCGTCAGGAAGCCGTTCGGTTTCAGCTCCGTCTACAAAAAGGTGTCCTGTCAGCGTATAGGGAGCATCGTAGGTGCGGGTCAGCAGATTGACAAGCGCATCCATGTGACTGCCGGATGTGCCACAGATGGAGACGATTTCACCCGGCAAAACTTCCATATTTACTTCTGAAAGCATTTGCTGTCCGCCAATGCGGAGATAGAGGTCTTCCAGTTTCAGTGCTTTATGCATGGTGGCGCACCTCCTTTGTCAGAAAACAGAGTATATACAGTATGGAAAGAATTACAATCAAAATTGTAGCGGCCAGCCACAGGGATACTTCGGAAAGTGCCAGCAGTATTCCGCCTGACGTAATATCTATGAAAATTGCGGAGAACATGGCCATCAGGCCAATGCGGGGCAAAAGGGCCAGATTTGCCAGATGGAAAAGCGGCAGTGTGACCGCTTTCGTACGTCCTGCCATGGGAAGAAGCCGATATGGGCGGACAGAAAAGCGGTTTTCAAGGAAGCCCGCCGCAGTATCAAAGCAAAGCGGAATGGCCAGTGCCACGGTATGCCAGGGCAGTAGTACAAAAAGAAATGCAGTAGCCAGTGCCGCAGGAAGCCGTGACGCGCTGCGGCAGATACAGTGCCAGAAGCGGGCGCCGCAAAACGACAGTAAAAATCCGAGCAGAAAGCCTGCGGGTAGTCCGATACCGGCAGAAAGGAGAGCCGGGGTCAGAACAGATTGCACAGCACGTAGAGCGGCAGACAAAGCCGGGTCCGGTGCGGTGTACATGGAACCTATGTATACATAAACAACGGAAATGAGCAGAATAAAAACCAGAAGCGAGATGAAAACATACCGGCTTTTTTTCGGAGAAGCCTTGCGGATGGCCGCTTTCGGAGCACCGAGGATAAGATACAGAAGATAGCCGATAAATCCGGTGATCGCCACAAGAAGTGCGCTGCTCCACAGGGAAGGAATCGAGATTTCACCAGAAAGGAGAAGAAGCCAGACAGCAATGAAAGCGGAGAGAATGCCGCTCCTTTCAAAAAAGAAGGCGTAGGCATTCCGTAGCAATAAGGTTTTCCGGATACGGCCCGGTTTGACACCGCGAAGGGTCAGAAGCGTGCCTTTTGCCGGATTCTGCGGTAAAGCATAGGAAACGAGCAGAATCCCAAGGCAAATACAGCCAAGTGCAAGCACTACCTGCGCCGCCAGTATGCCGCCAAGGAGCAGAGAAGCGGGTATACCACATCCGAATGCCAGGATGGAAACGGTGGCAAGTGCACCACGGCCAAATTTTGATTGCAGTACAAGACCTAAAAGGGGACAAAAGAGAAAACAGACGGCATAGAGAATGAAAAATACCGTGTTCGCCGAAAACCCGACGGGAAAACGGACCCAAAATCCCCCCAGCAGTAAAATCGGAATAAGATAAGAAAAAAATTGCAGTAGCTTTTTCATATGTATAAAGTCCTTCCAGAAAGTTTAAAACATACCTATTCTATATAATACACGAAAAAGGGGCGGATGTCAAACAAAAACGACAGAAAAACTGAAAATGACGAAACTTTTTATACAGAAGAAGGAGATGTAAAAAAACTCAGTTTTTACATCTCCTTCTTTTAGGGGGTAGGAAAAAATGCTTCAGAGCGGACAAACTGAGCCAAAGTGTAAGCTTTGGGTTACCCGAAGCTGTACGTCGTCAAAGCAAAGTCCACCCCGCTTCATTTTACCTGTTCGGTAAAATATCCGCTATGGTTCCTTGCTTTTCCTCTCCCCAAAAAGTCCGGTGGACTTTCCGGGGTCCCCGAAAGTCGCAAGACT
>JAFSAU010000047.1 GCA_017442155.1 Clostridia bacterium | reverse complement strand
CAGTATCGAAATCAAAAGAACACCCAGAATATATACCGTTATAATATTTGCTTCTGTAAATCCGAGTCCAAAAAACACATAACCGAGCAAGGTAGCACCGATAAGCAAGCCTACACTTACCAAAAGGTCATGAACAGACAGAATAAAGCCTGATGTTTTCTTATCTTTCGGTGCCTTATAATGTGTAACTTCTACGCCATCAGGAATAATGTGTATGTCAATGTTCGGTGCGTGAGCAATCAGTTTTTCCGTTAGAGTTGGTTTTCTGATAAGATGCTTTTTTACCGCTGCACTTCTGCCGATAACGATTTTTGTAACGCCCGAAAGTCTTGCAAACTCTGCAACATGATATGGTACATCATCACCGCTTACGGTTTCAACCTTTGCCCCAAGCTGACGGGCAAGCTTCATGTTTTGTTTAAGTCTTTTTTTATTGGTTTCATCAAGGGATGCAAACCCCGGTGTTTCAATATAAAGTGCGGTAAAGTTTCCGCTAAAGGCATCAGCCATTTTAGCCGCTGTCCGTATAATCTTTGAATTTGAAGGTGCAGATGATAAGCACACCAATATATGTTCATCTGCTTCTGCATTATATTGCAAATTCATTCAAATCACCTCCAATGATATTATTTTATCATATAATCAATTTTTTCTCAATGGATAACCGGCATTTTTAAGTGTTAGTTACTCATTTTTGTCATCGCTTTCAATCTCATAATCGTATCCTTTGTAATTTTCATCAATAAACTCTCCGATTTTGTCGACAACAAAGTATCCGCCTATCATATATGCAACTACTGCAATCAATAAAATAATATCACGCATATCATCATCTCCCAACTTGCCTTATGGGATATTTCAGGCTATATATGAAAGCATTTTTGTATATCTTTATACTCACCAAGGACAAGCATTGTTTCATCTGCTTTCAAAACAGTGTCAGGAAGAATTGTAAGGCTCATCTTTCCGTCATGTTTTATAGCCATAATGTTAATCCCGAATTTTTTACGAATATCGATTTGACCTATTGTTTTTCCTATCCATTCTTCCGGAGTCGTTACCTCAAAGATTGCAAACCTTTCATCAATTTCTATAAAATCAAGGATATGATCTGCACTGTATCGGATTGCTGCCCAGGAAGCAACCTGTTTTTCAGGGTAAATAATCTGATCTGCACCGTTGCGAAGTAAGAATTTCGCATGGGTATCTCTCGAAGCTCTTGAAATTACCACTTTTGCACCAAGTTCCTTAAGAAGTGAGGTTGTTTCAAGTGAGCTTTGAAAATCGTTTCCAATTGCCACAATACACAAATCATAGTTATTAACGCCAAGGGATTTAAGAAACTCCTCGTTTGTTGAATCTCCTATTTGAGCATTGGTTACAAATGGGAGAACTGCATCAACTCTATCTTCTGTTTTGTCTATTGCCATAACCTCATGGTTAAGTTCATTTAATTTTTGAGCCATGTGTCTTCCAAAACGCCCAAGGCCTATAAGCAATACTGATTTCATACTAAACTCCTCCTTAACCGACAGTAATTCTTTCCTGTGGTTTCTTTGATATGTTATGCTGTTTATTAGATGATGCTGCAAATATAAGAGTAAGTCCACCGACTCTTCCGAAGAACATAAGCCCTATTAAAATAATTCTTGATACTGTGCCCAGAGCAGGTGTAATTCCAAGAGTAAGTCCTACAGTTCCTATTGCGGATGCGGATTCAAACAGGCACTTCATCAGCGGAAGATTTTCAACGCCGCTTATGATAAGACCGCCTGCAAGGAACAAAACAAGGTACATCAAAAGTATAGCTGCTGCATTTTTAAGTGTTCCATCTGCAATTCTCCTTCCGAAGCATTCAACATCATCTTTCTTTCTGAATACTGATATTGCAGAAAAAATAAGCACTGCTGCCGTTGTTGTTTTCATACCGCCTGCTGTTGAACCGGGTGAACCGCCAATCAGCATCAGTATAATTGTAATAACTTGCCCGATTCCGCTTATCTTTGTCAGGTCTGCGGTATTAAACCCCGCAGTTCTTGGTGTTACCGACTGAAACAGAGAGTTTAATATCCTTTCCGACAGGGGCAAATTATTAAATTCTTTGAAATAAAAATATATTGCAGGTACAATTATCAAAAATAATGTTGATGATAATACAACCTTTGTCTGCATACGGTATTTTTTAATATGATGTTTGTTTGTCTTTATATCTTCCCATACAAGAAAACCAATACCGCCTATGATGATAAGGAGCATTATAACTGCATTTATTAAAGGCTGTGCAGAATATGATGTAAGGGATGAGAACGGAGCTTTTGTTCCCATCAGGTCAAAACCTGCATTGCAAAAAGCTGATACAGAATGGAATATAGAGAGCCATATACCTTTGATTCCAAACTCTCTGCAAAAAACCATGGAAAGAAGAATTGCACCAATAAGCTCTATTAAAAATGTTGTTTTTAATATAAAGCCTGTGAGTTTTACAATTCCGCCGACCTTCGGTGCAGAAATTGCATCTTGCAGGGTACTTCTTTGCATAAGTCCAATTTTTCTTCCGGCAAGCATTGCCATTGCAACAGACAGTGTTACAATTCCAAGCCCTCCGACCTGAATCAGCAAGAGGATTATAAACTGCCCGAACATTGACCAATGTGTTGCAGTATCGTGTACAACAAGCCCTGTTACACATACAGCAGATGTTGATGTAAATATAGCATCTGAAAAGGGTGTTATGTTTCCGTTTGCCGATGAAATCGGGAGCATTAAGAGAAGTGTTCCTAAAATTATTGCACCGGCAAAGCCGAATATTATTATCTGAGAAGAAGATAAACGCTTCTTGATTTTTGCATCCATAATTAAAATCACCATTCGAGTTTTTACTATTATTATTTAGTAGTATTCTATCATAATGCTTTTTAAGATGACATTAACGGTTGAATATCTGTATTAAGATTGCATTAAGATTTAACCATTTATTCTCCTACGACTCGTTTTGCAGAGAAACGGACTTTTTGTTGAAATTTCTGTCATTTTAGAACGTCAGACTGTCGAATAATTAAGCCTAAACGGTTGTTTGCGTAAATTTTTTATGGTATAATATAACTTCGTTTGACTATGAAAAACAGTACGTGAATGAATCGCAACCAATGCATGCTAACGTCGCTTGATGGTTTGATTTCTGAAAGCACTGTACGTGCGATTGAAGCGTATGTGCACTCTTGATGTCAAAAAACTTGGCTATCAAGCATCTTCGAATAAAGCGGCCGTCCGGCAAGGGGCGAAACTACGGGCTAACAATAACAAAAAACGTAATTTTTCAGAAAACTCCCTATTCAAGAAAATTGCGCATATTGATGAACAAATATCTGAATACCTTTCTTCTCTTGATAGGAAGGATAGAACAAATGAAGATTTACAGACGCTTGAATCAAGAAAGACTTCCTTTCAGGATATGCTTGAATTTCAAAAGAGTGCTGAAGATGATTGGAACTACCTGAGTTCGTATTTGAAAATTTTCAGGCAAAAGAAGGAAACGTTATTAAGATTATGATTCAGAACAGTTGGATGCCTACATACAGCGCAGCGATTGTAATCCTGCAAAGGAAAAATAGTATATTTCTCCGCATCGTCTCAAATACTATTTTTGAGGTGATTATAATGGCGAAACAGGGAATGAAACGTCCGGACAGGACACATACAAAGTCCCGAAATGATACTGCGCCCGTGCCGGAACTACAAGGTAAGGCGAAACGTGGCAAGGAAAAAGCAAATCCTATGATAGCAGGAACGCAGAAAGTGTATCACACAGCGCCGCGTGCGATATCATCTGCTTATTCGGTTTTTGATGGGGATTTAGCAAATGATAATCTTAAAAATGACCTTGCGGCGGCAGATTTACAGGATTTATAAAAGAAAGCGCCTGTTCATGCGGTTTTTACCTTAAGAACAGGCGCTTTTTATGAATGAATGCAAAGAATAGCAGAATAATTTTTTCTACAACAGCCGCGGAATGATTTTCGCAGGTGCAGGTGTTTGCAGTTGCGGCAGCAGTCGCACATTTACATAGTTCCATCCATCATGCATGGGAAGGATATATGTGTCTTTTTCTGTATTTGTCAGAACTAAAGCAGTATAAATGAGCTGAAATGAGGCGTTATAGGCTTTGATTTGCAAAAAGCCGACTGTCGGTTCGATTCGGACAGTCAGGGCGTTATCCGCAAAATCGGCGGCATAAATCTGCGGCAGGAAAAAGGTTTGGGCGTAGGTGTTTTTTAAAAGCTCGTTTCCGGCGGCTACTTGCACGGCATTATATGCCTCCGGTGTTCCCTGGAAATAAACTTCGCGGATTTCCCAATCCCGTTCAAATGCATTTTCTCCTACGGAAGTCACGGTATTCGGCATGGAAACGGTGCGCAAAGCGCCGCAGGAACGAAAAGCACCGTCCTGAATTTCCTCGATGCCGTGGCCTAAAACAACGGTATGCAAGCTGTGGGCACCTTCCGCAAGGCTTTTGGGTACGGTGACGATATTGCCGGGAAGAGAAAGGGTTTCTAATGCGTTACACTGTGAAAAAGCATAGCTTCCAAGGCTTTGGAGCGTTTCCGGAAGACGAACGGAAACGAGAGAATCACATATACCAAAAGCGTGTTCTCCAATATGGGTCAGGCTTGCAGGGAGAGTTATTTCCGAAAGGGCGCGGCATTCGAAAAAGGCACTATCTTCTATTTTGCAAACGCCGTTTTCTATTCCGACTCGATTTAAGGCATAACATTCCCGGAAAGCATCTGCACCGATGCTGTAGACGCTTCCGGGAATTTTTATAGCTGTAAGGCGTTCGCATTTTGCAAAGGCTTTATCGCCGACGGATAAAACGCCGTTTGCAAGGGTGACCCGGGTTAGGGTTTCGCTACCATAGAAAGCTTCAAAGCCGATATTTTCTACATGGGAAGGAATTTCCACGGTTTCAAGTTTTGACCAGTAGAACGCACGGGGCGCGATGGAAGATGCGGTTTCCGGGAAGGAAAAGGTGCTGCCCGGCTTTCCGAGGGCGTACTGGAGGATGGTTTTGCCGTCTTTCGTATACAGATTTCCGTCGATGGCAGTAAAAGAGGGGTTTGCATCACTGACGGAAAACTGCAGGACAGAGGCGGTGCCGCGGAATGCACCGTTTTCAATACGGGATACGTTTTCGGGGATATGAACGGTACGCAGATTATGGCAAACATCAAAGGCGTATTCGGAAATGGTTGTAATGCCTGACAAAGACGGTAATTCTATAAAGCCGCAACCCGAAAAAACACCCATGGCTAAAACAGAAAGTCCTTTCGGCAAAACAGCTTCTTTCATATTTAAACAGCCGCAAAATGCATAAGGGCCAATCTCGGTGATGCTTTCGGGAATTACAATGCCGGTAATATTTTCCCGACCGAAAAAGGCTTTTTCACCGATGGAAGTCACGGGCCAGCCGGAAAGGACAGACGGGATTTCAACAAGACCTCCGATACTTGCATCGGTGTTGACAATGGCAATTTGCCCGTCTTTCAGCCGGCAACGGTAGAGCCCTTCCGTAAAGTATTCCTCGGCATGGGCGGCAGAGGGCAAAAGAAGAAAACAAAAAAGTATAAAAAGAATAAGAGAAAAATGTTTTTTCATGGGGTTAACCTCCTTAGAATATTATAGCATAAAAAAAGCATAATAGCAAGGGGCGGAAAATAAATTTAAAAGCCGTTTGGGGACGTACATTTTTTGGAATTGTTCACTTGACAGATAAATAGAGAAAATAGAAAATTTAGGTTTTGTTGTTCAAATTTGATTTTCTTTAACAAAAGTAAGAAGTTTTTCTGCTGAAATTTTTTCAAGAGGATATACTCTGTTATAATATTTGTAATATAGTAACATTGCCCAGTAGATCTCATATCCTCCTTTATCAAACTCTTCTGCCGTAGGGAAATAGGTGGAACAACCGTTCGTGTAGCCGTTCAGATAGAAGTATTCCTGGTTTTTGGCTGCTTCCAATGAGAATTCGGTCATTAATTCATACGGGACACCGCAAAGACACCATTGCCCTAAAGTTAGATAGTGTACTTCTGCTGTTTCTTCCCGCCATTTTATAGGTATTCCGGAAAGCTTTCGGACTTCTTTCAGCCATGCAGCTCCGTCTATTCCGCAGATTTGTTTTGCCTCGTGTGCGATTTTTTCTGCCGTTTCTATGGTTGGAACTTCTGCACGAAGGACAATCTCTTTGGCGTACATCTGAAAGGCTGCAGTTTGCAATACGATTTTCTGTATCTTTTGTTCAACTGCTGACAAAACTGCATTGGACATTTCTTGCAGTGCGTTATCCGTCCGGACATATTGTGTACTCCTTCCGTCAGAAGGGATCGTGGTTGAGGCATAATATTTTGGTGCCACATTTCCTGCCGCACCCTGTATGACCATAACAGGACAGTTATATCTTTTTGTCAGAGTATCCCGTACTGCGCCGAAATAATCCGGAGACACAAAAAAATTGTCCCGTTTGAGTACATTGCAATGCGCTGTAACCCGTAGGATGAGCAGCTTGGGTTTTGTCTCTGCAAGGGGACAAATTTTTAGTAGACCGATGCGTTTGTCGACTTCTGCAGTTTGGTTTCGCCTGTTCACGCCTATATCAGCCGTGCAGTTGATGCAGCCTATATGTACAGGAACGAGATGGTTTTTTATTTTTGTTACAGCGGAAATTATTTTGTCGCAGACCATGGAAAAATATCCGGGAGTTGTATCTGCATTCGGCGCGGCGTGGGTGTGTGAAAAACAAACCATAACTTTTTCTCGTGTAATTCCTAATGCCTCACAGACTAAATTCCGCAATATATCAGTTAATTCTTTTTTAAAACCAAGACTGTCAATTGTAATCAGTACGCCGCGTTCCTTTTCTTCCCATAGCGATATCTGTGCCAGTAACGGGCGTAAAATACCGCGTGAAGTGGCATCCGTCCTGTTAAATCCGACTAATTCAACAGGACCATCCGGTGTAATATCTGCTTCAGCGTAACCTAATTTTAATACAGTCTGTTCCATTGTACTATTCATTCAACTGTAAGATATACAGCTGTACTATTACAGGCTTCCAGCACATTCTGCATTTCGGCTTCGACCTGGCTAAGAGCATCGGCAAGACCGGGTTCGCCTTGGGTAATCCGCGCGGCAAGGTGGTTGGCCGTTTCGGCCAGAGCGTTATATTCCGTTGCACGGTCCGTCGTTCCTTCGAGGCGGGAATAGGGTATGCCGGCCGTTTTGAAAGCGGCTTCCACCGCATCGGGACCGCCGGACACAGAGGCAGCAAAAACGGCTTCTGCAGTATGGTCGGTCACGATGAAGGTGACAGTGTGCTGCAGTAGGGAAGAAGCGTATGAATAGTCCGCGCTTGCGGCTTCGCTATCGGTATTGTCTGCGAAAGCCATTGCAGGCGTTCCGGCTACAGTTTCCGCGGATTCTTCTGCAGCACGGGAGGCTGCGGAAGCACTGCCGCCTGAAGCTGCACGGGCTTTAAAGCCGGAAACGGGGGCCTCTGTCGGAACAGCTTCGGGAATAACAGCATCTGCCGTTTCATTTACCGCGAATAGGGGGGTGGCAGTCGTTTCCGGGGTTTCCACCGGGACCGGCAGTTCCTCTGCCTGTGGTACCGGCGTGCTTTCTGCTATCGGCGCGGCTGCATAAGCTTCCGTGGGCACGGTCCGGGGTCGGGCAGAAGCCTGAATTTCGGAACTTTTTGTATTTCCTGTTGCGGCATCCATATGTTCAATATCAGCCACCGGGGCAAAAGAAGCCGGTGCCGGGACGCTGTAGGTTACGCTTTCCGTTGTGGTCATCATATACCGGTCGTAGGTCCGGGTATACAGCACCACGGCGAGAATCAGACAGGCGGCCAGAGAATAGGTCTGCCAGGAACGCAGAATTCGGGGAAGTGTAAAAACACGGGGCTTTTCCGGCGCAACAGAGGCAAGCACTCGGTCGGCAAGCGTGTCCGGTACAGAAATATCGTTCATTTCGTGGAGCGTGTCCACCAGTGCGTTCATTTCCGCATGTGTGCGGCGGCAGGCGGGACATACCTCCAGATGGGTGCGGGCCTCGTCGGCCTTGGTATCGCTTAAACAGCCGTCAATATATTCACTTTGTAGGGAAAGAAATTCCTTGCAATTCATTATCTTTGTGCCTCCTTACTTTTATTTTGACGCAAATCTGCATCAAAAAGTTCCCGATTTGCAGAAAGATGTTTTAAAAGGAGAGCACGGGCACGGCTGAGGCGGGATTTCACGGTACCCTGGGGACAGCCGAGAATGTCGGCCGCCTCCGCATAGGAGAGGCCGTTTAAATCACAGAGGGTGACCACGAGCTTGTAGTCCGTGGGAAGCGCGGAAACGGCGGCGCGTACCATAGACCGACGTTCACCGGAAACAGCCGCTTCCTCCGGCGTCGGTGCTGTATCCGGAATCTGCAGAAAGACTTCCTCGTCATCCGGGCTGACAGCCCGGTGGCGGCCGTTTTTGCGGAGCATGTCCAAACAGGTGTTGGAGGTGACGCGGTATATCCAGGTACTGAAAGAAGAATCCCCCCGGAAGCCGGACAGCGATTTTAATATTTTAATGAATGTTTCCTGTACAGCGTCACTGGCATCATGCTCATTTCCCAGCATGGAGAAGGCAAGCTTGTAGATAACCGGAGTATACTGGCGAACAAGTGTTTCTGTCGCATCCCGGTTGCCGCTTTGACACTGTTTTATCAGCTCGTTTGTCATACCTTTATCCGCTTTCTGTAGTCTTACTCTTGATTATACAGGAAAGCCGGGGGAATTACAAGAGTTTTTTGCGACAAAGAGAAAAAGATTCATTCACAGTATTTGGGGTAGCCCATGGTAGACTGCTTTTCTTTTCTACGCCTTCGACCTTCTCTTTTTTAATACACGCATCACAGTCACAACCAAAAGCACGGCAATCACTACTGCAATCCCAACATACAAGAATGTGCGCCCATTGTCTGCTTTTCCGAGGCGTTGCTTTGCCATCCATGAAAAAATTTCGCTTTTTCCTTCGTCGTTTTTCGGAAGAAACATAAGTCCTTCGATATCATGCTCGGTCCGTTCAAGTGGTGTAAATACGGCATCGCGAGCATTCGCTTTTTGTAATGCCTCTGCTATTAACTCTGAAGGTTTAATGGGGATGGTTCTATCCCACGTACCGTGAAAAATACGGACCGGCGTATCCTTCCATGCTTTTACCGTGTCAGGGTCACCAATACCGGCACCAATAATTGCCGCTGCGAACATATCCGGACAGTCTCTTAAAACAGTATATGTACCGATAGCACCCATGGAATGCCCCGTCACATAAAGCCGCGAGGAATCAACGGTATATACTTCGCCGCCGTGGGAAATCCCTTTTTCCAGAAAGTCTGCCATCATTTTTTCCGCTGCTCTGAGATACGGCGAGGATTCGCTATTGTCCGTTGTGGCTGTTCCTACCATACCACTTGCCAGCATACTCCAATATGAACCTGAATTAACCCTGACCCCTTTCGGTGCACCGGGTGCCTGCGGTGCAAAAATGATGCAATCCTCTATCGTTTCGCTAACGAGTTCTCCAATCTGCATCCAGCCGTTCAGTTCTTCCGACCACGATGTTTCTCCTGCAGAACGTTTATATCCAAGGTCACCCCCGTGCAGATAGAGTAAGACCGGATATTCCTTCTTGCTGCTATACTTGGCAGGCAGATATACCTCATACCGAAGCTCCCCATGCTCCATGTCCGGACGCACAGCTGTGCCGGAAAGCTTTTTCCATTCCCGTCCGCTCTCTGCGGTTACCGTGTCTTCCTCCATTGTCAGCTCCATTGCCACATCCGGATGGGGATACATCGTCCCCTCTGCATACACTGCGCTGCCAAACATAAGCAATGCAATCATCATGCAGACAATTGCCATACACCTTTTCATTTTATAACCATCCCTTCACTTTAGAATAAAATTTCGCCGTAAAACTGACGGAAAACTCATAGTAGCATACGATTATAAAATTGTCAATCATTTCCCCAACTATAATTTTTCGTAAACTGCGAAAGATTTTCGTGGGAAATAAACGTAGCCTTCCTGCGTCTTTCGTACCAAAATCCACTCAAAAATACAAGATTTTCGATACATCCAGATTAGACACAGCCAAAAGTACGGCAATTAAAGCGGCAACGCCGGCATGCGGGTAAGTGCGATGGTATTCCCGGAATATGTGTACAGGAGATGAACAGTGCATCCTTCTTTCCGAATTATAACGGCGGGGAGGAAATGCTTACGGTCAAACCGGTCGGGCGAATAACATTTTTACAAATTTCAAAAAAATTCTTGCTGTAGGTTTGTCAATGATGTGTTACAAAATTCCTCAAAAAATTTCTCCTGTTTCAAGAAAGGCGTGAATACATTCGTCAGGAGATCTCCAATTTAATGGACGGATAGGAAACTTGTTGTATGTATAGTTACGTACCTT
>JAFSAU010000046.1 GCA_017442155.1 Clostridia bacterium | reverse complement strand
CAGCTTTACTGTTTCTTTTTCAAGAATGATCCGGTAGCCCTGCTCTCCGGTGATCATGATCTCAAAAAAGGAATGACTGTGGAAAATTGGCAGATGCCAGGCCGTCACCTGGGCAGAGCTTTCCCCGTGTACAAACTGGTATAGCCGGCACAAGGCATCTCCAAATACCGCCTCCGTTTGAATAATCGGATTTTCTGAAGCCATCTTCCGCACCCCCTTTTCTTTATTGTAATATGACTATTAAAATCCTACAAGTGCGAAAATCACATATTTTCATGATAAAATATTACAATTTCGCATTTTATTTGGAAGCTACTGCAAATTCAACCCATCCTCGGTGGTATTCTTATACAAAAAAAGAGGAATGGCGCATCACCATTCCTCTTTTTATCTTATTGGATGACTTTATCGGGAACCGCATCTACCTTTATCGCGGAAAGATACCTATTTGGCTTCCCTTCCGGCAGGTTATACTCCATTGTAACCTCCCAAATGCCGTCCCCCCGGCTTGTTCCATCCCAAGCGTTATGCTGATAATAGACCGTATAGCTATTCTCACCGTTGGGGATATAGCCGATCAGCAGTACCTCTGCGATACTGCCGGCAAAGGTCAGCTCAAAGCTATCCGTTGCGGCATGGTATTTTAAGTAGTAATCATCTAAGCGCTTCATTTCTTCCTTCAGCCCATCGGTAAGAGCAAACCGTTCCTCCAGCCAGGCAAAGACTGTTGCCGCCGGTATGATCAGAGGATCCTCTTCTCTTCCCGTATATTTCTGTGAGAAATATGAGAGCATGGCATCGGCAGTAATATCGCCGTTTACACCGTTCCAGCGGTCAAACAGATATTGCAGCTCAACATCCGTAAAAGCATTCTCCACAGCATTTTCTTTTGTCACTTTGGTTTCCGTAGCGGAGCAGACCTTGCAAGTCCGGGTCTCGGTGCCGTCCTTGTTCAGAAGCGCGGGCGCGGTAATGATCCATTCTCCCCAGTTGTGCTCCAACAGCGGAAGCTCCTCCGTGTAAGTATGGCCGCAAGCGCAGGTAAAGGTCTCCAGGCCCTTTTCGGTGCAGCTGGCAGGCTTTTCCGTAGACGAATAACTGTGGGTATGCTCCGGAGCGGTCGTGGTAGGAACCGTTGCTGCCTCCCCTTCCCCGCTGCAGGCCGTCAGTGTCACAATAAAACCCATAAGAATAAACAGTACAAGAATCTTTTTCATCATTTTTCTCCCTAAAAAACCATTTATTGTCCTATGGAAGCATTTTACCACATTTCCTTTCCGCTTGCAACCAAAAAGAGGAATGGCGCTAAAGGCGGTCTCGCATAGGGATTTATCCCTATGCGAGACCGCCTAATCTTTTCTTTTATTTTGTGATGTTCTCAGGAAGTTCCGGGATTCTGATGATAGACAGATACTTATTCGGCTGTCCTTCCGGCAAAAGGAATTCGATCTCCACTTTCCAATAGGACGGATAATCAAAATAAGGTGTTTCCGTATAGTAATACACAGTATATCTATTTCCGCCATTGTGGACATAGCCCCTGACATCCATGTTCAGGCCGGAGCCGGGATAATTCAGATTAAACCGATCCGTTGCGGCATCGTAGCGGTAATCTTGTTTCATTTCCGCTTTGATGGACTCTGTGATGTAAAAATAAGGGCTGAGGAATTCCACTACCGCGTCAAAAGAGATGGTGAATTCTTCATCGGTTCTGTCCGGACCATTGTATTGCGCGCTTACAAAATGCAGCAACATAAAGCCCCGGATGGCCTCCTCCTGAAGGGGAACCTCCTGTGCCCAACCGTTTTCTACGGGCCAATGCTCCATAAGCCGCTCAATGCCGTACTCTCCGAAAGAGTTCTGCAAAGCTCCCTCTGTGGTTCTTCTGGATTCCGCGGCAGCGCAAGCCGAACAGGTCCTTGTTTGCGTGCCGTCCCGACCGATCAGCGCCTCGGTTTCTGTTTTCCAGTTGCCCCAGGTATGCTCCCCGGTAGCATCGATTTTCTCGGTGTAGCTGTCGCCGCAGGCACAGGTAAAGGTCTTGACGCCTTCCTTGTCGCAGGTGGCAGCCGTAGTCACTTCCCCGGTGTAATCGTGGGTATGCGGCTTTGTTGCCTCCGGTGTGCTGCCCGTTGTTTCGCTGCCATCTTCTCCGCAGGCCGTCAGTCCCAGCAGCAGAAGCGCAGTCAGCAGCAATATCAGTATCTTTTTCATCACGTCACCCCTGTGGTGCTGCATTTATTTTGTGATATCCGTGGGAAGCGCGTTGATTCTTACGATGGAAAGGTATCTGTTGGGCTGTCCCTCCAAAAGGTTATACTCCAGCACCACTTCAAAATAGTATTTTTCCGTGCCAAAATCCTGCTTGTAATAAATGGTGTAGGTTTTGCCGCTGTTGTGCTTATAGCCTAAAAAGTCGTAAACGGAAAAAGAGGGATTTTGGAAGCCGATCTCCACGGTATCTGTGTAACCGTAAACCAATCTGTCCTGTGCTTCTTTACTCATAGAAAAGTATACTTTTGCTTTTTCCAAATACTGACTCACAGAAACGGTTGTTTCTGTGCCCTCATTTTCATGGAAGAAAATGTGGTCGATGTAGCTGTTTACCAAATTGGTCTCCACGAGATTCTTCCCGATGTACATATCGTGACCTGTCGCGATATCGAAGAAGCAGCCTAAAAGCAAATCTTCAAAGGAATTGATCGCCGCATTTTCCGTGGTGGTTCCGGTTTCTGTAGCGGCACAGGCAGTGCAGGTCCGCTTTTGCGTGCCATCCTTACCTACCAGGGCTGCTGTTTCTGTTGTCCAATTTCCCCAGGCGTGCTCTCCGGTGGCGGCGATCTTCTCGGTGTAGGTCTCTCCACAAGCGCAGGTGAAGGTCTTAACGCCCTCCGTGCCACAAGTGGCCTCGGTGGTTACTTTGGAGCTGTAGCTGTGGACATGGTACGCTTCCGGTGTGCTGTTATTTTCTGCGCCTTTCTTTTCCCCGCAGGCAGTCAGACAAAACAGCATCGCCAGTACAAACAGCAATGCCAAAAACTTTTTCATATCTTCGCCTCCTGAAAAATATTGTCGTATTTTGTCGCCTTACTTTGTTATTTTATCACAAATTCCCCAAAGTTGCAACATCTAAGATAAAAGCCCCCCGTTCCCGGGGGGGCTATCCATTTGATTATTTCGTCTGTTCTGTGTCCTGACCAACATAACAATCTTTTTCAAAACGCCCCTCTTGGCGAGTACCGTCTGGCAGGATCAGTACGCCCTTGCCGTGGCGGAATCCCATGTCATGTTCTCCCTCGTAGCGGCTGCCGTCTGACAGTTCCCAAACGCCGGTACCGTGGGGACGTCCGTTGTGACCCAAGTCTCCTTTGTAGACACTGCCGTCAGAATAGTATTTTTCGCCTTGACCAACGATTTCTCCGTTTTCGTAAGTGCAGAGCATCCGGGTGCCGTCGGCATAGGTGTAGGTACAACTGCCGTGCGCCTTATCATTCTTAAAAGTCCCTTCGAAAACATCGCCGCTGGCAAATTTATAGACGCAACTGCCGTGCCGCTTGTTGTTTTCATAGTACCCTTCATACACGTTGCCGTTTTTATATCGGGTAATGCCGCGCCCGTGGCGCATTCCGCGCACGAATTCGCCTTCAAAATCGTGTTCCGGGCTGGTATAGCTGCCGTGTCCGTGGTGTTTGCCGAATTGCCACTGCCCTTCGTAACGGACACCATTCGACTTGACCATAATGCCGTAGCCATGCCGCATATCGTTTTTTAACTCACCCTCGTAATGAGCACCGTCGTCCCAGTCCGCCACGCCGTAGCCGTCCCACAAACCGTTACGGAAACCGCCCTCATAACGGTAATGGATATATTGCCGCATTCCCTGTCCGGTAAAATAAAACTGGCTTCCAGGTACAGGGACTTTTTTATGAAAGAGCAGACGACCGTTACGCCAAAAGCCCCGGTAGCGTTTACCTGTGGTGTCTATGTATGTACCCCAACCGGAAATCCTGCTTTTTCTGCGAAAGCCTGTATAGGATTCTCCGTTGGGCCATGTAGTTACACCCCATCCGTGAATAACACCGCAGCGCCATTTCCCTTCGTAGGCAGAATAGTCATGCCACAGCTGACGACCGTTTCCCCACCGACGATCCTTTTTCCATTGTCCTTCATAGCGCTCACCCCGCTGCTCTGTATAAACTCCGTAGCCGGAACGCACATCGTTTTGAAAAGCACCCTCGTAACAAGATTTGTCTGGCCACTTGAAAACGCCTGGTCCGTTTTTCAAACCGTTGCGAAATTCACCGTCATAAGAGCGGCCGTCACTTCCGGAAAAGGTACCATTTCCGTTCAACATATCATTTTGGAACAATCCTTGATAGATCGTTCCGTCAGGCAAGGTCAGCGTTCCCGTTCCACTGCGCAGATCTCTGTACCAGTACCCCCGATAAATCGCGCCGTCCGGGTAATACATAGCACCCATGCCGGAGCGTAATCCGTCTGCGAAGTTACCCTCGTAGGTACCGCCATTTGGCCAACAGGCACAGCCTTGTCCGTTCAGCTTCCCGTTGCTGCACTCTCCATCCCAATAGGCCCCGCTAGGCAATTCCAATCTCATATGACCTTGCATCTGACCATGCACATAGTCAGCAACCATGTGCGCACCATCAGGGTAATTCACCGTCATTTTTCCATGGGGGAGACCGTTTTTCCATTCCCCTTCAAAGATTTGTCCGTTGGGATACTGCCAGCGTGCATATCCATTGAGAACCCCTTGTTCGTCTTTTGCCCGCAAATCAGTGCTGACCATAAACTCGCCTCCTTTTTCAGATGTAAGAATCACAAAAACGCAGCGATACTAATTCTCCTGCGAAAAACCT
>JAFSAU010000045.1 GCA_017442155.1 Clostridia bacterium | reverse complement strand
TTCGACCAAAAACGCAGAAAAATTTATAATACTTTTGATGCGGAGGCTGCAGCAGGGCTGACGCCCTGCAAAGCCGACAAATCAAAAGGATTGAAATTTGGCAAGTTTATGGCATATTGTGTTCGAGTCTTACTGCACTAAACCAGTAACCCACGTCCTCCACACCTGTAAAATCCGCTTCTTCTTAATAAATCCTTTCACTTCCCGCCGCCGATAGTGGTATATATTTTATCGTTTTTAGCTTCGGGAAGATACAGGTCCTTTTCCGTATCATCTTTGCATCCGGTAATTATAAGCAGAGTTATCATCAGTAAAATTAAAGTTACTTTCTTCATTGTCTTTCCTCCTCGTTCTGTTTTGATAAAAAGAACAGTGCTACAAGCAGTATTGTTATCGCAAACCCTATGCCGGAATAAAATTCAAAACCATATACGACGGGCAGGAAGGATACAATACCTGCTATTGAACTTTCAACTCTGATGCCTTTCCATAAATTTTTCGTTTTACAAAGTATCGCTGCTATGATATGCAGCAGGATAACAACCGATAACACCGCGGTCATAAATGGTGCAAGGTTAGCATATCCAAAAGGTGTTAAGCTAAAGTAAGAAAATGTTTTCCGAAAAGGATCTCCATCTGGATTTCCGAAGTTCAGCACAGCTCCGTATGGTAAAAGCTCCAATATCACAACTGCTAATATAACGATAAGGCAGATGTTTTTTCGTGATTTCACCGCTATTCCTCCTTAATCGTTTGTGATATTCCCGTCACCGCTTACGGGAAGTATTTCTCCAAGGAACGTCGGCTCCGGTTTAAAAACTGTCTTTACAAAGTCTTTGCACCTTGCAAGAATTTCACGGGCTTCCCGGTTGGACTGTCCCCAATACGTACGGTAGTCAGAACCCACACCGTAGGCTTCAACGCCAAGCTTTTCTGCAATATACAATGCTCTGTAAAGGTGATATTCCTGCGTCACAATTATAAGCTTGTCTGCTCCGAAAATTTCCTTTGCACGGTAGATGCTTTCATATGTGGAAAATCCCGCATGATCCATAAATATGTCATTCGACGGCACTCCTGCATCCATTGCAACGCGTTTCATTGTATTAACTTCATCATATTCTTCTCTGCCGTGATCGCCACTCATAATAATTTTGGGTGCCGCGCCTTGTTCGTATAATGCAATTCCTCTTTTCAGTCTGTCAGAGAGCATTTCACTCGGCGTTCCGTCATCCCTGACCTGACAGCCAAGCACTACGATGCAATCAACATCTTTTAGCTTAGCCGCCTCTTCCGGTGTGATTATGTTGCTTCCGCCAATATGCTTTACATAGGCGTTTACAACGAGTAATGCAGTCACTCCAACCAATGCGATACAAGCTAAACTGACTGCGAAAATAATTCCTTTTCTCTGCATAGCATCTCACAACCTTTTTTTATGTTTTTTTCGTAAATACAAAAAATATATAGCTGTACCAATAAGCACTGCGAAAATGACAGCAGCGATTATGTAAGCCGTTGTTGAATTGAATATAAACCAATACATAAAATTAGCATATAAGTTTCTGAGCGGCGGAAGCTTTGGCTGTGCTTCTTCGGGAAGCAGGGATAGTAGCGCATTATAATCTTCTGCCTTTATAATGTAATCTCCCGTTGGTGCACTGTTTGTTGCAGCGCGGCTCCCCGAAGCAGTGCAGTTATCCCATATCGTTATCAGGTGCGGTTCTGCCCCATCATAGCACCGTATAACCAAACTGTCATCGACATCCATAACAAGAACATTTTCAATATCAACCAATCTTATGTCTTCAGCCAATTCATAAAACTTGCTTTTGTCTATTTCATATACTTCAGATTTGCCGAACAAACTCATTTCAACCTTAGAACAGTTTTCAGTATTTGTTTCGGTCAGTGCCGCCAATGGTATCGCATCCCCCACCTCTGTGTACCGGGCATTTATTTTATTGATTCTTTCTTGCTCTGCTTTTTCGTATTCACCTTCGTTCAGATATTTTTCAAAACGCTTCCACATATCCCCGGTCGTATTTTTAATTTTAAGCGTAGAAGTATCATAACTTGTAACTTCAAATATGTCTGTCGGATTGTTTTCGTCAAAGCATGTAAAGAGATATACATTACCGGGTCTTATCTTAAAATCTCCCACTGCGTTTGCTCTGTCATAGTGCTGCTGTGTACCCAGGATAGTCTCACCCTTGATTTTCTTTACCGGACACACTGTTACGACAGAATCTTCTCCTGCATATGCCAAAACCTCTGCAAAGAAAATCTGCGCACTGTCTTCGTGCAGCAAATCTTCCGGTATGCTTCCTGCAAAGGCCGTAAGAGTCATTGAAAGCATACCTGCAATTATGCCTATTAAACCAATCCCCTTTTTCATATCAGTAAGCCTCCTTATTCGATAGTAAAATACACCTCATATGTTTCTTCGTCAAAATCTCCGGCTTCTCTGAAATCCATAATTTCTTTCTTGAGACGATAGTATCCGGGCTTCAATTCGCCATATGTATATTGCCAGTCTATCTCCATTTCCGTTATATCATTCTTTTTAATTCCGTAAGCAAGACAATTCCAAACTAAAGGCTCACCACTCTTCGTCCCTACGGCTTTCCATTCATCCTTGACAGTTGTTTCAAGAAAGTACGCGGCACCTGTCTGGAGTTCGCCCGAAGGATTCCCGCCAAACTGTTCTATTTTCAGTGTCAACCCGGTTGGAGTTATAGCATCAGCATGGAAACAAATGCCCCATTTATCATTGTAAACAGCATTGTGAAGTGTTTTGCCCATCCCCGCTCCGGCTGCCAGTTGAGAGCTTAACAACGGCTCATATACATCATTAAAAGTTATATCTTCATCTGCAGTCAGAACAATTATCTCACTGTCAGCCGCCGCATGATTCAGATGCCCCTTTATGTAATAGCAGTACTTCAAATCCTCAAGCGTTCTGCCATACGTATCATACTTTTTGAAAATCAGCCATTCCCCGTCAACATTGACTTCCTTTGTAATGCTTGTAGCGTGCTGATAGGCGTCAATCTCAAAGTTTGCCTCTCCTGTTTTTAGGGGGATTTCGTTCTCTTCAACTGTCTTTTTAAGTTCTCCGTCCATTGTTCCGCAGCGGGGCGTATTTTCGCTTACAAGGCCCGAATCATAATACAAATCGCCATCAACATTGAACATTCTGACAGGTCTCTTTTCAAGCTGTTCGCCGAACTGCCCTTTGACGCCATTTCCGCTGACATAGATACTTGTCGGGCCGTCTGCACCACCTATTACTCCGATGCTTTTATGATTACAAGCGGTGAGCAGTAAGCTGCACGCCAAAAAAGATACTGTTAAAATTCGTTTCACAGGCATATCCTCCTTTATCTGTTTCCGATGTCGATATATTCTCTCGATTCTTTTACATTGATATATGCAGGACGGATAATCTTTCCGTTATTCTGAATTTCCTCAATTCTGTGTGCGCTCCAGCCTGCAATTCTGGAGATCGCAAAAATAGGTGTATACAGTTCATAGGGGAGCTTCAGCATCTTATAAATAAGTCCTGAATAGAAGTCCACATTTGCACTTACACCTTTATATATCTTTCTCTTTTCGCCGATAATCTGCGGCGCAAGTCTTGCAACCGTTTCATACAGCGCAAAATCGTCCTCGCAACCCTTTTCCTCCGACAAATCCTTTGCGCATACCTTTAAGATGTCTGCTCTCGGATCGGATTTTGAATATACGGCGTGTCCCATACCATAAATGAGTCCGGCCTTATCAAATGCCTCTTTGTTTAATAATTTCATGAGATACCTTTCAATCTCTTTTTCGTCTTTGGTGTTAATAGAGTTTTTCATATCATCAAACATCTGAACAACCTTAATGTTTGCGCCGCCGTGTCTTGGACCTTTCAGGGAGCCGAGGGCTGCTGCTATTGCAGAATAGGTATCAGTTCCCGAAGAGGTAACAACGTGGGTTGTAAAGAGTTGTTACCTCCACCGTGTTCCGCATGGAGAACAAGCGCAAGGTCGAGGACCTCTGCCTCAAGAGGTGTAAAATCGCCGCGTTTACGAAGAATATGCAGTGTGTTCTCTGCCGTTGAAAGCTCGGGCTTAGGCTTCCTGATGTGAAGCGTCTTGTCCAGATGATAGTGTCTGAATCCGTGATAGCCGTACACCGCCAAAAGCGGAAACACGGATATAAGCTGTAAGCACTGTCTCAGCACATTTTCGATAGATATGTCGTCAGGGTCATCATCGTAGGAATAAAGTGCCAAAACGCTTCTTGAAAGCGTATTCATCATATCACGGCTCGGAGCTTTTAATATCATATCGCGGACAAAGGACTGCGGGAGGCTTCTGTACTCTGCGAGAAGCTCTTTAAATTTTGCAAGCGCATCTTTGGACGGAAGCTCTGAGAAAAGGAGCAGATATATCGCTTCTTCAAATCCGAATCTGCCTGTTTTATGAAAACCGTCAACCAAATCCCTGACATTATACCCGCGGAAGTACAGTTCCCCTTCGCACGGAACACTCTCGCCGTCCGGTCCTTTTTCCTTTGCCTTAATATGAGATATTTCAGTAAGTCCGGTTACAACACCGTTCCCGTCAAGGTCACGAAGTCCGCGCTTTACATTATGCTCCAGATACATTTCCGGCTTTATGTTATTATTGCTGCAAGACATGCTAGCAAGCTCCTTCACATATGGTGTGATTTCTGCGCATAAATTTTTCATTAAAAATTACCTCCTGTTTTAACAATTATTTTCTGTCCCAATTTTGATTTATTGCTCCATCTATTTAATAAAGTATTTCCCGCTATTCTTCTGTTATTTCCAACAATTCATTCTTCTTTACAATATTTCGCGAAGTTTATTTAAAAAAGCCTCCTCGCCAAAGGTGTTAATCTTAAAAAACATTGCCTGACTTCCGCCGGAGGTTATTGCCGAAAGATGGATTGTATCTCCGGTGCCGAACAATGTTACAGTAAGGCTTACCCGGTTTCCGCCCATATAGCTGTATCTTTCAAACACCCTTACACTGCAGCGGATATCACCAACACAAAAATCACTTCTATCCTCAAGGCTTGCTGATACGCTTCCGTTTACGATGCCATCTTCAATTCTGCGCAGTATTTCGCCAAAATCCCCTGTAATTGTCTTTTCTAATTTTGCCACATAGACCTCTCCTTTATAGTATTTAGACGTAAATTAAAGATAAAAGTTCCTGTTCTGCTTTATAAAACAAAAGGCTATATAGAATCGTTATTCTCTATCAAACACACATACAGCGATTGGAACTATAATCGCAACTGCTACTGCCAGCCACGTGCTAAAATTCATACCTTCACCGCCTTTTGCGTACATTATTATGTTTATATTATACCACTTCGGTGCAAAAATTTCAACCTTAATCACACAAAAACCGACAGCACTCACGCAGAGAACTGTCGGTTACAGTATTATAGCTTGTTGCTGAACTTATTTTTCACAGCAGTCGAATTTGATAAAACTTTCGCCGGCACAGGCACTGATCTGATAGCGAATCGGAATCTTGATGCAGACCTTTTGGGTCACAATAACTTCGCATACGTTTTTGTGCTTATCCTCATGGCACTTAACCTCCGGCTCATCACAGCATTCCATTACGATATCTCCGATAGTTGCCTTCGGTTTCAACTGAATCGGAACGCTGACATCTGCCTTCTGGTGCTCTGTCTTCACACAGTCATCTTTCGAGCAAATAGAATCGGAATCCTTTATTTTTGTTTCCAGCTCGGAAACCATTTTTTGCGTTACATATTCTGACACGTTCTTCCTCCTTTCCTCTTTCTTCACTATATTTTATGTGGAAAAACAGAAAAACGTTCCTTTTTCTGCATATCGTGTATACCTCTTTTTCACACAAACGAAAAATCCGGCATAAACGGAACACTTCGTCCATATACTGTACAAACATTTTGCGAAGGAGGCAGAAAAATGCACATATACGAGGACATTGCCAATCGGACGGACGGCGACATTTACATTGGCGTTGTGGGACCGGTCCGCACAGGTAAATCCACATTTATCAAAAAATTCATGGATTTACTGGTACTTCCCAACATTGAAGGCGACCATCGGCGGGAACGGGCCCAGGATGAACTGCCCCAAAGTGCGGCCGGCAGAACTATTATGACAACGGAGCCAAAATTCATTCCAAACGAGGCGGTGGAAATCCGACTCGACGGCGGTGCAACAATGAAGGTACGGATGATTGATTGTGTGGGGTATCTGGTCGGTGGTGCTCTTGGAAGCACCGAGGACGGGGAAATGCGGATGGTAAAGACGCCCTGGTTTTCCGAGGAAATCCCCTTTGACCGCGCGGCAGAAATCGGGACCCAGAAGGTTATCCGGGAACACTCTACCATCGGCCTTGTGATTACCACGGATGGCACAATTACAGAAATTGAACGGGATAATTATCTTCCTGCCGAAGAACGGGTCATTGCCGAGCTTACTGAAATGGGAAAGCCATTCATCGTGATTCTCAACAGCACCGAGCCGCACAGTGCCGCTTGTCAAACCCTGAAAGATGAAATGGAGGAAAAATACGGAGTGCCCGTGCTTCCTCTGAACTGCGCTACTTTGGACCGCGAAGATATCAGCGGCATCATTGAACGGGTACTCTTTGAATTTCCTCTGGCAGAAATCGCCATTGACCTACCCGGCTGGGTAGACGCCCTGGACGAGGATGACGAAATAAAAACCTCACTCCTCGCCGCCATTGCAGACAGTATGGAGGGAGTGACCCGGGTACGGCATATGGATAAAATGCTGACCGCTGTCACAGCCTGCCCGTATGCCGAAGAAGCACGGATGCAGGAAATCAATCTGGGCAATGGTCATGTCCGCTTTGCCGTTACCGCTCCCAAGGGATTATTTTACGAAGTTCTGAGCCGGGCAACAGGCCTTTCCATTGACGGCGAGGAAATGCTTATGAATGTGATCCGGGAACTGGCAACAGCGAAACGGAAATATGATAAGCTGGAATATGCTCTCCACGAGGTAGAGGAAACGGGCTACGGCATCGTCACACCGGATGTGGATGATCTCCGTCTGGAAGAACCGGAAATCGTCCGCCATGGCGGTAGATTCGGCATTCGACTTCGCGCAAGCGCACCGTCTATACATATGATGCGGGCAGACGTGGAAACGGAGGTCAGTCCTATTGTAGGAACCGAGAAGCAGTCAGAGGAATTGGTGCAATACCTTCTCAGTGAATTTGAGGTAGACCCCAAGAAAATCTGGGAGTCCAATCTGTTTGGAAAATCTCTGCATGCGCTTGTAAATGAAGGTCTGCACAACAAGCTATACCGTATGCCCGAAGCGGCACAGGGAAAACTGCGCGAAACACTGGAACGGATTATCAATGAAGGCAGCGGGGGACTCATCTGCATTATTCTGTAGCCATACGGCGCTCCGGAAAGCCGGGGCGCCTTTCTTTTTTAATCCATCACATCCAGTGCCACATTCGGCGGCTCTTCCGTCACACCGTAAACGCTTGTCACACTGTCGGGAACATCTCCCACAACAACAGACTGGGCAATCAGCACACCGGTATGCACATCTGCCACTTCCGACCCTCCCGGCATAATAACGCTTATTTTTGCTGTAACGGAAAGACGGATTTCGTGACGAGTTTGATTTATGCCTGCTTCAAGAAAGCTGTCCTCCACATCGACAATTGCACGACCGATGGATGTAAGACGCACGGGCACGCGTGGTCCGTAGCCGGTGAGCAGTCCATCCGAAACCATTGTTCCAAGCGGTATTCGTAATGTCATTTTATCAATTGACCGCATCTTAGCCTGAATGGCACTCGCAAACTCAGCTTTTAAACGATTGATCTCTGCAATATCTGCCGTCAGGGCCGCAATGCGGTTATTCTGGTCCATTTGTAGATTTATAAGGTCCCCGTACTGTATGCTTTTGGATGAAATAATGCGATTGACTTCTTCATTGATTGCGCTGGCCGCCACGCTCTGCGCCTGTGCCATGGCTGCCTGACTGATTACGGGGTGCACCCTTATTTCAAATACGGCAATCAGCACCACACAGGAGAAAAGAACAAAAAGGAGGAAAAATAACGGGCCGCGCCCCCGTCGCCTGTATCTCTTTTTTCGGTATCTGCGCATACCTTCACCTCCCGGAAAAAGTATATGCAAAAACACCCGCATCTGTGCAATGCTAAAACAAAGTCGGCCACAAGAGAAAGCCGGGGCTGTAAAAAATAACCCCGGCTTTTCTGTCTACTTCAGCATACGGATTTTTCCTATAATGCGAAGCTCTTTTCCTTTCCGCCTGCGACATTAATACTGCCGATGAAAACTATTAAAATTTGGATAGTCAAGATATAATAAAAATCCGAACCCTTCACCGATTGGTACAAGGTTCGGATTTCTACTGTCTGGTCGGAGTGTTCATAACGTGTTAGAATAAAACGCACAAAAAGTTGGTGGCGACAGCGAGCCGTTGTGAGGGCGTTTACAACCGAGCAGGTGAGCCGAGCGTGACTTTTTGTGAAAGAGGAGAAGCAAGGAAGCGGGCGGATGACTTTTTTGCATAAAAAAGTCGAAGCAAAGTTCGCTTTGCTTCGACGTGGTGCGGATAAGAGGACTTGAACCTCCATGAAATTGCTTTCACATGGACCTGAACCATGCGCGTCTGCCAATTCCGCCATATCCGCATATTCAATTGTACTGCGAGCCTTACGGCTTCAAAAGGCCCGCTCACAACTTTGGTGGAGACAACTGGAATTGAACCAGTGACCCCTTGCATGTCAAGCAAGTACTCTAACCAGCTGAGCTATGCCTCCGTAATCGAACAAAAAATATTATAGCACATCTTTCAGAAAAAAGCAAGCTTTTTTTAAATTTTTTTCAAAAAATTTTCCGAAAGGCTGATTTTTTACAGAAAACAAGACAAAAGCTCCTCTTCAGAAATGGTACCAAAAGAAAACTTTTTCACCGCTTTCCGTAGGGTTTCTGCGTTATGTGCAAGCCCGCGCAAACCCTCTGCCAGCGGCACTGCATCACCCAGAAAATCACCGAAAATTTTTGCATCCCGAATGATTCCGTCCCGAATATCCAGAAACACCTCTACCCCGCCGCCGGGAAAGCGGTGCCTCGTATGGAATGCGTATTTCGGCGAATATCCGTAGTTCCAAGCAAAAGTACCGTATTTTTCTTTTACAAGCTTATCTACAGCCGCACGGTCTTCGGCAGAAAGTATATAGGGCTGCATATCTTCCGATTTTGAAACAAACGCGGCAAATCCGGTACGAAACGCCTCCGCGTCCATAGAAAGAAGCGGTCCGAGATTCGTAACTCTACTCTGCACGGAACGGATGCCCTTGGACTTTATTTTCTCCTCGTCCGGCCGCAGAGCACGGGACAGGTGTGTCATATCTGCACCGATTAAAATAGTGCCGTGATGCAAAAGTCTGCCTTGCTTAGAATACTGTGCATTGCCGGAAATCTTTTTGCCACCCACCAGCACATCATTCCGTCCGGACACCTCCGCTGAAAGACCGAGAGAAGCCAGATATTCCCGGAGCGTCTTTGTAAAGCCAATGTAATCTCCAAAGCCTTCCCTGTTGACAATATAGGTAAAATTCAGGTTCCCCAAATCATGATACACGGCACCGCCGCCGGTCAGGCGGCGGACAACCGGTATATTTTCTTTTGTAACGTAGGAATAATCTATCTCTGCCATGGCATTCTGATTTTTCCCGATAATGATAGAAGAACTGTTTTGCCAAAGCATGAACACCTCTTCGCTCTTTCCGGAAAAAAGATGCTCCTCAAGTGCCAAATTCCAGTGCGGGTCCGTAACCGGACTTTCAATATACAGCATATCTGATTCTCCTTATTGCTGTCCGATTTTCCTGTAAATATCCTCCTGAATCTCCGGCGGTACCATCCCGTCAAGGCTTGCGTTATAGCGCGCTACTTCTTTCACAATACTGGAGCTTAAATACTGGTTTTGCGCGCGGGTCATCATAAACAGCGTTTCCACCTCCGGGGCAAGCTGTCGGTTTGTCAGTGCCATCTGAAATTCATACTCAAAATCACTGATTGCCCGGAGACCTTTGATAATGACAGTTGCTTTCTTTTCCCGCATCATGTCAACAAGAAGTCCCTCAAAACTGACCACCTCAATATTGGGAATATGAACAGTGACCCGTTCAATCAGCACTTTCCGTTCTTCTGTGGAAAACAGTGCATTTTTACTGCTGTTTTTCAGTATAGCAACGTACACCTTGTCGAATACCTCGGCGGCACGCTCAATTATATCGATATGCCCGTTGGTAACCGGGTCAAAGCTACCGGGATATACGGCAATTTTCATGCTTATTCCTCCCCGCGTTCGTTCTCGTGCCGGATAAGCTCCCAGGTAGAATCAATCAAGTTCGCAAACACCGGATTCTGCAGTGCTTCACAGACAAAGCTCTGCCGGGGTGAATTGATATCTTCGCCGGAAACCTCCATAAGACCGTATTGCTTACAGAAATCCTTCAGACGAAGAAGCTGGTCCATCGTATTTCTGGAGGGCATATAGGTTACGGCACAGAAACCCAGGTCGTGCAGGGTTTCAAACAGCTCAGGAAGATAATCGTCCTCAAACTTCTGTGTCTTTTTATCACCGGTAACGGAATCGCCCACATCGCCAAGGTAGGCGTACGCCACAATGGCATCAATTTCCTTGCCAAGAGCGATAATATCCCGGACATCCGGGCACTCATCCGTGGCATCTATATAGATTTTTTCAATCAGACTGCTTTTCAGTACGCCAAGGAGGTCGTACGCTTTATGGGGATTTTCTGCATCACAGAGATAGCCGCGCACCTTTTCAGAAAGAGCCACGCCCATAGACTCCAGAAGCGTGCAGATATCATCGGAATATGCAAGTAGCTTCAGTGCCAGTGCAAACAGAATATGACGTTCCGTAATACTGCCGCCCTCATGAAAATTGGAGAGCGGAACAACATCCTTCTCGAAATCCAACGTCACAGGCGTTAAGGCGTTGATTCTTTCTATCATCTTCCGGTTGCGCTCATTGCGTTTTTCTGTATAGGGTGCAAAGAACGCCGCCACACGGTCGATATGCTTATGGGGAATCGCATGAATGGTTACATATGCGATAGAATCCTGGTCGGGATTGTTAATCCGTCTGCCGCCAACAGGGGTATTTGCAAAGCTGCAGCGGCACTCCACACCAATGGTGGTAGCCAGGCCTGCAATCTTTCCGGCTTCTATAAACTCACGGCAGCCGCCCACAGAATCATGGTCCATAATGCCGGCGGTGCGCAGACCGCTCTGCCGGGCCATCCAGATAGCCTTTGTCGGCGAATAGGGCGAAAAGGAATAGGTGGTGTGAATGTGATTGTTCACATGTCCCCCGCCCTCGGGTGCGGGTACGGTTTCCACCAGCTTACGGAGGGCGTTAAGACGCACCTCCACATTTTTATCATTTAATAAAGCTTCCATCGTACTTTCCTTTCTTATTTCAGCATTTCCTGGCCGCCGGTTACGGGAATAGCCTGGCCGGTTTCGTATTCCTGTTCAATACAGTAGTAAATCGCACGGGCAACGTCCGGTGTGCGACAGCCGCGGTTCATGGGCACCTTGGCTTCATAGAAGCGGCGCACATCGTCTACAGTTTTTGCGCCGGGCACTTTTCCGGCCTTGAGATATTGCACAAAAAGGCCCTTTTCCGGATCCATCCACAGCGGTCCTTCCAGGAAGTTTCCGGGGCAGACGGAGTTTACCTTGATATTGAAAGGCGTCAACTCCAGCGCAAAGCTCTGGGTAAGACCGATGCCGCCGAACTTACTACCCGCATAAGCGAAGTTTTTGTTACTGCCCGCAAGACCGGATTTGGAATTGATCTGAATGATATCCATAAAATATTCCGGTGCAAAGCGATTTTGGATTTTCATATATTTAACAGCGTACTTTACACACAGGAAATAGGCAGTGTAGTTAACCTTTGTAACAAGGTCCATCATGGGAACAGTCATTTCTTCCAAAGTTCCTGCACGAACGATACCGGCATTATTGACAAGCACATCCAGACCGCCGTAGCTGAGCACTGTATCAATATACATTGCCTGCACCGAATCCTCTGTACCGACATCCACCTTGACAGCCAGTGCTTTCCCTGCGCCGTATTTATCGCAAAGCTTTGCTGCATTTTCAATCGCCAGTGCTTCATTAAGGTCAGCAATAATTACATTTGCACCTTCCGTAATGGTTTCCTCCACAATACCCTGGCCAAAGCCCTGGGCACTGCCGGTAACCACCATAATTTTCTCGTGTACGCGGCCGTGTCCTGCGCCTGCCGCCACACTGCCACGATAACTTTCGGCTTCCCAGTTTACAATAAAATCAATAAAATGGTCACCCATGGAACGGCTGCCGCCAAAGGCAGACGCATAAGAAGCAATCTTGACGGCATCCATAAACAGTGCCTTTGCGGTGTCAGCAGTTTTTTTGGAAATACCGTGGGCAAAAACACCAAGACCGGCAATCACAATAATGCGGGGCAGATATCCGTTTTCTTTTTTGAATGCTTCAATTTTTTCAGAAAGAAGTGTGTACTGTTCTTCGACAGTCTCTGCCTTTTCTGTAAACAAATAGCTCGCCTTGCAGTACACGATATGATCAGGTGTAAAAGGCTTTGCAATCGCCGCAAACGCTTTTTCGTCCTGAATAAAGCCTGCAACCGCTTTATTGGTGAAGAAAGTTACAACAGAGCCTGCAGCGTCTCCCCACAGGGCCATACGAAGCATGGGCGCAATCTCTGCCGCAAAGGCACGGTCGGTCTCCACTTCGGAGAAATCCGGCTCTGCCTTCTGCTTTCCTCCAATGGCCGCAAAAATATCATCGTAAATTTTGTCAATACCTTCTGCGGTGTCTGCTGCTGCAAACACGCCATGATTCTGCAAAAATACAAGCGAAGGGACTTTTCCGGTTTCCTTTTCATAGGCCACAAGGGCTTCACGGACTGTTTTAGCCAGCACGAAACCCGGCTCACATTCCGGCACCCAAATCGCAGCGTCCCCAAACAGTGCACGCATGGCCGCCGCGCCTTCTGCCGAACAAGTCAGACCGTTTACAATGGCGGGGTGCAGATGCACAACATATTTCTGCGGAAAAAGATTGTGGAGGAAAGTCTCCACGCTGGGACGCTTGCCCACATCCAGCATTGCTCCCATCATATCACCCAGCACCTGGCTTTCCCGGATTTTTGCATCCTCCGAATATGTATTACTCCAGATGGCGTCCAGGCGTTTTCTGTCCATTTTCACGAATCCGTCTTCGGTAATTGTAGCAAGCGACGTGCCGGAGCCTTTAATATAAAGGCAATCTGCATCCTTCACAGATGTATTTCCGCCGCCAGCCAGCACGTAGGCCGGATTTGCACCGAATCGGTGTGACATTTCAATTAAGTTTTTCATCTTTTTTCCATCTCCGTTTCATCATTATTTTCATATTATATTCTTTCCAGCACCATTTGTCAAGCGCTGTGTGAATTTTTTTCAAAATTGGTGTTATTTTTTTTCAACAGTAAATGTTCTTGTCTGTAATAGAGCCGTTTTACCCGGCAAACTGATTGCACCGTTTTCGTCCACCGTGCATACAAACTGTTTTTCGCCGCTCCGGGTAATTTCATACACGTTTTTTCCCACATAGGCCGGGCAGACAACTGTCACATTCTCTGCATCATCCAGCGATGCATTCGCCAGCACAAAAGCATCGTCGTAAGCATAAAACGCTAAACGCTGTGCGCCGCTTGCCACAGCAATCCCTCTTTCCTTCGCCACACCGGCAAGCACTTCTCTGCGCACATTTGTGAATAGTGCCATCGGGAATGTATCCCTATTATGCAGATAAGGATAAACAAAACAATCCTTATATAAATACATGCCCACTGCTGTAACCGTTTTATCATAGCACATGATATTGGAAATCCGCTCCGCCTGCTCGTTGCAATCAATTAGCAGAACTTCTTTTGCCGACATCTGGCACGATGCTCTGGCTTTTGTAAAGCCGGCATACTGCCTGTCTGTACAAATTTCCTCATAGGAATTTATACCGTTTTCGTCTTTAACCAGGCTGCAGCTTTTTATACCTGCCAGCTCACCCAATCCCATATCATATAGGGTAGCAGCTGCCTCACCGTCCAGCATTACAAAATTATTTTCAAACAATGCGATGATTTCCTTCTTTGTCAAATTACGGAAATACTGCCCTGCAACCGCCACTGTTTTTCCTTTATGCTCACAGCTGTTGCTTACTTTTGTGCTTATCCCGAAAGCAGGCAGCATACCGGCCCACAAAGCTTCATTCGGCAACAGTTGATTCATATGCCCGGTTTTTTCTGCAATCAGCGTGGAAGCCGAAGTTTCACTGTATAAAGCAACAACCCCTTCTATTTTATTCTGATGAAGATTCAGTTCCGATACTGCGCTCATATAGTCCTTCGCTTCGGAAAGCGATTTATCGAAATCTTCTGTTATGTCAATGCCGTTTCCGTTCATTTCAAACACATTCAGTGTAATCCCTTTTGCCCCCAGCACGCTGCAAAGCTCTATCTGGAACTTCGCAAAGCGATCGGATTTTGAATAGGAAGTCCATGTGCAATTTTCCAGTTCCGGATACACTTCAGTGCCTTCAGGCAGCAAATTTACTGTTTTGACCGCTATATTCTGAAAAGCGAATAAATATTCAAGTGGATGTACCTCAGAATAGGCCGGTAAATGCGGACGGCTATGCGCGGGTCTTCCCGCCCCCAGGCCTTTTGTGATTCCGTACCAGTCCCTGTTCTCAACAGAATGGTTTATGGGTGCGGAGGACATAAGTCCCACTGTTGTTTCCGGTGCCGCCGCGCGCACAGCCTTGCCCACCCGTTCTGCAAGCGCTACCATTTCTTCTCTCGCCACATCCATCCACACTTTGCGGTATTCATTAGGTTCTGACTGCAAAAGACCGGAAACAAATTCCTCCCTTGTTATCTTCCTTCCTATTCTTCTGCTGTATTCCCGCATATGTATGGGGCAGAAGCATCCCCATTCTACCGGCTTGTGATTATGCAGTCTGAAATCGTCCTCCACCCATATCACTTTTGGCTTGCAGGATGCAAGATATGCATACGTATCGCATAGGTAATTTATAAATTTTTCGTCCAATGGGCATCCTGTTATTGCTGAAGGTATACCGCTGAAGTCGACCATCGTCTGAAATTCAATCCGGGAATTCATCTGTCTTCCCCGATCTGCATGTGAAAGTGTGGTCCATGGATTAACAGATGTATCTACCCCTATTTCCTGTAACGCAGAACGGTATTTTATAATCATGTCCAGCCACGGCTTCAGTTCTTCTTTTGTCAAATGACCCTGATAAACTTCTTCGCCGTTTATAAAAAACATCACTTCGTCGATTTTGGCATCTGTGCAATATTTCAGAAGCCTTTCTGTGACTTGTTCTTCATTGTGTCCGGGTTCCATTAAGAAACGGAGAATATAACGAAAATTTCCCATTAAATCACCTCTTTATAAATTGTATTCATTATAGCATACACCCCTTTTTTTGTCAACGGGTTTTGATTCCCCCCTAAATACAAGCTTTTAAATTATGCTACAACTCTTTGAATTTTATCCCAAATTTTTTCCACTTCCTATTCATCATATCCCCCGCTCTGCCGGCTATATTCTGTGAGTGTCACGCCCACACGCTTTTTAAAAAACCTGGAAAAATAATTAACCGAGGAAAATCCTAAAAAATCAGATATTTCTGTAAAATTCATAGTCCCGGAAAAAATGAGGGTTTTTGCTGTCTGTATTTTCAGATTCAGAAAATGCTCCATAATGCTTTCATGCATCTCTTTTTTATAACATTTCATTAAAATATTCGGGCTTTCATTCAGCATTGTCGCAATCTCCTCAATCGTGACACTGGAAAAGCGTCTCGCTTGCAGAATATCGTTGATGCGCCGCACCTTTTCTGACATACTGTTTTTCGTGTTGCTTTTTTCAGCTTCTCCTGCAGATTCAAAAACACCGGAAAGTCTGCCGTAAAGCCGGATCAGAAAATTTTCAAGTCCGGAGGAAATAAGCTCAGCATGAAGCGGATGGGCTTCAGGGTCCCTGCAAAAAATCTTAGCTTCTTTTATAAGCTCTGCAAGTACGGCTTTTTCCTTGCCATCCAGGGCAATCGGTTGTTCAGGAAAAAAGTTCATTTTTTCGCTATAGCTTATAAAATCAATAATCCCCACATAAAGTGTACAATCGTCCGGATAAAGCATAACGGATTTTTTGCCCGGGGGACGAAAAAGGACTTGCCCGGCAGATACGGTTTCTTCTTTTTTCTCCCGGAGAATTTTCATTTCTCCACGGCTGACATAGAAAAGCTGCCAGAACGGATATTGCTCCTCATGCGGTTTCCGGATTGCCGCAAGCGGGCAATAATCGAAGGCCTGCACGATTGTGTGAACCGAAAAAGTTTTTTCTGTTTTGTCGAAAACCATACCTCTCCCTCCTTGGCAGGATAGTGCTAAAAACATGTGGTATTTTGCGTAGACATTTGCCATTTCATGCTTTATAATTATTTTAAAATAAAGCTTGGCATTTGTCAAGTAAAAAAAGGAGAACAATACAATGGAACAAAAAAAAGTACGTCTGGCAATCGTGGGAACCGGCTCTATTTCCCACATTCATGCCAAAGCCATGCAACCCCTTACGGAAGCAGAGCTTGTTGCAATCTGCGATATGCACACAGAGCAAATTGAAAGTTTCACACGGGAGTTCCCGATGGAAAAGAAAGATTGCTATACCAATCTTGACGAAATGCTGCAAAGAGACGATATCGACGCTGTTATCATCTGCACCCCGGACACATCCCATTGCGATATTACCGTTCGTGCAATGCGTGCCGGAAAAGATGTGCTTTGTGAAAAGCCCATGACACTGGATCTTGACGAGTGCCGGGAAATGGTACGGGTAGCAGAGGAAACCGGACGGCGTCTCATGGTCGGACAGGTCTGCCGTAAGGCACCCGGTTTTATCAAGGCAAAGGAGCTTATAGACAACGGCGTTATCGGTGAAGTATTCTTTGTAGAATCGGAATATGCCCATGATTACCTGGGGAACTCTGGCGTGGACGATTGGAGAAAAAGTCCGGAGCGTCACCCGATTATCGGCGGCGGTTGCCATGCCGTTGACCTTCTTCGCTGGCTTGCCGGAGACCCTACGGAGGTTTTTGCGTATGCGAACCATAAAATGCTCCCCGAATGGCCTGTGGACGATTGCGTAATTTCTGTTCTGAAATTCCCGAATAATGTTATCGGCAAGGTGTTTACTTCCATTGGGTGCAAACGTCTTTACACCATGAGAACGGTAATTTACGGTTCGGAGGGTACAATTATTACTGACAACACAAGCGATCACCTCTCCCTGTTCCGTTCTAACGCCGCAACACCGGATGCGGCATTCTCCGTTACGCAGGGGATGGAACTGAAAATCCCCGTAAGCATTTCCTCTCATAATATGATAGAAGAAATCCGGGATTTCTGCACATCCATTCTGAATAACACCCCCGTTTCTCCTGACGGAAAGCAGGGGCTATATACCGTTGCGGTATGCGATGCTATCGTTCGTTCCAGTAAGGAAGGCAACGCCGTTACTGTAGATTATACTGTATAACGAAAGGAGATATCTTATGTTACAAGCAGGTTTTGCAAGACTGGATGTCACGCCGCCCCTCGGGAGCTTTGTTGCCGGTCATTTCCGGGACAGATTTGCCAAAGAGATATTGGATCCCATTGAGCTTAACGCGCTTGCGGTAAGTGACGGGAAAGAAACTGTGCTGATTATCAGTGCAGACTTTCTGCTGATTCTTATGAAAAATGCGGATGTAATCCGGAGTATCATTTCCGAAAGGGTCAATATTCCGGCGCAGAATATCATGCTTTGCTGCTTGCATCAGCATTCGTCTATTGCATTAGGGGAAAATATATTAGGGAAAAGCCGCCGCAGTACGCTTCAAGACCGGACGTATATAGATGTGCTCTACCGCAAGTTTGCGGATGCAGCACAGCTGGCAGTACAGGATTTAAAGGATGCAGAACTGAGTACCGCCATTTTGCCCACCGAAGAGCAGCTTTCGTTCGTTCGTCGATATATTATGAAGGACGGCACCATTGCAACGAATCCCGGTGGCAGACGAGATGAAATTGTCAGACCTTGTGATGAGGCTGACAATAACGTACGTCTTTGCCGCTTCAAGAGAAAAGACGGAAACGATATTGCACTGGTAAACTTCTCCACCCATGCAGACACCATCCACAAGGAACTCTTTTCTGCGGACTGGCCGGGCTTTGTCCGCCGCTATGTGGAGCAGGATCTGAAGGACGTATCCTGCATCGTAACGGTGGGTGCCCAAGGTGACACCAATCATGTGGAATTTATGGCTGAAAAAAAACGCGATGGCTATAGTCATACCGACCACATGGGACGGGTGATTGCCAACAGTGTTCTGAAAATGTGGGATTGCACAGAAGAAAGAACGGTAGAAAAAATCACTTCTGAAATTGACATTGTGTATAACAGGACACGTACCGAAGGCGAAGAACGTTACGATGCCTGCAAAAAGCTTCTGGATGACTATCATGCCAATCCTTCCGATATTGATATCACAATTCTCGGTGAAGCCACTCGCATTGTTAAGCTCAGAAACCAGACTATATACCAAAAAATTCCTGTAACGGTCATCAATATGGGCGATGTGGGGTTTGTAGGCTTTGGCGGTGAACCATTCACCCAGTATACAAGGGCAATACAGGATGCTTGTCCGGAACGGTTTATTATCTTCTCTTGCTGCTCAAACGGCGGTGAGGGTTATCTTCCCACGGCGAAGGCTTTTGCCGAGGGTGGTTATGAGGCGGGTTCTTCTCCGTTTTCCCCGTCTCTCGAAGAAGAATGTGTCCGTATGGCAGTTGAACTTCTGAACAAATAATAAAGGGATACCTTGTCTATAGACTGTTCCCCAGTGAAAAACGGTTCATATCTTGTTTTATTTACGTTACAAGATATGAACCGTTCTTTCTTTTAAAACTGTATTTTTACGCTCTTGGCGCAACGGAGAGACGAATGTCCTCCCCCACACGGAGGCCGCAATTCTCAATGTGCAGCCTGCAAATATCATAAGCAAGAGAAGGTGTATTATTTTCTTTGCTTAAATGCCCAAGAATAATATGCTTTGTCCCAAGGCTTGCAAGCCGTGCGCAGACGGCCGCCGCCTCTTTATTGGAAAGATGCCCCCGGTCGCTCAGAATCCGCTGTTTCAGTGGATAAGGATAACTCCCCTTCTTGAGCATCACAATATCATAGTTGGATTCCAGCAAAATCTGTTCGCTCCCGGAAAGACGCATAAAAATCTTATCGCTCATTTTTCCGATATCTGTAGCCACGGTCAGCTTTTTATTTTCTGTAAAAAAATTGTACCCGACAGGGCTGGCGGCATCGTGCGGAATGGGAAATGCACTAACCGCTATATCTCCGAATACAATTTCCTCTCCCGGCTCCAAGGTCCGGCAGAGGGACGGTGCAATTTCCCCCACCGTTGGAAGCATTGCCTCCCATGTAGCGGCATTTGCATAAATCGGTATATGATATCTGCGGGAAAGAATTCCCGCAGACTGAATGTGATCTATATGCTCATGTGTAATCAAAATTCCGTCTATCATACTGGGAGCTTTCCGGTTTTCTTCCAGTGCGGTAACAATCCGTTTTCCACTGACACCCGCATCCACCAAAAGGGCCGAGCCCCGGCCTTCTACCAGTATGGCGTTCCCGCTGCTCCCACTGAACAACGGCTGTATCTTCGGCATCTTTCTCTCCTATTCGTTAATCCTGCTGATGGCGGCACCGATATTTTTCAGCTTTTCCACCAGGTTTTCATAGCCCCGATCAATATGACATACATTTTCCACCCGGGTAAAGCCTTCTGCCATAAGCCCGGCAATAATCATGCCGGCACCGGCGCGGAGATCCGTGGCCTTGACAGAAGCACCCTTCAGCTTTTCCACTCCGTGGATGATTGCCCTCTCGTCAGCAATCACAATATCTGCACCAAAGCGACGAAGCTCGTCCGTATGCTGAAATCTGGATTCCCATACTGTTTCCATCACCATACTGGTGCCCTGTGCGCGGGTAAGCAGTGCCAGAATCTGCGGCTGTAAGTCTGTAGGAAAACCGGGGTACGGCATCGTTTTTACGTTAATTTTTTTCAGTTTTCCATCGGAACGGACACGAATGGAATCATCCATTTCTTCAATAAAGACGCCCGCTTCCTCCAGTTTTGCCGACAAAGATTCCATGTGCTTGGGAATCAGATTTTCCACCGTCACGTCACCGCCGGCGGCTGCGGCCGCTATCATATAAGTACCGGCCTCAATCTGATCGGGAATTATGCTGTAGGTCCCTCCTCGAAGCTTATCAACACCAACAATGCGGATAACATCCGTACCGGCACCCTTAATCTGCGCTCCCATCTGGTTTAAAAAGTTTGCCAGGTCTACCACATGCGGCTCCTTGGCGGCATTTTCTATCACCGTTGTTCCCGGCACACGTGTGGCCGCCAGCATAATATTGATGGTAGCACCCACACTGGGAAAATCAAGATAAATGGAGTCAGCAAACAGATGCTTGGAATGGGCCGTTACAATATCCCGGTCCACAGTTACTGTCGCCCCCAGTGCTTCAAATCCCTTGATATGCAAATCAATGGGACGTGAACCAAAATCACACCCACCGGGCATACTGACCTGTGCATTTCCGAACCGGCCTAAAAGTGCACCTAAAAGGTAGTATGAAGCCCGCATGGAGCGCGCCAGTTCACAATCTGCCTTATAGGTATTTACGCCTGTAGCGTCGATTTCCAGAACATCCGGAGCGGTGAATTCCACCTTCGCTCCCAAATATGTAAGAATGCTAATAATTGCATCAACATCTTTAATCCGCGGAATATTTTCAATCCGACAAACCCCCTCCACAAGAAGGACTGCCGGAATAATAGCTATAGCGGCATTTTTGGCACCGCTCACCCGGATTTTACCTTCAAGCCGTTTTCCGCCCTCTATCAATAGTTTTTCCAAACCGTTACACCGTCTTTCAAAAAGAATTATGTATCGTGTTAGTTTATTATACCAAAATTACAAAGAAAAAGCAATCCTTTTTCAATATTTTATGACATTTCTCAGCAAAAATTTTATTCCGCGCAGGATATAAGCGGTGAAGAAACAAAGTAAGGTTTGCCCTCTCTTTCCCCCTCAATCGTAACATAATAACAATTTGCAGTGTCAGGCAGCGTGCAAGTGACAACCCTCTCATGAAGTACACAGGGGATTTCTTTACACATTTCAACAGGCCAATTGTTAGTAACACCTGTACGCGGTCCATATTGGAGAGACTTTTCCAAATAATACGCACGGGCAGTCTTTACATCCCCTGTCACCTCGGCGCATACCATTCTACCTTTAGGTTCTGTTTTAAATCCAATTAGCTTTGGCGTATCCTTACACACCGAATCTGCAAAAAAGAAGGGTTCTAATTGATGCGACGCTTCATTTTGCCCATGTTTAAATCCTTTTACAATGCTAAAACGAGTGTTTTCATTCCCTTGTTTCACTGCATTATAGGAAAGACTGTTTGCATCAATCGAAAACGCGGCATCATCGTCCCCACAAACAAACAGTGTGGGAATTTTTACTTTATTAAACCTTTTTTCAGCTAAATATCTATCACCGGATACTTTTGCATCACGGAAATTATCTCCACAAAAGCCCTGATTTTTCAGCATATATCCTCCGCCGTAAATAGAGACGGCAAAGTCAAAACGAAGATCATATCCGATAATTAATGATGTTATAACGCTCCCCCACGAAATGCCGCAAATGCCAACCTGTTCTACCTCTTCAAAGCTGCGCAAAATATTATGGGCAAGAATCCCTTTTGCAATGGAGTGAAACATCCACTGCTCTTCTAAAGGCTTATCCATGGACTGCATTGCATCATTTTTGGAAGAATCTGCAAGACCATCTCTCTTAAAACAACCATAGGCTCCATGCGTAAAAGCGACCTTTCCGTCATATGCGATTTTAGTCATGTCTGTTTTCTCCGGATAATAACCTTCCATATCCATCGCAATTGCCACATAACCCCGGGCATTCCAAAGGCGTACCCAATCAAAATATGCATGTCCCAGCCCTCCATGCACGAGAACTACTGCAGGCATTTTTTTCTTTCTTATTTTTGGGAAACCAATATAAGCAAATGTTTCGTATTCTTTTTGAAATAACTGTGGAAGGGAAAACGTAACCGCTTGAACTTCTCCTGCATCAGAGGACGGGTTGTACGCAGGATGCTCTCTGAGAGATGGCGTATACTGCAAAAGTGCAGTCAAAAATTCGTTCACTTTTTTTACTCCTTAATAAAAACAAAGAGGGCTGTAAAAACAAAGCATTTTTACAGCCCCGAATTTGCGCTTTCACTTACGCTTCCGTTTCGGTAGACGGAGCTTCTTCAGCCACGGATGCTTCCGCAATCTCTTCTGCAGGTGTTTCTGCAACTTCTTCTGCGGGTGCTTCCACAGTCTCTTCTACAGGTGCTACTTCTTCTGCTGCCGGTTCTTCTTCAGGCAGAAGTGCACGAATGCTCAAAGCAACTTTTTTAGTCTCCCAGTTGATGTCGGTAATCATAACATCTACCATGTCGCCCACCGACAGAACATCGCTCGGCTTGCCGATACGCTTGTTCGCAATCTGAGAAATGTGAATCAGGCCGTCAATACCGGGAATGACTTCTGCAAACGCACCGAAGGGTACAAGACGGACAACCTTAACCTTAATAATGTCATCCACATGCAGTTTTACTCTTGCAATCTCCCAAGGGTTGTCCTCGGGTTTGCGATAGCCCAGGGAAATCTTACCGGTTTCGCGGTTTGCATCCAGGATTGTAACATCAATTTCATCACCGACAGCTACAACCTCTGCCGGGTTCTTGATGTGGCTCCAGGAAAGTTCAGAAATATGCACAAGCCCGTCGATACCACCGATATCCACAAATGCACCAAAGCTTGTCAGCGTTTTTACAACGCCGCGGAATTCTTTCTGCCCTGCATCAATCTTAGCCCAGAATTCCTGTAAAGCCTTTTCTTTTTCCTCTGCGAGGATTGCTTTGACAGAACCGACAATTTTACGCCGTGCCTTATTTATATCAATAATTCTGACAGGCACCTCACGGCCCACCAGTACGCTAAGGTCACTTAAGTATCTGTCGTTTGCCTGGGATGCGGGGATAAAGATCCGAACACCGTTGGATACCGCAATTACACCGCCGTTAACAACTTCAGTGATTTTGCCCTGCAAATCGACACCGTTTTCAAATGCTTCGTTTACAACCTTCCAACCTTTCAGGGAAGCCAGTTTTTTGATGGAAAGTCCGACGGTCCCTTCCACGTCGCTTACGCGATAAACATAAACCTCCAGCTCGTCTCCTACCTTGACAACATCTTCAGGCTTCGCGTCAGGTGTTGTGGCAAATTCACTGGCATTGATAACGCCGTCGGATTTGTAGCCGAGGTCAACGTAAACTTCCGTCGGGGTAATACCGATGACGGTACCCTTGACGATGTCACCCGTTGACAACGTTACCAGTGATTTTTTCAGTTCCTCCTCAAAGCTGACGTCCTTTTGAATGTTCTCTTCCATTGTGTACAAAACCTCCTTAATTATCCAGTCCGGTGCAGATGCTCCGGCTGTCACTCCAATGTTTCCGTAAAGCACAGGGGAAATCCGCCTGTATTCGTCCGCATCCTCCACATGATATACAGTAGGACAAAGCCTGGCGCATATCTCCCGGAGCTTGGCCGTGTTGGAACTGTGCTTGTCTCCGATAACGACCATTACGTCCGATTCCGCAGCGATTTTTCCCGCCTCGCTCTGACGGGTATTGGTAGCACTACATATTGTATCAAAAAAACAGGTGTCTTTGCAAGTGTTTTTGATAAGATTTAAAATTTTTTTCCATTTTTCTCTTTCAAAGGTGGTCTGTGCGACCACACAGACGGACTGAAAACCGCGGATTTTACTGGGAATTTCCTCTGTTTCAGAGATTACAACAGCCTCCCCCTGACACCTGCCGCAAATCCCCAAAACCTCCGGATGTGCAGGATTTCCCACAATAACAATCTGCCGGCCGGCGCGGTGCTGTTCCTTCACGATGGTATGAATCCGTTTCACAAAGGGACAGGTTGCATCCAGTACCTCGGCACCCCTTGTCCGGAGGATTTCCTCCGTCTCCGTCGGTACCCCGTGGCTTCGGATGATCACCGTATCTCCTTTTTTTGCCTCCATGGGTGAAGAAATCACGGAAACACCGAGAGCACAAAGCCGCTGCACCTCGCCCTGATTGTGTATGAGCGGTCCTAAAGTATACACCTTTCCTTTTTTCAACGCGGCTTCCTCCGCCAGGCGGACGGCACGGTCCACACCAAAGCAGAAGCCCGCCGATTCTGCCACTTTAAGCATAAATATCTTCCATCCCCGCAAGCGAATAAGTTGTCTGCATAATATCTTTTATAATTTGATTATATTCTTCCTCGTGTGGCCGCTGTTTTTTATAAGGGAGCGTATCTATCTTTTCGCCTATCGCAAGCCGCATTTTTCTGAAAACCTTGAACGACCCGCCAATTCCTGCCGGAATTACCGGAACACCGGCCATCATAGCAAGGCGAAAAGCACCCGGCTTCGGATGGGGTTTTTTCCCTTTCCGAATGCGTTCCCCTTCCGGAAACACCACCAGCACCTCCCCTTTTTTCAGAAGGGTTACCGCTGTTTTTACCACAGCCATATCTCCTCCGCCGCGCTGAACAGGATAGCAGTGCAACTGACGGAGCAGCCAGCCGAAAATTTTATTTCTGAAAAGCTCTTCCTTGCCGATATAGGCCATCGGCCGTTTTATCGCGGCGGCTAAAAGCACCGGGTCCCAGAAGGAACGGTGATTGGCGCAGATGACAGCTCCCCCCTCTTTGGGGACGATTTCTGTGTTCTCGGTTTGAAAGAAAAATATGACCTTCGCCAAAAGCCAGGCCAGTTTTCTGGCAATTTTATACAACATTACATGCACCCCGTATCACGGCAATTACATGGTCAATGGATTCTTCCGCTGTAAGCAGTGTCGTATCCACTGCTACCGCATCCTCTGCCTGCCGAAGCGGTGCGAAAGCGCGGCCGCTGTCGTTTGCATCCCGGTACTGCATATCCCGGAGTACTTCATCCAGCGTCGTTTCCGTTCCCTTTTCGCAAAGCTCCTTGTACCGCCGCTCTGCCCGGACTGTCACATCCGCCGTCAGAAAAATTTTCACCTCGGCATCCGGCAGGACATACGTTCCGATATCCCGGCCATCCATAATTACATCTGCCGTTTCACTAAGCTGCCGCTGCAGCTGCACCAGCTTCTGCCGCACCTCCGGAATTACAGCCACTTCTGAGGCCGCAACAGATATTTCCGGCATCCGGATTGCTTCCGACACATCCTCTCCGCCAAGAAAAATCCTCTGCACGCCATCCACATGACGAATGGTAATGGAAATTTCAGGCAAAACTCCAATCACCCCGGCCACATCATTTTTAGTGCTAATCCCCCGCCGGACGGCAAACAACGCCACCGCTCTGTACATAGCTCCGGTATCAATATACACATATCCCAACCGGGATGCCGCCGCTCTGGCGATGGTACTTTTGCCCGCGCCCGCCGGGCCGTCAATGGCAACTTTCATCATTTTTTCTCCTTTACCTATATACTATATCCAGAATATAATTGTTTTCATACATATACCGCACCAGAACAGAAGACTGCATCTGCCCTGCCAGAAATTCGTTTTCTGTATACATCGTCAGACCGCCCAAGGCCCCCGCCGCCAGGTACAGCAAAATTAACGTAAAAAGAACGGAAATAACCATTCCAAAAAGTCGGTTAACCGGCCGCAGAAGCGGAAGGTGGAACACCGTTTTATCCAGCACCGTAATTCCGACCCGAATTACAATCATCATACCCATAAAAACAAGCACGGACAGAAGGCTGGCTGCAATCCCGGCGGCGGCCGCTTCTGCCGCATTGTGCGTCACCCCAGAGGATAAAAATGGCTCAATCAGCGTCGTTTCGCCGCTTTCCAGAAGCTTCTGCACAGTTTCCGTAAACCTTTCTACTGCATCACTATAAACCTCTGTCCCCATGGCCCAGGTACGGATACCACCCCCAAAGAGTGCTGTACAGACACCTGCAAGTACAAAGGCGAGCAGCCCCGCAACCACACGGAAAAGGCCACGCCGCCTTCCGGCCAGTGCGGCAGCTATCAGAATGACCACTGCGATGCAATCCAAAAACATACGGTTTCTCCTTATTTAAAAAATATACATTCCGGCACTGATGCCCGAAAGCAGGAACAAACGATTTCGTCCGCCGCACATGAAAATCCTTTCGGCACTGATACCTTCATCCCTCCGGGCGCGCACTGCCCCGTTCTGGCTGACAATCAGAAACCCGCTCTGGGTTGTAACTACTGCATATGTTCCGAAGGTGTCGAGGGCTGAAACCGCCTCGTCCACCATGCAACTGCCTTTCATCTTTCCGTTTGAATCATAAAATTCAACCGAGGAAGCACCGCCGCTCTGACCGCCTTTAAAGCAAAGGCATAAAACGCCGCCGGAATAAAAACTGTATTTCTGCAGTTCCCGTCCTGCATAATCCAGTCGGAATTTCTCTGTTCCATCGCTTTTAAAATAGTACAGTGCCTCGTCTCCGATTGCTGTAAGCTCCGTCCCGTTGTACACAAGATTTGCCGTCAGATTCTCGTCACCCACAGTAAGCATTCTGGGGGTGGTTTCATCCATATCAAACTGCAGTACGGTGCAGACACGGCTTAAATCAGTCATATTGGCCACAGAAACGGCCAGCTTTTTACTGTCCTCTGACACGGCCGCTGTCAGTATATTCTGCTCTGCAGAATGCCATGCATAAAGTTCATTCCCTTTAGAATTATAGACGCGGACACATCCCTTGTACCCCCGTTCCTCCGATACCACAGCAAAAACACCTTTACTGTTGACACTCGCCGTAATAATTTCCTCCCGGGTTTCCATTTCATACCGCACTCTACCGCCCGATAGCAAGAGTAGTTTTCTGCCCCCCTGCTCGGCCGCCAGCACATACCGGCCATTGCAGGAAAGTATGGGCACTGTAGCGGAAAATTCCACCTCCCAGGCCTTCCTGCCGCCGTTATTAATTCCCACGATGCTGTTTTTACCGCACACAGCCACGCCGCCGTTATATTTTCCGGCCGCATAGGAAAAGGAACTGTCCAGCTCCATCTGCGTGCCATAGCTTCCGTTTCTGAAAAGCCCTGTAACCGCCGGGCGACCGTCCGAAAAATACCAAGCCAGAAGTACAGCCAGAAGCACCACAAAAACACCGACGTGAATCCATTTTTTCATGCGTGTCATTTTTATTTCTCCTCAAACGTAAAATCCGGGTATACCGTGGACAAAAGCATCAGACCCTCCGGCGGTGCCGTCATGCCCGCACGGCGTCTGTCACAGGCACGGATAATGTCCGGAATATCGTCACTTTCAAGCTTCCCGTTTCCCACATAAACAAGTGTACCTGTTATAATTCTCACCATATTATATAAAAATCCGTTAGCGGTTATGCGGATACGGATAAGACCGTCTTTCTCCTCGATGTCAAGACCCGTGATATGCCTGACGCTGGTTTTGGCCGTTCCTCCCGCCGCCATAAATGTAGCAAAATCATGCTCTCCTATAAACCAGGATGCCGCCCTTCTCATTCGCTCCACATCAAGAAGAATCGGATAAAACCAGGCATATTTCCGCCGGAAAACATCGTTGACTCTCCGGTTTATAATTGTATATTCGTACGTTTTTTCCTTGGCCGAAAATATAGGGTGAAACCCTTCCGGAGCCACCTTTGCCTGCATCACGCGGATGTCATCCGGCAAAGCACTGTTCAGTGCCTTCGGCAACTGGGGCATCGGGATGCCCACCTCGCTGGCGAACATGGCCACATAGCTTCTGGCGTGTACGCCTGCATCTGTGCGGCTGCAGCCGAGGACCGGTGTTCGTCCTCCCGTGATGGCAAATACGGCATCCTCCAGCTTTTCCTGTATGGTTACACCATTTTTCTGTCGCTGAAAACCATGATACGCACTGCCGTCGAACATGAGTCTGAGTACTATATTTCTCATAAATACACCCTCGTCAGCACAACGCCCGCACAAAGCACCAGCGCGGCAGGCAATGTTTTCCAATCGTTCGCCGTCACCTTCAGCACATGCAGACGGGTCCTCCCCTTTCCGCCATGATAGCACCGGCATTCCATCGCCACTGCCAGCTCATCCGCCCGGCGGAACGCACTGATGAAAAGCGGAATCAGAAGCGGAATCATCGCCTTTGCCCGCTGTAATATATTTCCGGTTTCAAAGTCCGCCCCCCGTGCCGTCTGCGCTTTCATGATTTTATCGGTTTCCTCTAAAATTGTGGGAATAAACCGAATGGCAATCGTCATCATCATGGCAATTTCATGGGCCGGCACGCCAATTCTGGAAAAAGGGGCAAGAAGATGCTCAATACCGTCTGTCAGAACAATCGGGGACGTGGTAAACGTCAGCATTGAAGACCCAAGCACCAGAAAGATAAGGCGAAGTGCCATCATCCCTGCGTTATACAGTCCTTCCTTCGTTGCTTTGAAAATCCAGAACTTAAACAGCACCGTCTCGCCGCCGCTCACAAAAATATTGAGAAGGGCGGTGAAAATCAAAAGATAGAGAAGCGGTCTCAGTCCCGTAAAAACCACGCGGGGCCGGATATCTGAAACGGCGATAACACCCAGGGTGAACAGGCCGAACAGAAGAAATCCCCAGTAGGAATCGACAAAAAACAACAAAATAATATAAAAAAGTGTCCAAAGAATTTTCACCCGCGGGTCCATGCGATGGAGAGGGGAATTTCCCGGGAAAAACTGTCCCAATGTAATGTCTCTGAGCATTATTTATCCCTCCCAAAGTTGTCGGATTGCCTGTTCGGCATCCTCCAGCGTATAAATCTTTTCGCTAATCGGCACTCCACAGGCACGGAGGCCCTGTACCACCCGTGTAATCTCCGGTACATCAAGCCCCATTTCCCGAAGGCGTTCTTTATTCACAAACACATCCTCCGGTTTTCCGTCCAGCGCAAGCCGACCGCCATCCATAACAAGGATGCGCTCTGCATACCGGGCCATATCCTCCATGCTGTGCGAAACAAGAATTACCGTGATTTTTTCCCTTTTGTGCAGGGTATATATCCCATCTAAAATCTCGTCACGTCCGGCCGGGTCCAGCCCTGCCGTCGGCTCATCCAGAATCAGAATTTTCGGTGAAAGGGCCAGGACCCCCGCAATCGCCACGCGCCGTTTCTGTCCCCCGGAAAGCTCAAAGGGGGATTTTTCCCATATTTCCCCGGAAATACCCACGTCAGCAAGTGCGCCTTTCGCCTTTTCGGCGGCCTCCTGCTCAGAAAGGCCCAGATTTTTCGGGCCGAACATCACATCCTCCAAGACCGTTTCTCCGAAAAGCTGATATTCCGGATACTGAAACACCAGGCCCACCGTGCCCTTCATTGATGCACGGATTTTTTTATCGGAGATATTTTTGCCGTCAATCAGAATCTGCCCTTCCGTAGGTGAAACAAGTCCGGCCAGCATCTGCACCAATGTGGTTTTGCCGGACCCGGTATGGCCGATAAGACCGCAGAACGTCCCGTCTTCAATTGTAAACTGCACATCACGCACGGCTTGCTTTTCAAAAACACCGCCGGGCGTATAGGTGTAGGACACATGGTCTGCCAGAATCACTGCTTTTTTTCCTTTCTGTATGCCGCACTGATTGACGCAATGCAGCTTTCTATATCAATGCTGTCTGCCTCCACCGGAATCCCGGCCCGGTGCAGACGGTATAAAAGCTCGGTTGTCTGGGGCGTATCCAGTCTTGCCGCGCGAAGCTCGTCCCGCCGGGTCAGAATTTCCCGGGGACTGCCGTCCATCAGGACGTGGCCGCCTCCGGTGACAATCACCCGGTCGGCAAGAGCCGCCTCCTGCATAAAATGCGTAATCAGCACAACCGTGATGCCCTCGCTCCGGCACAGCCGCAAAATCGTTTCCATGACCTCTGCCCGTCCGGACGGGTCAAGCATAGCCGTGGGCTCGTCGAGAACAATACAGGCCGGCCGCATGGCAATAATGCCTGCAATGGCCACCCGCTGCTTCTGCCCACCGGACAGAAGATGGGGTGCATGCATTCTGTATGCATACATATCCACACTGTGGAGAGCCGCATCCACCCGAAAGCGGATTTCCTCCGGTTCGAGTCCCAGATTTTCCGGACCGAATGCCACATCCTCCTCCACAACCGTTGCTACAATCTGGTTGTCCGGATTTTGAAAAACCATGCCGACACGGCGGCGGATTTCAAGCGTATTATTTTCATCGGCCGTGTCCAGCCCATCCACCGTCACTTTTCCTGCTGTGGGCACAAGCACACCGTTCAAAAGCTTCGCCAGCGTAGATTTCCCGGAGCCGTTGTGTCCGAGCACTGCCACAAATTCGCCCTTTTCAATTGTCAGGCTGACGTCGTGCAGAGCCGGCTGACCGCTTTCGGGATAAAAATAGGAAGCGTTTTCGAGACAAATCATACCGTTCTCTCCCATCTGGCCGTGGAGCCGCAGGGCAAAACGAGACCGCTGTCCCTTATGGGCAGGCCGATTTCGTCTGCCTCTGTGCTGCCGCCGAATTTTTTTTCGACAGTAAGCTTCAGAATGTTCTGCATCACCGTGGGCGCAAGACCCGTGGTGTAGGAATTTATGATAAAATAGCGGGGGTTGTCGGAGAGAATCTGTGTGCATATGGAAACCAGGTCAAAAATTTTGTTTTCCAGCTTCCACATTTCGCCCCCGGGCCCGCGACCATAGGACGGCGGGTCCATAATAATCCCGTCATACCGGCTGCCACGACGGATTTCCCGTTGAACAAACTTCTCGCAATCGTCCACCATAAAACGGACAAACCGGTCGGAGAGGCCGGAAAGCTCCACATTTTCCTTTGCCCAGGCAACCATGCCCTTGGAAGCATCCACATGCACCACATCCGCACCGCCGGAGAGTGCCGCAAGCGTGGCACCGCCTGTATAAGCAAAGAGGTTTAAAACGCGGCTTCCCTCTGGCGACCGTTCGCGGATATACCGCCAGTTTGCCGCCTGCTCCGGAAAAAGCCCCGTGTGCTTGAAGCCCGTGGGCCGGACATAGAAAGAAAGCCCATCCACAGAAACAGTCCACCGTTCCGGCATTTTCGTAAAAAATTCCCAATGTCCGCCGCCCTCCCGGCTGCGGTGATAATGCCCGTCCACCTTTTTGGTGAGCGGCTTGTCTGCTTTCCATATAACCTGGGGGTCCGGTCTGCGAAGGATAAACCTGCCCCAACGCTCCACCTTTTCCCCTCCTGCGGCTTCTAAAACCGCATACTCCTGCCAGGAATCCGAAATAATCATTGCATTGCCCCTATAATTTTAATCAGTATGGAAAATTATATCACAAAAGAAGAAGGATTGTCAAGCCGTATTATATAAATAGATGTAGAAACAGAAAAATTTTGGCTCCGGAAAAAAATTTTTTCGGGTCAGGAAAAATTTTTTAAAATCAGAGAGCTGAAATTCCGCGCAATTCCGGCGTTATTGTTAATACTGCACAAATTTTATTTATTAAAACTGTCAATTTGTGCTATTTACAAACAGAAGTATCTTTGGTAAACTAAATGTAATAAAAAATTAATATTAAAATGTTTGGAGAATTGACTGATGCGAAATAAACCTTTTCTTTCTTTTATTTTAGTTTTTATGATGATTTTTTCCCTGGCTGTGCCTGCTTTTGCAGCGACAGACGGGGTTACCTTTGGGGTCCGCTTCAATAAAACCGAGTACGGCGTTGGTGAAACAGCTGTAGCAACCCTATATGTAAAAGGGCTTACTGCGGACGTTACGCTCGGCGGTCTGGAAACCGAGCTTTCCTTTGTTTCCACTGATATGGACTATGTATCCGGTAGCTTTTCAGATGCCGTTGTGGCCGCTTCTCCCGATGAAAGCAACATCGGCAGCGGCACAAGAAACGGGAAAAATATTCTTCGTTTATTCATGGTTGATTCTGACGGTATTGCAGTGCGCACGCTTGACGCCCAGGCAACTGCAAACACGGAAATCGTGCTGGCCACCCTTTCTTTCACTGTAAAGAAAAACGGGTCCTCACGTGTTTCTCTCGGCTTTGAAGAAGATTCCATTTTCTATTCGACAGAAATTTTTGACAGTAACCTCATCGCGATAAACTATTCCTTTACCGCCCCGGCCGTGGCATCTGTGAAGGATTTTGTGTTTCTTGAAACTACACCGGTAAAAACGCCGGCCGGCGTTACGGTTTCTCCGGCAGTCTGCACTACCAGTGCCATGATGTTTGCCGCAAAGCTCAGCGATGCGGACGGCAATCTTCTGGCGGCTCCTTACTTTGCATATCCGGAGGCAAATAAACAGACCACCTGTGATATTACCTTTGCATACACCGGGCCCACAGCCGGCACAAAGATAACCTATTATTTCTGGGGCATTGGCGTAGGTCTTATGAAGCCTGTACAGAAGTCGGTTTCCGTTTCGCTGACAGAATAGACGCGCAAACCCTTTTTCGGTAAGACGAAAAGAAGAGTACGAGGTGTACCTCCTATGAAAAAGAATGTGCTGAAAAAAAATGTTTTAAAAAAGAATATTGCAAGGTTGCTTTCCATTATGCTTCTGACATCTGTTTTGTTATCTTCATTCTCAGTTCTGGCTGCAAATGATTTGAAATTACAGATGTTTTTTGCACCCGGGATTCTGAACTCGCAGACCGGGGAGCTGAATGTGGACGTTACGCTGAAGAATTACAGAACGGTTATTCCCGATTCTCTCGGCAAAATCTGCAGTGTTACTTTTACATTCGACTACAGCCTCAGCGGCTTTTCCGTTAAGAAGGATGAAAACGGCAGCCCGCTTATACTTCTGGATGACAAAACACTGATTCGCTCCAAAAGCAATGTTTCCGTAAAGGAGACGATTCCGGGTCGGATTTCTGTAACGTTTCTGGACGAAACACTTTCGGACGGGCTGATTGAGGGTGACGGCGTGCTCTGCCGGTTTACGCTTGTATCCAAGTCCCCCCTCGCTTTCTGGAATTCTGTTGATTTCTATCCCATCCGCTTTGTTCCCGGCTCCCTTGCCGTGATTATGTTCGACAATGAGGATGGCGTAAACCGCTTCCACGATGTGGAGGGCATAGATAATTCCATCGGTGCTTATAATTATTACCCCACACTGGTTGCGCCCTCCGTCGGGAAAACCGTTTCCTTCACAGTGGGCGAAGCTTCCGTTACGGTAAACGGAGAGAAAACGGGAACCGATGCGGCCCCCTTTGTTCTGGGTGAAACGCTTATGGTGCCGGTGCGGTTTCTGGCAGAAAATCTGAATATGGAAGTTTTCTGGGACGGGGAAACGCAGAGCGTAGCCGCGTTTTCACAGTATAAGTCCCTTTCCCTTTCCGTTCCGACTGGCTCTGTATATGTAAACTCTGCGTACTATTATTTTTCTCCCGGCCCTACGCAGGTGGGTGACAGAGTGTATGTTCCTGTGGGTATTATGAATAGACTTTATCCTGATTCTACGGTGACTGTTGCGGAAAATGTTGTTACGATTGTGATTCCGTAAAACTTCTTAAAAATCCCCCGTAGCCTTGCCCGGGGAAACCCGATGAAAACACCAAACGTTTTCGTCGGAGAAGGAAGAGCAAGGGAGCGAAGCTGCCGCTTTTCGTCCAGAAACGAGGTGCGTGCGGAATTTGCAAAATTATTCCCCCGTAGCCTTGCCCGGGGGAAACCCGATGAAAACGCCAAACGTTTTCGTCGGAGAAGGAAGAGCAAGGGAGCGAAGCAGA
>JAFSAU010000044.1 GCA_017442155.1 Clostridia bacterium | reverse complement strand
TTAAAGGTACGTAACTATACATACAACAAGTTTCCTATCCGTCCATTAAATTGGAGATCTCCTGACGAATGTATTCACGCCTTTCTTGAAACAGGAGAAATTTTTTGAGGAATTTTGTAACACATCATTGACAAACCTACAATACAGTAAATTTTTACGAAAAAAAGGACGGCTGCTTACCGTCCCCGTATTTTTACTTTGCCAATAATTGCACGCCCGCTTGTCAACTGTTATGTGCAAAAACTGGCACGTCCCCAAACGGCCCTTTTTTAATCTATTTTTTCTTTCTGTCATGCACCAACATACCCACCACCGTGAAACCCAACTGAATCAGATGGCTTACAAGGGTACCGAAAGCAAGACCGAGTGCATCATATGTACACCAGAGCACCATATTTACAAGTGTCCAGAAACGATACATTCTGCCACTTTTCTGTCCAATGCACAGAATGAATACAATTGATGCCACAATGGCAAGTATATCCTTTGGTGCTGAAAATACGGCCAGATTTGCGCCCACAAACGCCGCCGCATAAATACCGATCAGCCATACGGGCAGTTTTTTCCCCCGCATATCATAAAAATTATTAATCAGTGCCGTTCCCGCCCCAATAAAGCAGGATACTGCACCCCCGGCCTGTCCCGCAAACACATAGCTCATTGCCATCATGATATTTGCAAGCAGAACAAGCAGTAAAATCCCCCGCATACTCTTCCCCTTTAGCAAGGAAGAAATAATCATGGCCGCGAGGCTTGCCCCACTGCATATATACGATAAAAATGTCATAAAAATTCCTCCTGTCTGTTTTTTGACAGGAGGAAATTATATCATAAAAACACACTGCTTGCAAGAAAAAAATTAGATTTGTTCTATTTTCCTTTCTACGGTTGTAAAACAAAGCCATTTGTCTGCTACATTTCTGTAATCACGTCAACTTGAACTGTCACATTTCCGTTTTGACGGCCTTCAAACAAAATGCCCGCCAGGGTACCATTCCACGCTGTTTCGCCATTTGCCACGTTCAGCGTAAACTTTATTTTACCGGTTTGTGCATTAAATTCCGTTATATTAAAATGCGTACCGTCAATTTCACCTGTCTGCAGTTCCTTTTCATAAGTAAACAAACATAAATCTGTCACCTGTAAGTTTGCCGGATCATATGTAAGGATAAACGTTTTATGCTCTAAATTCCGCATGTTTTCACCCTGAATAAATAGCTTCCGTTCAACGCCCGGAGCAATATTTTTCATTTCCAGCATCCGGGAAAGCACATCCGTTCCATTCGTATATGTAAATTCTCCCGAATATGGTACCTCTATGTCCTCTCCGCCAACATTCACACTATAAACACCATTCATCGACATGGGTGGCAGGAGGAAATCGAAACGATATAATCCGTTTACGTCGTTTGCTATCTGATCGACATACACTATATCACCCAGCGGGCTTAGCACCAAAATCGTAACATCCTTCCCTACTCCCGTCTGCAAATTACCATCAACCGTAATTACTTCTCCATTCAGATTTACACGCACGGGCGGTAAGCCGCCGGAATAGGTGATTGTCGTCTGATATGGTACATTAATCCCCTCGCCGCCGACTTTAACAGTGTACTCTCCGTTTGCCGAACCCTGCGGCAACAAAAACATAAAGGCAAAGTGACCGGTCGCATCGCTTTTCGCCTGGTCTACATAACAAATAGCCCCTGCTGGACTTGTCACTAAAATAGTCACCTCTTTTTCAAATCCCGCTTCCCCGCTAACCGTAAAAACATCATCTGTAACTTCCACATTAGCTATAATTCCCGATTCTGCCGAAACCGTACAACTAACCGCTGCCAGTATGGTGATAATCATTGCTGCAAAGAATTTTTTCATAATAACTCTCCTTTTTTCTTTTCCTTTTTGTCTCCCCTGTCACAGGTTGTCCTATACATATAACCAAAGAATGCCTTATTTTGTGACAACAAATCACAAAATAAAGCATTCTTTAGTAAAAAACTTATAAGACAAGGGGGCAGTAGGAAAGCTCGTTGCCTAAATCGTCAAAATACCGGCTTTCTTCTAAAAGCACAGTGCCGCTTCCGGCATCCATGAGCTTATTATACACCATTTTGCAAGATTTGTCAATAGAAAGAGGACGGCTGTTTACCGTCCTCAATTTTGTCTTTGCCAATAAATGTATGCCTACTTGTTAACTGCCATGTGCAAAAACAGGCACGTCCCCAAGTGTTCCTGTATGTTCCATCCCTCTCTTCTCCCAGCATCCGCCGTATTGTATGAACCATTTCGTGTCCCAAAATCAAGTATGCGGGTTTTATTCTTTCACTATATCCATCCCCTTCCACGTACGACCAATTAGATGACTCATAATTAGGATTAAATTCTATTTTTGTCTTTATCAACTTATCCCCGTCATAAATCGGTATAGAATATCCATTGTTCTCAGCGAAAATTACAATCTCACAATCTATACTATTGTCAATAACCTCACGAGCAAGCGATGTCCCCACTTCTCTTCGTATATTCTTATTTATCTCGTATGACACTTTCCCACTGTCTTTATCAAAATACAGTTTATCATCCGTAAGTTTCTGCAAATGCTTAAACGCAATGTTTTTTTCTTCATCTGTTCCACTTAATGTAATAGATAATCCTAGCGGATCCTTAAACATCACCGGATTATTCCCGCAATACACATACCAATTTAGTCCATCCCGGATAGGATCCTTGGAGATAAAGCGTCCGATTGTGGGGTCATAGTATCTGGCGCGGAGGTAGATATAGCCGGTTTCCGTATCGAAATATTCGCCACAGTAGCGGAAGGGATTTGTATCATTTGCGTCTATGTTTTGCTCATTGCCGAAAGCGTCATACCGATAGGTTTTGGTTACGGCGTAGCTGGCATTCGTCAGCTGGACCACATCGCCCCGGGCATTATAGCGATAGAAGGTTTTTATGCCGTCCTTTTCATTTGCGAAAAGGCGGTTTCCGCGTTTATAGACCGTGGTGCTGTTGCCCGTTTTTTCCATGACAATATAATCGCCGTCCCAGACGTACTGGGTGGTTACGCCGTCCACCGTTTTGGACACGCGCTGCCCGTCGCCGTTATAGGTATAGGCAATCGTTTTTCCGTCCTCTGTCAGGCCCGTCATGCGGCCGAGGCCATCGAAGGTATAAAGCCCGTCTGCATCACTTGCCATTTCGGAAAGGGTTTCGTTTTCCGCACCGGCCGTACCTGTGGTGGAGGTCAGCGTGGAATACAGATTGCCGTTATTATCGTAATTGAACAGGCTTTCGGTGTTTCCGGCCGTTCTGGTTGTGAGGCGGTTATTTGCAAGACAACAGAACCGTCCCCTTGTCTTTGGCTCATTTTTCTTTTATTTCAAATTGGTACGACACACTTGATCCTTCTACTTGTTTGCTTCCCATAATTGTTATAAATTCAAAATGTCGTTTATCGAATGTATAAATATCTAGATAAAAAGAATCGGTTTGAATCTCATAACATTTAGGGATTAAAATAAAATAAGAATAGTATTGCATCCGTCGAAACATGTGTCGAGCAAAATCCTCTGCCTGTGCATATTCTTCTGCGGTATATATTTCAGCCAAACTTGGAACTAAAATTGAATCGTCGCTTGATTCAATCGCCATCCTGTCCGATGCTCTTCTTTCTAGAATTTCACTGGGGTAATCAATCTTATCCGCAGTAACCCCTCGATAGAAAATTGATGCTGTTAAACCTAATATAAACATCAAACAACATAATATAATTATCAAAAATTTCTTCATATATTTCTCCTGTTCTGTGCATTATCATCTGGCATTTCCGTATCGATTAAATACATTGTCCAAAAAGCGACCATCCAACGAATAATTGATATCTGGAATGCCACCATGTTGCACGCCTTTTTCATCAATGTAAATAGAATCATAAACGTTATTGATTACCGAAATACTAAACATTCCCCCTGTATAAGAAAAATTAAAAGTAGCATTTAACCCCAATGTAAGATACTGTCCACCCTCATCGGTCACATGCTCAAGACCTCGAACGTTTTTTGAAAAATAAGAGCCTGATGTTTTGCCTTCAATTATATCAGTTGATAATCCTTTGGGGGCTCCAAATCTGTAACTTATACTTGCGGGAGAAATTCGATATTTTTCAGAACCAATCCCCATGCCTTCCCCGTAGTGAAGTTGAAGTCTACTTCCAGAACCAAAAGCGTATCTTTCATAATAAATAAAAGTCACTGCTATTGCTCTTCCATTCGTTGATTGCCCAATAGTCGTCTTAACATACTTCCCGTTCTGTCCTTGATCTAGTGCCGAATATCCTGTGCCAAAGGTATAATCAAATTCATCATCAACGTACTTACCAGTATAGCTTGATCGAGCGTAAAAAGCTTTTGCGCGTGCTGCCGCTTTTGCTGAATAATCAAACTTATTCGCTGAATTCCATTCTGCATCCGCCTGAATTAACAAATCCCAATCCCTTTGAGTCATGTCTCCTCTTGCAAATGCAGCGCGATCCTCATCTGTAATAGCAAGACCCAGAGGATCGAAAAACATCACAGGATTATTCCCACAATAGACATACCAATTCAATCCATCCCGAATGGGGTCTTCGGAGATAAAGCGACCGATTATGGGGTCATAGTATCTGGCGCGGAGATAGATATAACCAGTCTCCGTATCGTAATACTCGCCGCAATAGCGGAAGGGATTTGTATCATTTGCGTCTATGTTTTGCTCATTGCCGAAAGCGTCATACCGATAGCTTTTCGTCACTGCATACGTGGCATTCGTCAGTTGGACCACATCGCCTCTTGCATTATAGCGGTAGAAGGTTTTGGTGCCGTCCTTTTCATTTGCGAAAAGGCGGTTTGCGCGTTTATACACCGTGGTGCTGTTGCCCGTTTTTTCCATGACAATATAATCGCCGTCCCAGACGTACTGGGTGGTTACGCCGTCCACGGTTTTGGACACGCGCTGCCCGTCGCCGTTATAGGTGTAACTGATAGTTTTCCCGTCTTTCTCCAAGCCCGTCAGGCGGCCAAGACCATCGAAGGTATAAAGCCCGTCCGCATCACTTGCTGTTTCGGACAGGGTTTCGTTTTCCGCGCCGGCCGTACCCGTAGTCGAGGTCAGCGTGGAAAACAGATTACCGTTATTATCGTAATTGAACAGGTTTTCCGTGTTTCCGGCCGTTCTGGTTGTGAGGCGGTTATTTGCATCATACACATAATTGGTTGTGCCGCCTTCCCTTGACAGGCTTGTACGGTTGGAAAAATCATCATATGCATAATTCAGGCTGTCTGTGCCAAGAATTTCTTCCGTCAGCCGACCCATGCCGTCATAGAAAAACTCGCGTGCCTGCATTGTACCTAAATTTTCAAAGACAGCAGACATATTCCCGTTTTCGGAATACGTATAAGTAAACTGGGACTGGGTTGCCGTTCCATTTTTGTTCTGCACGCTTGTGGCCTGATTTGCTTTATTGTAAAGGTTTGTTTGCGAAAGCGTACCGTTTACGGTTTCGGTCAGCATATTCCGGTTATTGTCGTAGGTATAAGCCACAGAATCTGTACCACTCTGTGCCGCCGTCAGCACACCGGCATTTGTTACCGTATACGTATTTGCAAGGCGGGACGTGCCATTATCCGTAAGGGTAAAGCCTGTTTTTGTCCCGTTTTTATCGTAGGTATATGTTTTCGTAACGCCGTCCTTGGTTTCCGAAAGCAGGTGCGACAGATTGGAGTAGGTGTAATTCGTTGTACCCGTTTCATCCGTCATGCTCTTCCGGTTTCCGAGGCGGTCATAGGTATAGGTCACGATCTTGTTATCCTTGGAGGATGTGACCGTCAGCGGCTGGCCGCGGTAATTATACGTTGTGGTAACCGTATCGCCGTTGCGGTCGGTTTTCGAGAGAATGTTGCCGAGATAATCGACAGTATACGTTTCCTCCTGCCCCAGCGAATCCGTCATTTTCACGGGGTAACCCATGAAATTATACGTGTATTTTGTAACGTGGTAGTCACTGTCTCCGTTCGCTGTTACGGTATCCAGGCCGTGAATGGTGAGCGGTGCCGAAAGGCCCATATATACGCGGAGCACATTCCCCATGCCGTCATAGTAATACTGGGTAATCTGCGGTTTATTCGCTTCCGGATAGGTTGTCATACGGACAACTCTGTTTTTCCCGTCATAGGCATATTCCACCACATCATAGGCGTTGCCGTTTTTCACTTCTTCCTTGGTGACATTGCCGTTTTTATCGTAGGTATAGCGGATTTCTGCCGTATGCGTATCATCCACGGGATACGTTTTGCGGATTACCCTTCCCAGCTTGTCATAGGTGTAGCTTGTGGTGTTGCCGTTCGCGTCCGTTTCGCTTGTAAGACGGCCGATGTTGTCATAGGAAGCCGTGACGGTGGTGTCGCCAAGGGTACTATCCTTCGTGGTTTCGCTCGTCACCTGTCCCAGGTGATTGTAGGTGCGGCTTACCGTGTTCTGCCCCAGGTCGTAGGAAACGGGGTTGCGGTAGGAAAGCTCGTTTCCTAAATCGTCAAAATACCGGCTTTCTTCCAGAAGCACAGTGCCACTGGAAGTATCTGTAAGTTTATTATACACCTGATTGCCCCAAATGTCAATATGTGTTTCCGATTTTGGCGGCGTAATTGTGCTGTCACCGGTCTGGGTGGTCTCTACCTTGGTGATAAGGGCATCTATGTCTTCCTGGGTGTAGGCGCGGAAATCATAGACTCGCATACCAGATTCAGAGTCGGTAGCCATAACTCTTATTTCATCCACACCGGCTACATCTATAATATAGCTCCTATAATAAGGTGATTCCAAATCATTATTAATTTTCCCTTTATATTCAAACTCTACCCTTTCTCCATCTGTATAAAGATAAATTTTGGGATGTACAATACCGCGCAGATTCACGAGAACATAGTCATAGCTTCCGTTCAATATAAACTTTTTTGTCGTTCTTGTCCATTCTTCATTTCGCACATATTTATCGCCTCCGTTCCATGTTGTAATCAGCTTCGTTGACTGTACTGTCGTTCCCGACCGCCGAATCCGGGTGCCTGTTTCCTCCGGTGTGGTGTACGTAGCAGTCACTCTGTCCACTTCGGAGAATGACCCGTTCGCATTTTCGTGTTTTGTCACCTTCTGTGTTACATTACCGGCATCGTCCCAGGTGTATTCCGTTTTAACGCGGCGATTGCCCGGGCCCTGCTCCGTTACCGAGGCAAGCTGTCCTTCGTTGGCAGAATACGTTTTTTCCTGTAAAACAACAAACGTACCCTCCGTATTCTTTACCTCTGTTTTTTTCTCCTGCCCGTACAAATTGTACGTCTGACGTATTGTCACCCCGTTTTCGTTTACGGCCGTAACAGAATTATTTACCACATTATACGTATAGCTTCGCACAGTCCCGTCGCAGTACGTTATTGTTGTGGGGCGCAAAAGAGTGTCGTATGTATAGGTTGTTTTGTTCCCGTTTGCATCTGTTTCTTCTATCAGGCAACCAAAGGCATCATACCTTTCTACTGTAGAAACTCTTTCACCGGCTTCGTTTACTTTATAGCTCTCCACCGAAACGGCCGCCCCTGTATAGGTATATACAAAGTTTGTTTCGTCTGCACTGCCGCCAACAGGCTGAACCACTTTTTTTATGACATTTCCGAAGCTATCGTATGTATAGCTGGTTGTGCTTTTCTTTACAAACGTGCCGTTTTCCATAACATACACATTGCTTTCCGCTATTGCTTTAAAGTCTGCGGTTAACGTGTTCTCGACCTTGGTTTGAACGCCCTCGTTCTCATACACTTTGGACAGCATGATGTTATACGGGTTTGTCTCCGCGGTCCCATAGTCATAAACTACTTTCTGTGTCATATAGTTTTCGTATATAATATTTTCCCTATCATCCCTTTCATAGTTTGTTGAAATCTCTATGTAGTCATACATATCCGTTTCCGGAGTGCGGAACACCTGTTTATATATATGGTATATTTTATCCGAAGGCACACTGGCTCCTGCCCTGTTTTCATCGTATACATACCGTTCCTGGGTAAATATGCCGTCTCCTTCTTTATCTATCTGGGCCAACCGCTTGCTGGTGTCATAGCGGATTTTTTCCGTATACCCGTCCTGCCGGACTTTCTGGAAAGTATTTGTTTTCGGATATGAATACGTCCATTTATTTCTGTATGCACCATCCTCCATATCTTTTGAGCCGGTTACAATATATTCGGTATCTGCAAAAGAGCGGGTATGTGTAGAATATGTAAAGCTGGTGCTGCTTCCGTTCGGCTTTTCTATTTTCAGAAGTGCCAATACGGGAAATGCATATTTGTAATCCTCAGTTGAAGAGTAACTGTATAAATTTGTCCGCTTGCCCATCTCATAGGTTGTAACATTTACGCATTCAGACGCACTTTCCCCGTTTTCCGGTTTCTTAACCTTCAGTAAATGCCGGTCGTTGTATGCAAAGCTGTCAGTGCTTTCTTTTTCATATTCATAGTATACCACATCCCGGGTTATCCCATCTACCGTAACGCTGAGCTTCCCAAGTGTTTCCCCTGAATTTACAGAAGTGTACCGGATGATACGGCCCATCGTATCTGTAATTTCAAAGCCGTCGATAAAATATCTGTATTTTATAGCGTTTCCGAACCGGTCCTCTTCATAGACAAGATTTCCGTCTGCCGTAAAATAATACCGTTTTCCCTCCGAATCCTGAAAAATATATGTATAGGAAATCCCCTTTTCCGTATCCGTTTTGTCTCCGTTAATATCTCCCGTCTGCGGCGATACAATTTTAAATTCAATTGAATCCACAAATCTTCCTCTATATGCTGTTAATGTATTCGTGGAACGGTCTGCACTGTGCTCCTGACGCAGGCTGTATGTGCGCCCGTCGGGGAAATGGAGTTCCCGCATGGATACTGCATCCGTCATATCCCCCCTAACACTGTATATTGTGGTAAGCTTCGGGAGCGAGATGTTCCAGTTGTCTATCAGTTTGACACCGCCGTTTAAATCCCAATCAAAATATACGCGCTTTTCATCAAAATATACCGTTACCCACTGCGGCGTATAGCTTGTATCCCGGACAACATGCGTTCCGCCATTCCGCTTAATATTCCTATATAAGGTCTGTGAAGTTTCAAACCAGACATAGATTCCGTTCTTGTCACCTTTCAGATATTCATCCTCGGATAAATAATCCACGTATCTGGTCTCTCCGTCCTCGTTTTTGTAGCGCATACGGAGAACTCTCATTGAAGTTGATGATGCTGTTGTCGAAACATCATACGTCACCTCCGGCATAGAGTTATACACACGGGTAATATTTACATCCAGACCGTTTTTTCCGGGTAGCGACAGATCTGTTTCGTACAGGCTTCCCCTTCCCGTCGTTCCATTTATTGAAAGTCCTGACTCTTCTATGCTGACCGGTGCCTGCACAAAATCCCCATAGTTTTCCTGTTTCCATGTTTCGTATGCAGCTTCCGTCACAGCGGCCGATGTTGAGGCTTGTGCGACAAGCGGCAAAAAGCTCAGCATCCATATCCCAATACAAGCATATATAATTTTTTTCATTATCTGTGCCCCCACTCTTTTGATTCTCCGGATGTATCCCATAGGCCTTGTGTTATATAGTTTTCCTTTATTTTTTTACCCTTTTCTACTTTTTTCTCGGCCAGTCTTTTTGAGCTGCTTTCTCCTCTTATAACTCCGTCCAGAGCCTCATCCAATATCATATCCCCTTCCTTCGCCAAACGAATGCTTGCCAGAATTTCATGGGGATTTTGAATCTGCTTATATTTTTCGATATTTTCCTGTTTACTTTCTGGCGAGGATAGAGTATATACCTCATCCAGTATTTCATACCAAGATGCATCCTCTTGCTTTCGTGAAAGAACATGATGAATATCCTTCGTTCCGTACCGGCTGAGTTTATCTGCCATCAGGATTTCTTCATAGCTTACCCCGCTTTCATAAAGCGCATTTACTTCCTCCACAGATAAATCACTGTACTGTCCCTTTGTTTTGCCTTGCGCCGCAAGCTTGATAAAAGCCTCGTCCACCCAGTATTTCACACCTTCCACCGGCGGAAGGTATTCATATACCGCTTCGATAATTGCGATATCTTCCTGCGTATCCTGCCAGAATTCATAAATCTCCACCACTGCCCTGGCATCATATCCCTTGCCGATAAGACTGTCAATGTAGCGAATTTCTTCCTCTGTGGGGTACAAATCTGCAAGAAAATGTGCATAGGCCTCCACATCCACCTGTACGTCCGTTCCCGCTTTTTTCTCCTTTACAATCTGCCGCAGTGCCGCATTGTTTTTCACTGTCAGACTTCCCGGCTGAATTTCAGCAGTTGCATACGCAATCTTTTCTGCAATTGCCGGGGCCGCACACACGCCCGTCACGCTCGCCAAAACTAAGGCTACCGCTACCCACGCTGTTTTTTTCTTACTCATGTTTCATTCTCCTCTTATAAATAGTCTTATCTATATAACTAAAAACCGCCCTATTTTGTGACAAAATAGAACGGTTTTTTTACAAAAAGTTTTTTATTTATTTACCGGCCTGCATTTCCGCGACGCATTCAAGAACGGTATCGGCCATATAGGTCAGCTGTTCTTCGGACAGACCGTACAGCGGCAGGTGGGTAAAGCGGTTATTGAATACCTCTTCACATACCGGGCAGGTTTTTGCAACCTCATCCGGGTCAATTCCCTGCATTGTATTTACAATGGAGAAACGATACAAGGGGCCGAAATGCGGGATATTGGTAATGCTCTTTTCCTCCAGCTTCTTCTTCAGCGTCTGAACATTACCGCCGGCTTTTGCGGGGTCAATCTGGAGAAGATAGAGATGGAAGGTAGGCTTGGTTTCCTCGTCGCCCAGGTCCTGCGGAATGATAGCATCATTTTCCTTAAAGCGGTTTGTCAGATATTCTGCCGCCGCCCGTCTTTCTGCAATAATCTGCTCGTTTCTGGCAAGCTGGAGCGAAAGGCCGAGACCCTGGATTTCCGTTGTGGAGCTATTGCCTGCAACAAAGGGCTTTTCTTTGCCGGGGATAGGCGTGATGTTATACAGCCAATTCTTAATGGGGGCGGAGAAATCCAGTCCCAGGAAACGGGCGCGCTTCATTTCGCCAGAGAATCCGGGAATCGTAGTCGTGAGAATACCGCCCTCACCAAAGGATGTAATATTTTTAACTTCGTGGAAGCTGAAGCCTGCAAAATCGCCAAGCGTGCCGACCTTGCGTCCCTTATAGAGAGCTCCGAAGGCATGGGCCGCGTCCTCCAGCACAACGATGTCATGCTTTCTGGCAAGCTCCATAATCGGGTCCATGTCCACCGGATATCCACCGATATGTACGGGAACAATCATCTTGGTTTTCGGGGTGATTTTACGGGCCACATCTGCCGGGTCCATATTGATAGTTACGGGGTCAACGTCCGCAAAAACAAGCTTCGCCCCCACTGCCAGCGGGTATGCCATAGTGGCCACAAAGGTAATGGCCGGTACGATAACCTCATCGCCGGGGCCGATGTTTGCATACTTATATGCAATTTCAAAGCCTGCGGTGCAGTTCGCAACAAACGCGCTGCCCTCAATGCCGAGGTATTCGTCACAGGCTTTTTCTGCCGCTTCTACTTTTGAACCGAGGGAGAGCTTTCCGGGCGGTGTGGAAATTTTGTCCAGCTTTTCAATCTGTGCACGCACATTCTTGATTGCTTCCTCATATTCCGGACCTTCGCCCTGCATTAAAAATTCGACAATCTGCATTAAATCTTCCACATTGTAGTTTTCGCCGACTGCCGCCCACGGCACCTTTGCCGCACCGGTGTTGTACCTGAAATCTGTAGATTTTGCCATTTTAAAATCCTCCTTAAATATTTTTATTTATTTTTTTCATTCAGCATATTCACATATGCGATTAAACCCTCTGTAATTTCCTTTGCAATCTTTTCGCCGTCCTCCCGGCTGGCTTTTTCCGGAAAGCCCATCACGCCCACGCGAATTTCATCCCGCTGCCGTACATTAGGCAAAACCAACGGATGGTCTACCGCCTTTTCGCTTATGGCGTACCAGTCCTGGTCAGAACGCATGTTCCGGGAAATTTCTTCCTCATCCATTACGATTTTTTCCCGTACCAGTTCCGGTGCCCAGTACAGCATCAGGGAGGTTTCCGTATAGCCGGCATGGAAATCGCTTTCACCATTTTCATCCTTTGTAAACCACCATCCGGGTGCCAGATCCCATGCACAGACCAGTGAAACTGTGATATCCTTTCTGTCCAGGCTTCGCATAAACATCTGCAGGCTGTCCCGCAGGGCATTCATATTCTCTGTCCCTGCATGGCCCAGAAACAAAACAATGTTTTTAAAGCCCAGCCGCACAAATTCCTTACAGATATCTGTCACATACAGGCCGAACACGTTCGGTGTAACGTTAATCGTTCCCCGGAGGGTTCCCCCGGAAAAACAATAGTTCACCGTGGGCGCAATCAGGGCGTCCAGTCTGTCTCCCGCCAGTTCTATCGGCTTTTCCGCATTGCAGATATCCGTACACAGCGGCAGATGAAAGCCATGCTGTTCCACAACCCCTACCGGAATAATCACTGTTTTGGTCTGCAGAGCATTCATATCCTCTACGGTCATATTTTTCATACTATAGGCCATTTTTTCCACTCCTCCTCCACTGTGCTCCCATTGTATCGGATTTTTGGCCGTATTACTATGTACAAACTGCATAAAATTTAATTCTTTTTTTGTTAAAGTTGGATATGTTAATACACCCCCTTTTTTTGGTATACTACTGGTATGAATACAAATGAACTTGCTAAAAAATGCAATATCAGTGTTTCGGCGGTATACAAAGCCCTGTATCACAAACGGGGTGTGGACGCAAAGACCCGCGAAAAGGTATTTGCCGCCGCCGACACCGTGCCCATAGCGATGGCAGGCGGAAAACCGTCTGTCGGTGTTGTGTTGCCTGCCAGACCCACCTACTACTGGGATGCACTGTATCAGGGGATTCAATCCGAGCTGCCGGCGGAGATAGACGTCCATTTCGCTTTCTTTCCCTCCCTTGGGTCCGGAAACGTGTCGGGCCACGCCATCGACTATGTGCAAAACCTGGATTTATGCATCATCGCGCCATCGTTTGCTCCCGCCGTACAAGCAAAGATTGCAGCCCTTGCCATGGAAAAACCTATTATATATGTAAGCGAAGGCCTTCCCACGCCGCACCTTGCCGCCGTCTGCGGAAATCATTTTGATGACGGTTACCGGCTGGGCACGGCTCTCACCTCTGTTTTCCCTGAAAAAAAGCGCATCCTGGCTCTGCATGTACACAACGGTCTCGGTGCACAGATGCGTACAAATGGCTTTGTCCGTGCCGTTAGCAAAGCGGGGGCCACCATTGTAGGCAACATTGAACTGGAAGACATTTCTGCACCGCTGGCCTCGGTGATTGCAAGAGCCATTAAAGCCGATTATATTGGAAGGTTTGACTGTTTGTATTGCGCCACCGGCGTTACGCATTATACATGTCTGGCTTTGCACAAGCTGAAGCTGACGGATGACATCATCTGCATCGGATACGAAAATCCGCGGGCAAATAGTGCCTATATTGAAAGCGGCCGGATTCGCCTTCTTTCCGTCAGCAATGCCTTTGAAATGGGGCGTACTGCCGCGAAGATTGCCACAGCAAAGCTCCTCCGGAATGTAGACCCTCCGGAAGAAACCGTTTATATTCCTTCCAAAATTTTTGAAAATAAGTAACCCTTCTGCCGCCTCCTGCATAGGATAAAGTAAACGGAGGTGTACATAATGTGTGGTAAACGCAGAGCAATCGGAGTGATTATCTTTTCTTTTTCTACAGGTGCATTGCTTGCAGCCGCCCTGCCTCTGTGGATTCTGGCCATCATCGAAGCCATTATGCTCATTATTATCGGCTGGTGCTTCTTCAGCGGCGACTAAAACAGGAGGTGCGTCTTTTTGAAGGTCGTAGTATGGAAGGCGCCCCGTTTCTGGGGCGGAATTCTGAAATGCCTTTTCAAGGTGAAATAGGGAGGAAATATTTATTTCCCCCTATTTTTAATTTTTTTCAAAAAAATTCTTGACATTGCTTAACTATTATGGTATACTATTCAACGTTGTGGCCCCATCGTCTAGCGGCCTAGGACGTAGCCCTCTCACGGCTAAAACAAGGGTTCGATTCCCTTTGGGGTCACCAAATCATTCTGCAAAGCAGAGCAAACATGAAGAATATTGAATAAGATTTTTGTTATTCGTATTCTTTATTTTTTTACACAAAATCAGGTGGGAGGGTACTATATGCACGAAGGACACCGCGACCGTATGCGGGAAAAATACTTAAAAAACGGTATGGATGCATTACTGTCGCATGAAGTGCTTGAGCTTTTACTGTTCTACTCCCAGCCTCGCGTCAACACAAATGAAACAGCCCACCGGCTTCTTGATACATTTCATTCCTTAAATGGTGTGCTGGATGCCGACCCGGACCTATTATGTAAGGTACAAGGTGTGGGCAGGAGCTCGGCTGTTTTTCTGCATCTTCTCAAAGATGTTGTAAACCTATATAACCGCGGCAAGCTGGACCCGAAGGCCTCACTTCCCACGGCGATGGATGCCGGAAATTATGTTCTCCGTCTTGTAGGCGACCAGACTACCGAGGGGTTTTACGTCTTTTGTCTTGACCCAATGGGTCAGCTTCTTTCCTATAAGAAAATTGCGGAAGGTTCTGCGTACCGCGTTTATATTGACATCCGTCTGGTTGTGGAATACGCACTGCGTCATGATGCTTTCGCCGTTATTCTGGCACATAACCATCCAAAAGGGGTGATTGAACCATCCGAGGAGGATTTGCATCTGACCCGTCGGATTCAGGATGCCTTTGCTCCACTTTCTATTTCCGTTAAGGACCATATCATTTTCGGTAACGGCTGCTTTTACAGTATGGCCGCCCACTCTCTTATGTGAATCAAGGAGGTTTTTATGAATATTCCGGAAAACAGTTCTGTTTGTTTCATCGGGGATAGCATTACGGCTGCTGAAAAATACGTCCGCATTCTGGTTGACTTCTTTGTTCTGCACTTCCCTGAAAAAAAGATTCGGTTTCACAATATTTCCATTCCCGGAGCCAGTATTCCGCTTTTGCTTCAAAACTGGGATACACTCGTGCCTCTCCGCAAGCCCACCCATGCCACAGTATTATTCGGCATGAATGATTTGCACCGTGTTTTGTACGCAGACAGCGTACATATAACGGAAGAGGTTCTTGAAAAACGTGAAGCCGCCTTTTCGGCCTATACCGATAATATGCGTGCGCTTTTGCATAGACTCGGCGATGCATCCACCCTGATTATGACACCCACTCTGCATGACGAATCCCCCGCTATTGACGCGCCTGTCTACGGCGGCTACGATGCTGCTCTTCAGCGCGCAGGCGAATTTTTAAAAAACACCTTTTCACCTGTTCTGGATTTACATACCCCTCTGGAAATCGCCAACAGCCGGAGGCTGGTGCCCACCGTCATCGGGCCGGACCGGGTGCATCCCGGCAATATCGGGCACGCCATTATTGCCAAAGCGATTTTGGAAAAGCTTGGCTTTGAAAACCCGCGCCTTCCCCTCTGGGACAACTCGATTACGGACACAGAACGCACCGCACTGGGGAACATGGGAATTCTGGAAGACAAATCTCCCAAAAGTCCGTACAGTGACACCAGAAGCCGGACAGCACGGCGGCTGATTGATTTCTGGTATGTGGAAATGAATGTGCTGGGCGGACAAGGGATTGACAAGAATGATACCGAGAAGGCAGATGCGTTCCTGAAATCGCAGCTTTCACAGCCGATTGAGGAATGGCGCATCAAATGCTACACGGATTATATGGAAAACCGACACACGCTTTCCGAACGAATCCGTGCCGCAGAAGAAGCCATGGAAAATATGTACCGGGCATAGAAAGGAGTTTTACTATGCAGGAAATACTTGTTCCGTCCTCTATCGACCAGACCTTGCAGCCTTCTCTTTTTTACCGTGCAGAGGGAACAAAAAAAAGGCCCCTTTTAGTGGGACTGCATACCTGGAGTCACGATCGTTTTAATCAAGAGAAAACAATGCTTCCTTATGCAAAGCGACTGAACTGGAATCTTCTTCTGCCGGAATTCCGTGGTAGCAACCTTCCGACAAATCCAAACCATAAAGATGCCTGCGGCTCTCTTCTTGCAAGGCAGGATATTCTGGATGCCATCCGGTATGTAGAAAAGGAAGAAAACATTGACAGTGAAAACATCTTTCTTTTAGGGGCCAGCGGCGGCGGCCATATGACGCTTATGATGTGCGGCTTCTGTCCCATGGTTTTTAAAGCCGCCGGGGCCTTTGTACCGATTACGGATCTTGCCGCATGGGCAGGGGAAAACCCGAACTATCGTCCTCATATATACGCCTGTTGCACGGAGGACAGAGATGCGCTGGCAAATCGCTCGCCTATGTCTTATATTGATACAATCGCAAAGGCGAATCTAAAAATATTCCATGGAAAATATGACCCGGTCGTACCCGTGGCGCAAAGCCTTCGTCTTTATAGCGCACTGATGGATACGCACCCCAACTCCCGTGTCTTTCTGGATATTTTTGACGGCAGACACGAAATGCGGATGCACATGGCCATGCACTGGCTTCTCTCCCAGTATAAAAAAGCTGAAGAAAGCACGGTTACCGGCTGATATTCATATATTCAAAGACACCCGACTGATTTCAGCCGGGTGTCTTTTCACACCTTGAAATTTTCAAAACTGTTCCCGAAAAGTCCTTCTGTTTTCAGATTTTCGTAGTTCGTCTGCCTGAGGGCTTCATACAGCATAATCGCCACGGAGTTCGATAAGTTCAGCGAACGCGCTTCTTCAATCATGGGAATTCGGACCGCCATATCCAGCCGGGATTTAATGAAATCCTCCGGGAGGCCCTTCGTTTCCTTGCCAAACACGAGAAAATCCCCATCCCGGTATGATACATCACTGTGCCGCCGCGGTGCTTTTGTGCTGGCAAGAAAGAGACGTTTATCTCCGTGCACTTCCAGAAAATCTGCCAAACCTTCATAATACTGCACCCCTAAAAGATGCCAGTAATCCAGCCCTGCCCGCTTCAGCTTTTTGTCGTCGATTTCAAAGCCCATCGGCTTTACAATATGTAATTTCGTGCCCGTGGCCGCACAGGTGCGGGCAATATTCCCGGTGTTCTGTGGAATTTCCGGTTCTACCAGTACGATGTTAAATGCCATTCTTTTTCCCCTCCAGAATTCCGCGCAGAACAGGGATCATACCCTCTGCCATACGCAAAAATCCGAAATCGTTGGGATGGGTGGTATCCGTCGTGGTCATATCCCATTCTGTATCAGATATTAAGGACTGTCCGTCTATAAAATATACATTTTCGTCTCCTGCCGCCCGCATCGCTTCATATTGCGCGCGGATGAACGCTTTTCTTTCTTCCAGTTCCGGAAACACGCGGCTAATCATACTGACAAGTACAATCGGCAGCTTCGGCTGTTTTTCGCGGATAATCCGTAAAAATGGCATATATGTTTCCTGCAGAAATGCCAAATCCGGTGCATTATAGTCATAATCATATACAAAAGCGGAAAGCGACAGCCCGGAGATATATTCCGCGGTGGGCAGCTGCCCCTTTGCACCGCCGGAAACGCCTAAATTCACCGTATCACAGTCCAGCATCCGGCCCACAACAGAAGAGTATATATTCCCCGTGCGGCCGGTACAACACCCCTGCGTAATGGATGAGCCATAGAAGAGAATCGGCTTTTCTATGGCATACCGCCTGCCCCCGCCAAGCGTTGCCGTTTTCTGAAAGCCCAGATATACATCCGAAATCTGATTATACATCGGGAAATACAGTACCATTTCGTGCATTCCTTCCGGCATTTCCAGAATCGCTTCATATCCTTTTTCAAACTGTACCGGCGGCCGGAAGGATTTATAATACCTCTCTTCCCCTTTTTCATCTATGAAATACAAATCAAAGCCCTTCATGGCTGTAATCGTGCCGCACGCTGTGTATGGTGTTACCTTGGGCGTTTCTGCGCGTAAGATTATGTATGACGAATCCGTTTTAAACCTTGCGCGCGCTCCCGCCGTCATGCCCATCATCAGCGTATACCCCTCGCCTACCCGTTCAGTATACTCTGCAGGCATCCGGCGGAAGGGACGCTCCTCCCGGGCATTATACAGACCATATAACCGGAACGGCTCTTCGCGAAGAGAATAAAACACTGCATCCTCCCGTTTTGTATCTCCGTTCGGCACCAGATTTTTATCAATTTTAGCAATATCAAAATTCATTATCGTCCGCTCCTTTTCGGAATAGTATATCATATTCCCGCCCCCAATGCAAGACCTGCCGAAAATTTTGAGGTGCAGGATTTCTGCCGATAATTTTGGGGTGCAGGATTCCTCACCTGTTCTGCCTTTCTGCCCGGTATCTTCCCGGGCTTGTCCCCACTCTCTTTTTAAAGAGACGGCTGAAATGCTCCGGGCTTTCAAATCCTACCTGCACGGCAATATCCGCCACCGTCCGTTTTGTATGAAGCAGCAGCGTTTCTGCATGACGCAGACGGATTTCCACCACAACCTCACCAAAGCTTTTCCCCAGGTTTTTCCTGAACAGTCTGCAAACATGTGTCGGCGAATAGCCGGCCGCTGCCGCGAGAGTTCCGAGCGTTACCGTCTCATACTGGGCACTGATATAAGACAGCATCTCAAGCATCGTCTCGTCGCTCGTCCCCCGCACCTCCGAAAGACTGCCTGTCTCCGATTCCAAAAGTACCGTCACCAACACAAGCATATTGCTTTCCAGGAGAAGCGGATTCCCGGACTTAGTATCGTACAGCTTTTCTGCGGTTTTCCGCGCCCGTTGCGGCGCAGGCGCATATAAGAGATACCGCGGATACGCCTTCTCCTGCGCCTCGGAGGCAAACCTTCCCGCAGGGCTGTCCGGCAACGGGTAATGGCACACCGTTTCGTAAAACCAGTCCTTCCGCAATAAAAAATTATAAATCACACTTTCCTTCGGTGCATAGAGCGTATGAAACGTGCCGGTATGCATCCATAGCAAGGAGCCTTCTTCCATAAAAATTGTCTGTCCCTCTACGAAGTTAATACAGCTTCCCTTCTGCACATAGTTTATCTCGAAGAAGTCATGGACATGATACGCCCCAAAGTAGGCAGACGGGTGTATACACGCCGCCACATTTTGTTTCGGATATGTACAAAACCGGTCCATTTCCGTAATTTCCAGAGCCTCTGTCCTGGCCGCTTCCTGCAGTTTTTTTATTTCTATACTGTATTTTTTCATCACAATCACCTTTTTTACTATAGCACAGATGTAAAGAAAAGTCAATGTAATTCGCATACATACATCATTTACAAGCGGATTTCGATTTGGTATACTATAAAAAAGGAGGTTTTAGAATGGATTTGAATTTTGAAGTGTATAAGAAAAAGGTGTACGGCTGTTTTACCGGCAAATGTGTGGGCGGCACACTTGGAATGCCCTTTGAAGGGAAGAAAAATGTCAATCCCATTACATACTATGACCCCGTTCCCACCGAAATGCTCCCCAACGATGACCTGGATTTGCAGGTAGTAAACCTGGAAACCCTTCTCCGCACCGGTCTCCCCGTGTCACGGCATCATATCGGAGAAATCTGGCGGCATCATTTGGAGGACAGCGCGCCGGATGAATACAGTGTGGCTGTTGCAAATCATCAGCTTGGTTTACGGGGTCCGCTTTCCGGGCAATACCGTAATAAATTCCATAGCGGTATGGGAGGTGCTATCCGCAGCGAGCTATGGGCATGTCTTGCCCCGGCCAATCCCGCGCTTGCCGCCCTTCTTGCCCGCGAGGATGCATGTACCGATCATACGGGAGACGGCATATATGCCGAAATGTTCCTGGCCGCCGTGGAAAGTGCGGCTTTTGTCGAAGATGACTTAGAAAAACTTGTTCAAACCGGGCTGTCTTTCGTAGATGAAAAAAGTAAACTTTATAGCGTATTCAGTGATGTTCTGCGTCTATACAAAGAAACAAACGATGTTCTTGCAGTGAGAAGTTACATATTAGATACGTATCCCTCTGACAACTTTACCGATGTGACCATTAACATTTCCTTTGTTCTTCTTGCCTTAATAGCATCTGACGGAAGCTTCGACAAGGCTATCTGTACGGCTGTATCCTTAGGATATGATGCAGACTGTACCGGTGCGACTGTCGGTTCTATTTTTGGCATCATGAAACCGGATGACATTGATACAAAATGGACAAAGCCCATTGGCGACAATCTGGTGCTCTCGCCCTGTATTGTAAACATGCATAACGGAAATACAATCCGTCAGTTTTGCGATACCATTATGGCCACTGCTCTCCATGTACAAGACTACTACCGCACAGGAATACAGATTACAGCTCCGGACTCTCTGCCGGAAGTAAAGCTTGCTGACAGCTGGACGGATGATTTTGAAAGTCTGTATGCCTGGAACGTGGGAGACCGGGAATCGCTTCTTACAGGGCTTCCCTGCCTTGTAAGTCTGGTTTACCCGGAGGAAGTGGCCGGAGAACCGGGCAAAAGCAAGGTATACGGTCTGAAATTACGTGCAGACAAAGCCATGTCCGGTACTGTGCAGCTCTATGTGCCCGAAAAATGGCAGGTGCACCCTTCTGTTCTTTCCTTTGACCTTGTACCCGGAGAAAGCAAGCTACTTTCCTTTTCTGCTACGCCGGATGCCATACAGGGGCTTCGCGGGCAGAAAAATCTGCTGACAATGCGGTTTTGCATAAACGGCATTTCCTTTGTCCTGGAAGCAGGTCTCCCCATCTCATGTCCGTGGCTTGTAACGGATGCCGCCGGAAACGAATCCGTATATGAAGCGACTTCCATTTATTTCCCCGTTCCCGAAGGAGCGTACCGGTACAAAACCCGGGTAAACGCAACCGCCCAAAAAAATGTACGCATTGCCTGCGCCGGAACACGTCCCTTTATTCTTTTTATAAATGGAGAAAACGTTTTTTCCGGTGACGGTTCCTCCTATGTTCCCGCCTTTCACCGGGGCTATTCTGCCACCACTGTTTCCCTCCGAAACGGTCCCGACAATATAATTGAGCTCGTGCTCCCGGAGCATGCGGCAGGGGAAATGTTCTTCGGTTTTTCTACCACCTTCGGCTGTGCCACGTGGCTGGACACCATAGAAAGAACGCTGTAAACCCATCTTTTCGGGGTCTGTGATACCTTTACGCTGTCACAGGCCCCTTTTATTTTATGTATATTGCTATCCACCGTACAAAAACCATGTACAGGTAGTCCCGGAAAGCAGGCGCAGTTTCCTGCTCCACCACCGCCGCAGTCAGAAGCGGGACCTCTCCCATTTTCACACCGTTTACAAGTACCTCACCGCTTCCCACCTCCTGTCCCGCCGCCACCGGAGCCTGCACCGAAGGCGGCAGCTTCATTTTAATTTCCGTTTCTGCCGTTTTCACTACAGACAAAGAAAAATCTGCTCCGAAACAGATATGCACCACCTCCATAGTGCCTCCCTCTACCGGAACAATGCCTGCATATGTATTCTTTCTCGTTATCACTCTTCTCTCCATACCGGAAAAACTGTAATCCAGCATTTTTGTATGGTCGTCCCAATCATCCGGCGCATTCAGCGTGACCGCAATCAGCGTAATTCCGTCCCTCTCTGCCGCTGAAACCAGGGTGCGGCCAGCGGCCTTTGTGTAGCCGGTTTTCACACCGACGGCTCCCTCGTAAAGAGACAGCATTTTATTATGATTCGAAAGTGTGCGCGTACCGATTCTCTTTGATTTTGTAGACACGATTTCGCGGAACTTTTCATGTTCCAGTGCCTTTCCCGTTATGCGGGCAAGCTCCAGTGCGGTGGTGTAGTGTTCATCGTCCGGGAGGCCGTTCGCGTTTTTAAACTGTGTGTTTATACAGCCCAACTCCTGCGCCCGGGCTGTCATACGCTCGGCGAAGGCCGCTTCACTGCCTGCAATGTGTTCCGCAATCGCCACGGCAGCATCATTGCCGGATGAAAGCATAAGCCCGTACAGAAGCTCCTCCAGCGTCATTTGTTCCCCTGCTTTCAGATACATGGAGCTTCCCTCTACTCCGACAGCATTCGGGCCAATCGTCACCGTATCCGAAGGGTTTCCGCTTTCAAGAGCTACCAGTGCCGTCATGATTTTCGTTGTGCTCGCCATAGGCAACCGGCTTTCCGCATTCTTTGCATAGGGAACCGCTCCCGTTGCATATTCCAGCACCACTGCACTTTTTGCCGAAATCTCCGGTAATTCCTCTGCCTGCACAGGCAGGACAAGAAGAAAAATTATCAATAAAAGTATCCAGTGTTTCATTTCCGCACCTCCACATTCACTATATGGAGCTTGCGCGGAAAATATGAAACAGGGGATATTAAAAATATCCAGAACGTAAAAATAAATATGAACAAGGTATTTATTATATCATAAAAGAAGATGATGTGAAAAAACGTTTCTCACATCATCTTCTTATAAGGTTGTGTGTAGTGTTGGTGTGGTAACCTTTCGGCGCATAAAAAATGCGCCAACCGGAGCTGGCGCACGAAAAACGCAAACTCCTTTTGCTGCAAAACAAATCTGCGATAATAAAGAAAAACCCTTAGAACCGGCACGATTGGAATTTACGTTTTTACCAAATTCGATCGCACCAATCCAAAATTAGAAAATGGAGACAAAAACCCCATAAAAAATAGAGCTCTTCCTTTTTATCGCTATTCAGATTTGTTTTGCAGGATACAGTATAGCATATTTTTCCGGTTTTGTCAATGTTTTTTCTTCATCCCCATAACTATGTTTTCTGTGGAATAATTTTTTCGTTGAGATTTCGCAAAAAAACTAATTTTTGGATAAAGAAAAAAGGTAAAGTTTATCACTTTACCCTATAATAAATATTTACTTACCATTTTATTAGTCTGTCGTCATTTCATAATTGACTACCAAATTATCTTTAAAAACAATTAATAACCATTCACTATCAATAATTGTGCGTTTATTACCCAAAAAATATACATATCTGTCAAAGGGATTACTCCTTTTTCAGCAATGCGCCCTGTTGTGGCAAGCTCCTTCTGGTAGATATCTCCGAGGAAGGAAAAACCAACACTTTTGGCCATTTACCCCCTTATGCCCTTTAATTTTTCTAAAAAACTATGCTTTTTAAGGGGTAAAATCAACAAAAATAGTGCGGTCGGAAAATCTTCCGAATGTTTCCGATACTTATAAATGACACTTATTCAAAGGCTCCCTTGTGTAAAGGGAGCTGTCAACGAAGTTGACTGAGGGATTGCTTGACTTCATTATTAATAAATATACATACTCCCTTAAAGTTTTTGTTTATATCAAGATTTGATATTCTTATAACTTTCAATCCATATTGTTCTAAAAACTCAGTTCTCAAAGCATCTTTTTCTATCTCTTTGTCCTCATAATGTTGTGAGCCATCCAGTTCAATGACAAGCTTTGCCTTGGCACAATAAAAATCAACAATATATTTCCCTATAACTTTCTGTCTTATAAACCTTATAGGATATTCTCTCAAGTAATCATACCAAAGGTGTTTTTCTTCTTTTGTCATATTCTTTCGTAGCGTTTTTGCAAGTGGTACAATTTCTTTATTGTGTTTATAGTCCATTACAATCCCTCCGAGTTGCTACGCAACCCACCTCCCTTTACACAAGGGAGGCGTTTTGATAGTGCTTTTTGTAGTTTAATGCTTTTAGTCAACACAATCAGCTTTTTGCAAATAGCCAAATACTAATCTTAAATTCTTTTTAAAAATAGGCTGAAAAGTCCATTTCACAGAAAATCGAGTTATAGGTCTTCATCATAAGCCAAAAGGCTCCCGCCAAACAGCAGGAGCCTTCATTTTGCAGGAATCAGAACAGTGAGAGCTGTCCATCGTCATCACTGCCATCCGCCTCATCTGCGGCCGGATAGTACCCGCCGGAGGGAATATTCCGGCTTTTATACTGCAGGGTTTCCTCTGTTGCAGGCTGCATAGCTGACAGAGTATGTCCTTTTCGCATCCGCATCACCTGCACCCCCTGTGTGGCACGGGTGGATTTAGCCTCCAGATTCTCCGTGTGGAAGGTAAGCAGCTTCCCGGAGGTGCTGTAAAGCGTAACAAGCGCATCCTCAGCCACATACAGTACGTCAATGAGCGGAGACGCACCGCTGTAAGCACTGGTCAGCTTCTTTCTGTTCAGCTTCGTGGCATAGCTTTGCATTTCGGTTTTGGCCACCTTGCCGTTTTCAAAGCTGAAAAGCATATACCCGGTATATTTGTCGGTGGGTACGGCGTAAACAATCCGCTCATCCCCTGTAAGACCCAGAAGATTGGGGAGGTACTCACCCATTGCGCTTGCCTTGCAGTCGTTAATATCCGAAAGACGCATTTTATATACGTTCTGCTGGTTACTGAACAGAAGCACATCCCAGCGGTTGGAGGCCTCAAATTCCGAAATGATTACATCGTCCTCCTTCAGCTTCTGGTCTCCGGCCGACCGGAGCGAAACCAAGGAAATCTTTTTAAAGTAGTTTTCCTTGGTGAAGAAAATTTTGAGATTATAATCCTCCACCTCTTCTGCTACGCTTACGGTTTCCACATCGTCACCGGAAATAATCTCTGTTTTTCTGTCTTTGCCGTACTTCTTGGCCGTTTCTTTCAAAGAAGCGATAATCAGCTTCTTCACCTCGTTATCATTTGACAGAATATAGGAAAGCTTTTCGATTTCCCCGGCCAGTGCATCCGTTTCCGCAGTGCGTTTTAAAATGTACTGCTTATTGAGATTACGTAGTTTGATTTCTGCCACAAATTCAGCCTGCACCTTATCAATTCCGAAGCCGGCCATAAGGTTTGGTACGACCTCTTCATCCAGTTCCGTTTCCCGCACAATGCGGATGGCCTTGTCGATATCCAGCAGGATTTTTTTAAGGCCTAACAGAAGATGCAGTTTATCTTTCTTGTTTTTGATATCAAATTCCAGACGGCGGCAGATACAGCCCCGGCGAAACCGGGTCCACTCCTTCAGGATTTCCCGTACGCCCATGACCCGCGGCTGTCCGTCAATCAGAATGTTGAAGTTACAGTTGAAGGAATCCTCCAGCGGGGTCAGCTTATACAGACGTGCCATCAGCTTATCCGGGTCGGTGCCGCGTTTGAGGTCAATTGTCAGCTTCAGACCGCCCAGGTCCGTCTCATCACGGATATCCGTAATTTCACGGATTTTGTTGTTTTTTATTAGGTCCACCACCCGGTCGATAATCACTTCCGTGGCTGTGGTGTACGGAATTTCATATATTTCAATACAGTTATTCTTTTTATCGTAGTTATATCTGGCACGGAGACGGAAGCTGCCGCGGCCGGTCTCATAAATCCGGTCCATTTCCTCCTCATTCAGAATGAGATATGCACCGGTGGAAAAGTCAGGTGCGGGCATCACGGCGCGCAAATCCGCTTTTTCGCTTTTCAGAAACGCCACGGTTGCATCACAAAGCTCCCGCAGATTGAAGCTGCAGATGTTACTGGCCATACCAACGGCAATGCCCTGATTGGGGTTTACCAGAATGGTAGGAAATGTAACGGGAAGGAGCACCGGCTCTTTCATGGTTCCGTCGTAATTATCCGTGAAATCTACGGTGTTTTTATCAATCTCACCGAACAGTTCCGTACAAATGGCATCCAGCTTCGCCTCTGTGTAACGGGGCGCGGCATAGGCCATGTCACGGCTATACTGCTTACCGAAGTTTCCCTTTGAGTCCACAAACGGGTGGAGCAGTGCTTCATTGCCCGCCGTCAGACGTACCATTGTTTCATAAATAGCCGCATCCCCGTGCGGATTCAGCTTCATCGTCTGTCCCACAATGTTGGCAGATTTCGTCCGGGTGCCGGTAATCAACCCCATTTTGTACATTGTATAAAGAAGCTTACGGTGAGAGGGCTTAAAACCGTCAATTTCCGGGATTGCACGGGAAATAATAACGCTCATGGCGTAGGGCATGTAGTTTTTTTCCAGGGTGTCGGTAATTTGCTGTTCAATCGGCGGATTATTCATCCTTCTGCCTCCATTTCAAAAATATCAGAAAGCCAGCGGGCACAAGCCTCCGGCCAGCCGCAGGCCATGGGAATATCCTTGGCGAGGTTTTTGCCGTGCCCGCCCCTGGGGTATACGTGCAGGGAAAACGGTATCCGCTTTGCGCGAAGTGCCTTTGCCATATTCAGCGCATTTTCCACCGGTACGGCCGGATCATCGGCTGCGTGCCATAAAAACATGGGCGGTGTGTCCTCTGTGACGAGGGTTTCCGCCGAATACTGATGCCGCATATCCGCCGTGTTTTCTTCGCCCAGGAAATTTGCCGCAGAACCACCATGGTGAAACTGTTCAAAGGAGGCCACCGCATAGCAGGGAACGGCCAGTGACGGTCTGGATGATTCTGCATCAATGGGGTCGGCCGGGTCCAGCTCTGCATCCCCATGGCGAAGTGCCGTCATATACGCAAGATGCCCGCCGGCCGAAAAGCCTAATACGCCGATTTTTTCAGGGTCTATACCGAACTCTGCGGCCCGGTGCCGCACAAGACGTACACTGCGAAGAGCATCGGCCAGAATTGCTTTATATGTATACGGTGCCAGACGATACTCCAGCACAAAGGAATGGATGCCAAGCGTATTGAGCCACTGGGAAATCGGTTCTCCTTCGTGATTGGCTCTGTGATGATAGCCGCCACCCGGAAATACAATTACACAAGGATGCACCTTGCCGTCCTGCAAAAGATAGGGCACAAGTGCCGGCTCTTCCTGCTCAAATTCCGCATTATAATACGGCGTTTCTTTCTCCCAAAGCTTGATTTTCTCCATTTTACAAATCCTCCAATTCTGTTTTTAAAAAATGAAATACAGCCTTTACGGTTTTACCACGCACCTCCGCGCGATTTCCTTTAAGCCGGAGTGTGTACGTTTTTGTCCGCATTGCCGTAGCGATTCCCACATATACAAGGCCCACGGGCTTCTTTTCTGTTCCGCCGCCGGGGCCGGCAATTCCCGTGGTGCTGATGCCAATATCCGTTCCTGCCCGCTTCCGCACAGCCTCTGCCATTTCCCCAGCGGTTTCATGACTGACGGCACCATGGGCCGCGAGCGTTTCCTCCCGTACACCAAGACGGATTTTGGCCTCATTTGCGTAGGTGATTACACCTTCCAGAAATATGGCCGAAACGCCGGGATACTCCGTAAACGCCGCACCCACCATGCCGCCGGTACAGGATTCTGCCGTGGCCACAGTTTTTCCTGTTCGCAGTAAAAATTCAATTACATTATCCTGCTCACACATCGACATGTATTGTCTCCTCCAATGCCTTTTGAATCAGCCCCTCCGTATCAATCAGGGCTTCCGACTCCAGAATTTTTTCAAGCCGCGGCTTTGTCGTCGGGTGCTTGGGTACGAAAATCGTACAGCAGTCCTCGTAAGGCAAAATGGAAGTTTCAAAGCTCCCTATCCGGCGGGCTATACTGATAATATCCTCTTTATCCATGCCGATAAGCGGCCGGAAACACGGCATCGTGGCGCAAGCGTCCGTCACGCCGATCGCTTCCAGCGTCTGGCTGGCCACCTGCCCCAGACTTTCGCCTGTTACAACTGCTCCTGCCCCTGTATCTGCCGCAATGTGGCAAGCAATCTGCATCATCATCCGGCGCATCAGAATGGTCAGATGCTCTGCCGGGCATTTTGCCTTCATCTGCAGCTGTTGCTCTGTAAAGGGCACAATATGCACCCGCATACCGCCGGTATACTGCGCCAGAATCCGGGCAAGGTCCAACACCTTTTCCTTCGCCTTTTCGCTGGTGAAGGGTGGAGAAAAGAAATGCACTGCATCCATGCAGGTACCGCGTTTTCCCATCATATACCCTGCCACCGGACTGTCAATTCCGCCGGAAAGGAGAAGCATCACCTTGCCGGCAGAGCCCGTGGGCATTCCACCCTGGCCCTTCTGCTTTTCAGCATACACATAGGCACCGGCTTCCCGGATTTCCACATTCACTGTAATTTCGGGGTTGCGCACGTCCACCTTCAGATGGGGATAGGCATCCAGAATCATCCCGCCGATTTCTGCACTGACTTCGGGGGATTTCAGCGAAAACGTTTTGTCTGCCCGTTTCGTTTCCACCTTAAAGGTCTTTCTTCCGGCTACATTCAGATACGAAAGCACGGTTTTTCCGATTGTTTCCATATCCTTTTCACACACAGCCGCCCGAACAGCATACACAATGCCAAACACCTTCAGAATTTTCTGCATCAGCACGTCCACATCAGCACCTTCCGCAGGCTCGGCATAAATCGTAGCTCTGGATTTATAGACACGGGCATCTGTTCCTACCGCCGTGCGGATGTTTCTGACAAGCTTATCCTCAAAAATATGACGGTTTAAGCCCTTTAAAATAATTTCTCCGTATTTTATCAGAATAATTTCCTGCATTTTAATTTCTCCTTCCACCGAGTGCCGCTTGCAGCATCGGTATCACATCGTGCAATATGCGAACTGTTTCCGCAATTTCATCCTCTGTATTCTCATCCGAAAGACTAAACCGGACACCGCTGTCCGGTGCCGGAACTCCCATGCTACGGAGCACATAGCTTTTTTCGCTTCGCGGCCCTGCACACGCCGACCCGGCTGACACGCAAACGCCTTTTTCGGAAAGGGCATTCGTCACCACCTCTGCGGGAACCGCGCCGAAGGAAACATTCAGTATGTACGGCAATCTCCCTTCGGGGCTGTTCACATACACACCGTCAAGCTCCAGAATGCCGCGCAAAAGCTGTTCGGAAAGCCGTCGCACTTTTTCTGTATCTTGTACCTCGCCGCAAGCTGCCCCGAGGGCCGCAATGGCCGGCAAGTTTTCTGTGCCCGGACAAATATCCCGTTCCTGACCACCGCCGTAGATAAGCGGCGAAAGGGTTACACCTTTCCGCACATATAACGCCCCTGCCCCGCGAAGGCCATGAATCTTATGACCGCTGAGACTAATCAGATCTGCCCCCCAGGCCTCGGGGAGCACAGGGAGCTTACCGAAGGACTGTACGCAATCGGAGTGAAACAGTGCGCCGGGGCACACGCTCTCCATATATTTCTTTATTTTTTCCACGGGCTGAATTGCACCCGTTTCATTATTGACATGCATCACACTGACCAGCACTGTATCCGCTGTCAGGGCCTTGGCCACCGCCTCTGCCGACACTTCCCCGTTCTTTTCCGGCAGAACATAGCGGACGGTCATTCCCTTCTGTTCCAGCGCACGGCAGACGCTTTTTACCGCCGGATGCTCTATTGCCGTAGTGACGATGCTTCCGCCCCGTTTCAGATTTACGCTTCCCTGTACGGCAAGGTTGTCCGCCATAGTACCGCCGGGTGTAAAAATGATGTTTGAAGGGTCCGTATGCAGCTTTTCTGCCACCTGCCCACGTGCTTTTTTCAGAATCTGTGCTGCCGCCGACCCCGCTCTGTGTACGGAGGACGGATTCCCGTATTCTGTTTCTGCCGCCATACGAAATGCCTCCAGCGCGACGGTCGACGGACGGGTTGTTGCACTGTTGTCCAGATATATCACAGATACCTCTCCTAATTTTATACTATTTATAATATCTTATCCTAAAGTTTGAATTTTGTCAAGTTTTTGTTGACAAATGCGTAAAAAAATGGAATAATAATATAGAATATACTTTTTCCGGAAGGAGAAAAAAATGTACGATATTATCATTATCGGTGCGGGCCCTGCAGGGCTCTCCGCCGCACTGTACGCTTCCCGGTCAGGACGGCGCGTCCTTCTCCTGGAACGAATGATGCCGGGCGGCCAGCTACCCTCCATCCCCGTTATAGAAAATTATCCCCCCTTTCCGTCCGTTTCCGGCCCGGACCTTGCCATGCAGTTTCTGGAAGCCGCCATGCGGCACGGAACGGAAGTAAAATACGAAGACGCCGTGCGGCTGACCCTCGGAAAAACAAAGCTCGTGGAAACCGCGCCGGGCGGCCGGTACGAAGCCCGCGCCCTGATTCTGGCCACAGGTGCAGAACCGAAAACGCTGGGTCTGCCGGATGAAGAAAAACTGCGGGGTCGGGGCGTTTCCTACTGTGCCACCTGCGATGGAGCACTGTTTCGGGACAAGGAAGTGGGCATTGTGGGTTCCTCTGCCCATGCCGCGGAAGAAGCACTGTTTCTGGCGCGCCACGCTTCGGTGGTTCACATGCTCTGTCCGCTGGCGGTGCCCAAAGATGTACAAAACACAGAAAACATCCGTATTTACGAAAAAGCCGTTCCCTCGGCACTCCTTTCAGAAGACGGGCGTCTTTGTGGCATCCGGTACAAGGACAGTTCCGGTGATGAAAAAGAACTGCCTGTTGCCGGGTTGTTCGTAGCTGTGGGCATGATGCCGGCAAACCGTCTCTGCACCGAAATACCACTCACAAAAGGCGGTTACATTTCCACGGACAGCGAAATGGGCACCGTAGCCGACGGCGTATTTGCCGCCGGTGATATCCGGGATAAAAAACTGAGACAAATTGTTACCGCCGCTTCCGACGGGGCCACGGCCGCTGTCAGTGCACTGCGGTATCTGAAATCCATATGAAGAAAGGAACTTTGCAAATGAAAAAATTGTTTATTGCACAGGGTGCCGTGGTCTGCGGCGATGTCACACTCGGAAATAACGTTTCCATCTGGTATAATGCCGTAGTGAGGGGCGATATGGCTCCGATTACTATCGGGGATGAAACCAACATTCAGGAGTGCTGTGTGCTCCATGTATCCGAAGATATTCCGCTGGTGCTCGGAAAAGGGGTTACGGTGGGACACGGTGCGATTCTGCATAGCTGTACCATTGGCGATAATTCCCTTATCGGTATGGGTGCCATCGTTTTAGACGGTGCCAAAATCGGTAAAAACTGTATCATCGGTGCAGGGGCACTTGTAACAGGCGGCACGGAAATTCCCGACGGTAGCCTCGTAATCGGCAGTCCCGCTAAAGTGAAACGTGAAATGCGGCCGGAGGAAGTGGAAGCCAACCGGAAAAACGCGGAGGAATATGTGCATCTGATGGAAAAAGAACTGGAAATTTGACCCGCTTGCGCATCTGACAATATAATAAAGAAAAAAGTCTTGTAATATTTTGGATTTTGTGCTATAATAGACTATTATAATTATGACCACTGGAAAGGAAGGATACTTTTGGGTCTTATACAGAAACTGTTCGGGGACTACAGCGCAAGAGAAATCAAGCGCATCCGCCCCCTTGTAGATAAAGTGCTGGAACTGGAACAGGAATACCGTGCACTTTCCGATGAGCAGCTCATTGCAAAAACCAGCGAATTTAAATCCCGTCTACAAAACGGAGAAACGACGGATGACATTTTACCGGAAGCATTTGCAACAGTGCGAGAGGCTTCAGACCGTGTACTTGGCATGCGCCACTTCCCCGTTCAGATTATCGGCGGTATCGTCCTTCATCAGGGACGTATTGCAGAAATGCGTACCGGTGAAGGTAAAACACTGGTGGCGACGCTTCCCGCCTACCTTAACGCCCTCACCGGCGAAGGTGTGCACATTGTAACGGTTAACGACTATCTCGCCCGGCGCGACAGCGAATGGATGGGAAAGATTTACCGTTTTTTAGGTCTCACCGTAGGCCTGGTTGTACCGCAAATGGAGGTGGAGGACAAAAAGAAGGCCTACGCCGCCGACATTACCTATGGTACAAACAACGAAATGGGCTTTGATTATCTCCGGGACAACATGGTGATTTACAAAGAAAATATGGTCCAGCGTGGCCATGCCTTTGCCATCGTTGACGAGGTGGACTCTATTTTGGTAGACGAAGCGAGAACGCCTCTTATTATCAGCGGTGCCGGTGACAAATCCACAGACCTTTATGAACGGGCCAATGCCTTTGTCCGCAATCTCCGCTGCACCAGAATTGCAGAAACGGACAACAAATCTCTGGAAGAAGACCCGGATGCCGACTATATTGTGGATGAAAAAGCCCGGACAGCCACGCTGACAGCCAAGGGCACAAAACGGGCTGAACAGTACTTTGGTCTTGAAAACCTGGCTGATCCGGAAAACATGACCATTTCCCATCATATTAACCAGGCACTCCGTGCCCACGGCACCATGTTCCGGGATAAGGAATATGTGGTCAAGGACGGCGAAGTACTGATTGTAGACGAATTTACAGGCCGCATTATGGTAGGCCGCCGGTACAGTGACGGACTCCATCAGGCCATTGAAGCCAAAGAAGGCGTGAAGGTGGAACGGGAAAACAAAACGCTTGCCACCATCACCTTCCAGAATTACTTCCGTTTATATAAAAAGCTTTCCGGTATGACCGGTACAGCCAAGACGGAAGAAACTGAATTTCAGACCATCTATAAACTGGATGTTGTGGAAATTCCCACGAACCGTACCCTTGCCCGTCAGGATTTGCCTGACAAGGTGTATAAAACCGAACAGGCAAAGTTTGAGGCCGTTGTAAACCAGATTGAAGAACTGCACAAAACCGGACAGCCTGTACTGGTTGGTACAATTACAATCGAAAACTCCGAAAAACTGAGCAACATGCTCCGCCGCCGCGGCATCCGCCATGAGGTGCTGAATGCCAAGTACCATACCCGTGAAGCACAGATTATTGCCCAGGCTGGTAAGAAGGGTGCTGTTACCATTGCCACCAACATGGCCGGACGCGGTACCGACATTATTCTGGGCGGTAATGCGGAGTTCCTCGCCAAAAACGACATGGCGAAAATGGAGATTGAGGAACGGCTGATAAATGAAGCCACGGGTTTTGCAGAAACCACAGACGAGCAGATTCTGGAGGCCCGCCGCATTTACAAGGAGCTGTACGACAAGCATAAGGTGGTTGTGGATGCCGAGCATGAAGAAGTTGTTCAGCTTGGCGGTCTCTATATTATCGGTACAGAGCGGCATGAGTCCCGCCGTATCGACAATCAGCTACGTGGCCGGAGCGGCCGCCAGGGCGACCCCGGCACATCCTGCTTCTTTATTTCCTTGGAGGATGACCTCATGCGGCGGTTTGGATCTGACCGTATTGCCGGCGTTGTAAACGCACTGGGGCTTGCCGATGATGAAGCCATTGAACACAACATGCTTTCCAAAGCCATTGAAAGTGCCCAGAGCCGCGTGGAAGGAAATAATTTCCAGATCCGGCGTAACGTTCTGCAGTATGACGACGTGATGAATATTCAGCGCGAGACCATCTACGCCCAGCGGCAAGAGGTTCTCAGCGGCGGAGATGTGCGCGATACCGTTATAAAGATGCTGGAAACCACAGTGGACACCATGATGGATACCTACATTTCCGAAGCTGTAGACCCGGAAGAATGGAACTGGGCGGGGCTGACGGAATTTTACGGTTCCATCTTCGCTCCTGTTTCCTTTACGGAGGAACAAAAGAAAACCATGGACAGGGCTGAGCTTCATACTGCACTTCTGACGCTTTCCAGAAGGCTGTACGATGCAAAGGAGCAGGAAATCGGTTCCGAAGCCATGCGCGAACTGGAGCGGTTGGTTCTGCTTCGTGCCGTCGACAGACGCTGGATGGCCCACATTGACGATATGGACCAGCTACGTCAGGGGATTGCCCTTCGCGCCTACGGTCAGCACGACCCCATTGTAGAGTACAAGACCATCGGCTACGATATGTTTGAGGAGATGGTACAAAACATCCGGGAAGATACTGTGAAGGTGGTGCTCCACGCTTCTCTGACACATACCCCTCCGCGTCAGCAGGAAGCGGCCGGTGTGGCTTCCCACGGCAGCAGTGAGCCGGGGGCCCGTACTGTCCGGAAGGATACGAAGGTGGGACGAAATGATCCCTGCCCCTGCGGCAGCGGCAAAAAATACAAAAAATGCTGCGGACAGTAAGTAAAACGGATAATCAGGAGGATGAAACAGAATGCTTGAATATGAGCAGTATAGATTAGACCTTGCTGCAATGGAAGCTGAAATTAAAGATTTGCATGAAGCACTGGGCATTGACCGGGACACCGAAAAGCTGAAAGCGTTGGAGGAACAGTCTGCCGCGCCCGGCTTTTATGACGATATGGAAGCTTCCCAGAAGATTTTGCAGAAAATCAAGGGGCTTTCCAATAAGATTGGTGCCTTTCATGCACTGGAATCGGGCTGGGAGGATGCCGTAACGCTGGTGGATCTGGCAATTAGCGAGGCAGACGATTCTCTTTTGGAGGAAATCAGTACCTCTTATACCAGCCTGCGTTCCACACTGGACAACATGCGGCTGGAGGCACTTCTCAGTGGGCCGTATGACAAAAACAATGCGATTTTAACAATTCACGCCGGCGCAGGCGGCACTGAAGCGCAGGATTGGGCTGAAATGCTCCTGCGTATGTACCAGCGATTTGCTGAACGACGCGGCTTTACTGTCAATATGCTGGATTTTCTTTCCGGTGATGAAGCTGGTGTCAAAAGTGCAACTTTCAGTATTGAAGGTCTGAATGCCTACGGATACCTGAAGTGCGAAAAGGGTGTGCACCGTCTGGTGCGAATCTCGCCCTTCGATGCTTCGGGCCGCCGGCACACTTCTTTTGCATCGCTTGAAGTCATGCCTGAAATTGACGATGATATTGATGTTCAGATCAGCCCCGATGATATTCGTGTGGATACGTACCGCTCCAGCGGTGCAGGCGGCCAGCATATCAACAAGACCGACTCTGCCATCCGTATTACGCATATTCCCACCGGCGTTGTGGTCGCCTGCCAGAACGAACGCTCCCAGCATCAGAACCGTGAAACGGCCATGAAAATGCTGAAATCCAAGCTTCTGGAAATTGCCGAACGGGAACAAAAGGAGAAAATTGAAGACATTAAGGGCGTACAGAAGGAAATTGCCTGGGGCAGCCAGATTCGTTCCTATGTTTTCCACCCCTACAGCATGGCTAAGGATCACCGCACAAACTTTGAAATGGGTAACATTAGTGCCGTAATGGACGGTGATATCGACGGCTTTATCAATGCCTATCTCAAAGCGGCAAACTTAGGGGAACTGAATCTGAAATAGCAAAGAAGCACATAAAAAAAGTAAAATTACCCCCTTTTTTTTCAAAAGGAACCGTGATATACTATAAGCATAGTAAAACTTGAACCCGATATGGTTTACACAAAACAAATAGGAGGAACTACGTATGAAAAAGAAACTCATCGCACTCTCTCTGGCGGCACTCCTGGTGTTGCCCGCATCCCTTGTCTCGGCAGAAACCCCGGAAGGTATTGCAGAGTCCTTCCCCGCACTTTATACCTCGACCGGCGTCACGCTGGATTACGAAGCCCCTATCTCCCGTTCGGCTTTCTCCATGCTTGCTTTTGAGGCATTCCGCTCCATAAACGGCGGCGTCTTCCCGCAAATGGAAGCCAAGAACATCTTCTCTGACCTGGGCAGTGCCCCGGAGGATATGTTTGTGGTTATGCTGTACGGCATGGGCGTTGTCAACGGCGTAGGCGGCGATTCCTTCGCCCCCCGCAGAGCCATCACCCGTCAGGAAGCCTGCACCATTCTCACCCGCGCACTGCTCCGGCAGAATCCTGATACAATCGCAGAAATCGAAGCGGCAGCAGCATCTACCCAGGGTGTTGTCGGTGCAGAGGATGTGGCCGTATGGGCAACGGAGAGCGTCGGCTATATGTACGGTGCCGGATATTTGTCCCTGAAAGACGGCAGTCTTGCCCCGGGTGCGGAAATGACCACAGAAGAAGCCATGCGTCTTTGCACGGCCTATATCGGAGCATAAAAACTGACTAAAAGGAGAATACATATGTACTATCTGGCAATTGACATCGGCGCATCCAGCGGTCGTCACGTTTTAGGTAGCCTAAAAAACGGCAAAATCGAAATCGAAGAAGTTTACCGTTTTAAAAACGGGAATGTAAAACGGAACGGTCACCTCTGCTGGGAGCTGGACCGATTATATGCTGAAATCAAAAACGGTATGAAAAAATGTGTGGAGCTGGGGAAAAAACCCGCTTACATGGGCATTGATTGTTTTGGTGTGGACTTTGTTCTGCTTGACGAAAACAATCAGATTCTCGGTGACACGGTAGCCTACCGTGACAGCCGTACAGACGGAATGCCCGAAGCCGTTTACGAAAAAATCCCCTATGATACCTTATACGCCCGCACCGGCGTACAAACCCAGCGGTTCAATTCCATTTATCAGCTGTACAGCATAAAAAGCACCTCGGACTACCTTTCCAAGGCCAAACGGTATCTTCACCTGGCTGAATATTTTAATTTCCTGCTGACCGGCGTACAGAAAAACGAGTTCACCATGGCCTCCACCACCCAGATGATGAACGCAAAAACCCAGGATTTCGATGCGGAAATACTAAATACACTGGGCTTTCCGACAAATATATTTGCAAAGCCGGAAATGCCGGGCACTGTGGTCGGCAAGCTGACAGCCGAGGTACAGACCGAGACGGGTCTGGACTGCACGGTAATCCTTGCCCCCGCCCATGACACTGCTTCTGCCGTCATGGCAGTCCCCACCACGCGTCCCTGCGTATATATCAGCAGTGGTACCTGGTCTCTAATGGGAACACTTCTGCCGGAAATGAACGGAAGTCTTGCAGGCAGAAACGCCGGGCTTACCAATGAAGGTGCCCACGACGGGCAGGTCCGGTACCTCAAAAACATCATGGGTCTCTGGATTATTCAGTCTATTAAAAAGGAACTGAATGACGAGTATTCCTTCGGTCAGCTTTGTGACATGGCAATGGAATCCGCTTACGCCGGAAGAATTGATGTCAATGACGATATGTTTCTGGCACCCGATAGCATGATGAATGCCATTCGCAGCTATCTCGAAGCAAAAGGAGAGGCTGCGCCCGATACTTTAGGTGACATTCTGCACTGCGTGTACCACAGTCTGGCAATGAGTTACGGAGAAACTGTACGCGAAATCGAACAAATCACGGGGAACACCTATGATTCGATTCACATTATCGGCGGCGGCTCCAAGGACAACTATCTGAGCCAGCTGACCGCAGAATACACAGGAAAAGCCGTATATGCCGGTCCTACGGAAGCCACGGCCATCGGCAATCTGATGATGCAGATGCTCTCTTCCGGCGAATTTAAAACAGTCGCCGAGGCAAAAGAAGCTGTGGCTGCATCCTTCCCCATTGAAACAATATAACGGAGGTAAAAAAATGACACTATATGAAATCGCAAAAAATAAATATGCAAAGTACGGGATTGATACAGATGCCGCTATCCGTGCACTCGGGAATGTACGTGTTTCCATGCACTGCTGGCAGGGCGACGATGTAATTGGCTTTGAATCCGACGGCGCACTGTCCGGCGGCATTCAGACCACCGGCAACTATCCCGGTAAGGCCTCCACGCCCCAGGAGCTGATGGCAGATATTGACAAGGCCCTTTCCCTGATTCCGGGCAAGCACCGTATCAACCTCCATGCCATCTATGCGATTTTTAACGGCAACAAGGTGGACCGGGATCAACTGCGCCCCGAACATTTTGCACCCTGGGTGCAGTTTGCGAAGGAACGCGGTTTGTATCTCGACTTTAACCCCACTTTCTTCTCCCATCCGAAAGCAGCCGATAATCTGACGCTTTCCCACCCGAACGAAGAAATTCGTAAATTCTGGGTAAATCATGGCAAGGCCTGCCGCGAAATTGCGGCTTACATCGGTAAGGAACAGGGTTCCCCCTGTCTCTGCAACCTCTGGATTCCGGACGGGTATAAAAACATCCCTGCAGACCGGTTCTCCCCCCGCGCACGTCTGAAAGCTTCTCTGGATGAGATTTTCGCTGTAAAATATGATGAAAAATATATTGTGGACAGTGTGGAATCCAAAGTATTCGGCATCGGCATGGAAGCCTATACCGTCGGCTCCCACGAATTTTATATGCAGTATGCCACCGAGAATAAGATTTTGTGTCTTCTTGATAATGGCCACTATCATCCCACCGAAGTGGTTTCCGATAAGCTTCCCTCGCTGCTTCTCTTCGCCGACAAAGTAGCCCTGCACGTTACCCGCGGTGTACGCTGGGACAGTGACCATGTGGTACTTATGGAGGATGAGCTTTGTGAAATTGCAAAAGAAATTGTCTGCTGTGATGCCCTGGACCGCGTGATGATTGGGCTGGATTACTTTGACGCCAGTATCAATCGCATTGCTGCCTGGGTTACCGGCATGCGGAATATGCAGAAGGCTCTCCTTCGTGCACTTCTGACCCCGAACCAGATGCTGGCGGAAATGCAGGAAGAAGATGATTTCACATCCATTATGGCCATCACCGAAGAGCTGAAGGAATATCCCTTCGGTGCTGTCTGGGAAAAGTTCTGCGAGGAAAATGGTACACCTGTTGATTGGCTGCCCGCCGTCCGCACTTACGAAAAGGAAGTCCTTTCCAAACGGTAAAAGACAATATAGAATTTTCAGAAACCCAAAATACCGAAGCGCCTATTCTGGTTGCTTCGGTATTTTTTCAAATGACCTGTATTTACATGTTTCCGGTTTGTATTTGTCTGCCCTCATGATTTACTATGTAGTTTTCTTTGTAAATCAGGTCTCCCACCGTAGAAAACACATAGCCGTCCGCCCGGATTTCTTCCAAAAGAGCCGGAAGGGCTTCGGCAGTCTGCTCTGTTCCTGCATGAAACAAAATAATTGAGCCATTTCGAATACGGGGCATAATCCGCGCCTCCATTTCTGTTGCCGTCAGCCCCTTCCAGTCCAGGCTGTCCCCACTGGCAGCAGTTGGAAACACCTTGCCACTTAACGAAATTCATTTTTTACTGCCCAGCTTATCGTATACTTCCTTGATAATCGCTTCTACCGTTTCAGTCCCCAAGCGTACGCACACATCTATAAAAGGTTGATTTTCGCATCCCGAGTTCTTCCATCGCCTCCTTCGTTCTTATTTTTCCGCTTTTCCAATCTGAAAGCACCAGTTCGTATCCATCGGGTAGCTCTGCCTTAGGTCTCCCAAGATGCTTCCCTTTCCTCTTTGCCGCATCTATTCCTTCCCTCTGCCGTTTTTGGATGGTCTTTCGCTCCTGCTCTGCGATTGTGCCGAGGACTTCAATCAAAATCGCATTGACCATTTCAAAAACCCATTCCTGACCTTCGGGTAATTCCATCATGGTTGTAGGGAGGTCCATCACTTTTAGCCGTATGTTATTTTCTTTAAAATATTGCAGTTCATTTTTGATATCCGTTTTGTTTCTGCTGAGCCTGTCCAAAGATTTTACAACAAGAGTATCACCGCTTCGAAGCATAGCATTTTTAAGTGCTTGATATCCTGTTCGTTGTAAATCCTTCCCGCTATCTTTATCGCAAATAATTTCCCGTTCTAAAGCACCGAGCTTTCGGAAGGCTTCCAGTTGCCTGTCGAGGTTCTGTTCCCGGCTGGACACTCGGGCATAATAAAACACTTTGCTTTCCATATTTCCTCCAAACAAAAGCGTCCATAAAGGTCGTTCTGATTTTGGGATAGTTCCAAAAGTTTTTCCGGACCTTTACGGATACTAAATCCTTTACATTATACTCTCTCTTGCAATATACCAAAAGGTGTACCTTTTGAAACATACTTATTCCAAACAGTAAATGTATTCCTCAATTTCTTCCGGGGTAAAACCATCATTTAATAATTCATCTACCGTTTCGGACGCAAAGCCCTGATATGCGGCAACAGATTTTAAATCCTCGACATATGCGTTTTGCTTGTCCTTTGGCATATAGCTCCACCAACGGCAGTCATACAGGCTACTGTAATCTGCAAATTTAAAAGTATCCTTTAAAAGCTTGCCGTCAGGCAAGAACCTTATAATATCGCCGGAGCGAACTGCTATCTCTTCAAATGCCCCACTTTTGATTTCGGCAAACAACTTTGTATCCACAAGCGATTTATACAAGATTTCTTCTGTTGAAGCATAAACATAAAGTTTATATTTTGGCAGATGCACAAGCGAGAGCGGACTGTCGCCTCGAACAAGCCATAGTGTATCGGAACTGTCGAGAATGGTAAAGGCAAAGCTGCCGCTTACTTTTTCCGCCATAAACTTTACGCTTTCAATATCAAGCAGTTTTCTCTTTTCGAGAAGCTGGACGGCAACAAAGCTATCCGTTGCAATTTTTGTTCTCGGCAAATGATATTGCCGTTTTAAATCCGCATCATTTATAAGCACTCCGTTATGCGCAAGAGCAAAACGCAAATTTCTGCAAGAACCTGCGAATGGATGGTTATTATAATTTTTCTTTTTGTCGCCTTGCGTTGCATGGCGGGTATGTCCGGTGACGCAAACCGCATTGTCGGGATGCTTGAAATCCACCATATATGCCGACTTTGCTTCTTTATGTATCGTTAGTTTTCCTCCACTGTTATACGCAATCCCGGCGGCATCCGTTCCTCTGACAGTTGCATTTTCGGCAAGCAGATTCGTAAGGTTACTTAGTCCTTCGATTTTTTGTCCGCTGTAATTATAAATCCCAAATAAACCGCACATATTACATATCCTCGCTTTCTTCCATTTTCTCATTTACATACAGTCTTTTAACTTTCAAATACTCAATCAGCTCTGCTTTATCAGGTGGAATTTTTAAAACAAACTCCGACCAAGACAAACGTTCCATAGACTTGTCGTTCATTTGGATAGCAAACCTGCAAATCTCATAAATCAGCTGTAAGGTCGCAACAAAGGTTTTGTAGCATAACGTCCCTCTGAACAGACGAAATTCTATGGTACTGTAATTTTCGAGATTCACCGCAACATACCGTCCCATGTGTCTGTCTTTTGCATTTTTGTAGGTGTCTTTTGCCGTTGTTGATATTCCATAGCGGCTCGCCCAACGATTAATTGTTTCCTCTGTACGGCGCGAAAACTTTAAAAGCTCATTCCAATGGTTTTCCACAAAATACACAATTCTTGAAATGACATCTTCTTGTTCATCAATGCTCTTGCCAAAAGCGGAGCGGCTCACGTGAATATGTAGTCCGCAGGTGCTTGTCTGATGAGAACGGTAGTCCATAGAAACGGCATGACGAAATATATCACCCCAATTCATTTCGCTCATATGATATTCCAGACTCATCGGGTGCGAAACCATTTCAAAACCATTATCAATACTACCGTCGTGCTTGCAGTACATATGCTCTTTATAACGGTTTGCGATATCAAGCAAAGCCTCCGCATTTTCATTATCCTCACCGCCTTTGTCAATTTCAAGTTCCACTCCCATAAATAAATTACCCGAGCCGTAAAATATCGGCTCGGGCTTGTAGTTATATGACTTTATTGCACATGCTTGCAATTTAGCAAAGCATTCCGCGCAGTATGGATCATCTGAATCGTCCTCGTAATGCGCATCGTCATTATGTATCAGGGCACCGCATTCTTCGCAGTGCGTATAATTGTAATCATAACAGCTGCTGCATAATGATGTAAACGCATCTCCTTGTGCTTCCTCGCGATATATGCGCTCCCCGCAAGAGTCGCAGGTTATCGTCTTTTCCCTCAAACATTCGTCGCAAAATATTTTCCCGTCAAATTCCACAAAGGCATCCGCCATTAGCTCTGTACCGCACACAAAGCACGTTGTTTTTACTTCCATTTTTAATTCCTCCGTTTCTTTCGTTTTTAAGAAAATATAAAACTCTCAGCTATGCCGCCTATGATAGATTTAAGCAGTGCACTTATGCCAAGAATTATTTTCTTAAAGAATTTCTTTTTGCTGAAACTGAATATCACTTTCGTTTCCTCTCTTTCTTTTAATTTTGATACAAAGTTTTGTATCAAAGGTATAATATCTAAAAGAAAGAAGATGTTATTACATTTTAATCCCCTTCCAAATGGCTTAATTTTGTTATAAATTTAATAAATATGAAGAAGAACCCGATTTTTGATTGATGCAAATTCGGGTTCTTCGACAGTCTGAGACGGTGTAAAAAATTGATTTTTTACACCGTCTATTATCATTTATTCAAGTATTAAGTTTAGCCAATTCTTTTATAATACAAAAGTGTCTCCAGGGGTGCCGGAACCGTTTCGCTTTTTCCACCGCTGTAAACTGTGCCGTCCAGCGCTTCCCATTTTCCTTCCGGAAAAACAACTACACGTTCTCTTGTGCCGGGGCTAACAACCGGCGCAACCATAATATCTGCACCGATAAGGAACTGATCCTTAATTGTTTCGTAACCGCATCCCGGATACTGATAACACATAGGTCGCAATGTTGGCTCACCAGTTTTTTCACTTTCCGAAATGCACGCACAAATTGTGGGCGCCATATTTCTATGCAGCTCTGCCGCCGCGCGGACATAGGCGAGATTCTCTTCGGGAAGCACGCGCCATGGTGCCAATGAAAACTGCATCATCGGAAAAAGTGCGGAGCATTGCGCCATACGCACAAAAAGTTCCTCGTCAATCTTTCCGTTTTCGCCATCAGCATCTGTCCATTCGCCCCCGCCAACCATATCAGGGCAAACAAATGGATGTCCGATAAGCCCCATAGCGATGCCGGAAGGAATCAGGCAATCAAGCCCCTGGTCCGTCCAACGATGTCTTTTATCGCAAATACGCTGAATGACAGCTTTCCCTCCGCCTTTAAACGTATCCTTATATTCATGGAACGTATATCTTTCCCCAAAAGCATTCCATGCAAGATTATATTCATATGCATCTTTTTCCGAAGAAATCTTCGCTCCAACTGCAGAGCTCTTGGAATAACAAGAAACCGTGCCGCCGTCAAATTTAAAGCCGTCAACACCAACATCCCGCATAAGAGCCTGAAGCTGTGTATCCAGATATTCCCTGTCGCTTTCCTTGGTAAAATCCAATATGGCACTTGCACCGTTCCACCAGCGCACAAACGCAACCTCGCCGTCATCTGTTCTTGCGAAGTAATTTTTATCCGCATTGTCATAATATGCATTTCGGACAAACCGCTCTCCGTCCGGCCTCATAAACGGCGTTACCCACACCATCACGGTAAATCCCATTGCATGCAGTTTTTCGACCATTTCTTTCGGATGCGGAAACTTCTCGGGATCAAAGCGCCAATCCCCGTATTCCCGTTGCCACCCTTCGTCTATAATCAGAATGCCGGGCGCAAAGCCGTTTTTCAGAATCTCTTCCGCATAACGAAGAACGCCCTCCTCGGTAGGCGTATAGGTAAATTCCATCCAGGTGTTATATTGTGCCGTCTCAAAGAAAAGTCGAGGGAGCGTTTTTCCCGAAAACGGGAAATGAGCACGCATCGCCGCAAGATATGCATCCCGAAGCGTTTCGCCTGCCTCACAGAGTTCAATATCTTCTCCTTCCATAGAGAATATACCGTTTTCAATTTTTACAGCAAACGGCTTTTCGCTCCAGATATACCGTCCGCGATTCGAAAGAAACAGCGGCATCGTTTGATTCAGCGCATCTATACGATAATCGGCTTCATACGTACTGAGAGCAGAAAAGGGCATGTTTATGCCCTCATATGTACTGCCGCCCCACCAATATTCGCCTTCCAGCATTTTAAAAGTATATTTCATTTTCATTTTCCATCCTCTCTACTGCAGGGTAACTGCCTTTGCCACAGGGAGCAGTGTACCCGGTGAAAAAGCAAATACCTTCATTTTGTATTGTCCTTCGGACGGTACGGTCAGCTTCATCGAACCGCCTGCCTTATTTTTCGCTACATAAAGCTTTACAAGTTCTCCGCTTTCCGCGGCATATAGTGCAATGTATAAATCCGTACTTCCCGACACATGCGTTACGGAATATGTACCGTCGGAAAGCTTGTTTGTTTCTACGCCGTCCTTCCAGACCTGTATGGGGGACGTATATTCAAAGAGTGCCGCCGTAAATTGCCCCAGAAGAAGGAAATACGATTCCTTGTCACGCAGAAGCACCCCTGACTCTCCCGATAGTGCACGAACGCCGCGATATTTTTCGAGTGCAATTTTCGGACTGTCTGTGGCAAGAGACAGAATAGCTGTTTTCCCGTTCGCATAGGTTCGCATAATATATTGATCATTTTTCACTTCTGTATATGGCTTTCCGACCATCGTTTCAAAAAGAATCGGCAGCTCTTTTCCGATTTGCACAATCCCTTCAAAAAGGTCTGTTTTCCAAAGGACTTCTTTTCCTGTCTCGCCGCATTCGTCAAAGCTGTAATACCCAATGCCTTTTGCGCCTGCAAAAAGTGCCTGGTAAATATGATGTCGCACAAGCTCCGGGGTGGTCGGAGTACTGTTTGGCCGTGTATACGTCCCCAAAACTGCATATACAGGTTTGTTTTGCGGCTCAGCCACTTCCATGGCATACTGCATCATATCCGAAACATATGTCTGCGTAGGCGAGTACGGATCTGGTGCAAATATGTCACAGTATTTTATGTCTGCATAAAAACTACCTTTTTCGTAATCGACACAATAAATCGGATGCATCGTATCTCTTGCCCGAATTTCTTTATAGGCAAGCTCAAGCTCCGCTTCTCGCTCCGGTGATATTTCTTTCCCGAAGGGTTCATCCATCAATGCCCAAGCAAATACGCGCTTTTCATTGGCAAGATTTTCTGCCATGGCTCTTGTGTTTGCAATTTCGTTCGGATGTCCTGCGGTAAGTAATTTCGTTCCGCCGTTTTCATAATCTGAAACGGAATCATAGAGGCAGAAAATGCCGTACAAATCATATTTATCAAGCTGCTTTAAAACATGATTGACTTGATTTCGCCCCGTAAGCCAGCGGCTGTATGTCATGGTAACCATCACAACATTGAGACCCGCTTCTTTTGCGGCTTTATACGCATTATCCTCATCTGCCGCATCGTCCGAAGGCGTTGAGACGTGATAGCCGAATACGGGGTTGAAAACTTCACCGTTTATAATATAATTTCCGGTTTCGTCAAGCCGTGAAGGGCGAGGCACAAGGTACAGCGTACCGGTTCGTTCTTTCAGCAGTTCGCCTTCCGGCGAATGCACACGAATAGCATAGGTACATTCCTTTCTCGCTTCCGAAAGGTAATCGCCTGCTTTATAATGAAATTCTGCTATTCTGCCGGTAAAAGGAAGTGTAACTTTTTTAAGTTCCTTTTCTTTATCCGAGAGCGAAAAGGTCACCAGGCTTTTCGCCGCAAAATGTGTTTCATCATAAAAAGAAAAAAGCCGTGCTGAAAGGGTTCCCGTTTCCTTGCCGTCATAATGAAAAACCGTACTGTTATTTAAAAAGTACGCATCCGGTCCCGCCGTTTCATAGAGTTCTACGTTGTCTACATATACTGTAGCAGCACCGTACAGCCGAATCCAAAGGCGCATCTCTTCATTGCAATCCTCGGGTACAGTAAAATCAAGCGTGACTGTGTTCCACTTTCCGTTTGTATTAAGCTTAGATCCGGCACTGATGTCACGGTATTCCGGGCTGTTTGTCTTATAGTATTTCATCTGCAGAATCAGTCCGCCGCTTCCGGAAAGGTCGCCGCAAAAATCAAATTTTGCATAATATGTAGCCCCGGGTGTGTATTTGGGCGGAAGAAGCCGCTGATAGACCCAGTCCGAGCTTTCCGTGCTTGTTCTTGTAAGCTTTAGCTTATTCCCCGTATTACCGCCTACGGATTCGTTTGTAATTGTACTGAAGTTTCCATTTATATGTCCCCAACTGGAGGAACCGTTTTCAAAATCCCCGTTTACAAGGAGATTGCCTGTGTCCGCCGCTGAAAGCGACGGACACAGTAAAACAAGCATCATCAATACAAGCGTCAATGCAAAGCATTTCTTCATACCGTTCACCTGTAGATAACAATGATTTCCGTGTAAGGATTGTATTTTTGCACATAGACGGTATCACCCACACGCATATGCTGTTTAGTTGCCTTTTTCACTTCACCATCTTCAACCAGAACAATCGGTGCCTGTTCCCCGTTTCCTGCAAATACAAAAAGACGTTCCCACTGTCCCGGCGTCATGGTAAAGGCACGGTCAAGCACCTTTTCTACCTTGCCGCAAGCATAGGTGAGCTGTGAATAGTTGTAATTCGGGCCCATACCTTCCTGGCTGATTTCACCCTTTGCACCGTACCCTGCACGGTACAAAACACGCATGCTTGTTACAACATCATTCGTTCCGGATTTTACACTGTAAAGAATAACATCTCCGACATTCAAATCATCGGGCCTAATTGTATCCTTGGGCGTATTCGACTGTCCCCATCCTGTTTTATGCTGAGGGTCACCGCCGGGGAAGCTTGTCATAACCGCACTTCCGAACACAACTTCAAAATCATCCGACTGGAATTTCAAAACGGTTTCATCATGTCGTCTTACTCTGAGGGTCGTTACCACTTCGCCGTCGGCATTCATTTCTTTTCCTTTTCCGACAACCACCGCGCCGATACCTGTGACACCTGCTTCTACAAAGTTCGGAACTGTCTGCACAATGGCACCGATGCTGTAATTTTCATCAATGTCATAAATAACAGAATTTACAAAGGTATCATCATGCTTGAATTTACTCCATCCGTATGCATGATAATCGGAATCCTTTGCGGAATATTTTTCCGGCACTACGAAATAAACAATTCCACTGTCCACAAGATATTTACCGGCAAGAATTCTGGCATCAAACCCCTGATATAATCTCTTGGCGTCTGTGTCATGGGCTCTGTCCGGAATCTCAACATCATAGGAAAATACCGAAAGACGCTCTGTCTCTGTCATTTTTGTTCCGTTCTTTGCCGTCTCAATGGAAGAAATGAAATCACCTTCACGTTCAATCACCATAAGCTGTCCTATGGGCGTTGTGCCGCTCATCAGTGCCGGCTTTTCCAAAAGCTGTGCCGCAGGGATGGGCGAACCGTTATACATGACGGGATCCTTTACCTCTTTGACTTCCATGACGTTGTCTTTCGTAAATATACGGAGAGAAACCTTACCATCCATTCCCTTGCCTTTTGCCATAGTTGTATAATACACGTACTCTTTCTTTATCATTTCATCATTAACACCGGCGATTTTGCCGCTTGCATCCTGCAGTAACGTGTATTCCTCACCCAAAGAGATTGTGCCGAAAACGTCTTCCGCAAGACTAAAGACCGTTTCGCCTACCGTAACGTCCTCATCGCTAATTTCCACAATCTTTCCTGTCGCGGTTTTTGTGCTGACAATGGCACGAATCACTTTACCATCTTCACTTTCATAAAGGGACAGAACAGTCCATTCCGTGAGGGTGTCAAATCTGCCGCCTTGCATGGAAAGACGTTTTGAAGTGTCATTAACATCCCAGATGAGTTCTGGACGGTTTTTAAAGAAAATCTTATTTTCTTCTGCAAAAACACTGTCTACAATGAAGTTACTATATTTTTCCACCAGAATGTAGTCCGCACCGCTGCCGCCGTTTTCAATTAGGGTTACAGCCCCTTGTGCCGGCGTTATCGTATTCACATCAGCATTCGTCTTGTACTTTCCATTGTAGAGCACCTGTGCACCGGAAATGGTAATGGATTTTGTATGTCCATTTTCATCCTCGTAAACAAGGCGGCCCATATCCGTCTGGCCCGGGTCGATTTTTTCTGCATCCACCGTGGTGGTTTTCACGTTTTTATTGGCGCGGATGTAGACAATTTTGTTGTCTTCCCCTTCGGTATAGGCTTCTACCTTTTGACCGATGAAATTCTTCGCATCCGAATCTCCGACGTCAAGAAGGTTTGTTCCCACTGCCACCTTGCCGCGGGCAAGACCCGTGTTTTCGTTCTGCTCCAGTACACCTTTATATAAGGTAAGGTGACGGAAACGGGTCAGAAGTGTATCTTCACTTTCCACATATCTGCCATCGGCACTTTCGCCGTAGCTGGTGGGGTCAGCAAGATAGATACCTAAGGCATTCTCGAGAAGAAGGGCAAATTCACCGCCGCGAAGATATTCCGAAGAAACATCCATGCCGCGAATTAAATCAATTCTTGCCGCTGTACCCATAAAGCCGCCGTCGCGCTGTGCATAGACTTCATAACCGAGAAGCTTTACGATTTCTTCCACAGCCTTTGCGGTCGTAAGTGCCTTATGGTTTTCGCCGAATGCATCAAAGCCCATGCCGATTGCCGCGGAGACTGCCGCTTCTGCTTCGCCGTTTGTGATAGAGGTCTCCGGCGTAATGGCAGGCGTTCCAAGCCCTTTGAGAAGGTCAATGGAGCGGTTATATTTTGCCAATGCTTCCTCAGAAGGTGCCGCAAATTCAATTACCTCCTTCGGAATTTCGGGTTCAGAAGGAGTGGATGGTGTGACCGCTTCTCCTTCAGGCGTTACGGCTACCTTTTCTGCATGCAAAATCCGCTGCATAATCACAGCCGCTTCGGCACGACGTGTATTGCCTGTGGGATTTAAGTATCCTGCATCATCACCTTTGATAATGCCGCTTGCAATCATGGAAGATACGCTTTCAAGGGCATAATCGGCAACGTTCGCCTTATCATGGAATGCATCAAGTACGGAAGCGTCTGCCGCCGAAAGTTTTTCTGCCATTTTCATACCACGAGCGCAAATGGTCATCATATCCTGACGAGTGATAGCGGCTTCAGGATTAAAAAGATTTTCGCCGATGCCGTTTAAAACGCCAATTGCTTTTCCTGTGGCAATTTCCTTTGCATATTCACGCTCCGCAGGAACATCTGAGAAGTTTTCCGTGCTGTCGGAAGTAAAGCCCAAAGTGCGAACTAAGAAGCCTGCAAAGTCACCGCGCGTAATAGCTTCACCGGGTGCAAATGTATTTTCACCCTTGGCGTTCACAACGCCGTGTCCCTGCATCGTAAGAATGGCATCTTTTGCCCATGCATAATCGCCATCGATATCATCAAAGGCGGGTGCATCGATAAGACTTAAGTCCACTTTCTCCGAAGGCGTGATTTTATAAAGTGCCGCTTCTTCCTGTTCGAGGGTAAAGGAAATTGTATTCTCGCCCGTTTTCTCGCCTGTAGCCGTAATGCCTATCGGCTTTGCCGTGTAAGCACCTACTCGTACCTTACCGTTTGCGCTTGCAAGCGGAATATTGAAGTCCGCCGTTTCAGAACTTCTGTTATGCGCTAAAAGATACATCTCTCCTTCATCGGTAAACCACGTTCTCCACAAGAGTTCTTCACAAGGATTTCCTTCTTTGTATTCATTAAGGACAGTATAATCTTTTCCTTCATAACCTGCATAATAGTCAAAGAGAATCGGGGCATCTTCGAGAAGAATTTTTGTAAAGTCCTCCCAGATATCCAGTGTATATAATGCCGCCTTTTCCTCTCCCGGGATATGTCCTATGGCATCATCGATGGAATAAAAGCCTGTACCGTAGCTGTTGCCGGCTTCAAAACCGCGAAGTACGCTTCCGCGCATTGTTTTCAAAGACGGCATTCCCTGTTGAGATTTGTAACTGGCTGCCAGCTCATTCACGGCAGTGCGGGTTATCTGCCTCGCAAGCGGTTCATTGATATCAGAAACAATTTTTGCCGTGTCCTCAGAACTTGCATATGTATCCGCAAAGAATACATCACAATATTTGGCAGACTCCTTATGATTATTATAATCTACCAGATATACAGGATGATTCGGGTCAATATCACGAATGATTCGATAGCTCTCTTCGAGCATCTTTTTCTTTTCCGGGGTAACACCGGCACCAAGGGGTTCATCCATAACTGCCCAGGCAAAAATGCGTGGATCATCCTTAAGCTCATTTACAATTTCTTTTGTGAAATGCACTACATCAGGATGTGCTGCCGGCTTCATATCGGGATACAAAACAAAAAGTCCCTTTAATCCGTTTGCTTCCAGAGCTGCCATATATTTATCCCGAACAGCTTTATCCACAGTAGCACCTACGCCGGTTTGCACCGCCGTAAAGCCGCCTGCAGAAATCTCTTCATACGAAGGAATATCCGCATGGTATGCAATTACAGGATCAAAACGTTCGCCGTTTATAATCATGCGTTTATCGGGCATCCATAATGAGCGGTCATAAACGTACAGATTTTCCATCCATTCGTTTATCGTTTCGCCATTCCCGTTTACAAGTTCTGTTTTCAGCTGATACTGTACCTGTTTTTCCTTCATTAAAGAAACAGGATATGTATATTTCATTTCCCCATTTGAAAACTTCACATTTTCCTTTTTATCCAGCACCGTCACGCCGTCCACATCATAGAAAGTAAATCTGCCCATAACGCTTTTTGCTTCCTCGCTGTCCTCTGCATAATAGGAATCGAGATAAACATAGGCATTCCCCTCTTTTTCATCAGGATAGTGGAACACATGGTCTGCAAAATAGCTGTACGGCTCGGGTCCGCCGGAAAGCTTTAAGGTTACATCATCATACCATGCAACGCCTTCACCATATGTACGGATATAGATCTTTATATAACCTGTTTCCGGATGCAGCTGAAAGAAATGAGATGCATAATTCCATTGCCTGAGAGTGTTAAAATTAATACCCTTGGTATTGGCAGTATCCGTGCCTGCAATGCCTGACCCGTCCGCTCTATACATTTCAATCTTAAACCCGGCACCTGCACCGCCGATGGTAGTAAGGTCTGTAGAAATCCATGCGCCGACCTCGTACATGGCGCCGGGAATGAGCCCTGCTTTATCCACATACACCGTTTGTGCCGCCCAACACTGTCTGTTTGGTATGTTATCTATTTTAAGTGAGTTTTTACCGCTTTTGCTGTAGCTTGTATCTATCGTATTTTTGTGGTCAGAGATATAGCTCCAACCGGGATTTTCACTTTCCGTTGCCTCCTCAAAGCCGGCATTTAAGAGGGGGATAGAATCCCCCTCCTTGGCTGCCGAAACAGGAAGCATTACAGTCCACAGCGAAAAAACAAGTAAAAGTGCAAGAGTTCGTAAAGTTATTTTTCGCATATTTTTCTCCTGTTCAAAAATTAGTATGTAAGCTCAAATGCTTCGCTGACGGGTTTCATGCCGCTGACAGAAGACCACATAAAGCTCTTTACTTCATAGGTATAGGTATCGTCCTCTGCAGGAACAGAGAAGTTTACCATAATATTTTCGGAATTATGCTTCGGATAGCCCTCTGTCGTGGTATTAGTAACAGGAGCCGATTCCCCATCTTCAAGATTGATGCTATAAAGAGAAATCTTCTGTGTTTCCTTATCCTTTTTGTAAACAGCGGTCAACAATGTAAATTCTTCCGTAGCATCCACATTTTCAGCAAGATAATGTCCAATCGCTGTTAAATTGTATGCATCTCCGGACTTAGTGCCGCCTGTGACGGAAGCCACTTTATTACCACGCATGCTTGTAATATTACCAACAGGAGCATAAGTTGTTGTCCCCGGTCCTGCAACGGAAGCAAACTGCGGGTTAACATATGTTACCGTATTTTCTTCTGCAGGCAAAAGTACAATATCGTCATACATCAATCCGCTGACAACCCATCTTTCCCCTACGCCGACAGCATAATAACCATCCTCCGGTACAGTGAAATATACAACGTATTCCATCCATAAATAATCCTCAGCTTGAGACTGGGGCTTTACGCCTACATAATCACGGAAGCAGGGTTTTGCACCGTTTGTATTACTCGAACCGAAGAAATAATAGTTTTCCTGCAGAATACAGCCGGCTGAAGGGCCGGGGTGTGAGTATTGATAGGTAGCACGGTAACGGAAGGACATTTTATACTGTCCGGCCGCAAGAGGAACATTCTGCTGATAAACCTGTGAATATTTGCCTGCTTGCAAAACCATATTGCCGCTACCGACGTCGTTAGGATCTTCTAAAACTTTATTCCAGCCGCCATCTGAGGTCTGATACACGGTCCAATTGTCAGCCATTGGCACGTCACCATATTTGGTATCATTATATCTAGCAGTATAGGAATTCATCTCCCCGTTCATCAGAAGATTTTCTACGCCTTCTGTTAATTTTACGTTGTCGAGGCACAGTTTAAGGTCATTATAACCGGTTTCATACTCCGTGTAAAATTGCAAAAGAAGCGAGTCAGTCTCCGGTGCTGTAACAAAGCTTCTCTTCACCTCGCGCCAGGGAGAAACGGTTGCTCCTTCAGGAACTGTATTACCGAAGCGAACGGTAATATCATCGCCTAAAATGGAACGGGAGGTTTCAGCCATGCTGTACTGCTGTCCACCCACGTTACTTCGAATCAACACTCTGCCACTTTTCGTGCTGCCACACTTTACCCAGAAAGAAAGTGTATAGCCTGTATCCGCCTTTACGGGAAGTGATACACTTGCACCGTAAACCGTATCTTCTGCAGCACCTTCCGGTACGGCAAGATAAACAGAACCACTCTTTGCGCCATCTGCATCGTTTACCGCTTCCAGACTACTGTTCCAACCAACAGCAACATTTTCTGTTTCAAAATCGCCTGTTCCTAAAAGCAGGTCGTTTGCCGCCGACTCGGCCGCTGTGGGAATTGCCGCCATCCCTAAAGCCAGGGACAGCATAATCGCCATTGCCAAAAGTTTTCTTTTCATGTGTTTTCCACCTTTCAAAAAAATTAATATATGTAAACGGGCTCCGCCGTTTGGGTACATATTATACATTTTAGCGTCTTATTCAAATTTCATGGAATACAGCCTTGCATCCTGCATCCGGAAGCGAAGACGAACGGGTTTTCCTGCATATTCCGAAAAATCAGAACCGTCCGCAAAATACACTTCACGGTCTATGGCATTGCCGAAAATCTCAAAGCTTGTCTTGCCTTCGATTTCGTTTCCGTCCGCGTCCAAAAGGTCTACATAAATGCTGCCTGCGGCAGACGTTTCAAAATTCAGATGCAGCTTTTTGCCGTCAAAGGAGATGGGATTTGTCACAAATACTGCACCGTCATCATCCGCTTCAAAGTATGCAAAGCCATCCTTCCGTATTTTCCAACGATGCAAAGGCTTTGGCTTATCAGGCGTTCTATGTTTGTCTATAGTGAAGAAATAATAATTTTCATCACCAATATCCATAAAACCATAACTCGGATAGCAATCGCCGTACACCCAGTTATCAGGGTTTTCAAAGCCGGGCGTCATAAACGCTTCGCAAAAACGGTTCCAGTTTTCCCCGTCGCGGCTACTCATAAAGAGACAATCCGTTACGGCAAGTCCGCTCCTTAAGGTTTCCGGCGGATTCTCATCAGATGCTGCTTTTTTCACAGGATATGCCGCCATCTGCTCCATGTTTGGCGTATACGCTGTTCTTTCTATATATCTCGTTGGAAGCCCTATAAACATATGCGGTGCTCTTTCATAACGCATTACCTGATTTGTATAGAGCTGATATATCTTTTCGTCATGAAAGGATAATGTACCACCCTCGTGCCAGGTGTGAAAATCCTCGGAATAGGCGTACCGCACCATACGGATGCTTCTTTCTGGCGTTTCATCATACCAGCGATAATACAAAATATATCTGTCTCCCAGCCAAAGGGGAATATTCAGAGAATCGTATTTTGCTCCATCGTTTACGGGATAGCCGTAATGGATGGGATAGCCTTCGGAAAACGTAAGGCCGTCTGCCGAAGTGTAACAATGCAGCCACCTTTTTATAAGCTTTCCATCCTCTTTTCGCTCCACGCGGCAAACAAGGCCTTTATATTTTTCTTCGGGCGGGCATGCGGGATTTTCATCGTAAAATATAAAGATTCCGTCATTCAACTCATCAAATACGATGTTCGTCGCTCTTCCGTATCGCTCTTTGAAATTATCAAGTACGGGTCGTTTCCACGAAATGCCGTCCCGGCTTTCCAGCACGCAAAGCATCATCTGCGCAAAATCGCCGCCGCGCGCCCTCCACCCTTCCTCCGTGCGGCATGGGTGGTAGTAAAGCCGCCATGTGTCCTCGCCCCGAACAAGAATCGGATAGCTGATACTCATTTTTTCATTGCAAGTTTCATCAAATTCTTCTCCGAGTTCCAATAGTGAATCGCAAAAGGTCGGGTGATTTACACGAAGACACGCGGTTGTCTTTTCCTCGTCTGCAAGAAAAGTGTCCCAGAAAGGCTCTCTTCTCGTACCGATATCTATTGGGTTCATTTTAATCCTCCTTTCGTCCTGATTCTCATTTTATTTTAAAATACAAGCAAAACGTAAATCCATAGAAATTCGGACATATTTTTGTGAAAATGTCCATAAAGTGAAGCCACAATCGCATTTACAAAAAATCATGGGATTTTATGGTTTTTCCTATATTCCTGCGGCGTTATTCCGTCATGCTTTTTAAAGCTCTCGCGCATTGCCGCTGCGCTTTTGAATCCTGCATCAAGTGCGATTCTGTCAATGCTGAAATCCGTATTCCGAAGCCGCCATTTTGCATACTCACGGCTTCTTTTGTTTCTGACGTCGGAAAGGTTCATGCCGTATACGCTGTAAATTAGCCTTGAAAGATGCCGTTTCGAATAACCAAGTGCTTCTGCAATTTTTTCGAGCGTATAACGGCTATCACAAATATAAACGTCAAGAAGCACACGGAAATCCGGTGAGGACGGCACTACAGTTTTATAAACATCATTCCCAGCGCTTTTACCAAGCTCCGAAAAAAGAAGTGTCACAATCTCTGCCGCCACCGCTGTAGAGTGGCAATATTCTTCTACTGTTACAGGAATCGGCATTGCACGGAATTTACTTACCAGCCGCACAAGCTCCACAGAAACTGAAACGGGATGTCCCGAAGCGTGTTCCAAAAGATGCCTAAAAATCGCGTAAAATCCACGTTTTTCGCTTTTAATGCTTTCAATGTCAAACTCTAGCACACAAATTTTTGCATTTTCTCTACTTTCCGAAGAACAATGTCCCATATCCGGCGGAATGACCATAAGCTGCTGGGCATGTATAGGTATTTCTCTCTCTTCTATGCTGAATATGCAGTTTCCGCTTTCCACAAAATGGCATTCGTAAAATTTATGTCCGTGAAAATCCACCTCCTTTTCATATCTCCGTTGTTGCTCCACACATATCCGATAAAACTTTAAAAGCGCATCACCATAGAGAATATCAACAATTTTAACAGAATACGTCTTATCCATGCCTTCTTCCTCCCATCTCCGCTTATTATAACCTTTACTCAGCCGATAAAACCGCGTGACTTTTTAACTTAGTACAGTCTGATTTTGACCACAGCTTTTTTCAGCTTGCTTTCTTTCTCCGCACACATGGCGGGTACGTGTGCATCCTCGGGAAATACGATGCAGAAATCACCTTTATGGAGGTGTACCTTCTGTACGCTCCCCGTAAAAAGCTGATAATCCTCATCGGGCAAATATTCCGTTATCGGAGAAAGCGCGTCCGTATCTGCGTACCCTATCGCTTCCGCACCCGAAATTACATAATGAATATCGAGATATGCCTTATGTGCCTCTGCGGTTTTCAGTTTGCCGTCCTGCGCAGTATCGCACGTGTTCAAGGATGCAACATGCCCCCGAAACCCCTCGAATGCGAAGCCGCCTTCGGGAGAATCCTCCGAAAGTGTTTTTAAAAACTGAAACGCATCTTTGAAATTACGGTTTAAATTATAATACCGCTCTGCGTTTTTGATGGTTGCAATAATCATAGCTTTTAACTCCTTTTTTATCATCAGACACTTTGGCGTATCCGTTCATCATATATTTAACCTGCTCCGCCAACCGGAGTCGCTCCCACCTTTATCTTCTTTCCTTTATTTGCGTATTGTATTTTTTCTTGACAATCATTTAAAACTATTATATACTATAAATAATTAATTGTATATAGGATATCAGCCGTATTTTTGATAATATCGGACGTCTTGGAGGTAGGTTTTATGAAAGCTGATTTTTCAAATGTTTCTATTTTACAATACTATCATTATATACACCCGCACGAATATACTTTTCCAGGACACCGGCATTACGAAATGGAACTTAATATCATTCTCAACGGGGAAATGGAAATTCCTTGTGACAACACGGTATTTACCCTTTCCGCCGGAGACTGTATTCTTATTCCCAGTATGGTCTTTCATCGAAATCGCTCGTTTGGAAGCGAAAAAACCGAAATGATTGTTCTTCATTTCCTATCAACCGAGGCCGAAGGCTTCACGCAGCCCTTAACCGCTAAAATGACAAGTCGTGAGGCTTCACTACTTTCCTTACTTATACAGGATATGGAAGGTGAAAATCCAACCTTAAATACGAAGCAAACTCATTCCTCACCCACATCCCGGAAGCTTTTCGAAGTTTTTCTGTCCTTTATCTGTGCCTTGCCCATGCAAAAAGCCACCGCAAAGCATGGCCACGCCCAAACCTATGCAGCTGCCGTCCGATTTATGGATGCACATCTTGGAACGTCGCTCTGCCTTGCGGACATCGCGCGTCACGCAGGTGTATGCCCCACGACACTGAAGAAGATTTTTTCGCGCTATACGGGTATGGGGTGCATGTGTTTTTACGAAGAACTGCGCCTTGCAAAAGCCAGGCAGCTTCTTATGGAAGGACTCACCTGCGGCGAGGTCAGCAACCAACTCGGGTTTTCTTCACAATCTTATTTTTCGGCACGTTTTCGCACACGATACGGCATTTTACCTTCAAAGGTAAAGAACAAGTAGCAGAAATACGTGCAAACTCAAAAAACGTCCTGAGAATAAACTTCCAGGACGTTTTTATTGTCTTTATTCTTCTTTGTTTTTTTCTCCCTGCCGAAATAGTATATTTCCTTTTAAATTAAAGTTTCCTTTTCTTAAAATACCTGCAGTTATTTTTTATGTCGACAAAGCTTTTCGGGGCATGCTGCGCTTTGCCCTACCATACAAAATAAGCCAAAAATTTAAACCTCTCTCTTCTTTTGAATGTTTATTCAAAAATTTCTCAAATTTATAATAACTAAAAAAATTACTCAAAAGTGTAAAAACGGACATCTAACACAAAACATGTCTCCACAGGTATTTTTTTTTTAATTCTTTTCTTATAGTATATATACAATGATAAACACGAAAGGAGTATCCAGATAATGCATGTAATGGACATGTTTAATTTAAACGGAAAAATTGCTGTTATAACAGGCGGCGCAGGAAAGTATGGTTATCAGATTGTAGAAGCGCTTGCCGAAGCGGGGGCCACGGTTTATGTCGCATCGAGGAACAGAAAGAATAATGCGGAACGACTTTCCGATTTGATTAAGCAGAATTATAAAATTCGATTTGCAGAATTTGATCTTGAGAATAGCGACAGCATTATCTCAATGTGTGATGAGATTTACGCTAAAGAGAACAAAGTTGATATTCTTGTAAACAATGCGGTTCTCAGAGTTTCACCGACTGACACTTCTTGTGCAGATGCATTTTCACGCAGTATGAACGCCAACGCCACGGGGCTCTTTATTATTTCAAAAGCGTTTGGTGACCGCATGGCAAAGGCAGGGTACGGTTCCATTATAAACATTGGCTCGTATATGGGAATATTAGGTCCGGATTATTTCCTTTACCAAGGAACCGACATGCTTTCTTCCGATGGAATGATGCCCGGAGATTATTTCTTTCACAAGGGCGGAATGACCAATTATACAAGATTTCTTGCAGGGCATTACGGACAACACGGCGTAAGAGTTAACTGTGCAGAACTCGGCGGTCTTTTTAACAATCAACCCGAAAAATTTGTTAAAAGATATTGCGAAAAAACAATGCTTGGCAGAATGGCAAACGACACCGATCTTAAAGGGCTTATTCTCTATTTGGCAAGCGACGCATCGCTTTATATGACAGGCGCAATTATTCCGCTTGACGGCGGATATAGTGCAAAATAAGGAGCGTGGACAACATGAAATATATCACAAAAAACGGATGTAAAATTTCCGAGCTTACTTTAGGCACCGTCCAATTAGGCTTACCTTATGGTGTAAACAATTCTCACGGTATGCCTACCTATGAAGAATCAAAAGCAATTCTGCAGACAGCGCTTGACAGTGGGATATATTCTTTTGATACCGCGAGAGCGTACGGCAAAAGCGAAGATGTACTGGGTAGATTTTTTTCTGAATGTGATGCCGAAAAAACTTTGATTACAAAAGTAATGTTTGATAACGAACCCCTCAATGAGATTGCGAACAGCCTTTTTGCTCAAGTAAAGGATTCCATTAAAAAAATGAATCTTTCAACGCTACCATGTGTAATGCTGCATCGCGAAGAATATATCGACACTTACGGAGCTGCTATTATAGATGCCATGTATGAGCTGAAAAAGGAAGGTCTTGTAAAAAACATCGGGATTTCTTTTGTAGATAAAAAAAATATAGATCGTATTATGGACAAAGGGTGCTTTGATTGCATTCAGATAGCACAGAATATATTCGATAATAATGAAATTAAGTCAGGACAAATCAGTCGGCTTGCAGATTCCGATATTGCGGTGTTCATCAGAAGTGTATATCTTCAGGGATTATTTTTTATGGATACAAATGCTCTTCCCATCAAAATAAAATCAGCAAAACATGCGCTTGACAAGCTTCACAAGATTGCAGATGAGCAGAACTTATCCATGTCACAGCTGGCACTTTCCTTTATGCGCGATACCGATGGAATTGCATCGCTGGTTTTAGGCTGTGAAACACCCTCACAACTTTTGGACAGTGTGGCTAATTTTTCAACACCGGCTCTTTCTGAAAAGATTCGATGTGCCATATTGGAAATATCGGAAGAAATTGAACCCATCGTTATCAAGCCCTGGGAATGGAAGTAATAAGGAGTGTAAACTTTGAAAGAATTTAAAATTGCAATGCTTGGAATGGTTGAAGGAAACGGACATCCATATTCCTGGAGCGCCATGTTTAATGGTTATGACAAAGAGGCTATGGAAGATTGCGGCTTCCCGGTAATTCCAAGATATCTTGAAAAAGAGTCTTCGGAAAATTTTGGAGTAAGAGGAGCAAAAATCACACATATCTGGACAGATGACCCCGAGGACGCAAAGAAGATTGCAAAAGCTTCACTGATTCCGACTATTGTCGAAAAACCGGAAGACGTAATCGGTCAGGTTGACGCTGTAATTATCGGTACCGACAAGGGGTGGGAGCATGTATGGAGAACTGCGCCTTTTATAAAAGCAGGATTACCTGTCTTTGTCGACAAACCACTTGCCGATAATGTTGAAGACTTGAAAACTTTTTGCCGCTGGATAAAAGAAGGTGCAAAAATTTTATCCTCAAGTTCTTTCCGATATACAAAGGAATATCTTCCCTACTTCGCATCCACAAATGAACTCGGGAATTTAAGATACATAAATATGACTATGGCAAAAAGCTGGGAACGGTACGGCATTCACGCTTTAGAGCCTGTATATAGAATCACCGGTCCCGGATATCTTTCCGTACAAAACACAGGCGGTGAAAACAACAATATTGTTCATCTTGTTCACGAAAACGGTATTGACATAAATCTTGCTGTTATATACGACAGCGCCGGATCGGATTTAAAGCTTGTGGGAACAAAAGACAGCGTAAGTGTTCCAATGAAAGACAGCTATTACGCCTTCCATAAGCAGCTTGATGAATTTGTGGAATATTTAGAAACAGGTGTACGTCCTTATCCTTTTGAAGAAACGGTTGAAATGATGGAAATCATTATTGCAGGTATAAGAAGCCGGAAGGAAGGCGGACGAAAAGTCATACTCGACGAAATCAGAAAAGAGGTTGAAGCAATATGAACATGCGAAAAAGTAAAGTACTGAAAAAAATCAGAAACGGCGAAGTTGCCTATTGTACAAAACTGAACCTTGCAGATCCAAGGGTTGCAGAAATTGCTGCAATGAGCGGTTTTGATTGTATCTGGCTCGATCACGAACATGTTCCTACTGATTTTTCAGCTATGGAAAATATGATTCGTGCGGCAAAAATTTATGATTGTGATGTAATCACGCGGGTTGCACGCGGAAGTTACAGCGATCTGGTACGTCCTTTGGAAGCAGACTCCACAGGTATTATGGTACCTCATTTAATGAGCCTTGCACAGGCGAAAGAAATTGTTTATTACACAAAATTCCATCCCATTGGCAGAAGACCTGTGGACGGCGGAAATGCAGACGGAAAATTCTGCCTTGTTGATGGCATTGATTATATAAAAGAGGCAAATGAAGAACGTTTCACCTGCATACAGATTGAAGATCCGGAACCCATGGCTGAACTCGACGAAATCTGTGCATTACCCGGTATTGATATGATTTTCTTTGGTCCTGCCGATTTTACCCAGGGAATCGGAAATCCCTTTGATTTCAATGACGAAAAGTTGCTCTCTGCAAGAAAAAAAGTTGCCGAAACTGCACGCAAACACGGTAAAATTGCCGCAACGACAGGCGCACCAAATAATGTGAAGCTCCTGGCTCATGAAGGATTTAATTTTATCAGTCTTGGCGCGGATATTGTTTCATTGTCCCTTTACTATAAAGACATTATCGGACATGTTCATCCGTCTTTGTAAAAAAGAGTACTAACATTTAAAGGAAGAAAAACATGGTAAAAGCAATCATAAATGCAAATATAGTTTTGGAAAGAGGCATTATATGGGACGGCGCAATTCTGATTTCGGAAAGCAGAATTTCGGATATTCAAGAAGCGGAAAACAAAGATATTTCAAAAGCAGATGAAATCATTGATGCAAAGGGCGCTTATGTAGGCCCCGGGTTTATTGACATACATGTGCATGGCGGCAATGGTTATTTACTTTTTAAGGAACCTTTAAAGGCCGCGGACTTCTTTTTGATGCACGGAACCACCTCTATTCTTGCCGCTCCTTATTATGGTTTAGATTATGAAGCACTTTTAGAGGCATTCAAAACGATAAAATCCGCAATGGTGCAATCCAAAAATATAAAGGGCATCTACTGCGAAGGGCCATATATTAATCCAAATTACGGTGCCGAATCTGATTTGAATCCTTGGCGCACTCCTATTGATGAAAATCGATTCAAAGCCTTGGTGGATGAAGCCGGTACCGCTGTAAAAGTATGGACCATCGCGCCTGAAAGGGAGGGGTTATTTCCGTTTCTCTCTTATGCGCGAACGGTAAACCCGAATGTCATATTTGCTTTGGGACATAGTGATGCAACGCCGGAGCAGATTCACGCTCTCGGCAAATATAAACCCAAGCTTTTGACGCATGCCATGTGCGCAACAGGCAGAAGAGCCGTACCCCGGGGAACCCGAGGCTACGGGCCGGACGAATACTGTCTCAACCAACCGGAAATGTATGCTGAACTCATAAGTGATTCCTGCGGCATACACGTAAATCCGACTTTACAGCAAGTCCTGTTGAAGGCGAAAGGGATAAGCCGAATGGTTTTAATTTCGGATAGTTTTGTGCAAAACGAACAGCTTCCACCCCCGCATCTTGCACATATCCATGATTTAAATTTTGACTATACGGGTGCTTTAGATGGGAGCCGGTTAACCTTGAATGTCGCATGCCGCAATATTATGCGCCATACCAACTGCGGCATTGCACAGACTTTTATTATGGCATCCACGAATCCTGCCCATCTTCTTGGGATGGATGATGAAATCGGTTCTATCGAAATTGGTAAAATTGCCGATTTGGTTTTTACAGATGATAAATTTAATATCCATAAAGTTATGCTTGGTGGTGACCTATATAGTTTTTAAATTTCGAGTGGGAGTGATAAATAATGAATACATTTTTAGTTGGCTTTGCAAAGCAAAATGTCAATCCGCCACTTGGTATTGGTATTAGCGGTTATTATGTCCCCCGCTTTGCAAAAGGAATTTTAGATGACATAGATGTAAGAGTATTGGCACTTTCGAAAAACGAAAAGAAAATCTTGCTCATCAGTGTTCCGGTTTGCGGTGTTCATGATACCTTTCTCGCCTGCGCCTATAAGAAAATCAGACAAAAAACTAACGTTAAAGAAGATAGCATTTTCATTTCGGCTACACATACGCATACTGGTCCACTAATTAATCCTGTGCCGATTTTCTTTGAAGCGGATGAAACTACCATTAACATCTATGCAGAATTTTTGGCAGAACGATTAGCCGATACAGCAAAACTTGCGCTAGACGATTTAAAGCCTGCAAAAATGGGCTTTGCCACCGGTCGAGCACCAGAGCGTGTTGCGTATATAAGACGATATAAAATGAAGGATGGCTCTACCTATACCTGTCCCCCTATAAACGATCCAAATATTGATTATCCCATCGGGTCACTTGATCAGCGGGTACATATCCTGCGTTTTGACCGTCAAGACACACCGAGCATTGTGTTTGTCAATTATGGTCTTCACACCGATACAATTGGCGGCGAATTAATTTCTCCCGACTGGCCAGGATGGATGTATTCTACAATTGAAAAAGCACTGGATGGAACGCAATGTATCTTTTTTAACGGTTCTGAAGGCGATGTTGGTAGTACCCATGTATTCCCCGATGGCGGTGATATGAATGACACCGAAATCAGCTTTGACAACGAAATGAAAAGTCCCGGAATGGCAAGATTTATCGGTCGTGCAATAGCCGGCACTGTGCTACAGGTTTATGACAAGGTGCATTATATTGAAGTAGATAAAATTAATATGATAAAAAAACACATCTCTATTCCCGCTAATGTACCGGATAAAAAGGATTTACCGCTTGCACACAAATATGCAGAACTTCATAACGCCGGGCGGGAAGATGAAATTCCATTTAAAGCTATGCAGCTTACCACGGTTGTGGCGGAAGCACTTCGTATGTGTCGATTGGAAAATGGACCCTCGAAATTTAATTTGTGTCTGACAGGGGTACAAATCGGCAATGTTGCTCTTTTAGGCATTCCGGGTGAGCCATTTACGGACATTGGCGTCGGAATAAAAGAAACGAAGGGCTGGTCGATGATTATGCCTTGTGCTTTAACTAATGGTGATGCAGGTTATTTCCCTATGAAATCCGCTTACGATGAGGGTGGCTATGAGGCAAGAACCTCGCAATATAAATCCGGTGTCGCCGAAAAGATTATCGTTAATGCGAAAGCACTTTTAGAAGAGCTTATGAAGTAAAATATTGGTAATCGATTGAAGCAGATAGTGCAAGAATGATGATTTCCAATCTCATGCATTTTGAAGAAGAAGGTTTTAACTTCATAAGTATAGGAGCGGATGTTGTCGCCCTTCAGACATATTATGCAAACATTATAAAAGAGATAAAAGGTTGATATTTGACCCCACTTTGAAAAGACAGCCGCTTTCAACTGGATAAAATACAAAAATCTTAAAGACGACGATTTTATTATTTGCGGCTACATTCCAAAGTCCGGTGGGATGACAAGTATTATTTTAGGACAATATTCTAAAGGGTTCATAAAAAACAAAGGGCATGTAACGCTCGGTGTCAGCAGTGAAGTCTTTCAAAAAATCCAATCTCTTCCACGCATCAATCCTTTGTTTGAAAATGCAGAGGATGCCGTCTTTGTTGAACCGCTTCCATGTTGTACTGTAAAATATATGGAGAAAAATATCTCCGGTTCCCTTCGCCAGTCTGTTTTTAAGACTTTTTGCGAAGACAAATCGCCGGTGGAATGTATGGAGCATTGATAAGCCAGAGGTATTCATTTGAACATCTCCGGCTTATTCTAATAACAATTCGGTCTTACTGCAGAATCAAATCCAAAGGAGATTTTCCCCATACTAAAAGTGCTCGGACTGTTCTGTCCAAGCACCCTAAACATGTCATAATTTTTGATTTAATTCTTGAAGCTGCGAATGCAACTTGGGTAAATCTTCTTTGACAATATCCCATATCAAAACAAGATTTACACCTTCATAGTCGTGAACAATTTTGTTGCGAAGTCCATACAGAACTCGCCACGGAATTGATGAATTACTTTTCTCGAACTCTTTATCAATCTTATTTGCAAGTTCGCCTATCTGGCCAAGATTAAAAACACAAGCTTCCACAAGAATTGAATTACTGATAAAAGCATTATGCTCCGTGTCCTTTGTGTATTCAAGAACCTTAGAGATATATTTAAGTATTTTTTCAACGATTATTTTATTTTTCATATATCACCACTCCGTCCTTTGAAATTTCAGAGAATATCTTAGAGCCGGGGATTATATGCGTTTCGTCAAAAACATCCACTTCTTTATCAAGCGCTGACCTAACATCCTCAATTAAGCCTACAAACTGAAGTCCACGAAGTCCGCTATCAAGGAGCAAGTCAACATCACTATTCTGATTCGCCATCCCTTTAACATACGAGCCAAACAGAACAGCTTTGTTTACGCTGTGCTTAACAAACACAGGATGCAAAACTGCTTTTATATCATCTATGGTATAAATCGTATCACACATAAAAATGCTCCTTTCATAATTTTCTATAATTATTATACCAAAAAATCTGCTCAAAATCAATAGATTAGGAGCAGATTTTAAATTTATTATAATTTTTAGCTATAAGCCTTTTCTTTGTTTGAGAAAAGAACAAAATTAACTTCGTCAATTAAACGTTCGCTTCGCTCGCCTTTTTATAAGATGAATTTTCTTGTTATTGAGGAAATTACAACTTAAAAGTAGTAATTCCTACATAATCAAAAAGATTATAAATGGATGCTCTGTTTGAATCATTCGTTTCGGTGAAGCAATGCGGAGGGTGAAGGACAGGAAATGCGAAAAGAATAAGATGTATCTGCCAGGGTATAAATACAGCAAATAACAGACGTAATGCTATCGACACGGAAAACATCAGCACTAAAGAAAAGAACTCCGGGCTTTGATTCGTTTTAAAAAAAGCAGATAAAAAAATTATGTCATCGGTCTCATTTGTGCAATTCAAATTTATTTTTCTTTCCGACTGATATACATCAGCCGATTGATTCCAAATGTTTTGATGATTGCCTCTATTTCGTGCATAAGCTCACGAAATTCCCGTCGCTTACCGCGGCAACGATGTCCGTCCACAAAGCTTACGGAATTTGCAATGATATGAATGTGAAGATAGGCTTTATCTTCATGCACGGAATACACTGCCTGATATTCCCTTCCGATATAGTTTATCACGTTCTGTCCGATTAAATCTGCAAGAGCAGCGTCTTGTAATTCCTGCTTTGTAAATGAAATCACATAATGGCGGGCCTGTACCCCGTCCGGTTTGCCAAATTCTTCCGAAATCCGATGCATATCTTCTGCCGCAGTTTCCACCGAAACCCCGATTCCCCCAATATATCTATGTATTGCTTTATCCTGACGAAATGCATATTCTATAAGTTTTTCCTTGGTGTCTGCATTACGGTATTTATCCTTTCCGTTCATAACCTTAAACAGTGCCATAACGATATACTCCTTTGTAATATAATTATTTATTTCTTTGTTATTGTAATAATATAACTATAATAAAAAATAAATCAAACTATAAAGTACCGTTACTTATAGCGAGGGGAAGAAACTTTTTATCGTTTCTTCCCCAGGGGCCCTCTTGGTACTTTACTGCACTGTTTATTCATTTGTAAAGTATTACATTGAAAAATCACATAAAAAGAACCCGAATGCAAAACAATTTACACCGGGTCAGATTTTCCATATAATATTTACATTTTTTTCGTCCAGTAATATCCGCGAAATAAATTCCTGCGCTATCACTTTTTTCTCTTCAAAACTGCACGCATTAAAATCCAACTGCTTTATAGGACGCGCTTCTTTTTGGCACCGATGCATCAGTTCCTCCCGTTCTTTGTGCAAAACTTCAATTTGTTTGGAGATGTATCCTGCGGAAACCTCGCTGCTTTCGGAAAGTGCATTTACAAGCCGTTCTATTTTTCGTTCTATCGCAAGCATTTCAGAGGACAATTCTCGTTCGGCCGGAATCATCTCTTTCGGCGGAGATGCCTGCAGAATTTCTGTAATCTCCTCCGCAACATAGGCTTCAAGTTCCCGTAAATCCACCGCATGTTTGGCATCACAAATTGCCATGTTGGTTCGTCCCGAGCATTGCAGCTGGATTTTATCTTCCCTTCCCGAATATGCCACCTTCATGGCATACCCGCATCTTCCGCACTTCAAAAGCCCCGTAAGCCAGGAATACTTCCCCGCATTTTTTCTGGGAAGCTGTTTGTTTTTTGAAAGCTTCTCCTGAACCGCAAGCCATAGCTCCGCTGCAATAAACCCCTCATGATTACTGACCGCAAGCTGCTGTCCCTCCAAAGAATTGTACTTGCTTTTTGTTCTGTCGCGCCTCCCGATTACATTGCAGGCATGTACACCATCGAAGGCGTCTATGTCCTGCTGTATCTTCAGCCCCAGCGAAAGATAGTACCAATAGATTTCTTCGTTTGCCTTAACGTAGGAGGGATTATGCAAAATACGGGAAATCGTAACGTTATCCCATATTTCCCGTCTTGGGCCGTGTATGCCCCGTTCTGTAAGAGACAGTGCAATCCCGCGAAGTGTGCCCTCCGGCTTTACATACGCTTCGTAAATCTCCTGCACTATCTTTGCGTTTTCGTTGGCAACAAGAGATGATGCCTTGTGCCCGTCTTGTTCTATTTTTGCAAGCCGAAAGCCATACGGAGCGGGCCCGCCGGGCCATGCGCCGAGCTGAAAACGGTGTATGTAATTATCTTTTACCCGTTCTGCCGTTGTTTCACGTTCCAGCTGGGCAAACACCAGTACAACGTTGAGCATCGCCCGCCCCATGGGAGAAGCGGTGTCAAACTGCTCGGTCACGGACTGAAAAGCCACGCCATGTGCATCCAGAAGCTCCCACAATCTGCTGAAATCTGCAATTGAACGACTGAAGCGATCCAGCCTGTATACAAAAATCTTTTTAATCGCACCACTCTCAACTGCATGTATAAGCTCTGTAAAGGCAGGGCGCTTTATATTTTTGCCCGAATAGCCTTTATCCTGAAACACCTTGGCATCCTCCCCCGCATGCTTTCGACACAGCTCTATCTGCCCTTCTATTGACAGGCTGTCTTTTTTGTCTATAGACTGTCTTGCGTATATGGCATTCACCGCACATTCCTTCTCTCATTCATAGCGCGCAGAAGCAAAATACAACGGCGGTGAATCTCTGCTTGCCGCTCAAGGCGGACAGCTCCATTTTCTGCGGCATATGTATTAGTAATATTCATAAATCATTCCTCCTCATAAAGATAATATGTAAACACGAAGTTTCAATATGACTGCCTTCGTTTACTTTATTGTTCTATGCCAGCTTAAAGTTTACAATTGCCGATATTCATCGAATATTACGCCTATATGTTCGTATGTATTTATTTTAATACCACATCTCATAACCGACGGAAAAATTGCATTTCTTTGTTTGTAATTCGAAAATTTACATACATTTTAAAAAATCCTACAACTTTTTGTAAAAGTATGCTATAATAATAGTATCATGTAAAAAGGAGGACTTGCATATGGACGAGATGAATCAAAATCATTCTCAAGATTTAGGACAAAGATTTATGGATGTAAATGCTTCACAGATGCTGAATCGTGATTATGCTTTCATCAAATCTCTTTCAGCCGACAATCCCTTGTTGCAACAGCCGCAGCTTTTCTTTTATCCCTCAAAAACGACGTTGCATTGCCTTGTCGGCAAGCGAAGTTTTCCCGTAGACCGTGTGCTCAAACCGGATGAGCAAAAAACTTTTGCGGAAATCTGCCACGTTTCTCCTGAAAACGTCACGGAATTGTTGCCGGCGTTATTTCATGTATTGTCGCTTGGTCAGTATCCCCGTCATTTTCGCATTTTTGCACAATTCAAATGGCAATGCATGCTTCGCTCTTTTCCGCTATTAGATGACTTTGCTATGGGGATTCCCGGGAATTTTACCCTTATGGATAACAGACTGTATGTAAACACTGCTGACAAAGAATGGCATCCATTGACCGATGACGTGATGAAAAAACTGGTGAAAAATGCCGGCGGTGCCTATGCGGCCAGTGACGAAATGAAAAAGCGCGTGGCAAAAGAAATTCGGCTTTTGTGTGACGAGAACGAAGCGGAGGAGCAATCCAAGGACGTTTTGACCATAGACTATGCTAAAAGCCGAATGACATATTATCCCACACTGCAAAAAGCGGTATGCAAGAAAAAGGCAGTTTGGAAGCACGCCACGCCTTTGCATATACCCCTCCCGGTTTCTATTCCGTATACGCCTTCAGATGAACTAAAAGAATTGCTGGCTTCCATGACAGATTATGACAAGACCCGGCTGGACACCCTTGCAGAAATTACGGCACGGCTTCTGTCTTATCCCTGCCCTTCCGAAAAGCTTTGGATTCTTTATGGCAAAGGTGCCCACGCCTGGTTTTACTTTTTCTATCAGATATGTGCTGGCCGTGTAAGCAGTTCTGTATATGAGAATACCCCCAACAGTCAAATGCTGGTTCGTGATGATGCATACCATGTCCGGATGCAGGTTAACAAATCCTTCCTCTCTCCGGAAAAGCTGGCAACGCTAAATCACTCTTTTTTGCAACGACTTATAAACGGAACGAACGTAATTTCCAAGCCGGATCCGTTTTGCTCCGATCTGGGCCATAACTACAGCCCTGTTGTTTTTTTCGTTACGCCCTACGAAATCGCTAAGCCGCAGAAATATTTCAAAAGAATTCCGCACTTCCTCTTATATGCGGATACAATTTGCATACCCGAAATTCCTCCGTCAGACCTTGTGTGGCTGCAAACTGTATTTGCGGCACACGGTATGTTTGTTATATCAAAGTCCTCAAATGACAGTTCAGAAGAAGATGTGCCGGATACCTTTGCGCTTCTTCTTGAAAATTTTATAGCAAGATACACCAAAAAGAGCGACAGTGCTGTCCCCTGTCAGGATTTCATTGCGGCATTCATACAATATGTGCGCGCACAAGGTGCAGACTTTCCTGAACTGGGAAAACCTACCCTACTCGCCAAAAAGATTGCAGCCCTTGCATATCTGGAAAGAGCCAATGTTCGGAAATTCGGCAATCGGCAATGTTTTTTACGAATAGAGCTGTGCATCAATTCACTGCCTGAACCGGAAAACGAAAATGATGTGCCGTCGTCACCCACCAAAACAGATTTTTGGGACTACATAGAATCCATGCGAAGGCGAATAGAGAAAAGACCTCCGAACGAGTTATTCCTGCCCTAAAATCCCCCGCTTCCGAGCATGTTCTTTATCGCCGTGGTGAATTTTCGACATTACGCGTACGATCCTTTCAAAGTTATAGCATATACTTGTATAATCCGGAATTGACGTTTTTCATAGTAGCCCAATAGTAGTATCCTTCATTGCTTCTATGTTGTAGTTCTCTTAATTAAATTTTTGTGTTGATATATCAACTGAAATATGGTATAATTTATTTTATAAAAGGATGTGATGATTTATGACTAAAAAATACTCCGTTAAAGAAACGACTCGTGTTGAGCGTGAGAAAATTGCGAATGACGCTTTAGCAATTTCTATTCTGGATGCTTCTGAACCGACAGAACAAACAAAAAAACTGGTAGACGAATATATAAACGGTCATATGGAAATCAGTGAAGTGCTACAAAAAATAATTGCACAGTATAAGGTGTCGGTATGAGAGACCCATATTTATACGACGATGTTGAAGTTCTTAAAAATCTTTTAAACATCAGGGACGAAAAACGGTTAGAAGAAGTCGAAAGCAATATCATGCATAATAATCAAAATATCAGTTTCTTGAAAGAATATTCAAAGATGCTTACTGCAGGGATAAGACAATTTTTAAACCCTCGGAACAAAACGTTCCGAGGGTTTATCACATTAGGCCCTTACGGGAAGTGGCTTGCCAACTGCTGCCATCGGTTCCACGTCCCACTGAATGCAGTACCGTCCTGTTTCCCGACAATATTGCACCAGCTCCGCTGTATATTCGCCGTAAGGGGCGCGAAAAAGTGTGATGTCAATGCCCGTTACTTCTTTAATAATTGTATCGCCTTCTTCCACATCAGTCTGCACCTCTGTCGGGGTAAGTCCGGCATAGTGTGCGTGCTCTTTGGAATGACTGGCAATTTCATGTCCGGCATCCCGGATTTTCTGCGCTGCCTTCGGATACTTTTCTGCCCACGTACCTACAAGAAAGAAGGTGCATTTACAATTATAGTCAGAAAGTGTGCGCAGAATACTGTCGATATCACTGTCATCCCATGCCGCATTAAATGTGACCGCCACTTTCTTTTCCGACGTCTCCACAGAATAAATAGGCAAATCAACCGGACCTCTTCCGGAGACCGGAACCTCTTTCGGTCGGGAAACCGGAATTAGTGCCAGCACTACAAAAATGGCAATAGCCACTGTGACAATGACTCTCTTGGGTAAAATAAAAATTTTCATTCTGCATCTGTCCTTTCCTTATAATAATCAGATTCCAAGCAGTCTGTTTTCCAGTATATTCCATATTGGGTTAAATCATGTCTCCATTTTTCGTCATCTTTGCCACATCTTCCTTGCCCACCACCTCGTTTTTATAGGTTTTATCAACAAAATTCCCTTTCTTTTTATTTTCTATTTACAAATCCGCACAGTTATGATATACTATATTGTGTATTTTTTTGCGAAGGGAGAAGAGTGGGCTTTGCGTATAATTATTGACAAAATTCTGTTACTTGCCATCATTATGCTGGTTGGCTTTCTTGCAGAAAAATCCGGTTATATCAAGGGACTCCGTTCCGCTACAAGCCAGCTTCTCACCCGGATTACCCTTCCCCTTCTTGTGATTACCACCCTATCCGGTCAGGAAAAAAGCGTTCAGGCGCAGAATACTGCCGTTGCGGTTTTTGTGTTCGGACTTTTGTTTATCTTTCTTCTTCTCCTGCTTGGAAAATTTTCGACAATTCCCTTTGGATTCAATAAAAAAAGAAATGATGTACATACCTGCCTGACGGCATTTGGCAACACTATCTTTCTTGGCTATCCTCTTCTGGATGCCATCTGGGGACAGCAGGCAGTCTTTTATGCAGCCTTCTTTTCCATCGCCAATGACCTGACGGCCTGGACGCTGGGTGTTCTGATTCTGAGCCGCTCCCAGGGCGGCAAGCTGGATTTCCGGCGTCTTTTTAATCCGACAACGCTTTCTTATGTTGTCGGGGCATTGATGTTTGTGTTTTCCTTGCGGTTACCCGGCTTTCTCCACGAGGCGGCATCTACTGTCGGCAGTACCACCACCGTCTTGTCTATGCTTTTTCTGGGTGCTACACTGGCATCCGTCCGCTTGCGGGAAGTTATTGCCGGTCTTTCGTCCGTTACCATTATTCTGCTGAAAATGATTCTTGTTCCCCTTGGGGCATTTTACGCTATGCGCTGGCTGATTCCGGCACTGGACCTCCCCGTCGATATGCTGGTTTCTTCCGTTGTGGCACTGATGCTTGCTATGCCCTGCCAGTCTGTTTTTGCTATTTTAGCACAGGAATGCGGCGGGGATACTGAATATGCCGCCACCACCATCTGTATGACTACGGCGGCAAGTCTTTTGACCTTACCCTTTGTTTATACTTTTATGATTTGAAAGGATGGATGAATATGACACCCAAAGCAGCACTCATTATGGGCAGCGATTCAGATTTACCGGCACTGCGCCCCTGTATTGCGGCTCTGAAAAAATTTGGCATTGAGGTGGAAGCCCGCGTAATTTCCGCCCACCGTACGCCGGATGCCGCGGCGGTATTTGCCAAAAACGCAAAAGAACGCGGTTTCTCTGTAATTATCGGTGCCGCCGGGAAGGCTGCCCATCTTCCGGGCGTACTGGCCGCTTTTACGACATTACCGGTAATCGGCATCCCGATTAAATCCTCCACAATGGACGGGCTGGACTCTCTTCTCTCCATTGTGCAGATGCCCAAAGGCATCCCCGTGGCCACGGTTGCCATTGACGGCGGCGAAAACGCGGCAATTCTCGCCGCGCAGATTGTGGCCTTGTCACACCCCGAAGTGGCCGAGAAACTGGAAGCACACAAGCTTGAAATGCTCCGGGAGGTAAGCGAGAAGGACGCCCGCCTTCAGGAAGAGCTTAGAAACATATAACGTAGGGGGGAAAATTATGGAAGACAGAAAATTACACGAAGAATGCGGCTTGTTCGGCATTTTTGACAGAGAAGGCGGTCTGGATTGTGCGCATTTGACCTATTACGCGCTGTTCGCCTTACAGCACCGGGGACAAGAGAGCGCGGGTATTGCGGTAAATGATGACGGTGTAATTATTTATCATAAGGATACCGGTCTCGTTCCTGATGTGTTCAACGAAGTCGTTCTGAATCATCTGAAGGGACATGCGGCTGTCGGACATGTGCGCTACTCCGGTTCTGATAAAGTCAGAGAGGATGCGCAGCCACTGGTAACCCGGTATAAGAAAGGAACGCTGGCCACCGCCTTTAACGGCAGTCTGGCCGACTCTGTTGGCGAACGCGAACGGCTGGAGGCCGACGGTGCCATTTTCCAGACCACCAGCGACACAGAAATTATTAACTATCTGCTGGCACGCGAACGGGTCAAAACCCATTGCATTGAGGATGCGCTGGTACGGGTACTTCGCACCTTAAAAGGCGGCTATTCTCTGCTTGTTATGAGTCCCAGGAAGCTAATTGCCGCCCGTGACCCGTTGGGTTACCGCCCCCTTTGTATCGGCAAAAAGGATAACAGCTACATCTTCTCGTCCGAAAGCTGTGCGCTGGATGCCATTGGCGCAGAATTTATACGGGATGTGGATCCCGGCGAGGTGGTTGTAGCCGACAAAGAAGGCCTCCGCTCCATCCGCGATAACTGTTCGGAAAGAAGTGCGCTCTGTATCTTCGAATATATTTATTTTGCCCGGCCCGACAGTGTCATTGAAGGGACAAGCGTTTATGAAGCCCGCGTACAGGCCGGCCGTGCGTTGGCAAAGGCCGACCCGGTGGATGCCGATATTGTTATCGGCGTACCGGATTCCGGTATCTGTGCCGCCATCGGCTATGCTGAGGAAAGCGGTATCCCCTACGGTACGGGACTGATTAAAAACCGCTATATCGGGCGTACCTTTATACAGCCCTCCCAGGCCATGCGCGAACAGAGTGTAGATATTAAGCTGAACGTACTGGCCTCCACTGTAAAGGGTAAGAGAGTTGTGATTGTGGATGATTCCATTGTCCGCGGTACCACCTGCCGGAAGCTGATTACTATGCTGAAAAAAGCCGGTGCAACCGAGGTACACATGCGGATTTCCTCCCCCCTCTTCCTGTGGCCCTGTTATTTTGGTACGGATGTAGGAACGAAGGATGAGCTGATTGGTTGTAAGTATACTGTGGAGGAAATGCGGGAGAGGTTCGGTGCGGATTCTCTGTCCTTCCTGCGGGTAGAAGACCTGCACTGTCTCGTCCCGGACAGAACACGCGGCTTCTGTAATGCCTGCTTTACCGGCAACTATGATATAGAAATTCCCGCGGAGCGTCGTCTCCGCCCCTTCCAAGAAAGGAGAATTGGTGAAAATGAGTAATACCGCTTATACGTCTGCCGGCGTAAATATTGAGGCCGGTTATGAGGCTGTACGCCTTATGAAGGAACATGTGAAAAGAACAAATATTTCCGGTGTGCTTTCCCCTATCGGCGGTTTTGGAGGCCTCTTTGCGCCGGACCTTACAGGCATGGAGGAACCTGTGCTGGTTTCCGGCACAGACGGAGTGGGCACAAAACTGAAGCTGGCTTTTCTCATGGACAAGCACGACACTGTAGGACAGGACTGCGTGGCCATGTGTGTAAATGACATTGTTTGCAGCGGTGCGCGCCCCCTCTTTTTCCTTGACTATGTGGCTGTCGGTAAAAATGAGCCGGAAAAAGTGGCCGCAATTGTTAAGGGCGTGGCCGATGGCTGTGTCAGTGCCGGCTGTGCTTTAATTGGCGGCGAAACGGCCGAAATGCCTGGCTTTTATCCGGTAGATGAGTATGACCTTGCCGGCTTCGCCGTAGGCATTGTAGACAAGAAAAAGATTATTGACGGCACAAAGCTTAAAGAGGGCGACGTGCTCCTCGGCCTTGCTTCCTCCGGCGTTCATTCCAACGGTTTTTCTCTGGTGCGTAAGCTTTTTAATATCGGCCGGGGCCAGACGCTCAGCGAGTATATTGAATCCCTGGGGACCACACTTGGCGAAGCACTCCTGGCACCGACCCGGATTTATGTCAAGCCCATTCTGGCCCTTATGGAAAAGGTGGAAATCAAAGCCATCAGCCATATTACCGGCGGCGGCTTTATTGAAAATGTACCCCGGATGATGGGTGAGGGCATGACCGCAGTCATCGATACGGCCTCCTACCCCCTGCCGCCCATTTTCTCCCTGATGAAGGATATTGGAAATATTCCTGATACAGAAATGTATAACACCTTCAATATGGGTGTCGGTATGATTGTTGCTGTGGATCCTGCAGAGGCCGACGAGGCAAAGAAAATCCTTGAAAATGCAGGCGAAACTGTCTATAAAATCGGTAAAGTGGAACGCGGAAACGCTGGTGTACGATTGGTCTGATACGGGTTTTTTATCCTAAATATAGAAATTTTGAAAAAAAACCTTGACAAAGTACGCAAAAAGCGGTATAATATCGTGTGATACTACGAATTGTATAAATTGTACTCCGGAAAGATGAGGTGTGGAAAATGGCAGTACCGAAGAATAAAGTATCCAAAGCGAGACGGGATAAGAGACGTGCAACATACAAACTGACTGTACCCGGCATGGTTGAATGCCCGAAGTGCAAAGCTTTAATCCGTCCCCATCGGATTTGCAGTGCCTGCGGCTACTATAAGAACAGAGAGGTCGTAAAGGTAGCTGAATAAGGTCTTTCTTCTGGGCGGCAACTGCCGCCCGGTCGTGACTTTTTTAGTTTGATTCCCGCAGAAAAGTGAAAGCAAAATGCGTTTTGCCGAAAGACAGCCCTTTTGCTTTCTTTTGATACACAGTATTGAAAAGGACACATTCCAAAATTTAACCATGGGAGCGTTTATTTATGGTTTCGAAAAGCGTTGTTGTACTCAATCAGGTTGGTTTGCACGCCAAAACAGCCACATTATTTATCCAGAAGGCTAACGAATTCAAGGCCGGCATCTGGGTGGAAAAGGATGCGCGCCGCGTTAACGCAAAAAGTCTTCTTGGCGTTTTGTCGTTAGGTATTACGCGCGGAACTGAAATTACGCTGAGCGCAGAGGGGTCTGACGAAGCGGAAGCTTTGGCAGCATTGACGTCTCTGATTAGCAGTGGTGTGTCCGAATAAAGCAGTGCATTTTCAAAAACAGCCTTCCGGGGCTGTTTTTTTCACACATGAAAGGAGATTTTATTATGGACAAAAATAAACTCTTTCCCCTGGTGGACCGCCACCGCGATGCTATTTTTTCTGCCGAACGGCACATCTGGAAAAACCCGGAAACCGGCTACAAAGAGTATAAGACCGCCTCTTACCTGGAAACCCTATTTGAAGACCTGGGCTATCGCCTGACCCGGGCCGGCAATGTACCCGGCTTCTTTACGGAAATCGACACCGGCCGTCCCGGTCCTAAGGTGCTCATATTCGGAGAACTGGATTCCGTCATCTGTCCCACCCATCCGGAGGCGGACCCGGTATCAGGTGCCGTGCACGCCTGCGGCCATCATGCCCAGTGTGCCGCTCTCTTCGGCCTTGCCGCTGCACTCCGCGAACCGGGTGCGCTGGACGGTCTCTGCGGAAAAATCATGCTCTGCGCAGTTCCGGCTGAGGAGTATCTGGAGGCAGATTTCAGAGAAAGTTTGCGCCGGGCTGGCAAGATTCATTATCACTCCGGCAAGACGGAATTTTTATACCGCGGCTATTTCGATGATGTGGACATGGCCATGATGATACACACATCCCTATCCCCCGGCTTTAAAATGATTGCCGGCGGTGTTGGTTTTGTCTATAAGAAATTTACCTTCCACGGCGTTTCCTCTCATGCAGGTGGAGCACCCCATCTTGGTGTCAATGCTCTCTATGCGGCAAGCACGGCACTTTCTGCCGCAAACGCACTTCGGGAAACCTTCCGGGAATGTGACCTTATGCGCTTTCACCCCATTCTTTCTCAAGGCGGTACCGCTGTAAGCGCAATCCCTGATACGGCCGTGGTTGAAAGCTACGTCCGCGGCAAAACCTTTGAAGCCGTTACACATGAGGCGAAAAAAATAAACCGTGCCTTCGCAGGCAGTGCTGCCGCATTTGGCGCACGGCTCACCATTACGGATATTCCCGGTATGGCCCCGACAGTAAACAGCATTCCGTTTTTAGATGTTGCCAGGGAAGCGATGCTGTCTGTTTCCCCTGACGTTACCGTTTCAACCTCTTTCAGCACCGGTAGCACGGATATGGGTACTATGACCTCCATCATGCCCGCTATTCATCCGTACGCAGGCGGTGCCACAGGCACGTCCCATGGCAGTGATTACCGGATTGCCGACCCGGAGCTGGCCTGTGTAAGCTCTGCCAAAATGCAGCTTGCAACCCTTCACCTGCTTTTGGAAAATGATGCCGCGAGGGCGAATAAAATTATTGCAGAAACAGAGGTGCCTTACAAAACCAAGGAAGCCTTTTTCAAGGACCTTGATGCATTTGACACTGAGACCAATGCCGTTTTGTATAACGATGACGGCAGTGTCCTTCTCAAACTATGAATGAAACCATTGCAGTAAAACTGAAAACACTGCCTGACTCCCCTGGTGTATATATTATGCGAGACAGCAGTGGCACCATTATTTATGTCGGCAAAGCTAAAATTCTGAAAAACCGCGTCCGGCAGTATTTTCATGGAACAAATCATACTCCCAAAGTGGCGGCCATGATTGAAAAAATCGAGGACTTCGAGTATATTCTCACCGACACGGAGTTTGAAGCCCTATGCCTGGAAAGCAATCTCATCAAAAAGCACAAGCCCCGATATAACATTCTTTTAAAGGATGATAAGGGCTATCCTTTTATTAAAATTACGGCAGATGCATACCCTCGTATTACCCTTGCCCGAAAAAAGGAATCGGATGGTGCCCTCTACTTCGGCCCCTATCCCTCCAGTGCGGTGGTATATGAAACGCTGGATGTGGTGCGGCGGATTTTCGCCATCCAGCATTGCGCCAAAAAATTTCCGGAGGAAATCGGACGTACCCGTCCCTGTCTGTACCATGCCATGCATCGGTGCAGTGCACCTTGCACAGGACAGATTCCGGCAGATGAATACCGAAAAACCTTTTCGGAAATTGCCCGTTTCCTGAACGGTGAGCATACCCGGCTCATCCGGGAACTGGAAGAAAAAATGGAGGAAGCATCCTCCCGTCTCGAATTTGAGGCAGCGGCGGCTTTTCGGGATAAAATTGACAGTATCCGCCGTATTGCCAAGGAGCAAAAGGTTATCGGCGGCCGGAAAGATGCCGATATTTTTGCCCTGGCACTGGAGGAGGATTTAGCTGTTTTCGCTGTGTTTTTTATCCGCAGTGGAAAGCTTTTAGGTAGTCGGATATACCGTGAAAGCGGCGGCCTGTATCCGGAGGACGCCGAAACACTGGCTTCTTTTGTACAGGCCTACTATAGCCGGGAGGTAGAGATCCCCCAGGAAATTTATACAGCCCTTCCCCTGCCGGATGCCGGCATTCTCACCGCATTTCTTACGGAAAAGCGTGGCAAAACCGTGCATCTGCACACACCCCGGCGCGGAGAGCTCCGTCAGCTTTGTGACATGGCTGCCAAAAACTGTGTCCATGCTCTGGAAAACTTTAAAATTGACGTTCTCCGCAAAACCAACCGGGACCGTGCCCTTTCGGAGCTTGCTGACGAAATCGGTATGGACATGCCGCCTGCCCGGATTGAAGCCTACGACATTTCCAATACCGGGGGCAGTGAAAATGTAGGGTCAATGGTTGTATTCTTACACGGCAAAAAAGCACCTGCAGAATACAAGCGTTTTAAAATCAAGTATATTATCGGTTCCAATGACTACGACTGCATGAAGGAAGTGCTGTCCCGCCGGTTCCTTCGTTATCACGACGAGGATAGTGGCTTTTCTGCACTGCCTGACCTGATTTTAGTGGACGGCGGCCTCGGCCATGTACACGCCGCAGAGGAAGTACTGGAGCGGCTGGCTATAGATATTCCTGTCCTCGGCATGGTAAAGGATGACCGGCACCGTACCCGCGGGCTGATACGTACTGACAAAGCCGTAAGCCTTATACCCGGCTCTGCCCCCTTCCGGCTTGTGACCCTGATTCAGGACGAAGCGCACCGCTTTGCGATTTCCTACCATAAGAATCTGCGAAGCAAAAAAACCTTTTCCGGTGAACTGGATGGCATACGAGGTGTGGGACCTGCTAAGAAAAAAGCACTCCTCACCCACTTCAAATCTATGGCTGCCATTCGCGCCGCTTCTGCCGAGGAACTGGCCGCCGCGAAAGGAATTGACCGTACGACAGCGGAAAATATTTTTGCCTACTTTCAGGAAAAAAAGAAAAAAAATTAAAAAAACTCTTTACAAACAGGCTTCATCTGTGATACTGTAAAAAATAGAAGAACACAGAAAGGAAATCATCATGGCGAAAAATTTGATTATTGTGGAATCCCCCGCAAAAGCAAAAACCATAAAGAAATATCTTGGAAGAGACTATAACGTCGTTGCTTCCTTCGGACATCTGCGGGATTTGCCGAAAAGTCAGCTCGGTATTGACGTGGACCATAATTTTGAACCCCGATATATTACTATACGCGGCAAAGGCGATCTGCTGGCCTCTCTGAAAAAGGAAGCAAAGGCGGCCGAGCATGTTTATCTGGCCACTGACCCTGACCGGGAGGGCGAAGCCATATCCTGGCATCTGGCATATATTCTGGGCCTGAACCCTGACTCAAAGTGCCGTATCACTTTTAATGAAATTACAAAGGATGTTATAAAATCCGCTATCAAGGAGCCGCGTCCTATCAACCTTGACCTTGTAGATGCGCAGCAGGCGCGTCGGGTAATTGACCGCATCGTGGGATACAAGCTGAGCCCTCTTCTCTGGCGCAAGGTGAAAAAAGGACTGTCTGCCGGTCGTGTGCAATCTGTTGTTACCCGTCTTGTTGTGGAACGGGAGCGGGAAATCGAACAGTTTATTCCGGATGAATACTGGACGCTCAGCGCAAATCTGAAAGCCAACGACGGTCATACGTTTACTGCAAAATTCCACGGTAAAAACGGTAAAAAAATGACAATCTCCAACGCATCGGCTGCGGAAGCTGTTTTTTCCGAACTGCAGTCTGCGAGCTTCTCCGTCGGCAATGCCAGGTATGACGAGCGAAAAAAATCCCCTGCGCCGCCCTTTACCACCAGCACCATGCAGCAGGAAGCGGCAAGAAGGCTGAACTTCACTTCCCGTAAAACCATGTCGGCCGCCCAGATTCTGTATGAAGGCGTGGACATTGAAGGCCACGGCACTGTGGGTCTTATCACCTATATGCGTACCGACTCGCTCCGTATTTCTGCAGAGGCCTCTGCCGCGGCACTTTCCTTTATCCGCGACCGCTATGGTGCGGAATATGCGCCTGCCCGGCCCCGGGTTTATAAAAGCCGTGCCGCCGCGCAGGACGCTCACGAAGCTATTCGTCCCACCCACATGGAAATCACGCCGGAAGTCGCTAAAAAAGATTTAACGCCGGACCAGTACAAGCTGTATAAGCTTATCTGGGAGCGGTTTATGGCCAGCCAGATGGCCGATGCCGTGTATAACACACTGCAGGCAGATATCACCGCCGGAAGCTATCTGTTCCGCGCCTCCTTTGCCCGGATGAAGTTCCCCGGCTTTGAAACTGTTTATAAAGCAGAAACAGAAAATGAAGATGTGTCGGCTACTATGCCTTCTCTGCATACCGGCGACAGTCTGTCTCTGAAAGAGCTGGATAAACAGCAGAATTTCACGGAGCCGCCCTCCCGCTACACGGAAGGGGCACTGATTCGTGCCATGGAGGAAAAGGGTATCGGCAGACCGAGTACCTACGCGCCGACCATTACCACCATCTTAAACCGTGGCTATGTTGTCCGGGAAAAGAAGCTGTTTATGCCCACAGAGCTGGGCTACGTCACCACAGATCTGATGACTGAGCACTTCGGCGACCTTATCAACGTTGAATTTACTGCCGATATGGAAGAATCGCTGGACAAGGTGGAAGACGGTATGGAAAACTGGGTACAGCTTATGCAGGAATTTTACCCTTCCTTTGCTGAATCCCTGGAAAAAGCCGATGTCGCCATCGGAAAGGTTTCCCTTACAGACGAGGAATCAGACGAAATCTGTGAAAAATGCGGCCGGAAGATGGTTTATAAAATGGGGCGGTTCGGAAAATTCCTGGCCTGTCCCGGCTTCCCCGAATGTCGCAACGCCAAGCCCATTGTAACGGACATTGGTATCTCATGCCCCAAGTGCGGCGGCAAGGTGCTGGAACGCCGTTCCAAAAAGGGCAGAATTTTCTATGCTTGTGAAAACAGCGAAAACTGTGATTTAATTCTCTGGGATAAGCCTACCGGTGACCTTTGCACAAGATGCGGCAGTCCCATGGTTTCTAAGAAGCGGGGCCGGACCACCGTTGTGGACTGCTCCAACCGGGACTGTGGAAAAACCAAGGAGAACTAACAATGCAAATTCATGTTATCGGCGGCGGTCTTGCGGGCTGTGAGGCTGCCTGGGCCGCCGCGAACCGCGGTGCAGAAGTGATTTTGCACGAAATGAAGCCGCACCGTTTTTCTCCGGCGCACTCTTTGGAGAATTTGTGCGAACTGGTATGCTCCAATTCTCTCAAGGCCTCCCGGCTCGATTCGGCCGGTGGGCTTTTAAAGGCCGAAATGGAACTTTTGGGCTCCTGCACCCTTGTCGCCGCCAAAGAAACCAGCGTCCCTGCCGGCGGTGCACTTGCAGTGGACAGAGTACTTTTCGCAAAGGAAGTCACCCGGATTCTGGAAGGACATCCCCGCATTACGATTGTGCGGGAGGAAGTAACCGCTTTGCCAGAAGACGGCATTATGATTATTGCCACCGGGCCGCTGACCGACGGCGCGCTTGCCGGGGAAATCCGTTCCCTTTGCGGCGATACCCTCCGGTTTTATGATGCCGCCGCTCCCATCGTGGAACGAAGCACCATTGATATGGACCACGCTTTCTTTGCCGCACGCTATGACCGGGGTGACGATGATTACATAAACTGTCCCATGACGGAAGAAGAATACGATACCTTTTATGCTGCTCTCATCACTGCCGAGCGGGCACCGCTCCACGAGACGGATGGCATGAAAGTTTTTGAAGGCTGTATGCCGGTGGAGGTTATGGCCTCCCGCGGGCGTGATACTCTTCTCTATGGACCGCTCCGGCCCGTAGGACTGCGCGACCCCAAAACCGGCAAGCGTCCCTTTGCCGTGGTACAATTACGGCAGGATAACCGGGAAGGAACGCTCTTCAACCTGGTTGGCTTCCAGACAAATTTGAAATGGGGCGAGCAAAAACGGGTGTTTTCCTTGATTCCCGCTCTCAGAAATGCTGAATTCGTCCGCTACGGTGTGATGCATCGCAACAGCTTCATTCGCTCCCCTGAGGTTTTAAACGGAGATTTTTCTCTCCGCTTAAACCCGCGCATTTTCTTTGCCGGTCAGATTACAGGCGTGGAAGGATACATGGAATCGGCCGCATCCGGCATTATGGCCGGCATAAACGCCGCCAGACGGGCAGAGGAGAAGGAAACTGTCATTCTTCCACCTGAAACTATGCTCGGTGCCCTGTCCCGCTACATCTCCGATTCTTCCTGCGGAGACTTTCAGCCTATGAACGCAAATTTCGGAATTTTGCCTCCGCTTCCTACAAGGATCCGGGATAAGCATGCCCGGTATCTTTCTCTTTCTGAGCGATCACTGGGGACGTTTACGGAAAAATTTTAATTTTTCATAAAGATAGTCTTGATTTTTTTGTTGAAATGATGTAAAATATATGCAGCAAAAATTGTAAATAATAAAGAGGAGCGATATACGGATGATAACCCACGGAAATGACATTAAGATTTTCACCGCCAATTCCAATTCCAAGCTTGCACAGGATATTGTGGCGGAGCTTACAAAAAAGCTTACAGAAGCTAAGAAAAAAGCAGAAGGTGCCGGTATACATTTCGGGGAAATTTCCCTTGGAAAGTCCGAAGTGGGCAAGTTCAGCGACGGTGAAATTTATGTAAACATTAACGAGACCGTTCGCGGCTCAGATGTTTTCGTGGTGCAGTCTACCTGTGACCCTGTAAACGACAATCTCATGGAGCTTCTGATTATGATCGATGCTTTCAAGCGTGCCTCTGCCGGCCGTATTACCGCGGTAATTCCGTACTATGGCTATGCCCGCCAGGACCGCAAAGCTAAGGCACGCGATCCGATTTCGGCCAAGCTCGTGGCTGACCTTATCGAAACTGCCGGTGCTGACCGTGTGCTGACCATGGATCTGCACGCCGCACAGATTCAGGGCTTCTTTAATATCCCCGTGGACCATCTTCTGGGCTTTGCCAAGCTGGCCCCTTATTATGTGAACAAATTTGCAGATCAGATGGAGGATGTTGTCGTAGTCTCTCCCGACTTCGGCAGTGTTACCCGTGCACGGAAATTTGCCCAGCGGCTCAACGTTCCCATTGCTATTGTTGACAAGAGACGTCCCCGCCCCAACGTGGCCGAAGTTATGAACATTATCGGCGATATTAAGGACAAGACTATTATTCTGGTGGACGATATGATTGATACTGCCGGCACCATTACCAACGGTGCACAGGCACTTATGGACCGCGGTGCAAAAGGCATTTATGCCTGTTGCACACATCCCGTGCTTTCCGGCCCGGCACTGGAACGGATTGAAAAATCTCCCATTAAGGAGCTTCTGGTACTGGACACTATCGCTCTCACTCCTGACAAAATGTCTGATAAAATTCATGTTCTTTCTGTGGCTGACATTTTCGCAGAGGCGATTTGGCGCATATACGCAGACATTTCCGTCAGTCCCATGTTTGCATAACACCCGTATTGTACTCTTCAGGGAGTTATCGCAAGATAATTCCCTTTTTTGTATAGCAAACAATAAATCCTGATAAAAATAAGGAGAATTGCCTATGCCCTCCAAAATGCTTCTGATTCTCAATCCGGTTGCCGGGAAGATGCGCGCGCAGGCGTACGACATTCCGGCTCTCTTTCCGGCGCATGAAGTCACGGTGTATTATACAGAGGGCGGTATCTCCACGGAAGAATATGTATCTTCCAATGCCGCCGCATATGACCTCCTGGTCTGTGCAGGCGGAGACGGGACGCTTAATCATGTCATCGGCGGACTCATGCGCGCCGAAAAAAGGCCGCCCCTCGGATACATTCCCTGCGGCACCACCAACGATTTTGCCGCAAGCCTTGGTCTTCCCAAGAGTATTCCCCTGGCCGCTGCTGTCGTTTCAGAGGGCCAGCCTGAAGCAATTGATATTGGTTCCCTTGACGAACGATATTTTTGTTATTCTGCATCCTTCGGTGCCTTCACCGAATCCTCTTATTCTGCCCCCCAAGGGAACAAAAACAAACTCGGTCGCATGGCTTACTTTTTTGAAGCCATGCGGGAATTTCCACATATTCATCCTTGTCATATGACTGTAGAAACAGATAACGGACGTTTTGAGGGTGACTATGTGTTCGGTGCCGTATCGAACTCTACCACCCTTGGCGGTATGCTACACCTTTCCCCTGAGGACGTCATTTACAATGACGGGCTTTTTGAGGTAATGCTAATTTCTATGCCTCGCTCCATCCTCGACTATCAGCAGATTCTCTCTTCTCTTATGCGTCAGCAGTACAATTCCGAATATATTACATTTTTCAGAACGAAGCACGCCGTTTTCTCCGGCGACCGGGCGTATCCCTGGTCTCTGGACGGCGAATACGAATCCGGCAGCAATACAGTCGAAATAAAGGTTCATCCCGGTGCTGTCCGGCTGATTCTGTAACGGGAGGTTTTTATGCATGAACTATTAGCTCCGGCCGGCTCTTTTGAAGCGCTCCGTGCCGCCATAGAGGCCGGTGCCGATGCCGTTTATCTTGGTCCGGACCGACATAACGCCCGCCTCTCCGGAGAAAATTTCACCGAGGACACTCTTTTAGACGCAGTACGGTACTGCCACACCCGCCACAAAAAAGTATATATGACTTTGAACACCCTTCTGTCCGACCAGGAGCTGGAGGACATGGTCGAGTATATTCCCTTCCTCTCCAAAAGCGGTATTGACGCCGTCATTGTGCAGGATATCGGTCTTGCATCCCTTCTTCGGAATGCTCTGCCTGACCTCCCCCTCCATGCCAGTACGCAGATGACGATACATAATGCCCGCGGCATCGCCCGTGCACAGGCACTTGGCTTTCAACGGGTGGTACTCGCCCGCGAGGCTTTCTCACGGGACCTGATTCGTTCCTCTCCCTTGGAAATTGAGGTTTTTATTCATGGGGCCCTTTGCGTTTCCTATTCCGGGCAGTGCTATTTCAGCAGTATGCTGGCACGCCGCAGCGGTAACCGTGGCACCTGCGCCCAGCCCTGCCGCCACCGGTATAAGGAGGGGTATGCGCTTAGTCTGCACGACCTTTGCCTTGCACAGCATATGCCGGAAATTCTTTCGCTCCCCATTGCCTCCCTGAAAATTGAGGGCCGGCTGAAATCACCGGACTACGTCCGCGGCGTGGTTTCTGTTTACCGGCGGTTGATTGACGAGAAGCGGGCCGCCACAAAGGAAGAAATGGATTTTCTGACGCAGCTTTTTTCCCGGCAGGGTTTTACGGACGGATATTTTACGGGTAAAAAGGGCCGGGCCATGTTCGGCTTCCGTACCGATGCTGATAAGCTTGCCACAAAAGCAGTTTCCGTGCCTCCCGCACCGGAAACAAAAATTCCGCTCAAGATGCACCTTACTGTCCAGGATGGTGCACCTTCCCGTCTCCTTGTTACCGACGGTATATATTCTGTATCCGCGGTCGGCGATATCCCCCAAAAAGCGGCCAGCCGCCCGCTCACACAAGAGGACTGTGTCAGGTCCCTCGCCAAAACCGGCGGCACACCTTACGCGGCAGAAATCACCGCCGAAATAGAGGACGGTCTTTTCCTTTCTGCAGCTTCCCTTAACGCCATCAGGCGTGCCGGGCTGGAAAATCTTTACAATGCAGCCATGCCGGTACGGGAAATCCACACTGTCGATTTGTCTGTCCCCCACCGTCCGGCAAAGCAGACCGGAACGCAATGTATATTTCAGAATCCCGGCCAGATTCCCGAAAATCTGAACGCCGACTTTATCTGGCTCCCTCTTTTCTCTATGGAATCTGTCACAGACGAAAAAACGGGGGCTGTTCTGCCCACGATTTTATTTGACAATGAACTTCCTCCCGTGCAAAACCGTCTGAAGCAGCTGCAGGCAGCCGGACTTCGTCATGTGATGTGCCATACAATCGGCCAGAGCCTTCTGTGCCGGGAGCTGGGCCTTACCCCTCACGGCGGCACCGGAATGCACATTTATAACAGCCGCACGGCCGCGCTGTCTGACATGGAGTCTCTGATCGCTTCCCCAGAGCTTCTCTCCACCCAGCTTCGGCAGATGCCAAAACCGATTCCTCTTTCCGTCATTGTTTATGGGCGGCATACACTGATGACAATGGAAAACTGCCTGGCTCTGCGCCGGAATCAATGCCACAACGGCAAAGGAACATATTCACTCACTGATGAAAAAGGTAATATTTTCCCGGTTCTGTGTGCCTATCCTCACCGGAATGAGGTGCTCAATTCCCGTCCCGTCTATATGCTGGACAAGCTGGACACTCTTCGTAGCGCAGGCCTTCATTCCTTTATTCTCCGCTTTACCACAGAAAGCCGGCAGGAAGTCTCTGAAATCATGGATTTGTACCGCGCCGGTGCCCCTGCTCCCTTTCCCTTTACCCGTGGTGCTTTCTATCAGAAGGAAGCATCTGCAAAAAACAAATGATGCACAGATTCTGTAAACAAAAGCACATATGCAGTATTATGTGCTTTTGTTGTATGGTAAGATTCTAAGAAAAGGGAGTTGGCACGCGGCTCCGAATTTTACTTTCCGTGTGCAGAAAGGAATGCAATTATGAAAAAGCGTTACGTACAAGTCGGCGTAGGCGGCCGCGCCCGTTTCTTTTATCAGGCCGTTGTCGGCACCTACAAAGAAACCTCTGAGCTCTTCGGTTTCTGCGATCTGAACCAGACCCGTATGGATTATGCAAATGCACTGCTCCAAAAAGAATACGGTGCCGCACCTGTTCCTACCTACCCGGTGGATAAGTTCGACGATATGATTCGCGAGCAGAAGCCGGATGTGGTTATCGTTACCACGGTGGACCGTGCGCACCACAAATACATCATCCGTGCTATGGAGCTGGGCTGTGATGTTATCACCGAAAAGCCCATGACCACCACTGCAGAAAAGTGCCAGCAGATTCTGGATGCGCAGAAGCGTACCGGCAGAAATGTCCGTGTAAGCTTTAACTACCGCTACGCCCCCCTGCACACCAAGTGCCGCGAGGTGATTGCCAGCGGTGTAATCGGTGACATATTCTCCGTCCATTTTGAGTGGTTGCTCGACATCCGTCACGGTGCGGACTACTTCAGAAGATGGCATCGCGATAAGCGCAACAGCGGTGGTCTCCTTGTGCACAAGGCCACCCATCATTTTGACCTTGTTAACTTCTGGATTGCCAGTAAGCCGAAAACTGTTTTCGCTTTTGGTGATCTGAATTTCTACGGCCGTGAGAACGCTGAAAACCGCGGCGTGACCAAGTTCTACAACCGCTCTACCGGTCATCCCAATGCCGAAGGCGATCCCTTTGCAATTGACCTTCGCGGCAACGATACGCTGGAAGGCCTGTACCTTAACGCCGAAAAGGAAGACGGCTATATGCGTGACCAGAGTGTATTCGGTGACGGCATCAGCATTGAAGACACCATGGGTGTTATCGTTAAATATAAGAACGGTGCAATGATGACCTATTCTCTGAATACCTTCATGCCCTACGAGGGCTATCGGATTGCCTTTAACGGCTCCAAGGGCAGAATGGAAATGACCTGCCTGGATATCCCCTACATTAACGGCGGTGGCGTTGTGGACGGGGCTACTAAGGAAACCTCCATGCGCGTATTTCCTATGTTCGGCCAGGCTTACGATGTAGATATCAAAGCCGGTGAGGGCGGCCACGGCGGCGGCGACCCGGTCCTTCTCAACGACCTGTTCGGCACACCTGTCGAGGATGAATTCCACCGCGCGGCAAATCATGTAGATGGTGCCATGAGTATTCTCACGGGTATCGCAGCTAATAAGTCTATTGCTACCGGTATGCCGGTGGAGGTTGACAGCCTGGTGCAGTTCTAAATTAAAGAAAGCAATATCCGCAGTAATAAGGAGCACAAATACAGTAGTATTTGCGCTCCTTTTATGTTATTCTGTAAGAAATTCAACGCGTGTCCATTGTTCGGCGCACGCAGAAAGGTCGTTTTATTATGAAAAAGCGTTATGTACAGGTTGGCCTCGGCGGCAGATCCGGTTTCTTCTGGCGTTCGATTGTAAGCACATACAAGGAAACCTCTGAGCTTGTTGGATTCTGCGATATCAACCAGACCCGAATGGATTATGCAAACAGTGTTCTGGAGAAGGACTATAACCATGCTCCCGTCCCCACCTACTCCATCGACAAATTCGATGATATGGTGCGCGAGCAGAAGGCCGATGTAGTGCTTGTAACTTCCGTTGACCGCACACACCACAAATACATCATTCGTGCTATGGAGCTGGGCTGTGATGTGGTTACCGAAAAGCCCATGACCACCACTGCAGAAAAGTGCCAGCAAATTATCGATGCACAGAAGCGTACCGGCAGAAATGTGCGCGTAAGTTTTAACTACCGCTACAATCCTCTGCACACCAAATGTCGCGAGGTAATTGAAAACGGTGATATTGGTGAGGTTTTCTCTGTTCATTTTGAATGGCTTCTTGATACCAGCCACGGTGCCGACTATTTCAGAAGATGGCACCGCGATAAGCGCAACAGCGGCGGTCTCCTGGTACATAAGTCCACCCATCACTTTGACCTCGTGAATTTCTGGATCGGCAGCCAGCCGAAAACAGTTTTTGCATTTGGTGACCTCAATTTCTACGGCAGAGAAAACGCTGAAAACCGCGGGATTACCAAGTTCTACAACCGTTCCACCGGCAATCCCAACGCTGAAGGCGATCCCTTCGCGCTGGATCTTACGAAATACGATGTAAACGAAAACCTCTACCTGAAGGCTGAACATGAAGACGGTTATCTCCGCGACCAGAGCGTTTTTGGTGATGGCATCAGCATTGAAGATACCATGGGTGTTCTTGTTAAATATAAGAGCGGTGCAATGCTGACCTACTCCTTAAATGCCTACATGCCTTATGAAGGCTACCGTGTAGCATTTAACGGTTCTAAGGGCAGAATGGAGCTTACCGTTATTGATAAGCCCGTATATAATGAAGACGGCGTTATGGACTCCAAGTCCACAGAAAAGAGTCTCCGTGTATTCCCTATGTTCGGCACAGCTTATGATGTTAAAGTGGAAGAAGGCGTCGGCGGCCACGGCGGCGGTGACCCGGTTATCCAGAACGACCTGTTCGGTACACCGGTAGAAGACAGATTCCACCGCGCCGCAAACCACGTGGACGGTGCGATGAGTATCCTCACGGGTGTTGCGGCCAATAAGTCTATCGCAACCGGCCTTCCGGTGGAAGTAGACACACTGGTTAAATTCTAAGGGCATCTTATTTATGCAAAAGGGCTGGTAAAAAGGTTCAACTTTTTACCAGCCCATGCTTTTAGAGCTTATTACAGCAATTCATCCAGCCGTTCTACGTAAATATCAGCAACGCGGATAAGGTCTTCTCTCTCCGTATCACTTGCCACGCTTTCATATACGCCTACAACCTTGTATCCGGCATTTTTCGCCGTATTTGCGCCTACAAAGATATCCTCGAAAACATATGTTTTTTCCTTTGGCGTTCCAATCAGCTTTCGTGCCGCATCGTAAATGTCCGGGAAGTGCTTTCCTCTCCCCACCTCCACATTGGTAACATAGCCTTCAAAAAACCCATCTGCTCCAAGCCTTTTCAGCGCGGGTATGAAAAGCTCGCGGTCGGTAGCGGTTGCGACGCTCATTCTGACCCCTTTATTGCGAAGGTAAACAAGAAATTCCATTGCCCCTTCTTTAAGCTGTACCTTTGTTTCGTAAAAATCACGAATCAGTGCTTTAATTTCCGCGTAAATCCGCTCACCCGTATACCCCGGCAAATACTTTTCCGCCATAAAATCTGCCGCCGGAATCAGGTCAAGATACCGGATTTCTTCCGTTACAGATGACGTATCCTGCACCCCCTTCGATGCAAGATACCTTACGCCTAACGTTCTCCACATTTTCATCGAATCCAAAAGAGTTCCGTCAAGGTCAAATACGGCTCCCTCAATATCCATTTCGTACTTCACTGTGTCACGCTCCTTTACCGGAGTTTATTATACAACAGTTCAAAGTAAATGTCAATACTAGTCCAACATCGAAACCGCTTTATTTTCACTGTAAAACATTGACTTTATCCTTCCTTTATGATACAATAGTATCAATATTTTCCGGAGGTTTTTACTATGTATTACATCGCGCAGGGCCTTGGAATCATTGCCCTTATCATTGCCATCACATCTTTTCAGCAAAATTCCCAGAAGCGGATTGTCTCGCTGCAGATGATTTCATCTGTATTCTTTTGTGTGCATTTCTGTATGCTGGGGGCTACTTTAGGCGGAATTTTAAACGGAATCGGTATTTTCCGTGCCGCTATCTTTCGCAACCGGGATAAGGCTTGGGCTTCAAACAAAATATGGTTTGTCCTCTTCTGTCTTTTGTTTACTGCCGCAGGTCTTTTCTTCTGGGAAGGGCCTTTAAGCCTTCTTCCCATTTCTTCCATGCTTCTGACCACAGTCGCTTTCTGGATTAAAAATGCCCGTGCTGTCCGGCTGGTTACCATGCCGGCTTCGCCGCTCTGGATGGTTTATAATTGGGCCCACCACTCCTATCCCGGCTTCCTGACAGAGGTTTTCGTGCTTTCCTCTATCCTCGTGGCTATTTTCCGCTATGATTTGCTGCCGGTTTTTCGGAAGAAGGATTAACTATAACACGGTAACAATATTTGAAACAAATAGAAACAGGATATTTACGAGAGGTGAAATAAATGACGCCCGAAACAAAAGCAAGAATAGAAATAGATAGAAAACTTACAGAAGCAGGATATGTTGTGCAGGATTTTGAAGCATATAATCCTACTGCTTCCCTTGGCGTTGCCGTACGTGAATATCCCACGAGCAGTGGCCCTGTTGATTATCTTATTTTTATAAATCAAATTCCTTGCGGTGTAATTGAGGCTAAGAAAACGCAAGCGGCAGAATCTTTGACCTCTGTAGCAGAACAATCTAAAAGATATATAGAAAGTGAACTCAAATTTTTTAAGTCCAAAACACATATCCGTTTTGCATACGAAGCCACGGACTTAATTACGCATTTCTGCGATTATGATGATGAAAAAGCCCGTTCCAGAGAAGTCTTCACTTTTCATCGTCCCGAAACGCTATTGGAATGGATGAAAAGTGAAACTACGCTTCGAAATCGTTTAAAATCATTCCCCGAACTTCCCGTGGAAGGCTTTAGAAAATGCCAGAGAACTGCTATACTTAATCTCGAAAAATCTTTTGGCGAAAACCGACCGCGAGCCGTTATACAAATGGCAACAGGCGCAGGCAAAACATATACAGCTATAACAAACACCTATAGACTTTTAAAAAATGCCAAAGCAAAAAGAATTCTGTTTTTAGTTGATACTAAAAATCTTGGCGAACAAGCTGAAGAAGAATTCAAAAAGTATAAGCCTTATGATGATGCAAGACTCTTTCCCGAATTATATAATGTGTGCCGACTGAATAAATCTTTCATTCCCGAAAGTACACATGTATGTATCAGTACCATACAAAGAATGTATTCTATTTTGCGTGGTGAAGAGCTTGACGAATCTTTGGAAGATGAACATTTAACCGAAAAGCAACTGAACGGAAACCCAAAAGAAGTTTCCTATAATGCTAAATATCCAATAGAGTTTTTTGACTTTATCATCATTGATGAATGTCATCGTTCTATATACAACTTGTGGCAACAAGTACTTGACTATTTTGATGCTTTTCTCATTGGACTTACCGCAACCCCTGACAAAAGAACCTTCGGTTTCTTTAACGAAAATGTTGTCAGTGAGTACCCCCACGAAAAGGCTGTTATTGATGGTGTAAACGTTGGGCGTGACGGTACATATCTGATTGAAACGGACATTACTGCAAAAGGCGGCATTATCTTAAAGCAGGTTGTCGAAAAGAGAAATCGCCTATCAAGAAAGAAACGCTGGGAACAGCTTGACGAGGATATAAACTATGCACCAAGCCGTCTTGACCGTGATGTTGTGAACCCATCGCAAATACGAAATATTATAAAAGCATTTAAAGAAAAAGCACAGACTGAAATCTTCCCCGAAAGAATAAACCCCACAACAAAGAAATGGGAACTTCCGAAAACACTTATATTTGCCAAAACCGACAGCCACGCTGACGATATTATTAAAATCGTCCGTGAAGAATTCGGCGAAGGTAACGATTTCTGTAAGAAAATAACCTACGGTTCTGCGGAAGACCCGAAAAGTGTCCTTTCTGCGTTCAGAAATGAGTATAATCCACGCATTGCCGTAACGGTGGATATGATTGCAACAGGAACCGATGTGAAACCTATCGAGTGCCTTGTGTTCATGCGTGATGTAAGAAGTGCCAATTATTTTGAACAGATGAAAGGCAGAGCTACAAGAACCCTTTCAAAAGACGGACTGCAAACTGTTACGCCGTCTGCCACAACGCAAAAGCTCGGCTATGTTCTTGTCGATGCGGTTGGCGTTACAAAGTCACATAAAACCACATCAAGACAGCTTGAACGAAAGCCGTATATTTCACTAAAAGACCTTATGAAGACGGTTATATTTAATAAAGACGAAGATTCTATCACATCACTTGCAAGCCGCCTTATAAAGCTGGATAAGATTTTCACGCCTTTTGAAAGCGATCAAGTGCGGCAAATATGCGGTAAAACATTACCCGAACTTTCCGAATCTCTGCTAAATGCTTTTGATGCGGATAAAATTTTTGAAAAAGCTTCGTCTTGTTCCGGCTGTTCTGTTCCCACGGAAGAACAACAAAACAAAGTACGGCAGGAACTTATTGAAATTGCCGTAAACCCCTTTTATGACCCGAAGCTTCGTGACTATCTCGAAAAAACAAAAAAGAACCATGACCAGGTTATAGATACAGTCAATATCGACAGTGTCACTTTTGCCGGATGGGATTCCGCACAGGACGGAAACGCTGACAATACAATAAATACATTCCGTCAATTTATTGAAGAAAACAAAGACGAGATAACAGCACTTTCAATTATTTATAACCAAAGCTATAAAATGCGCCCTCTCACTTTCAAAATGATTGACGAGTTATATGAGGCAATGCAAAAACCGCCCTATCGCCTCTCCATTGCAAAGCTTTGGTATGCGTATACAATCAAGGATAAAGAAAAGGTAAAGGCACAGCGCGTAGAAGACAAGCTTGCCGACATTGTTTCACTTATCCGATATGCGCTTGGTCAGATTGATAATCTTACTATTTTCTCTTCCGATGTAAATTTAAAATTTCAGGCATGGGTCTTTGAGAAAAATGCCGGTCACGGTCAGTTTTCCGAGGAACAGATGGAATGGCTTCGTATGATTCGTGACCATATTGCAGTTTCTGCACATATTGATGTTGAAGATTTAGACCTTACTCCCTTTGACAAAAAGGGCGGTTTAGGTAAATTCTATCAGCTTTTCGGTGATGAGTACGAACAAATTTTGGAAGAAATGAATTATGCATTGGTGGCGTAGTATGGAGAAAAAAGATAAAACAACTTATATTGAAAAATACAAGCCTGAATATTTCACATACATAGTGATTATTGCGATTTTTGCTATAGTTAGATTTGTTCCGTTTTCCACAGGTTATCTAAATGTAGATGAAGCATTAAATGACCTTGCGGTAGGTGCTACTGCTTCTGCTCTTGTGGCATGGATGCTTGATGCGGCAGATTGCAACAAAAAGAATAAGGATTTTTGCAAAAAACAAAATTTGATCTTAAACGAATACAAATCAAGTGTTTCTGACCTAAGATTTTTTATTGCAAGAAGGTGTATGTTTCTAACTAAAACACCAATGGAAGACAGAACTTTTGCACAGTGGTTATTTATGTATACCGACAAAAGTAGCTATGAAGGAATAGAAAATCCCGAGCAAAGATTAAAAGAGCAATACGAAACGCTGTCGAAAAGAATTAAATATGTATATGATGCCTTATATGTTTTGAAACAACAATATTTTGTTTTGGTAAGTGAAGACTTTGTAGATACAGGCGATTTCAAACAGCACATTGATTATCAGAGTAATTTGTGTCTTGATATTTTTGATTATATTGCTAATGAGGATTATTCAACAACAAATGATATAATCAAAGAGATGGTCAAAAATCACGATGATTATTTTGAAAAAGATTATGAAGAAAAATATAACGGAAAAACTGTTGGTTAGTATTTCAGGAGGTGGATTTTAATGGGACTTTATTATAGATACAGACCTATGTCCGAATTGTCAATTAAAGAATTGATGTATGACGAGATGTTCTTTGCGTCCACCGAAGAAAGTAATGACCCCTATGAAGGAAAGGTATTTTTTAAGTTTGAGAAATCTCAGGAGAAATGGAACAGATTGCTTGATGTGGCTTGGAAAAATATAGAGATACCCAACAAAGACAAATATATAGAAGCATTTAGCAAATATTTAACTGACAAATCTCCACTAACTTTTGATGAATTTCAAACGCTTGATTTTAAAGAAATTAAATTTAGCACGACGGGTGAGCTATCTATATTTAATACTGTACTTCACCTTATTCCAATGTTAAAAAGTTTTGTAGAACTTTACAAACCGGACAAAAGGTATTTTGTATCGTTTTCTAAAACACCAGACAATTATTTAATGTGGTCACATTACGCTAATAAGCATAATGGCTATTGCCTGATTTTCAGAAGTATAGATGGCGGAATATATCAATCGCATAATAGATATCGAAAAGGCATAAGCAGAAATACACCAAACTCTTTTTCACCACATATGAGCTATGCTATTCCGCAAAAGTTTGTGATGACAGATGTTATTTATAATGATGATGAAACAAATGTTAATGCATTTTTATGTTTTCCTGAATATGTTGGTGGGCATAAGTTTGAAAACGAAGACGAAAGAATAGCACATTGTATACAGTTACAAAAGCCATTTTTAGAAAAAAACTCTTGCTGGTCATATGAGCAAGAAACACGTCTTTTATTAAATTGTCCGCACGCTTGGTTATTTGGAGAAAATATTGAATATACAAAGAACGAAAGGCTTCTTCATTATGATTCTTCTCAATTAGTAGGAATCGTTTTAGGGCATAAAATGTCAAATGAAGATAAAAGCAGAATAAAAGAAATAATATATGAAAAGATGGAAAATCGACATAAAAATAATTCAGGAAAAGATATTAGAAGACTTTTTGATTTTGTATTATTTGAAGCGGAATTATCTCCGCAAAAACGGTGCGTGGAAATTGTTCCCAAAGAAATATATGGCGGTATAAAAGTTTTAACGCCCAAAGATGAAGCGTTCAAGAAGAAATATGAAGAATGGGAACAAGGTTATTGTATTGAAATAAAAGGGACTTCCGGTAGCAAGGTTAAAATTGATTGAGGATGATAGTTATGAGAACTGAATACGAATTAGGCGAGTTGCTCGAATATGAGCAACCCACAAAATATGCAGTAGAATCAACTAAATATGATGATAAATATAGCACGCCTGTATTAACAGCAGGAAAATCATTTATCTTAGGATACACAAATGAAACAAACGGAATTTATGATAATCTTCCTGTCATAATTTTTGATGATTTTACAACTGCAACACAATATGTAAACTTCAAATTTAAAGTTAAATCGTCCGCTATGAAAATATTAAAATCGGACGAAAAATTAGCTTTGACAAAATATTTATATTATTTGATGCAAACTATACATTGCGATCACGATACACATAAACGATACTGGATACAAACATACTCCAAAATAAAGGTTTCAATTCCAAGCTTGGCTGAACAACAACGCATTTTAGATAAAATTGAAGAACTTTTTTCAAAACTTGATAAAGGTGTTGAAGAACTAAATAAAACCAAAGAACAACTCAAAATCTATCGTCAGGCGGTCTTGAAGGAAGCTTTTGAAGGAAACTTTCTTTTGCCGAAGAGAATTCCTCAATATGATTTATTGGAAAAATTCATAGAAAAACCAAGGTATGGAACTTCTAAAAAATGTTCATATGAAAATGACAACTCTACACCTGTATACAGAATTCCTAATATTAATATACAAGATAACACCATTAACCAAGAGGATTTGAAATTTGCGAAATTTGATGAATCAGAATTTGAGTCCTTGGTATTGCAAGAAGGAGATGTTCTAATAATTCGATCTAATGGCAGTGTTTCATTGGTTGGTCGTGCCGCAATAATTCGCAAACAAGACCTGTCTGGCTTATTCGCGGGATATTTAATGAGATTAAGGATATGTGATTTTTCAAAGATAAATCCTAAATATTTAATACATTTTCTAAATTCCCATGAAGCACGAACTTATATAGAACAAACTGCAAAATCCACGAGTGGCGTCAATAACATAAATTCCAGTGAAATATGTGCTTTGAAAGTTCCGATTTTCACATTAGATGAGCAGAATGCAATTATAAGAGAAATAGAATCACGCTTGTCGGTTTGTGAAAAAGTGGAACAGACTGTAAATGAATCATTACAAAAAGCAGAAAGTTTAAGACAAAGTATATTAAAACAAGCATTTGAGGGAAAGTTGGTGTAAGGATGACTGATTGGCTAATGGTAATAATAACCGCTATTTATGTTATTGCGACAATCTTTATTTGCAAAGCAAATATCAAGTCGGCTAATGCAACTAGAGAACAAGTTGCTGAGCAAAAAAGACAGTTCGATGAAAGTAATAGAGCCTATGTAACAGTGCATTTTGAAGTTACTCCATCCAAATTATATACATTGTGTGTATGTAATCACGGCAATAAGGTGGCTAAAAATGTTCACTTGGAAATAAGTGATGAATTTATTGAAGAATTAGAGAATGACAAGGTAAAGCACTTATTAAAAAATACAAAGGAATCCAAAATAGATATCGGAATAGGACAAAAATGGTATTTATGGTTAGGTGTTTTAGGTGATAGAGTAACAATGCAAAAAAGTGTAGCGTTTAATCTTACATATAGTGATGATAATAACTCATACAATGAAGCTTACAACATTAACCTAAATGCGTTTAACTGGCAACTTTTATGTTCGCCTGATGATAATGAATATGAGCAAACTAAAAAAATTGCAAATTCGATTGATAAAATTAGTAAATCTATTGCAAAGATAGAAAGAGAAATTCATAAGGAGCAAGACAATGGCTGAATCCAATATATCACAGAAAATATGGTCAATGGCAGGGGTGCTGATGGATGACGGTGTTTCCAACAGCGACTACCTTGAACAACTTACATATTTAATATTCTTAAAGATGGCGGATGAATATTCAAAACCGCCGTATAAGCGTGATTTAGGTATTCCTGCCGACTGCACATGGGAAAGCTTATCTTCTTTAAGTGGTGCAGAGCTTGCAGACAAATACAAATATATTTTGGAAACCCTTGCAAAGAAAAGCGGTCTTTTACAGGAAATTTACACAGAAGCACAAAACAAAATCACAAAGCCTGCCATATTAAGCCGCGTAATTCAGATGATCGGCTCTGAAAACTGGGTATCTATGGCTGAAGATGTTAAAGGTGAGATTTACGAAAGTCTTCTTTCCCGTGTTGCAGAAGATACTAAAAGCGGTGCAGGGCAATATTTTACGCCACGTGCTTTAATTAACTCCATCGTGGCATGTGTACGTCCTCTTCCCGGGAAAACCGTTGTTGACCCATGTTGCGGAAGCGGTGGATTCCTTCTTTCTGCAAAAAACTATATTGAATCCAACAATAAGCTAAACGCAGAAGAAAAGAAAAAGCTTAAATTTGAAACCTTTTACGGTTGGGAATTGGTTCGCGCTACATACCGACTTTGCCTTATGAATTTGTTTTTACACAGTGTAGGGGATTTAAACGGTACTGTACCCATAACAAGAAACGACTCTCTTCTTTCAGACCCCGGCGTAAAATATGACTATGTACTCACCAATCCACCTTTCGGTAAAAAATCATCCTTAACATTTGAAAATGAAGAGGGCGAACAGGAAACCGAAGACTTAGTTTATAACCGACAGGATTTCTGGGCAACCAGTTCAAACAAGCAGCTGAACTTTGTGCAACATATCAATACGCTTCTAAAAATCGGCGGCACAGCTGCAGTGGTTGTGCCTGATAATGTTTTGTTTGAAGGCGGCAGCGGTGAAATCGTCCGCAAAAAGCTTTTAGAAACTTGCGATTTGCATACAATTTTAAGACTTCCCACAGGCATATTCTATAAACCGGGTGTAAAGGCAAACGTCATTTTCTTTGAGAAAAAGCTGCCAAGTCCTACCATACAAACAAAAAACGTATGGATTTATGATTTCAGAACAAACATTCACTTTACGCTTAAAAAGAATCCGCTTAAAGAAAGTGATTTAGATGATTTTGTAAAATGCTATAATGCAGGTAACCTTGCAGACAGGCAAGAGACATACACCGCAGAAAACCCCGACGGCAGATGGCGAAAATTTTCCTATGCGGACATAATCTCCCGGGATAAAACAAGCCTTGATATTTTCTGGATAAAAGATAAATCTCTTACTGACCTTGATAACCTCCCCGACCCCGATGTTTTAGCAACAGAAATTATGGAGAATTTACAAGGTGCAATGGAAAGTTTTTCCGAACTGATTCAGGCATTAAAATAAGTAGCATACTTCCTCACTTCCCTTCATATGATGAAACAAAGTGATATGAGGGAGTGAAGGTTTTGAAGGATTATATAGAGGACCGCGCCACAACGCTTGCAACCTATATAATAGACAATAACGCTACCGTGCGGGACGCCGCCAAAAAATACAGTGTTTCCAAATCCACCGTACATAAAGACATTGTAGAACGTTTGCCTCGCATCAATTTAAGTCTTGCAATGGCCGTCCGGGCAATTCTGGACGAAAATAAGTCTGAACGGCACATCCGGGGCGGGCAAGCGACAAAATTAAAATATCTGGCAGAAATAAATATCCCCCCGTGAAACGGGGGGTATTTCATTTTCGGGCAAAGCCCTACACTTTACTGGCTGCGCACAAGTGCGCTTTTTATTGGCCTGCCAGCCACGCATCTGTTACTTGTTACCCATAAATGGGTCCGCGGGTC
>JAFSAU010000043.1 GCA_017442155.1 Clostridia bacterium | reverse complement strand
TGTTTTATTTTTGGACTGTTTATAGGCATCATATACAGGTTTCAAACTCATATAGATTTCAACATTTTTTATAAGAACCAATGTTTCTTTTATTTCAGTTTCGACAGCCTTAATCTCTTCACTTTGCTTTCCGAACTCACGCAGAATATTATTCTCAAATTCTTCAAACTGAGAATATGTTTCAATGCCGTTGTCAGTTATGAAATTGATTGTCTTGCTCATTTGCTTAATATTGTTGATTTTCGCCCAATGTTCATAACCTTTGCTCTGTTGTGCTTTTATGCAATTTTGTATGTCAATGAGAAGACTAACTCTTTTACCACCGCCAAGTATGGTCGATTTATCTTTTCCTTTAATTCGCTCTATTATCGCATCTATTGTGTAGTCTTCACCAAGAGTCTTAGACCTTGTATATCTTTCACGGCCATCAGCACAGAAGGATATGTTTTTATTCTGTCTTTTTACCTTGTATCCGGCAAGTTCCATTCTCCTGATAAAGTCATCAAAGTCTTTTGATTTTGGAATGACTACATCAATGGTATTCTGAAGCTGCATCTTCCAACTTATACTTTTATTTATTACGGCTCTTTCCTTATAGGATTTACCCTTGTTATTCGATGGTGTGATTACAGACAAACCAAATTCTTTACATAAATTATCGCTTATTTTTCTTGTTTTATAATACCATTTTTCATTGATATGACTTCGCTTATAATCCACAAAACTTACATCGTTTACGATGATATGATTATGGATGTGTCCTCTGTCAGTGTGGGTTGCAAGTACGTACTCATATTTGCCAAATACTTCTTCTGCTAATCTTTTTCCAATTTCGTGTGCTACTTCGGCAGTTGTTTCACCGGGGTCGAAAGACTGTATAAAGTGTCTTGCTAAATGACTCTCCGCAGTGGGTCTTGATGCGTTTTCATTATTCTGAGTCCACATAAATTCAATGTCTGCTGTGGCAGGAGAGCAACCATAGGAATATATGTATATTTCTTCATCGGTTTTATGAGGATTACAGATATAGTCGATTGCTTTTTTTAGCGAAGTGTCAATAGGATGGTTCTTTGTAATTGCCATATATCATCAAGCCTTTCCTTGAGCTCGGCAATGTCTTCTTTGTATATATTTCCGGTGGAGTTTAACTTCCTTGCTATTTGGTTGATGTTTCTCCCGATGGCTTGAAGTTGTTTATTCATTTCTTTTATGTCTGTATCGTCCCGATATATAACATATCCGTCTATTGCCATTTTTCTCAAATATGCTCCAATTTTGGTTGCGTGGAGTTGTTTCATCTTATCTTCAATTGAATTCCTTTCTTCCTGTGTTACAGGGCATCTAAGCACCATTTTTCGCTTTCTATTAGCCATCAGACATCATCTCTCTTTCTATTTCAAAATAAGGGTTTGGGATTATCCCAAAATTCGTGAGTGTAGCCACACTCGCTTTGCTTGCTGGTTTGTCAAAAATTAGTTTTTCTCATATATTAGTCACACTTAAAAAGTTTAAAAAATGCATAGTTTCCCTATATATTTTAAGGTATACAGGAAAGAAAACACAACACCAGTGAAACCATAAAATATAGAAAAATATTTATTTGCGGCTATAAAAGGATTTGTTCATATGGGAGAAAATAGTACGTTTTATTGAATTTGAAGGAATAATATGGTATAATTTTAAAGAGATTGCAGAAATGCGTTTTAGGGAGATGTGTTTTGTGGCGGAATCAAAAGATATTAAAAATTCGGAACTGACCGATATATCTACAATAAAAATAAATTCTAATGACTCTGTAGAAAAAAAGACAAAAGATTTCATCGAGCAAATAAAAAATCCATACTCTTTTAAATGTGGAGCATATGAAGTAAATATTAAATTTGCTGAAACTGATAAAAAACTTGAAGATTGTCTTTCTAATTGTATTGAAACACTTTAAAAATCAATGTGTGAAAGGATGTGAGATATATGGGATTTTTTAGCAACGTATTCTTAGGCGGTCTTGCTATTTACGGTATTCGCAAGATTAAAAAATCTAACGAAGAAGAACAACAAAGATTAGCCGAAGAAATGGAACGCATCCGTAGAGAAAACGAAAAAGAGCGTCGCCGTATTGAAAAAGCAAAACGCTTGGAAGAAAAAAGGAAATCCTGTGTTTATCATTTTGATAAAGGTCTCACTGAAGAAGAGTTTAAAAACATAGTTCTTTCTTGCACAAAGAAAATCAAACGTATTGAAAAAGTCGAGATAGATATGTTATCGATTACTTGTAGTGTATCTTCACAAAGTGGAATTTCACAATGGGATTTTATTTTGGATTTTAATGACTTTGGATGTTTAACAGGCAAATGCTATTCTAAGGCAGAAAATTATGACTCAAACATCCCTGAGCGATTGAACGACCTTATATTCGAAAAACTTGAACCTTTTGTTGAAGAGGCTAAGCCATATGAAGAGCCTGATAGTGAAGAAAAAAACGCAACACAAAAAACGAAAAAAGTAAAGAAGGTTAAGAAAAAGAAAAATAAAAAAGCTATAATTCTTTTTGTAACGATATTGCTTGTGGCGATATTATCACTTGTTGGATATTATGAATATCAAAAACTCATACCAGTTGGTTATTCCAACTTAGAATTAGAGGGTCTTGAATACACAGATGTTATGGAGAAACTTGAGTCAGAAGGGTTTACAAATGTAACTTCAAAAGAAATTTCCGATTTACCTGTTTCACGAGAAGATGAAGCGAATATTGTTACAAGTGTAAATATTGGAAATTCGAGCACCTTTTCTTCTACAAAAAAATACCCGTATAATTTATGGATTACTGTTGAATATCATACCGTTGAAACATTTACTCCTTCGTTCACATCAAAAGCAGCAAAAGGAATGAATTATTTAGATGTAATAAAAGAGTTCGAGACCGATGGATATACCAATATAAAACTTGTTCCAGAATATGATGTTTTTATGGGATGGCTCGCAAAAGATGGTGAAGTTAAATCAATAAAAATTAATGGTGAGGAAAAATATGATGAGTATGACCATTTTAGACCTGATGCAGAAATTATAATTACATACCATACTCTACGTTCTAATAAACCCAAAGAATAACTTTATTGTAATTAGAACCTCCCGATGTGGAGGTTCTTTTGCACTGTACTGTTTTACGGACATATAATCGCATATAATTATATTAAAGGGTGATTATATGAAAAGAACATATTTAAGACAATTTGATTTGCTTTTTTATGAGATGGAAGGGAGATAAAACAATGTATGATAACGATTTAAAAGCATATCGTTATGTCTGCTCTCACTGTTTTAATACATTAGATAAGTGTGAATGTTCGCAATATCCCGAAACACTAATTCAGATTGATAAGCGGATGGTTCCGGTGGTTAAAGAATTAAACAGGAAGTATTACCGAACAGAAGGTTGTTGTGAAGGGCATGTCGGCAAGTTCGATAAGATGTATATTTTCTTTGTTAAGAAATATAAGTTTAAGGTGCCTTATCCCGATGGCTTTACAGGTAATGGAGCTTACATAATGGCAGAAATAAAAGGGAGCTCGGAAAATGCGAAAAAAAGAAACAAACGGCTGTTGCTTAACAGGCTGTATGATTGGGCTTGTAAATTAGATTGATTTTGTACTGACGATATTTTATGATAGTACGTGTTTGGAGGTGTGGTTTATGACTTGGGACGAATATTATATGGGGTTCTATGAATGGGCTGAAAGTACTCAAATTAGCAGAATGTCTACTCTAACGGATTTTGGGCCTTCGGATGAAATTGTTGAAATAGTTCAAAATTTTTATGATGAAAAGATTGCTACAAGATTGATACGTAAAGCCTTGGATTATGGTGTAAAGTTTACTACCGATGAAATCATCGAACTGAGAAGTTGGGTATCCGATGAAATATATCCTGTTCTTGTACAAGCAAACTCAAATCCATATACATATGAAAAACTCGATGAATTATACGGATTAATTGATGACAAAATTATTGAGAAATTAGCAAAGAAAAATAAAGTTCGCAGTCCTATGGATGAAGAAATTGAAGAGGTTGAAAAAGTCAAATCCCCTGGGTTTTGGGGAACATTATTTGCACTGCTTGGTTCAGCACCACTTGATAGCCCTTCTTCTAAACTACACAACGGACGATGCAATGGCGACTGTGCTAACTGTCCACCTCATTATGGATACAGATACGGCAGATGGTATTATGGCCACGACCATACACGAGGATGTGAGTTTGGTGGCAATAAATGTGGCGGCGGACTCTAAAATGTCAAAGAAACATATCGAACCTCCAATTCGGAGGTTCTTTTAGTTGCTATATACAAATTAACATCGGAGGAATTGATGTCAAAACAAAAATATGATATAATGGTAACACTCGCCGTGCCTAAAGCGGCGTCAACAAAGGAGAGCGATTTATGACGAGATTTAGAATAAGGCAGCAAAAAGACTTGTATTAAAAAAGCACAAAAAAATAATTAAATATTTAAAAATTAGCACATTCACTACGGGCTTATTCTGTCCATCAGGTGAATGTGCTTTTTATTTTGCGAGAGAGCCACCCCCAATGCGGTTGAAAAAATTTTTTCAATTCGTGCATAAAACGGAAATTTCAAGTGTGTCTTAATTGAAAAGAAAACCACTCCGTTTTCGCAAACCGCAAAGGAGGTGAACTTATGAACCTTGCTGATAGAGAAAGGATTGAAGCTCAGCTTGTTGCCTTCTGCTTACGTGTTATTGAGAACGAAGCGCGAAATATTCATCGTGAACTCAATTTAAGACAGAAAAGAAACAAGTCGTTTTCAGACTTAACAGAATCGGAAATGAATCAACTATCCACAACCGATACATATTTCTTGAATGACCAAACTTTTTGGATTACCACAAGCGATAATGAAATGATAAAAGTAGTCGTTGTCAATTCTGATTTATATAGTGCGATGAAACGACTCCCACAGGACAAGCTCGACATTATTCTCCACTCATATTTTTTAAAGAAAACAGACCAAGAAATTGCAAATGAAATCAAAGCAGTTCAATCAACGGTGTGTAGGCGCAGACAAAAAATATTGCAATTACTGAAGGAACTGATTGCCGAGGAAGGTGGTTAAATGAGTAACAAAAGCAAATACAAAACTATCCCATATGAAACAATAGTTTCCGCTGTTAATGGCGACCCCATTGCATTAAATCAAATAGTAACGCACTTCCGTGGTTTTACACGAAGTAAGTGTATAAGAATTATGAAGGACGATGAAGGAAATGAACGTCAATACGTTGATGAGGATATGCAAGAACGCATCGAAGCAAAACTCATCTCAAGTATTATCAACAAATTTAAACCGGAGTGAAAAAATTGGGGTGCGAACCCAATTCGTACCCCAATGATTACCATTCTACAAAAATATATTTATTTTTTGTAAGTATATTTCTGTAGGCTGATAATTGCCTCACATATTTGTTCCTTGAAAAAGAAAGCGGCACTGACCGCAGTATAGTTGTTTCATATACATTAAGTCTGTGCCGAGCTTAGCGGTGAATTTTACATAAAAATTTGTTCCGATTATGTAGTATTGGCAACACTACAGGCAACGACACATAGATGCAATAATGATACTCCCGTCTTGAACGCGTCACTGCATTGGGCGGTTGTGTGAGAACCACACGGAGGGTGAAATTCCCGTGGAGCCTGCCAAGGCCGTATGAAAAACGTATAAAATTTTGTAAATTATTATAAAAGATTGGAGGGATTTTTTTGACAAATGAAGCTTTAATAGAATATAGTATGCAACTTGGCATGTTAAGAATACTTTTAAATGCAAAAGCCATTTCCGACAAAGAATACTCTCTGATAAAAAGACGGCTTATGCAAGATTACGAAATTTATCATCATTTTGAAAAAATTGATGAAAAGCCTTGATTTATTTTTTAAAGCGCGGTAGAGTAATACTGTAATAGGAATACAAAAAGGAGATGTGCTTATGAAAAATGTTGAAGTTATCAAGGCTAATACCACATTAGTAAACAGGAATTTTTCAAAAAAAATTGACAGACTTAGAGTTGCGGCTTACTGTCGTGTAAGCACTGACAGTGAAGACCAATTAAACAGCTATAAGTCACAGGTTAAACACTACACTGACTACATAAACCAAAATCCAGATTGGGTTTTTGCCGGGATTTATGCAGATGAAGCAATTACCGGAACACAGACGATAAAACGTGAAGATTTTCAAAGAATGATTAACGATGCTATGAACGGTGAAATTGATATGGTTGTTACAAAATCCATTTCAAGATTTGCAAGAAATACATTGGACACTTTGAAATATGTACGACTCTTAAAAGGAAAAAATGTTGCTGTCTTTTTTGAAGAGGAAAACATTAACACTTTGACAATGGACGGAGAACTTTTACTTGTAATATTAAGTTCGGTTGCACAGCAGGAAGTTGAGAACATTTCGGCGAATGTAAAAAAGGGACTTAAAATGAAAATGCAACGTGGAGAACTTGTTGGTTTCCAAGGTTGCCTTGGCTATGACTATCATCCCGAAACAAAGTCTATTTCTGTTAATGAAAAAGAAGCAGAAATTGTCCGTTATATTTTCAGACGTTATCTTGAAGGTATGGGCTGTGGTATTATCGCAAGAGAATTGGGCCAACTTGGTTACAAATCTCCTCGTGGTTCAGATAAATGGTGTGATACAACTGTTATGGGTATTATAAAAAATGAAAAGTATAAAGGTGATATTCGCCAAGGTAAAACTTTTACTGTTGACCCCATATCCAAAAGAAGACTTGACAATTTTGGCGAAGAAGACCAATTTTATATGAGTGAACATCACGAACCTATTGTAAGTGTTGAAGATTATGAAGCTGCACAGCAGATAAGAATGAGAAGAGCTGCAAACAGATTCCAACCAAATGGAACACGAGAAAAATACAGTAAAAAGTATGCTTTCAGTTCTATGCTTGAATGTGGTTTCTGCGGTAGTGGATATTCAAGAAGAAGTTGGCACGCAGGTTCAAATTATCATAAAATAATTTGGCAATGTATAACGGCAATCCGTATGGGTAAAAAAGATTGCCCTCATTCAAAAGCAATACAGGAAACAACTTTAGAGAATGCTTTTCTTGAAAGTTATAAACTTTTGTGTTATAATAATGAGGGTGTTATGGAAAAGTTGCTTGACAGAATAGAATCTACACTATGTAACACTGACACTTCAAAAGAAATAGCTCGTTTAGATAAACAAATCGATGCACTTGAGAAAAAGAAGGAAAAGCTATTAGATATGCACCTTGAGGAAGTCATCGATAAGGAAACTTACGAAAAGAAATTATCTGATGTTATGGCGAAACTTGAAAAGTATAACGAAGAGAAATATCAGTTCTTGCATTCTAACGAGCGAAGCAAGGCTATCCGCACAAGGCTTAATACTTTTAGAAAAGTAATACAGGAAAAACAAAGCATTGATGAATTTGACCGTGCAATGTTTGAAAGCATTGTTGATAAGGTTATTGTCGGCGGCTACGATGATGAAGGAAATCCAGACCCACATATGTTGACGTTCATATATAAGACCGGATTTACAAACTCGGTTGACAGTGATAAACACAAGCCTGAGAGGAAGAACGGAAGGGCGAAGGAGTTTATGAATTTGCCTTCCTTTGCAGATAAAACACGTGAAAAATTAGCGGAAATTTTGCCTTCTTTTCAGTCGTCCGATACATGTGGAAGCAGTTGCACTGCTTCAACAACTAAGTTTGCCTCGCGGCAAGTGAAGTTATCTTTGATAGTGAAGTTTCGCCTTACGGCGAAGTGGCAAACTTAACTTCACTTTGTTTGCAGAAAGGAAGGCCCCGATATTTTTGAAAAATCCATAGAAACATGCAGCTGCTGCCGCACAAAGTCCGCCATAACCGGCTCCCGTTCCCGGATATACAGTGCTGCCAGAATCAGAAGCAGACTGAAAAAGATCCTCCATGCCAGCCGTTTTCTGTACCGACGGCTTCCGGGGGTCTGTTTTTTTGTTTCCGTTTTTCTGCGCATTCTATCGCCTCCCAAAACATATATATGCAGAAAAAAGTGCCGTAATGCGAAGAAAACGGTCTCGTTTTTGAAAAAAACATTTAAAATATTTACGCAAACCGTTGCACAACACTACCAGATATGGTATAATATTTATATATACTACATAGGAGGTATCTAAGATGAAAAAATTCAGAAAACCCTTGGCCTGGCTTTTAGCCCTTGCTGTGATGGCGGTGTTTATGCCGACAGGTATCTTTGCCTCGATGACGGGGGACGGATCGGAATCCAATCCGTATCTTATCACAAGTGTTGCAGACCTTGAGGCGCTTGCAGCCGCTGTAAACGGGGGCGAAACCTATACCGGCAAGCATTTCCGGTTAACCCAGAGCCTTGACCTTTCCGCGGTTGCCTGGACGCCGATCGGAGATACAAGTTCTTACTGCTTCAGCGGCATTTTCGATGGCAATCACCATGTAATCACTGGTCTTTCGGTAAACGATTCCGACAGATATACCGGGTTTTTCGGGAGACTGGACCAGGCAACGGTTAAAAATCTCGGTATTGAAAATGCAACTGTGGAATCCGAATATAGTGACGTAGCCATCCTGGCAGGAAATGCGAAGGGCGGCTCCATTGTCTGCTGTTATGTTACCGGCACTTCCAAAGGATGCGGCGGTGTAGGCGGTCTTCTCGGCTCTACGCACAGCAGCAGCTACGAAACACAAATCACCAATTGCTATGCCCGTGTTACTATTATCCAGAACAGCACCTATACGAAAGACTACGCAGGCATCTCCGGCTGGAACGAGGCAACCAGTATAAAAATTACAAACACTTACAGTGCGTGCTCCGGTGAAATCAGACCGATTGCAGGCTGGAGTGACGGTTCGTCCGTAAACAACGCACAGTTTGTAAACACCTATTTTGATAAAACCCTTTCTCCCGACTTTTCTTCGGATGCCGGGCGGGTTGACCTCGGCAAAACCTCGGACGAACTCAAAACACAGTCCACCTTCACTGACTGGGATTTTACAAACATCTGGGCAATTGACCCGGCCATAAACGGCGGATATCCTTATCTTCTGGGGTTTGATTCGGTCGGTCTCGCCGGTGCCCCGGGCGCAGTATGCATCACGCTGACCTATGAGGATGAGAGTGCTGTAACGGATGCGACTGTCAAAATTACAGACTCCACGGATAGCGAAACCACGCTTTCGCATCAGGGCGGCGGCGTTTATTCTGCCACCGTTACAACAAAAGACGAAACCTATACCGTTTCGGTAAACGGCGAGACAAAGGATACCATAACCCAGAGCGGAAGCGATACGCTTGTAAAAAGCTATGTCCTTTCGGCAGAGCCTTCTCTTTCGCCGGAACCTTCCGTCTCACCGGAACCTTCGACTTCACCGGAACCTTCGACTTCACCAGAGCCTTCGACTTCGCCTGCCCCCAGACGGCCGTCCTCCAGCGCAAGCCGATACTACACCGTAAGCTTCAATTCTGACGGCGGCAGTGCCGTACCTGCAAAGAGCATAAAGAAAAACAGTGTTGTTCCCGAGCCGGAAGCCCCGGAAAAAGAGGGATATACCTTTGCCGGATGGTATATAGACACTGCACTTTCCAATCCCTATGACTTTAAAACAGCAGTAACCAGAAGCTTCACTCTGATTGCAAAGTGGAATACGGCTGAAAAACAGGAGCTTCCGGAAGAGACCCCGAAACCTTCGGAGGAAACAACAAAACCGTCCGAAGAAACAACAAAACCGGATAAAGAATCCCATTCCTGCCCGTCCCTGGCATTTTTTGACCTGGATGTGACAAAGTGGTATCACCTGGATACAGACTATGTGATTGAAAACGATCTGATGAAGGGGATGGACAACATCACCTTTGCCCCCGAGGGAACGCTTTCCCGCGCCATGCTTGTTACGATTCTCTACCGTATGGAAGGGGAGCCGGCAACCAACAGAAGCATTCCGTTTGCAGACATTGACATGGGTGCCTATTATGCAAGTGCCGTTATCTGGGCACAGCAGTGCGGAATTGTGAAGGGCATATCGGAAACGGAGTTTGCACCCGACGCTCCCATCACCCGGGAGCAGATTGCAACCATTCTCTACCGATACGCCCAGTACAAGGAATATGACGTATCAGAAACGGCAGATATCCGCTCTTTTGATGATGCTGAAAGCATTTCCGACTACGCCCTCCCTGCAATGCAGTGGGCCTGCGGCAGTGGTCTGGTGAAGGGTAAAACGGACAAGACGCTCTGTCCCGGGGACTTTACTACAAGAGCCGAAATTGCCGCCCTTCTTCATAGATTTATTGAAGAAAACAAATAATCTCTTAAAAACGACGATGGGGACGTGCCTTTTAAACCGGGCATGTCCCCATCGTTTTTATTGTGCAAAACACAACAAGGTTCTCCGAAACACGCAAACTTTAATTTGAAGGTGTTTCGTGAGGTTCTTATTATGTTGTTATTCCTTCGCCAGTGCCATCAGCTTCCGCATCCGGTGATTGATACCGGATTTGCTGATATGCAACATTTCTCCAAGCTCCGAAAGCGGTGCCTCCGGGTAGGCAAGGCGAAGCTCTGCCGTCTCCCGCAGGGCCGGTGACAGGCCCTCCAGTTTCCCTTTCTTCTGCAGGTGCCGTATAGCCGCAACCTGGCTCTGGGCGGCATCCACCGCCTTGTCGAGATTGGCTGTTTCACAGTTTACACGACGGTTGACCTGGTTACGGGTTTCCTTTAAAATCCGCACATTCATCAGCTCCATGTACGCCGTGTGGGCACCGATAATATTCAGCACATCGCCGATTTCCGTGCTGTTTTTAAAATAAATTACCTGGCTGGCTTTGCGCTGTACCACCCGGGCCGTAAGGTCAAAATCCGCAAAAAGCGCGACCGTATCTGCCGCAAGTCCGGCACGGGGCGTCGTAAATTCCAGATGGTACTCTTTTTCCGGATTCGTCACCGACCCGCCGCCGAGAAATGCGCCCCGGAGAAACGCCCTGCGGCAGCAGGAACTGTCCAGAAGACCGGACTGCACCCGGAAGGCCACCGTATGCCTTTCCAAAAGCCCCAGCCCCGATAAAATCTGCAGTGCATCACCGGGCGCGTCAATATGAATGGCGTAGGCGTTGCCGCCCTTGCCGGCCCGGCTGTTGTTTGTGGTAATTTCGCCGGAAATGCCGAAACAATCCTTGACAAGGGAAAAGCCCCTCCGGGCTGTTGCCGCGTTTTCCGTGGAAATCCGCAGCTTCCCGCCGGGGAGCACCGCACCGCCAAAGCAGACCAGACCGCAAAGCTCGGCCCGGGCACAGCATTTCTTTTTTGTTTCAATCCGCAAAAGCTCGCTTTTGATTTCGGATGCAAATGACATATTTATCCCTGCTTATTCCGTAATTTTTCTGGCCTCCAGATAGAATCGCTTCTCGCAGGCCTCGCCCATGGAAAAGGTTTTGCGCGGAAGCACGCCGTCAGCCTCCACCGTATCAAAAAGGGCATTTTTATCCATGGGCGGCAGAAGGAAACCGATGTTCCCCGGCTCTTTACCCAGCCGCTCCGTCACGTCGGCACCGTGGATATAGTCGATTTTCACATTCTGTTCGTCCAGGAATCTCTGGAGCGTTCCCACCGCCAGGGGAGAAACGGGCTGTTCAATTTTCAGCACGCCTTCGCCGCCTGCATGGTAGAAGGGAATCTCCTGCGGCGCGTTATTGCCTTTATTTTTAGCGCAGAACGCCTCGAAATCTGCCAGCAGTGTCTCCGGGTTCACCCCGAACACCACCCTATGTATCGGCTCAAAAATGAGTGCTTCGTCATGGAGGTTTACTATCTCCGCAAGGGCGTACCGGGCAGGATGCGCGGCCGCTTCCTCAGGCGAAAGTGTTTTCTTTATGTTTTCATAATATGCTTTGGCCGTGGCCAGAGAGTGGTTGCCGTCACCCATGGCAAAGACAAACGGGTTTTCCTCACCCGTCCGCGCCGTAAAGCCGACCGCCAGTGCCGCAATGGCCTCCTGTACCCGGTCTGCCTCTGTATCCTCCACGCGCCAGCCTGCAATGTGGCCGCCGCCCATCATCAGGTCAAAATCGTACAGCACCTCACCCTTCTTTTCTGCCAGAGGCTCTATGACCGTCTTATCCCGGTCATCAATCAGAATCATTACATGGGGCAGCTCCATTGACGCGCCCTCCCGCACCTTCAGGCGGGGGGGAATCCGTTCAATTACGGTGCCTTCCGTGGCACGGATGGGAGATTTGGCTCCCTTTTCATAGTTATAGGCCTCCAGGTCCACCATGCCCACAATTCCGCGGCGCACCCGGCCGCCGGAGAGTGTGCGTTCCACATAGACAAAGCTGTTTTCCAGCTTCTTCATTTCCGGTGCATAGGTCTCCATGGCACGGCCAATGGCGGCAATCCGCTCCGGTGCATCTGCACTTTCCAGATAGATTTCGGGCAATGTCAGCCGCAGGGTAGACTTTGCATCCCCCACAAGGGACTCCACTTTCTCCCAGTACTCCGGCTCGGAGGTATACTGGTCGCAGGCCACCACGCTCCATTTTTCCCAGTCTGTGTTTTTCGGCAGCAGGATGTCTGCCGGTCTGAATACGTTTTTCATTTTTTTCTCCTTTTTCCTATGCACGAAGTGCTTTACTTGCTTCTGTGCAGTTTTTCTTTACCGTAATATAACACAATATTGCAATGCTTCCATATCTTGTTTGATACAAATCCAAAGCGTTTGGTTTCCTTTGTAAGGGTGCTGCGCGGCATCCCTACAACCCCCGCGGGCGCACTGGCTAAAAGTCTTCCGACTTTTGCCTTTTTTCGGGTCACATGCCAGACGGGCAAGTAGAGGGAATGAACTTCCTTTTTGTGTGATGCCTTGTTGAAAGCCTTATTCATATTTATTGCTATTCCTGCCTTTTTGCGGTCTGGACTTTTTTACACCCCCGTGTATTTTACTGCTCTCCCAGATACCATGTGCCGATATTTCTGTACAGCTTGGATGCTGCCGGGTTTTCAATTCCTTTCAGGGCCGAGGTGTGCACCAGTGCCCCGTCCAGGAAGCAGATGCCGCAAAGGGGCATATCCCGGAGAAATATCTCCTGAAACTGCACGTAGGCCGCCCGGATGGTATCATCCGTCCGCTGTGGGTCAAGTCCGGCCAGTGCACTGTCCATATCCGCAGAGCTATAGCCGTTTTGTGCCACAGGAGCCGCTCCCAGCAGAAAATCATAGGTAAGGTCGGCAGAAAATTCGCAGCCTCCGGCATACATGTCAAATTTTCCTTGGGCAAGACGGTCTCTGTACTCTGCAAAGGGCACAGCCTCCACCGAAACAACAATCCCGATTTCTGCCAGGTTTTCCTTGACTTTTTCTGCATATTTTTTTCGCAGCTCGTTTTCCTCGTTGACGAGCAGTGTGATTTCCAGTGTTTCTTCGCTTTCGTCCTCCAGCACCCGTTTCATCACGCCGTCCACAAGGTTATAGCCTTCCTCAAACAGAAGTGCCTTTGCCCCTTCCGTGTCCCGCACGGTTTTATCGCTGTCGGCACCAATATACAGATAGGCATTTGGCGGAACGGGCACACAGGCCGCACTGCCGTAGCCAAGGTAGACATCCTCAATGATTTTTTCCCGGTCTATCGCATAGGAAACCGCATAGCGCACCCGGTAAGGCGACAGGGGAGGGCTTGCCAGGTTAAAGCCGATAAACTCATATTCCAGCGTGGGATAATGGGTAATTTCCATCTTCTCTCCAATACCGAGACCTCCCACGGACTGCATGGAGGAGGCCACCGCCGTCACCTCGCCGATTTTGACCATATTCGCCGCATCGGCCGCGCTTTCCACCATTTTCACATGAATGGTTTCCATGGCCGGAAGGGCAGAAAGTGTCCACTTTTCGTTCCGGCGGAGCGTCATATTTTTCTGGGGTGTATACGCATCCAGCGTATACTGTCCCGTACCCACCATGGTGGTATCCAGATCAGAACGGTGCCCGGGCACAATGGGAAAATCCAGTAGATTCAGTACCGTTACATGCGGCATAGTGAGCTGCAGGTCAAAATGCAGCCGGTCCCGCACTGTCACACCCATAATATACTGCAGACGGTCATAGTAGATACAGCTTTCGCCAAGACTTCGGATCCGGTTTATCGTATGCTCCACATCTGCCGCCGTAAAAGCACCGCCATCGTGCCAGAAAATCCCGTCGTGCAGGGAGAAGGAGATGGTGGTGCCGTCCTCTGATACGGTACAGCTTTCCGCAAGATAAGGCACGGGCCGCATTTCCCGGTCCACATACACAAGACTGTCATACACCAGGTCATACACTAAAACATTCGATTTTTGTTTGGCAAGAAGCGGGTCCAGGCTGGCCGGCGTCTGCATAGCCAGCGTAAACTCACCCGTCAGCCGGGCCGGCGTTTCCTCCGTCGTCCCGCTCGGCTTACAGCCGCCGAGAAGCAGTACGAATATAAGAGAGATACAAAGAAATTTTCGCAATATCGTTTTCTCCTTTCAGGATGATTCCGGCAGATTTTACGGATGTATCATAATCACCGCCGCAAAGCATCCCCGTTTTCCGCTTGTTTTCCGGTGGGAAAAGAAGGTGTCGGCATGGCAGGATGTGCAGGTATGCATATTTGTGATTTCCCGGATGCCGGCCGCGTGTAACGTATGCTCCACCGCCGCGGAAAGGTCAATAAAATATTTCTCCCCGGCCGGACGGGCAAAGCCGTCCTTCTCCGGAAAAGCCTTACGGAATTCCTCATATACGGGTCGGTCTACCTCGAAACAGCATGCGCCGATATGGGGACCGACAGCCGTATGGATACTTTCCGGGCGCGATCCAAATTCTGCCGTCATTTTTTCCACCGTTTTGGCGGCAATTTTCTGCACCGTTCCCCGCCAGCCGCTATGGCAGACGCCCACGGCCCTCTTTTCCGGGTCGCAGAAAAGAATGGGGACACAATCAGCAAAATAGGCAAGGAGCGGCAATCCCGGCTCGTTTGTCACGAGACCGTCCACCCCTTCGGAAAAACGGGGACGGGTAAAGCCCGTTCCGGCATCCGTTTTCTCTGCCCGCCGGACAGTGTCTGTATGCTCCTGCTTTGTGGAAACCACCCTGGATGGCTCCGTGCCGAAGGCGGCGCAGACTCTTCTTACATTTTCTTCCAGGTTTTCTTTTGTATCATTTGTCCGCAGCCCCAGATTTAAAGACGCAAAATGCCCTTCCGATACGCCGCCCTCGCGGGAGGTAATACCGGCAGAGCAAAAAGGAAACTGCGAAAACGGCGCAAAAATGGGTACGCCGGCCATTTCTTTTTTAATAAACATTCATTCTTTCCTTATTTTGCACAAGGTCTGCAGGCAGAAAACACCCTGCAGCCTTTTTATACGATAAACTACAGCATATAATATTCACACAAAAACAGCAGACAATTCGGTGCATGACCCATGGAACGGACCGAGGCCCTGCCGTCAGAGATACTGTCAAAAATGCTGTCAAATTTCTCTCTGTCCAGCTCCAGACCCACCTCGCCGTTACAGTATGCAAGCGCGTATGTCACGCCTGCCTTCACCATAAGAATATCCGGCGAAAGCGGCCAGGTGGCCATGCGGCCTGTCATGCCGTAGGCGGCAATCTGCCGGGAGGTCTCCCGCAGAATGCCTGCCGGATCGTTATACTCACCCGAATCGATTCCAAAATAGGCCGTATAGCCGTGGAAGGGATTGGGACAGCACTGCTGGGGATAAATAGCCCCGTTTTCCAAAACGGCCTTAATAAGATACGTGTGAATCGTACAGTCCGTGGAGAAAAACGCCGTATTTGCGCCGTAGTCTCCCACCTGAGTGGACACATCCTCCTCCACAAACAGACGGGATTCCCCGCCGCCGCCCTCGGCGGTATGCGGGTCGGGGGAGGTAACGTCAATAAACGTAATACCCAGCTCCTCGCACCGTTTTACCATAGCTTCCCGCCGCCGCAGCACCGGCTCGCTCAAAAGATGCCGGGCAAAGGTATAGTGAATAAAGGTTTTTGCGCCCATACGGTACGCTTCATTTATCACTTCCGTACCCATATTGTACATATCCTGGGTCATCACCAGGTCTGCCGTCTGGGCCACGAACCCGGCGTCCTCCGTATCCGCCCCGGCAATAAACAGAATGTCGGGCCGGGCAGCCTTCACCTTTTTTACCGCCTCGTCAATTCCCGCTACGGCGCGGACAAATACAATGGACTTTACCAGCGGGTCTGCCGCCAGCTCCGTGCAGATAGAAATTGTGTTTTCCGCGGACATATCGTCCGGAAACGTACGGGTAATAATACAAGGATTGTTCGCCGCCTGTCGCCTTGCTTCAAAAATAGCTTCACTGTAAACGGTATCACCGGTCACAACGGCAATTTTGTAGGGTACATCGGCACCGCCGCCCTCGACGCCCGGTGTCAAAACCGTGTTTTCTCCTGTTTTTTTACAGCCCGCCGGCACCAACACCAACAAGCAAAGCAGTATACATAGTATTTTTTTCATGGTTTTCCCCTCTCTGTCTACAGCCCCAGTTCATCCCGGAAGTAGCCGCGCGTATCCGCTCTTCTCCCCAGGGCATCCATGACGGATATACGAATATATCCGGCCCGTTCGTCAATTTCAAACTCTGCCGCCGAAATGGTTTTTCCCTCCGGTGCAATCGCACTTTTTGGTGCCTTACTTCCTGTAAAAACCATTATTCTTTTCACTTCGGAGCATTCAACATGTACCCTGTTTCCCTCCACGGAAATCTCTTTGAATACCGGCCCCATGGAGGAATAGATTTCTCCCTTTTCCATGGCCTCTATTACTGCATCGTATGTAAAGCTTTCCGGCATCAGCATGGCAAAGCCCCCGAAGGAATCCGACTTCGGAGAATCCGGCGGGAGGGCATTGTGATTATCGTCCGCACTGTGGCAGAAAATCCGCTTGCCGCTTTTCAGCATTTTATCATACAGTGCGCCGTTATATTCCAGACCGCCTATCTGATAACTGCTGTAGTTGCACATTTCCATACTGAAAAAGCCGTCGTATGCCAGAATATCCGCTTCGTCCTCCATCGACCACCAGGGATGGTTGTAGGCCGCGATATATCCGTTTTCTTTTGCGGTCTTTATAAACGCATTGATGTAGTCCACGCTGTACTCTCTGGTTTTCTGCGACCCTACCTTTACATATTTTTCCTTTTCTTCCTCCGGCATGTATTTGCAATATGCGGGATTAAAGCAGACGATGCTTTCATTTTCCGGGTCCCTGGCAAAAAGATTGATATGGATTTCCTTGGCGTATACATCGTATTTGCAATCCGCATCCTTTCGTATGTACGCCTCATAGCCGGTGATGGTCAGAAATTCCGCATCATTTAAGTAAGAATGGTTTTTCGGCGTTTCGTGGTCTGTTATGGAAAGGATGGAATACCCTCTCTCTTTGTACATTGCTTTAAGCTCTGCAGGCGTCTTTTTTCCGTCGGATAGCACACTGTGGCTGTGCAGATTTGCCTTATATTGTTTCTTAAAAGGAGATATCAGATACATTTCGGTTTCCTCCGTGTGTGAAAATATTATGACGTATTGCTTTCAATTCTCAAATAAAGCTTGCACCAGGCAGAACAATAATACAAATGCAACTGCAATACTGCCGAAGCTTTACTATATTAAGATTTCATCTACTGCCGTTCCCTGTGTTTCAGGCATGGTTATACCTAATGCTTTCGCAAGGGTAGGCGCGTGATTTAATATATCCCCGTTTTCAACTACAGCTCCTTTTTTAAAAGACGGTCCGATTGCCATAAAGGGAGGCTGCGGTCCTTTTTCAGGCATATGCCCGTGCGTTGAATGTCCATAACGATAATCAGAAATATCAATTGTTCTCACGGCCGGTCTGGTCAGGGCTTCATTAAAGCTTGAAAAACCATCTGTTTCAAGAACAAAGCTGAAATCGCCGCTTAATCCGTATTTATCTTTAACCTCCTCATGCGTAAATACCTTTTCAAAACCATAGAGTTTTTCTGACGCCATATGCTTCAGCATATCGTATACATCACTGTAGAGTTTTGTATCTGATTTATCGGAAAGATATACCTGCGCAGAAAGACCGCAGCTTGCTGCATACGCTTTCCATGATACTATTTCATCCTTCTCGTCAAGTGTTATATACCCTTTATCAGCAAGAAAAACATTTGGACATACTGTACGGCAAATATTTAAATGTCCATGATCGCTGAGCACTACTATATCTGTGCTCTCCTTTATTCCTGCCTCTTCTACTGCAGAAAAAATCCACTCAAGCCATGTATTGGTTAAGTTGATAGCTTCTTTTACTTCATCTGTAAATAAGCCTGTTCTGTGACGGGTAGCATCCACATAACCGGGATGCATAAACATTAAATTCGGTTTGTATTTTTTTATAATCTCCGCTGCAGCGAACATCTGTGATTCGTCATATATAGGATGTTCGTTGGTTGTACCGTACCGTTTAACCATCTCCCCGATTATATCTGCCACATTATCTTTTGCACCAACATTTTTATATGCTTCTACAACATCATTTTCATATCCTGTAAGGTAATCATGAAAAAATTCAGGAATTAAATAATCTATAACTGAATCGCCGCCCGCAGTAACAGGCCAGCGGCACGCAGCGGTCGTCAGTCCTGCTCTTTTTGCCGCATGAAGTATGGTATCGCACTTTATTTCGTCAAGAAAATTAAACCACTTTCTGTTTTCTGCAGTACCAAACATTTCATTTGAATATATGCCTGTAACTCCTGCCGGACAGCCTGTAAGCAAGGTTGCATGAACAGGATGCGTCAAAGACGGATATATTGTTTTAACTCTTTTTATAATTGAACCGTTTTTTAAAATAGTACCGAACGCCGAAAGAGTCTTTGCATACTCTAAATCTTCATAAACAAGTGCATCAACGCTGATAACTATCAAGTGTTTTTCTTTCACTCTTTTTACTCCTTTTTCAATTATAAAATCAGTGTACAAATTAGATGCCAAGTTTTGTGAAGTTTTTGATACTCAAAAGTGAAGTTAAGTTTGCCACTCTGCCGTCAGGCAGAACTTCACTTACGAAGTAAACTTCACTATCAAAGATACCTTCACTTGCCCATCAGGGCAAACTTAGTTGTTTTTATCTTCGATAAAATCATTTCACCAGAAGTAAAAATGCTTGCTTGCGAGGGCATTTTTGCGTCGCCATCAATTGACACAGTGCTCGAATGAGCACAAAAGAGCGTCAGCTCTTAAGAATTTTATCTCATAAAATTCTGTATGTGTCAATTATAACACACCCCTTCCGTGAAATCAACCCTTATTTTGTTTTCTCGTATAGGTTTTTGTTTTCACGGCATTTCGTAAAAATTCCGCAATGCAGGCAGCAAGACGGTCCGAATTATGCCGGGCCAGCTCACCGCCGTCAGAGAGAAGGGGGGCAGCAATGAGTCCGATGCCTTTTTCTGCAAACCGCTCCGCATCCACAAAAACGGGACCTACGCCATCGGCCGCGTACCGGGCAAGAACGCTTTCTGCAATTTTCTCCGTATTGACAATGCAGTAATCAATACACCCCTCGCCGCCGTGGTCGAAAATCGCCTGGACATGGTCAAAGGCAGTATAGCCCTCCGTTTCCCCCGGCTGTCCCATTACATTGCAGACGTAGATTTTCGGTGCGTCAGTCTTTCGGAGCGCGTTTGTCACGCCCTCTACCAAAAGGTTAGGCAGTATACTTGTATAGAGACTCCCCGGACCGAGAATGATGGCATCCGCCGCCGCAATGCTCTCCAGCACATCACTGGCCGGGGACACCGTCTCCGGCACAAGCCGTACCCGGCTGATACGGCAGCCATGCATGGCCGCGGCCTTTCCGATACGGGATTCTCCCTGCACCTGCGCACCATCAGAAAGGCTGGCACATATATGTATATTTTCCGTCGTTACGGGGAGTACTCTGCCGGAAATGGCCAAAACCTCGCTGACCCGCCGGATTGCCTCTTCAAAACTGCCGCAGATGCCGTCCATTGCCGCAATAATCAGATTTCCCACGCTCTGACCCCGGAGCATTCCGCAAGGGAAGCGGTAATGAAAAAGTTCCTCCATCATCGGCTCTGCCGTAGCCAGTGCCACAAGGCAGTTCCGCACGTCTCCGGGAGGCAGAACGCCCAGGTCCTCCCGCAGTCGTCCGCTGCCGCCTCCGTCGTCTGCCATGGTAACGATGGCAGTTAAATTTTTCGTGTAGTTTTTCAGCCCGCGGAGCATGGTAGACATTCCGGTGCCGCCGCCGATAGTGACAAGACGTAAATGTTTCATTTTGTTTCTCCTGCTGTCCTTATTATGAATACTACTACGAGAAAAGGGGCCGTTGCATTCAGCGCAGAGGATTCAAAGGCGGTTTTCGCCGCTTTTTTCTTACTCTTTCTGCATCCAAATTCCTTGGCCCCAACAGAGGGGACGCTGTCGCGACACCCCCGTTTTTTATTCTTCCGTGATTTCTGCTGTTTCTGCTGTTTCTTCTATTTCTTCTGTTTCCTCTTCCTCATGCTCTGTAAGGGCAATGGAAACTACGCTTACGCCGTCCTCCATACGAATCAGACGTACGCCGCGGGTATTACGGCCGATACTGCTTATAGATGCGGCCGGCAGACGGATAATAATACCCTCGCTGGTAATCATCATCACATCTTCTTCATCCGTTACGGTGCTGATGCCTACTACGTTACCGGTCTGTTCCGTCAGCTTATAGGTACGGATGCCGAGGCCGCCGCGGGTCTGGATTTTATAGGCATCCAGCGTGGTCCGTTTGCCGTAGCCCTTTTCGGTGACCACGAGAAGCTCTGCATCATCCCGGGCTGTGGTCATTCCAATTACCCGGTCGCCCTCTCTCAGCTTCACTGCACGCACGCCATGTGCATTTCTGCCCATGGGCCGTACATCGGCTTCCTTAAAGCGGATTGCCATACCGTTATACGTACCGATCATGATATTATCGCCCTCACGAATCAGACGAACGGAAATCAATTCGTCACCTTCATTGAGACCAATCGCATTCAGACCGCCGCGCCGCGCCATATTGAATTCCGTTATCATCGTTTTCTTAATGGTACCGGCTCGTGTCGCCATAATCAGGGCCGTATCCTCCTCAAAGTGGCGGATGCCCAGCATAGTCATAATTTTTTCATCCTGGCCGAGCGGCAGAAGGTTTACAATGGCCGTACCCTTTGCCTGCCGTCCTGCTTCCGGAATCTGGTAGCCCTTCAGGTGATACATTCTGCCTTTATTTGTAAAGAACAGAATATTGGCATGGGTGGAGGCCGTAAACAGGGTTTCCACAAAATCCTCCTCCCGCGTGCTCAGACCTGAAATGCCCCGGCCGCCGCGTCGCTGGCTGCGGTAGGTGCTGGCCGGAATCCGCTTGATATAGCCGAAGTGGGTGAGGGTGAACACACATTCTTCCTCGTCAATCATATCTTCATCGTCGATATCGCCCACCATGGCCGTAATTTCCGTGCGGCGTTCGTCGCCGTATTTATCCCGGATTACGCCCAGCTCATCGCGGATAATGCCTTTTACCATGCTTTCATTGGCAAGCACTTCTGTATAATAGGCAATTTTTTCAAGCAGTTCATTATATTCCGCATCAATCTTTTCCCGTTCCAGACCCTGCAGGCGTGCAAGACGCATATCAAGTATCGCCTGGGCCTGCACCTCGGAAAGCCCGAACGCTTCCATCAGGCGCGGTTTCGCATCATCATAGCTTTGCCGGATGATACGGATAATTTCGTCAATATGATCAAGGGCAATCCGGAGTCCTTCCAGAATATGGGCCCGTGCCTCTGCTTTTTTCTTCTCAAAAATTGTACGGCGGCGGATAACCTCCTCCTGGAAGGTAATATAGTGCCACAGCATTTCCTTAATATTCAGAATCTGTGGCTGGCCGTTTACAATAGCCAGCATAATGGCACCGAAGGTTTCCTGCATCTGGGTATTCTTATACAGCTGATTCAGAATAATATTGCCGTTGGCTTCCTTTTTCAGCTCGATTACGATACGCATACCCTCTCTGTCGCTCTCGTCGCGAAGGTCTGAAATGCCTTCAATCCGTTTTTCCTTCACAAGATCCGCAATTTTCTGAATGAGGCGTGCCTTATTGACCTGATACGGGATTTCCGTAACAATAATCCGTTCCCGGCCCTGATGCTCTTCCACCTCTGCCCGGGCACGCATAATAATATGACCGCGTCCCTTTGTATACATACTGCGGATGCCGCTTCTGCCTAAAATCAGGCCGGCGGTAGGAAAGTCGGGCCCCTTTATAATTTCCATCAATTCATCAATGGAAATTTCGGGGTCTTCCAGCATAGCGTCAATGGCATCAATAATTTCTCCCAGATTATGGGGTGGAATATTTGTCGCCATACCAACCGCGATACCGGACGAGCCGTTTACCAGAAGATTGGGGAAGCGGGAGGGAAGAACCACAGGTTCTTTGAGCCGTTCATCAAAGTTCGGCATAAAATCCACGGTTTCCTTCTCAATGTCTGCCACCATTTCATGGGCAAGCCTTGCCATTCTGGCTTCTGTATAACGGTAGGCAGCAGGGGGGTCCCCGTCCACACTACCAAAGTTACCCTGTCCGTCAATCAAAGGATAGCGCAGGGAAAAATCCTGTGCAAGACGCACCAGTGCGTCATAAACGGAAGCGTCACCATGGGGATGGTACCGGCCCAGCACGTCACCGACCGTAGTAGCACACTTGCGGTATGCCTTATCCGCTGTAATTCCGTCCTCATTCATGGTATACAGAATACGGCGGTGTACGGGCTTGAGACCGTCGCGGACGTCCGGCAGCGCACGACCAATAATAACACTCATAGCATAATCTATGTATGCTGTTTTCATTTCCCGGCTTATCTCGACGGGAATAATTTTTTCATTTTCAATATTAAACATTTTTTATTCCCTCCTTTAGATATCCAGGTTTTTAACGCTTGTAGCGTGTTCTATAATATAATCGCGCCGCGGCTCTACTTTATCTCCCATGAGAATTGTAAAGATTTCATCTGCGGCAATGGCATCCTCCAGCGTCACCCGAAGAAGCGTTCTGGTTTCCGGATTCATTGTCGTTTCCCAAAGCTGCTCGGCGTTCATTTCACCAAGACCCTTATACCGCTGTACCTTTGCATCTTCGCCGATTTCCTGCAATGCCAGCGCAAGCTCGTTATCATTATAAACGTATTTTTCTTTTTTGCCCTTAAATACCTTATATAACGGCGGCTGTGCAAGATAGATTCTGCCATGGTCAATCAGCGGCCGCATAAAGCGGAAGAAAAAGGTAAGAAGAAGCGTCCGGATATGGGAGCCGTCCACATCAGCATCGGCCATAATAATAATTTTCCCGTACCGCACCTTTTCAATATCAAAATCGTCTCCGATGCCTGCACCAATTGCGGCAATAACCGGCGTCAGCTTGTCGTTGCCGATTACCTTGTCCACCCGGCTCTTCTCCACATTCAGCATCTTTCCCCAAAGGGCAAGAATCGCCTGGAAATTACGGTCTCTGCCCTGCTTGGCAGAGCCGCCCGCACTGTCACCCTCAACGATATACATTTCTGTAAAGGTTGTATCCTTTGAAGAACAGTCGGCAAGCTTTCCGGGTAAGGAAAGACTGTCAAGTCCTGTTTTTCTTCTGGCATTATCTCTTGCCTTTCTTGCGGCCTCTCTCGCTCTGGAAGAAAGAAGTGCTTTTTCAACAATTGTTCTTGCCACGGTGGGATTTTCTTCCAGAAATGTCGCAAATTTATTATTGATAAGCCCCTCCACCAAGGTACGCATTTCGCTGTTGCCCAGTTTTGTTTTCGTTTGTCCTTCAAACTGTGCTTCCTGGAGCTTAACACTGATAATAGCGGTTATACCTTCTCGCACGTCTTCACCGGAAAGGTTTGCATCTGCATCCTTCAGAAGCTTATTTTTCCGGGCATAGTCATTGAGAACCTTCGTAAGACCTGCCCGGAAACCTGTTTCGTGCATACCGCCCTCGGTGGTTTTAATATCGTTGGCAAAGCTGACAACCGTTTCATTATAGCTGTCGGTATACTGCAGGGCAATCTGGGCACTTCGTACTTCTTCATCCGCTTCAATATAGATAATTTCCGAATGGAGAGGTGTTTTGTTTTTGTTCAGATATTCCACAAAGGAACGGATACCACCCTCATAAAGAAGCTCCGCTTTCTGCGGTTCCTCCCGCTTATCCTCGAGAGTAATCTTTACCCCCCCGTTTAAGAAGGCCTGCTCACGCATACGCTTTAAAAGCACATCATAATCATAAATAAGCTCATCAAAAATTTCGGGGTCGGGCTTGAAGTGTACCCGGGTGCCTCTCTTTTCGGTGGGGCCGACCTTGCGGAGCTTTTCTGCGGCCTCTCCCCGTCTGTAGGACTGGTAATATTCTTCTCCGTCTCTGTAAACGCTGACCTCCAGACTTTCCGACAGTGCATTTACAACCGACGCACCCACACCGTGGAGACCGCCGGAAACCTTATATCCGCCGCCGCCGAATTTACCGCCGGCATGGAGCACCGTGAAAACAACTTCCACAGCCGGCAGACCTGTCTGCGGCTGTATATCCACCGGAATTCCGCGGCCGTTATCGGTTACGGTAATTGAGTTATCCGGTTCAATCGTAATTTCAATGTGACTGCAAAAGCCGGCCAGTGCTTCATCTATGGAATTATCCACGATTTCATAAACCAGGTGGTGCAGACCCATAGAGGAGGTAGACCCGATATACATACCGGGGCGTTTTCGTACTGCCTCCAGTCCTTCCAGCACCTGAATCTGACTGCCGTCATAATTTGTCTGTTGATTTTCCATACGCATTTTTATTCCTTTCTTTCTGCCGGCCATGCTTTCCATCTTTTTTCCAGCGTTTGAGCCGTTACAGGTGTTATATACACATACTCTCCTGTTACCACAAAGGATTTCGGCAAATCCGGCGAGGTGGTAATCACCTTTCCCTCTTCCTCCATCTTCCGCAAAAAATCCCTGGTAACCCGTGAGGTACTGGTATTTTCCATATCCATAATGCCTACAATTTCACGTTTTGCCACGGCGGTTTCGCCGCCTATGTGGATATACATACAGTTCCGTCCTCCACATGGAAATACCGGGTTTCACCCTCCACCTTCACAGCATCCCGCTCTGTACATGTCAGAATAATTTGTCTGCCATGCATATTGGAAAGTAAAAAATTCCGTCTTTCCTCATCCAGTTCTCCTAAAATATCATCCAAAAATACTGCCGGCGGCTCCCCCGTCTCTTCTTCCAGCAGCATTCCCTGTGCAATTTTCAGGGAAACCGCGGCTGTTTTCATCTGCCCCTGGGATGCAAAGGAACGGGCATCTTTGCCGTTTACCGTAAATTTCATTTCATCCCGGTGCGGTCCCACCAGTGAAAGACCGGCGTAAATTTCCGCATCCCTCTTTTTTTCCAGTGCCGCAAACAGAGCTTCTGCCTGCATCTCCACTGTTTCCTTTACCGGCACAGACGGGGCATAGGAAACCTCCATATATTCTTCCTTGCCGGCCACCTGCCGGTGCATTTCTGCGGCCAGTGGTGCAAGGCGCGAGAAAAACTCTTTTCTGTACTGCATAACCTTCGCCCCGGATTGCGCCATCTGCTCGTTCCAGACCGAAAGTGCTTCCTTTTCCGGCGTATTTTTCAGTAAAACATTTTTCTGCTTCCATACCCGGAGATATGTCCGGAGCGCACCGTAATAGGCAGGGCGGAAGGCACTGATTGCGCTGTCGGTAAACCGCCGCCGGACCTCCGGTGCCCCGGTGATAATATGCAGCTCATCGGGACTGAACAAAACCGCCGGAAACTGCCCTAACAACTCACTGGTTTTTTCCAGAGGTGCCCCGCCGAGACGCAAAAGCTTTCTTTTCCCTGTATTTAAAATAATTTCTGCTGTCTGGTCACGGCCAAAGGCAGTATATCCGGTTTTCACGGTGGCAGATTCGGCAGAAAAACGAATCATTTCCCCATCCTGGGCCGTGCGGAAGCTTTTCGCGTTCGTAAAAAGCCAGAGTGCTTCCAAAAGGTTGGTTTTCCCTTGTGCGTTTTTCCCGTAAATCAGATTTACTCCGGGGCAAAACGTCACCTCTGCCTCTTTATAATTTCTGAAATCCTGTATATACAGCCGATTGACCCGCATACTTCTTTCCTTAACTCTGAATATAAATCGTCATGCCATCCGTCTCCGCCACATCTCCGTCCCGGAGTTTTTTCCCACGCTGCAGCTCCACGGTGCCGTTTACAAGTACTTCGCCGGCAAGAATTCTTTCCTTCGCTTCGCCGCCTCCGATACCGAGGGCTACCTTAAGGGCCTGATCTAATTTAATATATTCACCCCGAAGGGTAATTCTTTCTTCCATTTTAATCCCTTTCTGCAAAACTGTCTATTCGCTGATACGGACCGGGAGCACCATAAACAAAAATTCGTCTCCTTCCGCCGGGCGGATAATGCAGGGATTGCGGTTTCCGTTAAATTCTACAATAATTTCTTCACAATCGCAGACGGAAAGCGCATCGTGCAGATATCGCTGGTTAAAGCCAATCCGGATTTCACTGCCGCAGTCAGGAATTTCTATCACATCATGGGCTTTTCCCACAGCCGTTACGCAATCAATAGAAAGCGATTCGCCGGAAAGCGTCATAATAACCGGATTTTTATACACATCTGTGGAAACAATGGGGTCTGCCCGTTCCACACACGTCAGCAAATCCTTCACCGCCAGTTGGGTTTGTATCTTGAAATCAGTTGGAATAATTTGTCTGTACTGGAAATATTCTCCTGACAGCAGGCGGGAAACCACCTTTGTTGTTCCCACTGTAAAGAGAACATGCTTTGTGCTGGCTGTAATCAATACCGGTGTATCGTCATCCGGCAGAATGCGGGAAAGCTCCAAAAGCGTCCGGGCCGGCACAATAAAACTATATGGTTCTTCATCCGGATTTTCAGAAAGCGGATAATTCCGGATTGCCATACGGAAGCCGTCCAGCGCAACCATGTGGAACATGGCAGGCTCGATTTCAAAAAAGACCCCGGTAAGAGCCGGTCTTTCATTTTTCTGTGCAGCCGCATACACTGTCTGCCGAATCATTTTTTTGAGATCCTCTGCAGGGAGGGTGATACCGGAATCTTCTAAAACCTCCGGCAGCTCCGGAAATTCTTCCGGGTTCATTCCTACTATATTATATACGGATTTTCCGTTTTGCACGGTGGTCGAAAAGTTTTCGTGTACCGTAATGTCCACCGTACCGGAGGGTAATTTCCGGATTACTTCCGAAAAAATACGTACATCTCCTGTGACGATAGCACCGTCCTCCCGGATATCTGCGGGAATTCTACATTCTATTCCCAGTTCCAGATTATTGGCTTTCAGAATAATGCAGTCCTCATCGGTATTGATAAGTATGCCTTCCAATATTGGCATGGATGCTTTATTTCCGGCGGCTTTCATAACGGTGGAAACGGCATCCGATAAGGTTTGTTTTTCGCAGGAAAAAATCATTTGTGTGTTCCTCCTTCAGGGTGCGGATTTTGTATAATAAATATAAAATAAATATAGTTATATTAGTAGAGCCTGTGGAAATACTGCATAACTCTATTTTTTGTCATTTTTACGGCATTTCTGTTGTGGAAAACTATTCCGTAATATCCTTCTTCAATGTGGAGATTTCCATACGGAAGGTTGTGTCTTCACTGATAGAGGTTTCTATTTCGCCGATGCCGTACATAACTGTCGTATGATGCTTGTCCAGATATTTGGCAATTTTCAGATGGGAATAGCCGAGAATCTCCCGCATCAGATACATGGCTACCTGCCGGGCGCGGGCAATGTTTTTTGTCCGCTTGTTTCCCATGATTTCTTCTTCTTTAATATGATAGAATTTGGCAGTTTTTTCTACAATTTCTTCCGGAGTTACGGCAGGACCGCCCTTTGCCTGATAGCTTTTCATGGCGTCCAGTGCAATTTCTGCAGTGATTTCGCTGTTAATAAGGCCCCTGTAAGCTACAACTCTGTTGAGTACGCCCTCCAGCTCCCGTATATTGGAAGTAATATTTTCCGCAATCAGCTCCAGAATTTCGTCTTTGATTTCAATTTGCTCCAGCTGCGCTTTTTTGCGTAGAATGGCAACACGGGTTTCATAATCCGGCGCATACAGATCTCCGATAATCCCCCATTCAAAACGGGAACGCAGACGGTCCTCCAGTGTGCGCATTTCTTTAGGGGGGCGGTCACTCGTAATAATAATTTGTTTATTGGCGTCATACAGCGTATTAAAGGTATGGAAAAATTCTTCTTCTGTTACTTTTTTTCCGGCGATAAACTGAATATCGTCCACCATCAGTACGTCTACAGAGCGGTATTTTTCACGGAATTCATCGTTTCTTGAATCCTTAATGGAGTTAATCAGCTCTGTGGTGAAGGTTTCAGCTGATATGTACATAACCTTCATATCATTGTTATTTTGAATAATAAAGTTTCCTATCGCATGGAGAAGATGGGTTTTACCAAGGCCTACGCCGCCGTAAAGAAATAAAGGATTGTATGTTCTTGCAGGGGTTTCGGCAACAGCCAGGGAGGCTGCATGGGCAAAGCGGTTAGAGCCGCCGACAACAAAACTGTCAAAGGTATATTTTGGATTAAGCGGCATACCCAAGTTCCGGGCGGCTTTTTCTTCTTCTTTTTTTATTTTTTCCTGGACACCGATGTGAACTACCAGTGTGCATCTTGTCCCTGTTACTTCATATACAGCATTTTGAATCAGTTCTTTATAGCGGTGGTCCACCATATTTTTATTTACGTCCGTAGGGACTGAGACATTGAGAAAACCGTTTTCTATGTTTAAAGGTTCAATAGATAAAATCCAGGTCTGATAGCCGACAGGTGTAACTTCTTCCTCAATCAGAGGCAGTGCGTGATTCCAGATGTTTAAAAGCTCACCATTCATCTGTAATAATTATCCTTTCGTTTTTAATAAATTGCCCGTGGAAAATGCGGATAAGTAAAAATAGTTAGTTGTGGAAAAACAGGCCAATACGGGCAATTTCAGCTTGTTTTATGTGGATAAGTCTGTGGAAAAGTGAAAAAGTAAGTCTTTTTTATGTGGATAACTTATTTTTTACTTTTTTGTTCTTATTCATATATTATATCAAATAAATCGCTCCTTTGCAACAAAATTTTTAAAAAATAAGAAATATTTTTATTTTATTGTATGGCAGTTTTTTAAAGTTTACAAGGGCAAAAAAAAGGCATCATAAAAAGGCATATACTGTTTCACGTGAAACAGCATATTACAGACTGCTGATAAACTTGGTCTACGCTGGATAAAATGTTTCACGTGAAACATTTTATATTTTTTTGTATTTTTTGTTTCACGTGAAACATATTTGTGCTATAATAGACTGGAAGCAAAAGAAAATAAAAGAAAAAGGAGTTTGCCATGGCAAGAATTATCGCGATTGCAAATCAGAAGGGCGGCGTCGGTAAAACAACAACGGCAGTAAATCTGGCAGCTTGTCTTGCAAAAAAAGGACAGCGGGTTTTGCTTGTGGATATGGACCCCCAGGGAAATGCTACCAGCGGGTTGGGAATAGATAATCGGACAGTGGAAAATTCTGTGTATGACGTTTTAATACGGTCAGAAAAAATGGAGAGCGTTATTGTAAAAACAGATTATTATAATTTAGATGTCTGTCCCTCCAGTATTGCTTTATCCGGCGCAGAAATAGAGCTTGTCAATAGTATGGCCCGGGAATACAGATTAAAAGAGGCAATTGAGGACATAGAAGAAAAGTATGACTTTATTATTCTGGATTGTCCGCCGTCTCTCGGCCTTGTAACCTTAAATGCGCTTACTGCCTGTAAATCGGTACTTATGCCAATTCAGTGTGAATATTACGCACTGGAGGGTCTCAGCCAACTGACAGCTACGATAAAACGGGTAAAAAAGCTGTTGAATCCGGATATTGAAATCGAAGGTGTTCTGATGACTATGTTTTCTTCCCGGACAAATCTTGCGATTCAGGTAGTGGATGAAGTGAAAAAGTTTTTTCCACAGAAGGTATACAAAACCATTATTCCAAGAAATATCCGTTTAAGTGAAGCTCCGGGCTTTGGACAACCGGTTATTGTATATGACCGCTCCAGCCGCGGCGCAGAGAGCTACACGGAGCTTGCAGAAGAAGTTTTGGAAGGTAATGCGTAATACTATATAATAAGGAAGGAAGTGGTTGTATGGCAAAACGAGGATTAGGCAAGGGCCTGGATGCCCTTTTTATATCAGATGACAGCGTACTGCAGGCAGAGGACGGCGATAAAATCGTATCTCTCCGCATTACCGAGGTGGAGCCGAATACGGCCCAGCCACGAAAAAGCTTTGCTCCGGAGCAGCTTGAGGAGCTTGCTGCATCTGTGAAGGAACACGGTATTATTCAGCCGATTGTGGTTTCAAAAAACGAAAAGGGTTTTTATACGATTATTGCCGGAGAACGCCGCTGGAGAGCCGCAAGGATGGCTGATTTAAAGGAAATTCCGGCAATTATCCGGGAATATGATGAAAAAACGGCCAGCGAAGTGGCCCTGATTGAAAACCTGCAGAGAGAAAACTTAAATCCGATGGAAGAAGCCGACGGATTCCGGAATCTGATGGATTTATATGGAATGACCCAGGAGGAAGTCAGTGAAAAAATCGGAAAAAGCCGCAGTGCTGTGGCGAACGCGCTTCGCCTTTTAGCACTCAAGGAGCCGGTGCGAAAGCTGGTGAGGGAAGGAAAGCTTTCTGCCGGTCACGCCAGAACGCTACTTGCCGCGACTGATGCGGACCAGATTTCTCTGGCAGAACGGGTTATCGCGGAAGGTCTTTCCGTCCGGGAGCTGGAACGACTTGTAAGTCTTGGACGTCCGGCAAAAAAAGCACCGGTAAAATATACGGCAGAAATCCGGGATATAGAAGAAAAATTTTCAAAAAGGGTTGGCGCAAAGGTCCGCGTGACCGGAAATGCAAAAAAAGGTAAAATAGAAATTTCATATGCGGATTCCGGCGAATTTGAACGAATAATGGAAATATTTGGAATTTAAAGCGACTTCAAAATTGCGTTTTAAGACACAAAAAACAAAAAATTAGTATAAGTATATTAAAATAAGCCTTCGTTTCGCAAAAGCGAAAAACAGGCGGTTTTACACGAGGTGACGAAAATGAATAAAAAATCTAAGTCTTTTTGGATGTATACCATCATCCTTTTTACTGTAGCACTGGTTCTGGTACTGCTCAGCTTTGCCGCAACCGATTATAAGAAAGCAAATGAAAATTATGAAAGCCGGGTGCAGAGCCTGCAGAATGAAAATCTGGAGCTGAAGGAATTGAAGGCACAGAATGACACAACAATTGCAGGACTGAACACAAAGGTGGAAAGCCTGACAGCGGAACGGGACAAGTATAAGAATGCGGAAGAAGCCTATGCCAATGCGGTGGAATCTATTTATATTGCAGACGGCTACTGTGAGTACGGCGAATATAAAAAGGCATATGAGGAGCTTGAAAAGGTGGATTCCACCATTCTCAAGGAAAAAATTCTCGGCAGATATAAATCGGTAAAAGCAAAAATTGATGCACGGTATACACCGGAGGAAGAATAAGGAGAGAAGAAAATGTTAGACATCAAAAAAATTCGTACAGAAACAGAAGAAGTAAAAAAGGCTCTGGCCCGCCGGAAGGAAAATGTGGACATTGACGCCGTGCTGGCTCTGGATGAAAAGCGGCGTAGCCTGCTTTTTGAGGCAGAACAGCTGAAAGCCCGGCAGAATGAGGTTTCCCGTGAAATTCCGAAAATGAAAAAAGCGGGCGAGGACACGACTGCAATTTTAGCCGAAATGCGGGAGCTTTCCGATAAGGTAAAGGCCCTTGATGCGGAAACGAGAGAAACAGAAGAAGCCCAGGAAAAAATGCTTCTCCGGATTCCGAATCTTCCCAATCCCACCGTTCCGGACGGGGATACCGACGAGGATAACGTGGAAATCCGCCGCTATGGCACACCTACAGAATTTCCGTTTGAACCGAAAGCACACTGGGATTTAGGCGAAAATCTCGGTATTTTGGACTTTTCCTCTGCGGCAAAAATCACGGGCGCACGGTTTACCGTGTACCGGGGTCTCGGTGCCCGGCTGGAGCGCGCAATTATCAGCTATTTTCTCGATAAGCACACGTTGGAAAACGGCTATACTGAAATTTTGCCGCCCTATATGGTGCACAGAAACAGCATGGTTGGCACCGGTCAGCTTCCGAAATTTGAGGAAGATGCCTTTAAGGTGACAGATACGGAGTATTTCCTGATTCCTACGGCAGAAGTACCTGTGACAAACCTGTACCGTGACCAGATTTTAGATGGTGCGGACCTGCCGATAAAGCACGCCGCCTATTCGGCCTGCTTCAGAGCGGAAGCGGGAAGTGCGGGCAGAGACACACGCGGTCTCATTCGCCAGCATCAGTTCAATAAGGTGGAGCTGGTGAAATTTACCCGTCCTGAAGATTCATATGAAGAGCTGGAAAAGCTGACGGCAGATGCGGAAAGCGTTTTGAAGGGTCTTGGTCTTCCGTACCGCGTAGTAAAAATCTGCGTAGGGGACCTTGGCTTTACGGCGGCCATGAAGTATGATATCGAGGTCTGGATGCCTTCTTATGGCCGATACGTGGAAATTTCCTCCTGCAGTAATTTTGAGGATTTCCAGGCAAGACGTGCTTCCATCCGGTACCGCGATGCCGGTGGTAAGGCACAGCTGGTCCATACCTTAAACGGGTCCGGTGTGGCTGTGGGAAGAACGGTGGCGGCTGTAATGGAAAACTTCCAGCAGGGCGACGGAAGCATTGTAATTCCTGAGGTCCTCCGTCCCTACATGGGCGTTGAAAAAATCGAAAAATGAGAAAAAAATATATCCGTCTGGCGGCAGTAGGCATTCTTTGCCTGCTGCTTTCCGGCTGTACACACAAAGAAGCTGCACCCGCGGTGGCTGTAGCGACACCTGTTCCCACGCCGATTGCATCACAGATTGTACTCTCGGCCGCCGGAGACTGCACGCTCGGCAGTGACCCCGCTTTTTCCTACGCCGGCAGCTTTCATGCCCGTTTTGCGGAGGAAGGGGAAAACTATGCCTACTTTTTTGAAAATGTCGCGGACATTTTCCGCGCAGATTCCTTTACCTTTGTAAATTTTGAAGGAACACTAACCGAGGAAACAAAAAGGGCCGATAAAACCTATACCTTTAAGGGTCCGGCAGCGTATGCGAAAATTCTTTCGGCGGGTGACATTGAGGTAGTGTCTCTTTCCAATAACCATACCTATGATTTCGGCGAAACCGGCTTTCAGGACACAAAAGCCGCACTTTCGGAAGAAAACATTGCTTATGCATACAGTGATAAAACCGTCCTGCTTTCCGTTCGTCCCGGGGAAGAAGCCGTCCCTGCAAGCGGGGAAAAGCGCGAGAATGAAACGTATATCGGTATTGCCGCCTTTTCGGTATGGTACGACGGTGCAGATGTACGCGCCAATATAAAGGAAGCGATTACAGAGCTCCGGAATAAGGGCGCAGATTTGGTGTTTGTCAGCTGTCACTGGGGTCTGGAGGGGGAAAATTACCCTTATGAGGTGCAGAAAAGCGTGGGCCACTATGCGATTGATGCAGGGGCCGACGGCGTCTGGGGGCACCATCCCCATGTCATACAGGGAATTGAGACGTATAAGGGCAAGGAAATTGTGTACAGCATGGGTAATTTCTGCTTCGGCGGCAACCATAACCCGAGGGATAAGGATTGTTTTATCTATCAGATGACCTTTGAAACGGTGGACGGCGTGCTGACCGGAAAGTGGGAAAGTGAAATTTTACCCTGCCGTATTTCATCACAGAGCGGCTATAACGATTATAAGCCCACGCCATGTGAAGGCGCAGAAAAGGAACGGATTCTCAGCCGGATGGAGGAATATAAGGTTAAATAAAGGAGAATTGGGAATGTCCCTATGGAAAAAACTGAAAGAAGTACTTGGTAAGGAAGAAAAACCGGCGGCAGCAAAACCGACAGGAAAACCGGCCCTGCTTCCGCCGCTTCCGAAGATGCCGGAAAAAAAGGCAGGGCCAAAGGAAGCAATGCCGAAAAAACCGGCTCCGGCAAAAAAGCCGCCAGAGACAAAAAAACCAGCTCCGGCAAAAAAGCCGGCAGAGACAAAAAAACCGGCACAGGCCGGGTCGTCTAAGGACCAGACGCAGGCGTATATGAAGATGCGCGCCGAGCATACAAAGCTGAAGCAGCTTATTGCAGAAAAAAATATGCCGGAAGCCGTAAAGCAGGCCCGGCAGGTAGTGTCCCTTTGCCTGAATTTAGAAATGATGCGGGAAAACAGGACGCCCGGCAATCAGCGGCATTTGCAGAAGCTTGCAGAGCTGAAAAATGTGATACCGGAAGAGTACAGCCGCGTGTACGAAAAAACCATTATCATGCTCAGCCCGGAAAACGAAAAAGACTTTGACGGGAGAAAGGGCGCAGAGCTGATACGGAATCTGGGGAAGATTATCAATTACGAAAAATCGAAGATTTTTCAAAAGGGAACAAAGACGGGCCCGAAAAAACAAGGACAAAAAAAGACGGGAAAGCAGACACCGAAAGTACAGCCCAAAACGCCCGAAGTCAATCTTTCTTTTAAAGCGAAGGAAAAAACAAGTAAGGCGGAACCGGAAAATTTTGAAAAGAAAAACCGGGAGCTTATGCAGTCGCTGAAAACGGCAAAAACGTATCTGCAACAGAAAAAGGCGAAGGAAAGCCTGGCACATATGCGCGATGCGCTGGAAAGTATAGCACATGCCCTTTGTAAAAAATACGGCGTCCGGGAAGTTGTCAATATGACGTTGGAAAACCGGATTGATGCACTCCGTGCTCCCGTTTTGCTGTCTTCCGGTCAGGCAAATATTTTTCATCAGGCCCGGCAGATTACAAACCGGGGTGCACATTTCAGTGATACGCCCCCATCCGTAAGCGATGCGGAAAAAGCATATGACCTGACGCAAAAGGTGCTGGAAATGTACCGGATAATTCTGCAAAGCGAACAGAAAAGCTTTGCAAATGTACCCCTGGGCGGTCCGGAATATTATTCTCCAAACCGTAGGTTTTATGGCCGCTGGTACGACTGCAACACCCGCCAGGCCCTTTCCATGAATACGGAATTTATGCGTCTTCGTGAAAAAGCGGAGGACGGCGACATTCAGGCAATGCTTGATATTGCCGTGGGGTTTTTACCGGCCAACATTCCCTGGACGGGCGTAAGTCTTGTAATGCACCCGGATAATGCGCGGTTTCGCGACCCGTATGATGCCCGGTATTATTACTGGATCACCCGGGCGTGTGATGCGGCCTATGCAAGCTGGAAGCGGGGAAAGGACCTGCCGCTCCCCTATCTTGCCACTGCGCTTTTAGAGGGTCTGAAATTTTATGTGTACTATGAGTATCACACCCGGCATCCCGGTGATTACGCCACGCAGCCGGAAAACCAGTATCATAAGGTTATAAACTATATGTTCGGCAAATTCTGGGGCAGAAAAGAGGATTTTGCCGATATGCTGATTGCCATGATGGAGGAATATAAAGGGCAGAACATCATTTGTCCCATTCATGCGGAGCAGACCGTAGACCATGTGAAATTTCTCATGTACCTGTCATGCGTGCAGCATAAAGCCTGCCGGTGGTACGATGGACGGAGCAGGACCAGTACATGCAGATTGCAGCAAGGCAGCTTTGACCGGGTCCCCGAAAAATATGCTATCGTGCCGGAGGATAAGGGAAAAATAGTTTATACTGCAATAGAAAAGTATCACGATTTTGTGTACGATATGCACCATGCGTACTGCAACCAGATAAACCAGCGGTATCTGGAAGCGTACCGGCGCAGCATCGGAAAATAAAGCCCCTCGTATCTTTTTTTTGAAAAAAACAAAAAATTAATAAAAAAAGCTTGCATTTTTGCGCAAGGCGTGGTATACTAAGCTGTACGGCTGAGCAAAAGTGCACTTTGGCCCCTTGGTCAAGCGGTTAAGACATCGCCCTTTCACGGCGGTAACACGAGTTCGATTCTCGTAGGGGTCACCATACGGGCCCTTAGCTCAGTTGGTTAGAGCATTCGGCTCATAACCGAACGGTCCCGGGTTCGAGTCCCTGAGGGCCCACCACGTCGGAACAAGTTACGCTTGTTCCGATTTTTTTATGCAAAAAAATCAGTCACTTGCTGCACTGTTCCTCCTTTTTCGTAAAAAGGCCCGCTCGGCGCACCTGTTTATTTGCAAGCGCACGCACGACGGTGCGCTGTCGCTACCACCTTTTTACGAGCACCCCCGGCGAAGTTACATCTAAACCATCTGAATCTTCCAGAAAAACGACAAGTTTCGACTGGCGTTTTTTCAATGAATTACTTTGCGTCGCGAGTGGAAAACTACAATATATTCTATAAAAATTTATACAAAGTATAATAGACACATGTCTGTTCCGGGAAGGATAAAACAGGAGGAAAAAATTATGAAATTTGCGAGAGAATGAAAGAGTTTCGTATACTTTGGAATTAAATCCATAATTTTGCAAAAAATATATTGAAAAAAACAACAAAATACGATATAATGGAAGCAGTTTTACATATGAGGAGGACAAATATGGTATCATCACAGGAAATTATGCAGCTTTTGCAGAGCCTCATCTGGCTTTTAGCAGGTGTGGGTGTTTTTATTATCGGAATGAATTTTATGAGCGATGCGCTGGAAAGAAGTGCCGGCACAGGCATGAAGCGTTTGCTTGAAAGGATAAGCAACAACCGGTTTTCCGGTGTTGGAATCGGTGCCGGGGTAACGGCGATTATTCAGAGCTCATCTGCCACCTCGGTCATGGTGATAGGTCTTGTGAACGCAGGGGTTATGACGCTGATGCAGGCAACACCCATTATTATGGGTGCCAATATCGGAACAACGATTACAGGCGTTCTGGTTGCACTTAAAAATGACTATTTCAATATGGCCATGTACGCACTTGCCTTTGCGGGCGTTATGATGGGTTTTTCCCAGAAGGAAAAAGTAAAGATTGCCGGCAGCCTTTGCTGCGGTTTAGGCGTAATATTTGTCGGCCTTAACATTATGAGCAGTGAGCAGGCATTTGGGAATCCGCTTGTCGAGGAATTGTTTACTGCCATTTTCAAAACAATTAACTTTCCTCTCCTCCTGATATTGGTGGGTGGTATTTTTACTGCGCTCATACAAAGCTCCTCTGCAGCCACCGGTGTTGTGATTACGATGGTCGGGGCAGGCGTTCTTCCGCTTGACCTTGCGCTGTTTATTATTCTTGGCGCAAATATCGGTACATGTGTAACGGCCCTTCTGGCATCTGTCGGTGCAAATGCCAACTCTAAGAGAATTGCCCTCATACACTTTACATTTAATGTGATAGGAACAGTTTTGTTTACGGTGATTATCTGGCTGTTCAGAGACCCCATTGTAAACGTATTAGTATCTGTATTTCCGGGAGAGGACCCGATGTCGCTGCAGATGCGGGTTTCTCTGTTCCATGTTATTTTCAATGTAACCACCACCTGCCTGATGCTGCCGTTTGTGAAACAGCTTGTTGCGTATTCATGTACAGTCATCAGGGAAAAGAAAGAAGTAACAGAGGGGCTGTCTCTGAAATATGTTGACGAAAGACTTCTTTCCACACCTCCCGTTGCCTTTATGCAGGTGAAAAAAGAAATCAATTATATGATTTCTCTGGCAGAGGAAAATACGCGCCTGAGCTTTGCGGCAATGGAAACAGGGTCTATGGAGCATAATGACCTGATTTGTAAAAATGAAAGAATGATTGACTTTATAAATAGCGAATTAACCGGATTTTTAATTAAGCTGTCCGCAGAAGTGGAGGGAAGCGAGGAAAAAATTATCGGGTCGTATTTCCATGTTCTGAATGACTTTGAACGTATTGGTGACCATGCCGAGAATTTTAACGAAATCGGCATCGAAATGATAAACAAAAATCTTTCATTCTCGGAGCATGCGCTTCGTGGAATCACGGAAATGCGAGAAGCGGTTATGCAGATGTTTACGATAGCAGGGAATACGTTTGCCACAGTAAAAAAAGAAAAGCTGTCGGAGCTGACACAGCTGGAAAACCGTGTGGATACGATGAAAAAAGAACTGATTGACAGCCATTTTGCAAGACTTGCCGAAGGAAACTGCAGTGTGGACGTAAGCCCGTACTATTCCTCCGTTATCGTCGGCCTTGAAAGAATTGCGGACCATCTTGTGAATGTCGGATACAGTATTGTCAGTCCTACAGGCTCACAAAAAGAAGGAAAATAAGAAGAGAATTTTTATAGGGAATGTAAAAAACTTGTTTTTTTACATTCCCTGTTTTTATGGAGCCATGCTTTGCAGCCTGTGTTCATATATTTTTTTATACAGTGACACTTTTTGCACGTACCGCTTTGTTTCGGGGAAGGGGATTTCGGTAAGCGTTTTTCCGTCCGGCGCATACGCAGGATTTGCCAGCCAGCCGTCCACCCGGCCATGCCCGGCGTTATAGGCGGCCACAGCCGTGGTTTCGTTTCCGTTATAAAGCTTTAAAAGATAGCCGAGGTAATAGGCACCGAGGGCTATGTTTTCTTCCGGGTCCAGTATATTTGTGTACGAAAGTCCCGATTTTTCGGCGCACCAGCCGGCTGTACTGTCCATCAGCTGCATCAGACCCTTCGCCCCCTTGGCGGACTGGGCCGAGGGGTTAAAATTACTTTCTGCTTTCATCAGGGCATATAAAAGTGCAGGCGGTACGCCGTTTTCTTCTGCTGCCGCCGTCACCAAAGGACCGAAGGGCAGGGGGAACAGCCGTTCTGTAGCCCAGCGTGCGCCAAAGGCCAGTATGAAAACAACAAGACACCAGGACAGAAGCTTTCCGAGGCAGCCTCCTTTTCTTCTTCTCACGCTGAGTACCATTCCTTTATCAGTTTTTTCGCTTTTTCCGCCGTTTCTTCAAAAGTACCGCTGTTATAAAGCACAGCATCTGCCATTTTTTCATATACGGCGTCCGGCACCTGGGCTTCGATTCTCGCCCGGGCCGCCTCTTCCGAAATGCCGTCCCGCGCCATAATCCGGGCAATGCGCACTTCCTGCGGCGCGGTCACAAACAGCGTTTTATCACAGGGAACGCCGAAGGTGTTCGGCAGAGGGGCATCCATCAGCACATTTTTTTCCCCCGCACCTTGCCGTATCATTTCTTCTATAATATATTTATGGGAAATTTGGTTTAGTACAGTGAGACGCTCCGGGTCGGTAAAGACGGCCTGGCCCAGGGCCCGCCGGTCCAGCCGTCCGTCCGGCAGAAGGAAGTCCGGCCCGAATGCCGCTAAAAGCTCCGGATATGCCGCACCGTCCGGCTCTGCAATTTTTCTGGAAATAGCGTCCGCATCCACCAGCACAAAGCCCGACGCCGCAAAAAGGGACGCAATGCGGCTTTTTCCACTGCCGCTGCCGCCGGTAAGCCAGATTTTCATATTGTTTCCTCCTATTTTGCGTCGTACCAGCTTTTGCCCCATCCGGCCTCTGCCAGGAGAGGGACAGCCATCTCTGCCGCCGCTTCCATTTCCCGTTTCATTAAAGCCGCCGCGGCTTCCGCTTCCTTCTCCGGGGCTTCGACAATCAGCTCGTCATGCACCTGCAGAACAAGACGTGCGGACGGCAGTTCCCTTTCCAGAGCCGCATCCACCCGGAGCATGGCCAGCTTAATAATGTCTGCCGCGCTTCCCTGAATCGGCGCGTTCATGGCTACCCGTTCGCCAAAGGCGCGGATATTAAAATTCGATGCGGCAAGCTCCGGAATATACCGCCGCCGGCCCAGGAACGTTACGGCATAGCCGTTTTCTTTCGCAAAGCACTTGGCTTTTTCCATAAAGTCCCGTACGCCGCTATAGGTATTAAAATAGCTGTCAATATAGGCCTTTGCTTCCTTCCGGCTTGTTTTCAGGTCTCCGGCCAGCGAAAAGTCGCCCATACCGTAGATGATGCCGAAATTGATTGTTTTGGCCCGGCTTCGCATCTGGGGTGTGACCATAAATTCCGGAACACCGAAAATTTCAGCCGCTGTCTTGGTGTGAATGTCCGCATTTTCCAGAAAGGCCGCCTGCATCCGCGCATCTCCCGACATATGCGCCAGTACCCGAAGCTCAATCTGGGAATAGTCCGCGTCCACCAGCACAAAGCCCTCCTTTGCGGTGAAAACCTTGCGGATTTCCCGGCCCAGCTCCGTTTTCACGGGAATATTCTGGAGATTCGGGTCGGAGGAGGACAGGCGGCCCGTGGCCGTCACCGTCTGATGGAAGGTGGAGTGTATGCGTCCGGTTTCCGGATGAATCATCGGAAGAAGGCCTTCTGCGTAGGTGGATTTCAGCTTTGCAAGCTGGCGGTATTCTAAAATATCTTCGATAATCGGGTGCTTGCCCCGCAGTTTTTCCAAAGTGGCCGCATCGGTGGAATAGCCGGTTTTTGTCTTTTTCGCCGCCGGAAGGCCCAGCGTTTCAAATAAAATCACACCGAGCTGCTTGGGGGACTGAATATTGAAGGCTTCGCCGGCCGCGGCGTAAATCGCCGTTTCCAGACCGGAAATGCCCTGGGACAATGTTTCCGAAAGGGCCGAGAGCCGGTCGCCGTGGGTTTTGATGCCGGCGTGCTCCATTTTAGCCAGTGCCCAGGCCGTGGGCAGCTCCAGGTCAAAATACAGTGCCGTCTGCTCCCGCTTTTCCATTTCCTCCCGGAGTGCTGTTTCCAGAGCGGGCAGGAGAGAGGCCGCCGCCGCGCCGTCGGCAGGGCGGGTGCCGGTATAGGTTTCACAGATGTCGTAAAGTGCATAACGGCTGGCCGCCGGGTCGAGAATATAGGCCGCAATTTCCGTATCAAAAGCCGCACCACGGAATTCTGTGCCCTGCCAGAGCATCTGCACCATGGTTTCTTTCAGATTATGGCCGGTTTTTTGTATATCAGCCCGGGAAAAGAGAGCCGTGGCTTCTTCCTCCGAAAGGGCGTATACTCCTTCGCCTGTCGTGGCAAAAACTGTATTGTCCCCCCGGAAAAAGTACAGTTTTTCGACGTTTTCCAGCTGTCCGGCGTATGGAGAGGCCTGCACGCTTACCACCTGGGCCGCGGCCTCGGTCGGGAGGGAAAGCTCCTCCATAAGGGCTTTGAAATCCAGCCGCCGGAAAAGCGCACCCAGTGCTTCCGTATCATATGCCTGCACCGCAAAATCGGTAATTTCTCTTTCCATGGGCACAGAGCGGCAGATTCTCCCCAGCTCCCGGCTTAAAAAGGCAAGGTCCCGCCCTTCTGTCAGCTTTGTCAGCTGTGCGCCCTTCAGTTCGCCTAAGTTTTCATACACGCCGTCCACGGTTTTGTACTTCTGAATCAGCGAAAGAGCCGTTTTTTCGCCAATGCCCCGCACACCGGGAATATTGTCGGAGCTGTCGCCCATCAGACCCTTGACTTCAATGAGGGCCTGGGGGGAAACCCCGTATTTTTCCTCGACTTCGGCAGGACCGAACTCCACCGTTTCCGTTTTGCCGCCGCGGGTGGTCGTCAGCAGAATGTGGGTTTTTTCACTTGCCAGCTGCAGATCGTCCCGGTCACCGGTGAGAATCCGGCAATCGGCTCCCGCTTCCTCGCACATTTCCGCCACAGTGCCGATAATATCGTCCGCTTCAAAGCCCTCTTTTTCCAGAATCGGCACACGCATCGCCGAAAGGATTTCCTTCAGCACCGGTAGCTGCTCTGCCAGCTCCTCCGGCATTTTCTGCCGGGTGGCTTTATATTCGCTATAGGTCTTGTGCCGGAAGGTGGGCGCAGGCAAATCAAAGGCCACGGCTACGGCGTCCGGCTTTTCCGTGCGGATGGTCCGCAGAAACGTGACTAAAAACCCGTAAATTCCGCCCGTATGCAGTCCGTCCGGTGCGGTCAGGTAGGGAATGGCGTAGAACGCGCGGTTTAATATGCTGTTTCCGTCCAGTATCAGTAATTTCATAATGTACAGCCTTTCCTTTTTTCATTCCCTATTATTATATAGCAAATCCTGGCAAATTACAATAGAAAACTTGACATTCCCCCGAAAAAAATGGTATAGTATAGAAACGGCCGGGTAAAAGAAGGTGTAGGGGCCGGGAAAAGAGGAGTATAATGCGTTTTTCTTTGATTTCAGATTTTATGGACAATATGGTGCAGACAGGGCGCACACCCGGCTGCAGCATTGTTGTATACCGTCACGGAAAGAAGGTGTTCCGCTACACGGTGGGTGTGCGGGATCTGGAGACGGGACAGCCCCTTTCGGGAGATGAGCACTACTTTCTTTTCTCCTGCACGAAGCCGATGACGGCGGTGGCCGGTCTGCAGCTTTTGGAGAAGGGCGCGTTTTTGCTTTCCGACCCGCTTTCGGACTATATTCCCGAATACAAAACAATGTATATAAAAACACCCGGCGGACTGAAAAAAGCGGAGAAGCCAATCACAGTCGGGAATCTCTTCGATATGACGGCCGGTCTGCATTATAACATCGCCTGCCCCACCCTGCATCGGTTGCGGCAAGAGAAACCGGGCGACATGGAGACGGTCAGTGTTATCCGGGCACTGGCGGCTGAACCATTGCAGTTTGAACCGGGGAGCGACTGGGCCTACAGCCTCTGTCACGATGTGCTGGCGGGGCTTGTTTCGGTTATCACCGGCAGACCCTTCCGCGAATACGTACAGGAACAGATTCTGGACCCCCTCGGTATGACCCGGACCACCTTCCATGCCACGGCAGAAATGCTGGAAAATATGCCGACACTGTATCAGTTTGTGCCCGAAGGGGAGGCAATGGAGACAGACCTTGCCAAGGCGCAGATGCGTCCCGCAGATGCCGCAGAAAAAGGCTTTTTCAGAACGGCAAAAAAGATGGTACCGCACATCTTTGGCCCGGAATATGACAGCGGAGGTGCCGGCATCACCAGCACGGTGGAGGACTACGGGAAGTTTGCCGCAGCACTTTCTATGGGAGGCGCGGGAATAAACGGCGTACGGATTCTCGCTCCGGAAACGGTGGAGCTGCTGCACCGCAACCGCCTTACCACCGCCCAGCGGCAAAAGCTCTTCCAGCCCCATCTGGCACCGTATGGCTACGGCCTCGGCGTGCGAACGCTTCTGGAGCCGGAAAAAGATGGTGCCCTTGCTCCTGTCGGCGAATTCGGCTGGGGCGGCGCGGCAGGTGCCACCATCTGCGCGGACACGACGACGGAAACGGCCTTCTTCTTTGCCCAGCACACTCTCTCGCCGCGGGAACCATGGTATCAGCCGAGAATCCGGAATGTGGTATATGCGGCCCTCGGAGAACAGGAAAAAGTATAAAAAACGGGAAAAGAAACCACGTTTGTAAAATTTTTATAAGAAACTCTTGCATTTTATACGGAAATCATCTATAATAGCAATAGATTACCAATACATCAATTGTGAAAAGAGAAAGGAAGAAAAAAATGGTATTTGAAAAAGTAGCAGAACTTATCGCCGACCAGCTCGGCATAGACGCGGAAAGCATTACGGAAGAGGACGCATTTATCGACACCCTCGGTGCCGATTCCCTTGACATTGTAGAACTGATTATGGCCTTTGAGGATGAGTTTTCTCTCTCCATTTCGGACGAAGATGCGGAAAACATACGTACAGTTGGCGACGCAGTAGCCTACATTAAGTCTCATGCCTGATTCCTGTACCTTTTTTGAGTCGCTTTTGGGACACACCTTTCGCGCACCCGCGCTGCTGAAAACAGCTATCACCCACAGCTCCTACGCCAATGAACGGAAAACCGTCTGCAATGAGCGGCTGGAGTTTCTGGGCGACGCGGTGCTCAGTATTGCGGTGAGTGACTATCTGTATGCCCGCCGTCCCGAAATTTCCGAAGGGGAAATGACCCGGGTACGGGCCAAAAGCGTTTGTGAGGAAGCACTTTCGTACCATGCCCGGAAAATGGGCATCGGGCCGTATTTACTGCTTGGCCGGGGGGAGAAAACCTCGGGCGGTGCGGACCGTGCTTCGGTTCTGGCAGACGCTATGGAGGCGTTGATTGCTGCGCTGTATCTCGATGCAGGGCAGGAGACCGCCAGCCGGTTTGTGCTGTCGTTTCTGACGGAAACGATAGAAAAAGCCATCCGGGAAGGAGCCGTGCGGGACTTTAAAACGGCACTGCAGGAAAAGGTGCAGGGCAAAAATGCCCCGACGCCCCTTTATAAGGTTATCGACGAGAAGGGGCCGGACCATGCCAAGGAATTTACGGTGTCCGTCTTTTTAGAGGATGTCTGTCTCGGCACCGGAAGCGGAAAATCCAAAAAGGCGGCAGAACAGGCCGCAGCAGAGAAAGCACTGGAGGGAATGGAATGAAAACGCACATGAATGTTCCCGTTTTCATCCCCCATCTGGGCTGTCCGCACAGCTGTGCTTTCTGCAACCAGAAGTCAGTAACGAACGTACAGGCGGCGCCTTCTCCCGAAAGCGTCGCTTTTTCCGTCGGTGAAATGCTTTCCACCCGTGGCGGCCGCACGGCAGAAATTGCTTTCTTTGGCGGCAGCTTTACCGGAATTCCGCGGAAAGAGCAGGAAGCGTATCTCCGCGCGGTCCAGCCCTTTCTAAAGCGGGGGGAGGCAGAAAGCATCCGGCTTTCCACCCGGCCCGACTGCATAGACCCGGAAACGGTATCGTTTTTAAAAGCATATGGTGTGAAAACCGTGGAGCTGGGGGCGCAGTCCATGTCCGACCGCGTCCTGCGGGCCGCCGGGCGGGGACACACGGCAGAGGATACGAAGCGGGCGTCGGCTCTCATTTTGGAGGGCGGCCTGCGGCTGGGCCTGCAGATGATGACGGGACTTCCGGCATCCACAGCGGCGGACGAGGAGGAAACAGCCCGGCAGTTTGTGGCCCTTGGTGCGCAGGATGCCCGGATATACCCCACCGTCGTTTTCCGGGACACCGCGCTTTTCGCGCTTTTGGAAAGCGGGGCATATGTGCCGCCCACCATGGAGGAAACGGTGGAGCGGGCCGCCACCTGTCTTTCCGTGCTGGAGGCGGGCGGGGTACGGATTCTCCGTATCGGCCTGCAGGAAACGGAAACCCTGGGCGCATCCATCGCCGCCGGAGCCTATCACCCGGCCCTCGGGGAGCTGGTGCGTGCCCGGACCTTCAGAAACAAGCTGGAGGAAGCTGTCTGCAAATTGCAGAAGGATGCAATTTTCGTATATTGCGGTGAAAAGCTGACCTCCCTCGTCCTGGGACAAAAAAGGGAAAATTTTTTGTATCTTACAGAAAAATATCACATAAAAATACAGTTAAACCGCACGGAAGCCGGCTGTTTTGTAACAGACGGACAAACAACCATTCCAATAGGAAAGGATGAAAAATATGATTGAAATTTCCAAAAATCTGGAGGCCATACACGCAAAAAAAGGTTTTATATGCGATATGGACGGCGTGATCTACCACGGCTCAAAGCTGCTGGAAGGCGTGGACAAATTTCTGGAATGGATTCGCCGGGAGAACAAAAACTTTCTGTTTCTCACAAACAGCAGTGAGCGTTCGCCCCGGGAGCTTTCCCAGAAGCTGGCCCGTCTCGGTCTGGACATTGAGCCCTCCCACTTTTATACCAGTGCCCTGGCCACGGCTTCGTTTTTAGCAAGCCAGTGCCCCGGCGGCAGTGCCTATGTTATCGGGGAGCCGGGTCTTACCGGCGCACTGTACGATGCCGGTATTTCTATGAATGACTACAATCCTGACTATGTGGTGGTGGGCGAAAGCCGGTCCTATAGCTTTGAAAAAATCGAGCACGCTATCCGTCTGGTTTTAGGCGGCGCAAAGCTGATTGGGACGAACACGGACCTGACCGGTCCCTCCGAGCGGGGGATTCTCCCTGCCTGCCGCGCCCTTACGGCACCCATTGAGCTGGCCACGGGCCGCAGTGCGTATTTTATCGGCAAGCCCAACCCGATTATTATGCGCCATGCCATGAAAAAGCTGGGCACGCGGCGGGAGGAAACCGCCATTGTGGGAGACAGAATGGATACAGATATTCTCTCCGGTATTCAGACGGAAATTGACACCGTACTGGTCCTCAGCGGCGTGACCGGAGAGAAGGAACTGCAGGAACTGCCCTACCGTCCGAGCTATATTCTGCCGGGTGTGGGCCATATTCCGCCCCAATGAGGGTATTTGTTGCCACTGCGAATGATGACGGCCGCCGGGTAGATGCTTTTTTTGCCCGGCTTATGCCCGCAATGCCAAAAGGTCTGCTTTATAAATATATCCGTACCGGAAAAATCAAGGTAAACGGCAAAAAACCGAAGCCGGAAACCCGTCTTGCCGCAGGGGATGAAGTCAGATATTTCGGGGATGATGCACTTTTGCCGGTCGGCCCCGCCGCCCCGCCCCGTGCCGGAGATATTACGGTTTTGTACGAGGACGAGCATATTGCTCTTCTGTATAAGCCTGTCCGTATGGCCAGCCAGCCGGACGCCAGGCACACAGCCGATACGCTTGTGGACCGGTTTTTGTGGTATCTTTACAAAAAAGGGGCATATGTGCCGGAGAATACCTTCCGGCCTGCACTTTGCAATCGGCTGGATTATAACACACACGGCTTAGTAATCGGCGCAAAAACAGCGGCAGGACTTCGTGCCATGAATGAAAAAATCCGCACACGAAAAGTGCGGAAGCTGTATCTTTGCCGGGTGGAGGGAACGCCCGACCCGCCCCGGGGACGGATTTCTGCCGCCCTTGTCAAGGACGGAAAAACCAACGTAAGCCACGTGGGAAAAGAGGGAAAGGCGGCTGAAACCGGCTACCGCACCCTTTCTGCGGACGGACGGACCAGCCTTGTGGAGGCAGAGCTTTTTTCCGGCCGCTCCCATCAGATACGGGTCCATATGGCTTCTATCGGCTGTCCGCTTGTGGGGGACCCGAAGTACGGCCATGGCGGAGACGGGCAGGACCTTTGTGCCTGGCGCGTGCAGTTTGCCTTCCGGCCGGAAGGCGGCGTGCTGGACGGTCTTGCCGGAAAAACCTTTACCCTGCCGGAAAGCTTTCTGAAAGGAGACGAAAATGAGTAATTTTTTTGCCCTTTTATCCCGTATGAAATACATTGACCGCTGGGCACTGATGCGTTCTACGCGGCGGGAAACCCTGAGCGAGCATACGCTGGAGGTAGCTATGCTGGCCCATGCGCTGGCCGTTATCGGAAACCGGTATCTGGGGAAAAAGCACGACCCGGCCCGGTGCGCTCTTGTTGCGCTGTACCACGATGCCACGGAAATTATCACCGGGGATATGCCTACCCCGGTCAAATACAAAAACCCCCATCTTTCTGCGGCCTACAAAGCCCTGGAGGCCGAAACGGAAAAGAAGCTTCTGGACATGCTGCCGGAGCAGCTCCGGCCGGAATTTGCGCCGCTTCTGTCTCCGGAGCCGGACGAGGCCCTTCGTCTCGTCAAGGCGGCAGACAAGCTTTCGGCCTATATTAAATGCATTGAGGAAGAAAAAAGCGGTAACCGCGAATTTTCTGCGGCCCGGGAAACAACAAAAGCCGCACTGGATACGTGCGGCGTGGAAGAAGTGCAGATATTTTTTGATTTATTTATCGATGGCTACGGTAAAACGCTGGACGCCCTTACTCTGTAGGCGTCTCTGCCCGGTACTGCCGGGGGGAGCAACCGAATTTTGCCCGGAACATCCGGGAAAACAGAAGAGCATCCTCGTATCCCACCGCGGCCGCAATATCGGAAACGGATTTATCGGAACGGCGCAGCATATTGGCTGCGCTTTTCATTTTTGCATCAATAATATACTGCTGGGGCGACTTGCCCATATATTTTTTAAAAACGGTGCAGAAATAGCTGCGGTCAATGGCAATCTGCCGGGCCAGCTCTGAAACGGAAATCCGCCGCTCCAGATTGGCATGGATATACATGGCCGCTTCTTCGGCATAAACCTTGCCGCTGGGGCGGTAAGCCGCATCCGGGGCCTGGGCCGCCATACAGGACAAAATGGTGTAGAGCTTCGACAGCCGGGCATACCGGGCCTGGGCCGTGCGGCAGTTGGCACTTTGGGCAAAATCCTGCATCAGCGGCGTCAGCACATCGCTGTTTTGCAGGTGCACTACCGGTTTGGTGGCAGAAATCGAATCAAAAATATTGCCTGCATCCATGCCGGAGAGACCAATCCAGACATAGTGCCACGGGTCTGTGGCGTCTGCTTCGTAATAGGTGATATCCTGCGGCCGGATGAAGAATACATCCCCGCGCGCGAGGGCATATGTTTTCTCACCGATGGAAAAAGTGCCGCACCCGTCGATGATATAGTGCAGGAGATAATACTGCCGGGCGCAGGGGCCATAGCTGTGCCGTGGGGGACAGATCTGCTCCCCTGCATAAATCGTACCCAGCCCATTGACTAAACCGCTTAAATTTGTGTTCTCGGTATGCATGGTTTCCCCCCGTTGAAACGTAAGTTACTCACAAAGGAGCGTGACCGTCTCTCCGTGATGGTAATGCTCTCTTTTTCGCACGGCACTATCCCGGATCCACGCATTGTAGTCGCATTCCCCTTCGCCGATGCACCACTGGTATTTCTGTCCCTCCAAAGTACCTTCAAACCGTGCTCCGGACGTAGGCCACAGGCACACTGCCGGGTCAATCAGCTGATACAGTCCCTTGTCACCACCGATAAGGCCGTGATGCGTCACCTGCAAAATGTCGCTTTTTATGGAATCGCCGTAGGCATGTGCTATCCTGCGGCAGGCATCGTGCATACAGTCTCCTAAAAACAGGGCCGTCCGTCCGCTGTCAAGCCGTACACGCCAGGCCGCACTGCAGCAGTTTCCGGTCATAAAGGCATGGGGAACTAAAAGGTCGCCCGTCCAGAGAATTTCCAGCTCCAGTCCCGGGAACCGGAACAGCTGACCCGTGTGCAGAGGGTAGAAAACAGCGTCCGGGTAATTCTGCCGGATGCTTTCCTCCAGTGCCACCACGTCTGCCTTTGTTTCTGCCGTGTCCTGATAAGAAAATGCCGGCGTATCCAAATCCGGGAACTGGTATCCGACGGCGGAAACATCTACCTTTTCTTTGTATTCCCGCATAAATTCTGCCGGAAGCTGTACGTGATCCACATCCGGGTGCGAAAACAGCCATAGGGCAATGCGGGGCTTTTCGCCGGAGGGCGTTTTTTCCTGCAAAAAGGCGTACAGCCTGGCCGCATCCTCTTTATAATATACACCGCCGTCCATGAGAATAAAACTGCCGTCCGCATTCTGCACCGCATAGCACATGCCGCTCGTGATGCTGCACTGGGTGACCGATACCGGCGTCCGCTTTGTAAATTGCGGCAGGTCCTTTGCCGGAAGCGCACCGGGGGCGGCGGCAGAAAGCAGAGCCATGCGGAGGGGGGAAGAAAAAAAGATAAAAATGTGCATATCCTCCCGCGTAAAGGTATAGAACAGGTTCACGAGCGATTTGTCGGAGCCTGCGGAAATTTCCCGCGTATCGTATTTTGTAAATCCGTATTTTTCCAGCTCTGCAGCATAAGCCCGCACTTCTTCCGTAAGCGTGTTCTGAACACAGTACAGGGTTTCCCCTTTTACAACGGATTTGGGAGGCAAGACAAGGCCTGCAGAAGTTTTATATTCCGGTATGTTCATGTGGATTCTCCTTTGATTTTATGTTTTAAAAACTTAAGGGATACAGATGTCTTATCCGAATTTCTTACTGCCGGAAAAATCGTCCTTTTCCAAACTGCCTGTCGCTTTTGCATGCTCTAAAAGCCAGGCAAAAACCTCCGGGTTTTTATAGGTGTCGCTCCAGGCATCGTGGGCGTTTTCGGGGTATACAGTCAGCTTGGCTGTGCCGCCCCTCCGGTTTATCGCTTCCACCATTTTTTCCGATTCCTCCGGCCGCACCGTCTCATCCCTGGCACCGTGGAAGGCCCAGACCGGTATATGACACATCCGGCCTGCATTCCAGTACATTCCGCCACCGCAAATCGGCACAACCGCCGCAAACAAATGGGGCAGACTCATGGAAAGCTGCCATGTGGCATACCCACCCATGCTGGCACCCATCAGATACAGGCGGTCCGGGTCTGTAAAAGAAGCCTCCGCCGTTTTTTCTGCCAGAGCTTTCAGCTGCTGGAAGACATCAAACCAGGTGTTTTCTGCCGGACACTGCGGTGCCACGGTAATAAACGGAAAACCGGCGTGTTTTTGTGTTATCGTAAAATAGGGATTACTCTCCAAAACCGAAAGGTCACTGCCCCGACTACCTGCGCCGTGGAGAAATAAAATCACGGGACAGACATCTCCCTCGCGGTAGGAGTCGGGATACCGGATGTAATACTTCAGCTCGTTCATATGTGCCTCCTGTGCGTTTTTTTAATTATATATGATTCCTTCGGTTTTGTAAAGAGAAACGGAGAAAATACTGAAAAACTTTTGTGCTTTCAGGTTAGTCCCGGGCTTTTTTTCTGTACACGGCAAAGTACGAGGCGGCAACAATGCAGAGCACTGCCAGGAACACCTTTATATCCGGAACGATACCGTTGATAAAAAAGGTGACGAAGGGAGTGAGAATCGGCTTAATGAAAAAGGCAAGGGAGGCCATAATCGCACCGCCTTTTTCAATGGCCAGAAAATAGGAGGCGTAGCCTGCGCCGGTGACCAGAAAGCCGAGATAAAGGAGAATGGCCAGACTGTTGCCCCCGATGGCGGGAAAAACGTCCACCCCCATAAAAAGAAGGGCAATAAAGAGAACGACACTGCCTAAGAGAAAGACCATGGCCGTCTGAATCACGCCGCCCAGCTTCTTATTAAACCGCTGGGAAAGGGCAGTATACAGGCTGAATGCCAGTGCCGCAAACAGAGCCAGTGCCACAGAGGAAAGGTTGGTGCCGGAGGAAAAATCGGCACAGAACACGACGCCCAGGATACCAAACAGAAGGGCCAGAGCCTTGTTTTTCGTCAGCTTTTCGCCAATAATAAACACGGCAAAAACGATGGTAAAGACAGAGTTGGAGGAAAAAATAATGGCGATAAGGCTGGGCGCATCGGCAATTTTCACCGCCAGCTGAAGTGCCACCATGCTGATGCAGATAAACAGAACGCCGAGGGCGGTTGTAATGCCCACGTCACGGGCCGAAATTTTAATGTTTTCCCGGCGCAGCTTGGAAACGGCAGGCGGAATCAGGATGAAGGAGCCGATGAAAAAACGCCAGAAGGTGATAGCGTAAGGGTTAATTTCCCCGGCAATCAGCTTGCTGACCGGCTCCAGCGTGACAAAGAGCACTGCGGTAATCAGTGCATACAAAACTCCTTTTTTCATAAAAACACTTCCTTTTTAAAATTCTTCCTCCAGTATAGCACAGGAAGACAGACATGTAAAGAATAAAGTAAAATATGGTTGCTATATATTAAAATCTATGGTACAATGATAAAAAATGCAAAATGAAAGGAGAGGCCTATGGAGCTGTTACAGTTACAGTATTTTTTACAGACCGCCGAAAAAGAAAATATTTCCGCGGTGGCAAAAGCATTTTTTGTGCCGCCCTCCAGTGTTTCGGCATCGATTAAAAAGCTGGAGCAGGAGCTGGGGGTTACCCTGTTTGAACGAACGGCCAACAGTCTCCGTCTCAGCGAAACCGGACGGATTTTTTATAGAGCAGTGAAAAATGCGGCCGGCGAACTGGAGCGGGGAAAAAGAGAACTGGAGGAGCAGACGGGGAAAATCGGCGGCGAAATTCATCTGCTGATTCTCACAAACCGGAGCCTGGTGACAAAGCGGATTTCTGCTTTCAAAGAAAAATATCCTGCTGTTTCCTTCCGTATGCAGCATACGGGGGAGGCGGGACAAAACGATATTATTATTTCAGATAAACCGCTTGGAGGAAGTGGATTTACGACCCATCCGCTGGTGCGGGAGGAGCTTTTTTTGGCGGTACACCGGGAAAATCCGCTGGCAAAAGAGAAAAGCGTGTCGCTTTTGCAGCTGGCGGCAGAAAAATTCGTCTGTATGCCGCGGGGGACCAGCCTGCGGGATAACATGGACGCCGCCTTCCGCCGGGCCGGAATTTCCCCCGTCTGCGCAGTGGAGTGCGACGACCCGTATTATGTCTGCGAATATGTACGGATGGGTCTTGGCGTCACATTTTTCCCCGGCATTTCCTGGCAGCGGCAGAAGGATGACCGCATAAAGCTGCTGCGCATTGGTGACGGACTGTACCGGGAGTCCTTCCTTTATGTAAGCACCAGGGCCTCCAGAGCCGCAAAACTGTTTGCCGATTCGCTGAAATAAAGACAGCCGGGAAGCGTCGGTTTTTCAGTGGAAGCTTAAAAAATATGCCCTCTGCATCCCGATTTGTCAGGGACAGAGTACAAAGAGATAAAAATTTTGCTTTTTCGCACAAAAACTGTTGAAAACAGCTACAAGATATGGTATAATGATTCTAAAATGGGACGATGCATGGAAATCTGTGCACGGTTTCCACAAAAAAGAAAGGAATGGGCTACATATGAGAAAAAAATGGATTAGCGGCGTACTCTCGGCAGTTATGCTGTTTACGGCGGCCCTGCCTGCCGCGGCGGCAATTTTTCCGGACGTGACGGAGGATCACTTCGGCTGGGCGCAGGATGCCGTGGAGGAAATGGTAAAGGACGGTATTATCAAGGGGTACACGGATAACACCTTTAAGCCCGAACGCACCGTGACGAAGGAAGAAGCACTGGTACTGAGTGCCCGTCTTCTGGGATTCACGAACAAAACAGCGGCCCCCTTTGCGGAATTTGCCGCGGAATTTTACGCAGATATTCTTGAAAAATACGAAACAAATTATAAGGACGAGGTTGCCTATCTTCTGTACAAGGGCGTGCTGACGGAACGGGAGCTTTCCTACTACATCGGCGGCGAGAATGCAAAGAGCGGCATGAAGCGGTATGAGGTGGCGAAGCTTCTGACCCGTGTTATGGGCGGTGAAAGCAGAATTGATGACGATGCAACCACTTCGGATTATGCGGATTCCACCGATATTCCGGCGGATGCAAAGCCCTATGTCCGCTTTGTGACCGATGCGGGGCTGATGAACGGCATGGATGCCGGAAACTTCGTGCCGATGGGCGAGGTAAACCGTGCCCAGATTGCCACACTTTTATTCAGAGTCAAGAACCTGGCACAGGAAGAATATGTGTTTGCCAGTGTCAAGGAAGTAAACACCGAGCCGGAAAGCCTGGTCTATATAGACGAGGACGGCGAGGAAACAAAAATTAAGATGCCCTACGATGCTGAAATCTTTATTAAGCAGGATGGCTACAGCATTGATTTCGCCAATATTTCCCTGGGCGCGGATGTGCTGGTGACAACCCGCGGCGGCATTCTGTACGCACTGGATACGATTACAAGAGAGCCGGACGAAACCTTTGAGGGTGCTATTTCTTCTGTTACGACCGGCGCAAATTCGGTACAGAAAATATCTGTGTTCCCCATTGGGGATCAGGAAAATGTAACCACCTATCCGATTTCGGACGAGGTTTCCATCACCTATGAGGGTGTAACGGGCAAGCTTTCGGATCTCAAGCGTCTCCAGGCAGTTAAGCTCCAGATCAGAAAAGGCGAGGTTGTTGTTATTGAAGCGAAGGAAAGCGAAAGAGACCTCAAGGGTACAATTACCAATGTTACGCTGGACCCCGTTCTGGCCTTCAGCATCCAGCTGACCAGCGGCGAGGTGGAAACCTACCCGGTTTCGGGCGATATCAAGGTTACCCGGAATAATGCCAGCGTTACGGCTGCGGATGTACTGGTAGGGGATAAGGTTACGGTGACCCTCCGCTATGAAGAAGTGGCCGTTGTGACGGCGACCAGCAGTAAGTATATCACAGAGGGCACAATAGAGGAAATTACGATTGCCACACTGCCTTCCGTTAAAATCCGCAGTAAAAATAATGTTATAACCTCGTACAGCCTTTCGAGAGAATGTGTGTACACAGTAGACGGAAATGACGGCACAGTGTATGACCTGCGCCTCGGTGCTGCGATTACGGCCAGCATCGACAGTGATACGGTCGTGTCGCTGACCACCACCGCGCCTTCCACCACATCGACCACCACCGGCGTGATTGAGACGATTAACAGCTCCTACGGATTCTTCTCCATGTCTGTTACGCAGGCGGATGGCACTGTGGGCACAATGCAGGTATTTACAAAGCGGTCGAATCTGCAGGTTATCGACAGCACCGACGGCTCTACAAAGAAGGTTTCGAGCCTGACACCCGGCATGAAGATTAACGTTACGGGCGTAACAACCAGCGGTGCGTTTGAAGCAACGGCAATTATAATTCTGCCAAACGAGTAAAACATATTCTTGTAGCAGAGCAAGTTTTTGATAGTCTGAGGGGGACGCTACGGCGCCCCTTTTAGTTTTTTCCTAAAAACAATGTGAATTTTTCGATAATAAAAAGAAGCACCAGACTCAGAAGAAACCAGAGTACAGAATAGGCAGGGCAAATCTGACCGAAAAGATGGAGCGGCTGCGCAGAATAATCCCACACACCCAGCCCCAGAAAAAGATTCAGAACAATACCGGAAAGCAGCTCTGCTCCCGTAATCACACCGGCGCAGAGTAGGGCGCGGAAGGGCAGAGACAAGTGGGTAAAGTGGGTGTTTATCAGGAAAATACAGAGAAAACAAAGCCCGCCTACGAGTGCCATGCTGGGATGGGTGCGGCCGCGCCATAAAAGCTCCAGAAGGGGATAGCCTGCCGCGCCGATAAGAAAAAGGAGCCCATATTTGAAAATGGCCATAAAAAAACCTCCGCAAAACAAGATATACTTATTTTGCGGAGAAACCGGAAGAAAATACCTGAGGAGCCGAGAAAAAACATTATAGAAACGAAAGGTTTTTGACGTGCAGGACCCCGTTTTCCACGGTGAAGTGGATATCATAGGCGGCAAACTGCATCCGGTACACCCTTGAGGGGTCATCCTGATAGGAGGGACGGGGGTCCTGGGCAAGACAGGCCAGCACCGCCGCCTGCTTTTCCGGGGCAATTTTTTCGAGAAGCGGGGCCGGGAAGTCCACAGAAAGCGCGTATTCCCGCACCGCGTCTGCATAGCCGCCCGTGGCATCGGGCACACAGTCGGCAAAGGGAAGATAGGGCTTGATATCTAAAATAGGCGTGCCGTCAAGAAGGTCTACGCCGGAAACGCGGAGCACTTGCCCCTCGGCTGTTTCCTCTATCGAATCCAGCCGGACACAGGAGAGACCGATGGGATTCGGGCGGAAGGGAGAACGGCTGGCGAAAACGCCGACCCGCGTGTTCCCGCCGAGCCGCGGCGGCCGCACCGTGGGAGACCAGCCCTCCCGATGTGCACGGGAGAAGTCAAACAGGAGCCACAGATGGGAAAATTGCTCCAATCCCCTGAGTGCGTCGGGATTTCGGTACTGGGGCAGAAAGACAATCCGGCCCGTAAGCTGGGGTACACACCCGCTTTGCCGGGGAATGCCGAATTTTTCTTTAAAATCTGTTTCGATGTGTGCAATGGGGGTGATGTGCATAGAGAAAGCCTCCATAAATTTTTTCGTTTGCAGTATAACAGATGGCGACGGATATTTCAAGAATTTACCCGGGAAAAGTTTTTTATTTAAAAGGAGCGGCAGCCGATAAAGTGAAGCCGTATTTTATGGAAATAAAATGCGGCGAACCAAAAGGCTTGCCGGGGCATGTCCAGAAAGAAGGGCTTGGCTTTGCGCACTTACTCGAAAAAAGTTGGTAGCGACAGTGAGCCGTCGTGAGGGCGTTTACAACCGAACAGGGGAGCCGAGCGCGACTTTTTTCGAAAAAGGAGCGGCAGCCGATAAAGTGAAGCCGTATTTTATGGAAATAAAATGCGGCGAACCAAAAGGCTTGCCGCGACGTGGTGGACCTGAAGGGGATCGAACCCTCGACCTCTGCATTGCGAACGCAGCACTCTCCCAGCTGAGCTACAGGCCCGTATTCATAACACAAAATAGTATATCACAAATGGGGCGGATTGTCAAGAAAAAAATGAGAATGAGGAAGGGATTTTTCAAAATCTGTGCTTTAAAGTACAAAAAGGCTGCCTCGCTAAAAGTAAGGCAGCCCTTTATACACTATTTACGTACGTCCCACAGTCCTAAGGCAGGATTACTGATATAGTAAATTTCCTCGCCGTCCGGCAGGGTGTTGAAGCCATCCTTCAAAACAGCCGGGTCATACTTGGCGGCAGCCTCTTTATAAGGAAGATATCCAAAGGCGACGCCCTCCACTTCCTCTTTTGTCACCTGCTCTGTGCAGTAGGTGATGGAGAAGCGGCCGTCCGAGGAGCCATGAATCAGATGTGCCGCAACGGACAGGTTGTCCTTGAGGTCCTGATTTTCTTCTACCAGCTTCAGTACGTTTTCGCGGCCGACATAGCCGTATTTGCGAATGAGACGGTCATTTTCCTCGTCCTCGCCGAACATCCGGATACCGGGGGCAAGGACAATCAGCTCACCGCCGTCGGCAATGGCCATGCGTGTGCGGTAAACCGACTTATTGCCGAGCCATGTGCTCTTGAATTCGCGGGGATCGAGGTACACAACCACCTTTTTCAAAGGCTCGTCCACGAAGGTGAAGTTCGTGTTCTGGCTTTTGGCAACAGCTTTTTCAAAGTAAGAACGCTCGGAGCCGATATACAGGCCGTGAATAAAGATGTCGTCTGCCACGTTTGTGGTAACGGTCAGCACAAACAGGAGCGGAACACCCGAAAGGAAGTTTTCCTGCGCGTAGTCAAACACCTTGCGAACAGGGGAGAAATCCTTGCCCATAATGCGCTCCATGCCGTAGAAAGCACCCAGCATATGGGAGCTGTTAATCATGCTGTTTCCGCCGCAACCGACGAAAATATTCTTGGAATAGTTGGCCATGCCCACCACCTCGTGGGGAACAACCTGGCCGATAGAAATAATCAGGTCGTAGGACGGGTCGAGAAGGCGGCGGTTTACTTCCACGTCAATCTTGTCATTCACAAGACCTTCGGAGACCTCGGAAACAAATTCTGCCGGCACCTCACCGATTTTTTCCACATCCGTTTTCCAGTTGTGTACAATCATTCTGTCAAAGGGCACTGCGGGGCCGAAAAAGGCAACCCATTCCTCCTCCGTCATCGGCACATGGGTACCGAGCGCGGGCAGAATATCAATTTCACAGGTGTCCTTTAAAATTTCGTAGTAAATGCGGGTGATGTCCCCGGCACCGCTGTACATACGGGTGTAATCCGGGGGAATAAGCAGGACCTTTTTCAGGGCTTTTCCTTCAACAGATTTTTCTAAAGCACTGCGAAGCTCGGCCTCGGAAAGTCCTTTCGCACTTTCGTAAATCATGGGTTTCCTCCTTAATATATATTACACACCGGAGTAAGCCGCAAAGCCGCCGTCAACAGGAACGATAACGCCGTTTACGAAACCGGAAGCACCGTTATCGCACAGCCACAGCAGTGTGCCCAGCAGCTCCTCTGCTTCGCCGAAGCGGTCCATGGGTGTCTGGGACAGAATCTTGCGGGAGCGGTCGGTGTAGGAGCCGTCCTCGTTCATAAGAAGAGCGCGGTTCTGGTTGGTTACGAAGAAACCGGGAGCAATGGCGTTTACGCGGATGCCTACCTTGGAGAAGTGTACAGCCAGCCACTGGGTGAAGTTGGAAATCGCAGCCTTTGCGCCGGAATAAGCTGGAATCTTGGTGAGGGGGCAGAAGGCGTTCATGGAAGAAACGTTAATGATAACGGAATTTCTTTCAATCATGTCCTTTGCAAAAACCTGTGTGGGCAGCAGTGTGCCGAGGAAGTTGAGGTTAAACACAAACTCCACGCCGGCCGGGTCCAGGTTAAAGAAGGTTTTCAGATCGTCTCTGTCCACATCCTCGGGGAACAGGTATTCCTTGTCTGTGGTGCCGCGGGGGTTATTGCCGCCGGCGCCGTTTAAGAGAATGTCGCATTTACCGAAAGCCTTGAGAACTTCTTCTCTTGCCGCCTCAATGCTTTCCTTTTTCAGAACGTTGGTTTCAATGCCGATGGCTTTGCCGCCTTCGGCGTTGATTTTTTCGGCAACCTTTTTTGCCTGCTCGCCGTTAAGGTCAAGAAGGGCAACGGAAGCACCGTTTGCCGCCAGAGCCTCTGCAAACATACTGCAAAGCACGCCTGCCGCGCCGGTTACAACGGCAACCTTGCCATTAAGGTCAATCGAAAGGGGTGTTTTCATCATAAGAGTAGCCTCCCATACAAAATTTTCCTTTATTATATCAAATGCACCGGCGAAAGTCAAGGAGATTTAAGTGTAAAATGCAAAATGCAAAATGCAGAATGTAAAATGAAAGGTTATAAGGGACGAACACGTTTGTTCCGTATCAACCATTCGGACAGAAGCATATATAATAAGGAAGAAACTCCTGATATATATCTGAAAAACATCCTTTTGGATAGAAAAAAAGAAAACAATTCGACAAAAAACTTGACAAACCATAAAAAAGGGCGTATACTGGTAGGCAGGATGGTTTGCCTTGGATACGGGCGGCACCATTTATGACAGTCGTTTGGGTGTAATTTTACATTTGTGTTACAAGTGAAAAAAACGCTTGACGAATTGAAAAATAGGTGCTATAATCGGTCCTGTAAGGGAAATACTCCGTATTTTCCGTGCACAGTCGCAGTTGAAAGAGATGCGGCGCGTGCAAACAAATCGTATCTCTTTCAGAATAAAAAAATTTTTTAAGGAGGATTTGAGACATGAAAAATCTCAAAAAAGTTCTGGCATTCGTAACAATGTTTACGATGTTACTGAGCGTAGCAGCTTCCGCCGGCACCCTGTATCCGGATGTTGACGACACTGCATCCTACGCAGAAGCAGTAACAACCCTGAACGCCCTCGGCATCATGATTGGTGACGAGAATGGCAACTTTAACCCCGATGCGAGCATCACAAGAGCTGAAACCGCAGCTATCATCACTCGCATGAAGAACCTCGGTGGCGCAGCTTCCGCAGCCGGTGGCACAAACTTCACCGACGTAGCAGCTGACCACTGGGCAGCAGGTTACATTAACCTGGCTGAACAGAGCGGCATCATCAACGGCTATGGCGACGGTACCTTTGGTCCTTCCAATGCAGTTACCTTCGAACAGGTTATTAAGATGATCGTTGCAGCTCTCGGTCGTACCCCCGAAGCTAACAACAAGGGTGGTTACCCCTCCGGTTACCTCATTGTAGCTTCTCAGGAAAACATCACCGCTGGCGTTTCCGTAACTCCCGGTGCTGAAGCTCCCAGAGCAGCTGTAGCACGCCTCGTTTACAACGCTCTCGAAGTAGACGTTATGGAACAGGTTACCTACAAGACTGGTGAAGAAGAATACCAGGTAATCGCTGACAAGACTCTTCTGAAAGACTACCTCAAGGTTAACAAGTTTGAAGGTATCGTAGAAGAAACCTACCTCACAGCAGCTGACGTAGATCCCGAAAACGACAAGATTGATATCAACGTTGTTAAGGTTAACGGCTATGCAGTAGGTACAGAAGCAGCTGAAAAGTACGAAGATCTCATTCCGCTGGAAGGCTTTGCAGAGGGCAAAACCAATGCAGCAGCTCTCGTTGGTAAATCCGTTTCCGCTTATGCTAAGGAAGACGAAGAAACCGGCGACATGACTCTCATCGGTATCGCTGAAAAGTCCGGCAAGAATAAGACCATCGTTATGGACGAAAGCCAGATCGAATCCTTCGACGGCACAATCCTGAAGTACTTTGTAAACGAAACCGATAGCTCTGCTACAAAGGTTGAAGTAGATCCTTCTATCCTCGTTTACAACAACGGCTACGATGCATACGATGATGTTCTTGAATTCATCGAAAAGGCAGCAGCTGACGAAAACGTATTCGGTACTCTTACTCTCATCGACTATGACAACGATGATGTGTATGACACCTTAAAGCTCCTGCAGGCTAACGCTAACTATGTTGTAAAGGCTGTTAACGCTACTGCAAAGAGCCTGGAAGACAGAAACGGCAACAACATCCCGATCGATGTTGATGACGAAGATGTTATCACCAAGATCTACAATGCTGAAGGTGCTGAAATCGCTCTTGGCGACATCGCTGAAGGCAATGTTATCACTCTGTACAACAACTACAACGACAGCCTGGTAACTGCTTATGTTTCCACAACAACTGTTACCGGTACTGTTACGGAAGAAATTCCGACAAGCGGTGCTTATGTAATCGGCGATGCTGAGTACGAAATCGCTTATGTAGCTGGCATGGCTGAAGAAGTTCTGAACGTTGGCGACGAAGGCACATTCTATGTAAACGTAGAAGGCAAAATCGTTGACAAGGTTGCAACTTCCGCTACCGGCACCTATGCATACCTGTACAAGGCTCTCGAAATGAACGACATCAACGGCAAGTCCATCGAACTGAAGTACCTGACCAGCGACGGCGTTTGGGAAACCAGAACTCTCGCTTCCAAGGTTACTGTAAACTATGGCAGACCGATCGATGACGCAGGCAACTACACTAAGTCGATTGCTCTCGCAAGCATTGCAGCCGGCGACCTCGGTTCCCTGATTAACATCACCGTAACTGATGGCGTGATGGCGGCTTCCGCAACGACTGACCCGACTGCACGTGTATTCCAGTTCACCACAAACAGCGAAGGCAAAATCTACAAGCTGTTCCTCGCCGGTGCAACTGCAAACGACGAAGTATTCTCCAAGGACAAGTCCACAGGTGACGAAAGAGATTACAATGCAGGTCAGAACAAGATCGGCAGCATCTACCTGAACAATGAAACCAAGGTATTCAGCGTTCCGGCAAACGCAGAAGCTCTTGCTTTAGCTGATGAAGATGATATCTCTGTATCCAAGGTAAGCTCCCTCTTCGTAGACGGCAGTGCTTACGTTGTAGATGCATACGACATCACCAACAACATTCCTGCACTCGTAGTTGCATACGGTGCACAGGCTGATATGCTCCAGGGCACCAAGCTCCTCGTTATCAGCAAGGTTTCTGACATCAACAACGCTTCCGGCACTGCAGTTCAGAAGATCTACGGTTACCAGGAAGGCACTGAAGTAAATGCTCAGACCTCTGAGGACTTCGCTGCAGTAGGCAGAGACGGCGAAACAGCTGCTACTCTGAAGGCTGGCGACGTTGTAATCTTCAGCCTGAATGCAAACAATGAAATCGACAAGGCTCAGGTTCTCATGAGCGTTGCAGAAGCTAAGAACATCATCGCAGGCACAGAAGGCTATGCTGCTTTCGCTGCTGAAAATGAAGCTGATGAAGAAGGCTATGCAGTTGACTACTTCGGTTTCGTTAACAAGAAGGCTAACGGTCTCATGTACCTCACCTCCACTCTCGGCGGCTCTGCTCTGGTAGACCCGGCTGACAGTGAAGAAGTTGCACTGCCGATCAGCAATGTATCCGGTGTGAACGTATACGAAATCAACACCAACAACTCTAACAACACCATCCAGATCCTGAAGGGCGTAAGCTACATCGATGCTGAAACTCGTCTGGGCAAGGATTCTCACTGGGCTTACGTTCGCGTATACGACGGTGCTATCGTAGACATCGTTGTTTACAGAACCACAAACCCTGAAGCTGTTGTAGAAGTAGAACCTGCAGCGGTTGCTACTCCTGAAATCGAAGTTTTAAACGCAGTTGCAACAATCACTTGTGCAACTGAAGGTGCTACCCTGGTTGTTACAATCAACGGCGAAGCAGCTGAACTGACCGAAGGTACAGTAGCAGTTTCTGCTGGCGATGTAATCGAAGTTGTTGCATCTGCAGAAGGTTTAACCGATGCAACCGCAACACACACTGTAACAGCTGCTGAAGCTTTTGTTGAAAGTGGAGATTCTGGTTCCGAAGCATAATCATAGAATCAAAACAGTAAAAATTCGGCCCCCATTCCGGGGGCCGTTTTTTTGTGCCTTTTTGCGGCACATGGTGTAGAGACAGGTTATATAAAAAGCCTCGCCCTTCATTCTCGCGAGGTGGTTGACTATAGAGACAAGCATGTTGCTGTGGATACGTATATGATTGAGGGCGTCGGCACGATGAGTATCAGTATGAGGGTATAAGGAGTAATGATAGTGCGGATTGGTTGTTAATGAGATTGCAAAAAAACCATCCTTTCAAGATTTCTTGGTTCATATATCCAATACTTGCCTGAAAGGATGGCTTCTATTCACTTTTACACAAATTATTTGGCGTTTGCAACACGGATTTTAGCATCCGTTTGCAGATTTAAAAGCTCTTTTTCTCTTTCCCAATCCCGATCCTCTTTTGCAAGGGCATCGGTACGCTCCTGCTCGGCTCGGGCGGCGGCGTTCCGTTCGCTTTCGACTGCCGCGTTTAGCTTTGCAATAAATTGCAGCTGGTCAGCCGTAAGCGTTCCCACATTGAGACCTAAAACGGCCGCCGCTTCCTCATCCACAACGCCCAGTGCCAGCACCTTGTCCAGCTGGTTGGAAAAGCTTGCAGATGCATTCTCCTGCGCCAGTTTTTCACGGGTCAGCGTCGCATCCTGCTCCAGCTCCTTCTGCTTCAGTGCTTCCTCGCGTTTTTGGGCAGCCCGGTTATCCGCCGAATTCTGCACCTCCTGCGCGTATTTCTTCCGGTCAAGCTGCAGGTCCTCCATGCCTTTATACTCCGAAAAAGCATTGTCGGCCAGTGTTCCCAGCAGGGAAAGCGTGTCAAGCTTTGCATTCCGCTCCGCCAGATACCGGGAATAGGCCATCTGCTCGTATTCCGGCACCAGGTCCTGGGCCGCACGCTGCCGCATAATTTCCGCCGTGGATCCGCCCAGTAGTCCCCGTGCATTTGCCGACTGCTTTGCCGCCAGCATGGCCTGGTCCTGGGCCGCTTTGAGGGAAGCATCCTTCTGCGGGTCATAGGAAAACTGCATTTCCGTAAGCTCTGATAAAAGCGACGAGATCTTGTCCCGGTATGGGTTTTCATACTGCTTCGGAATAAAGCTTTCTGCGTACCCTTCGTCTATCCAGTAATCATCCCCCACCTTCACAAGACGTTTATCGTTTTTGTTGAGCATCTGTCCGTTTACAATCGGTGCGTCCGCGGCAGAATCGTAGCCCACCGTGGCACCCTTTGCCGCCAGTGTATTCCGGAGCGGTGTGTACCCGGCCGGCCCCCCGGCACCGGAAGCCGCAAGAACGGCACGAATCGAATCTGACCCTGCTTTGTAGGTCCCGTTTTCGGCGGTAAAGCCGGAGGTGTCTAAAGCATAGGTTTTTCCGGCTTTGTCGGTTACGGAGAGGGTCCCGCCGTCTTGGCTTGTACCGTAGCCCCGCTCCTTCAGCCAGTTTTCAACGTTATATTCCATAGGTTTCTCCTTTCTGTGCTGCTGCACATTTTATAAATAACTGCGTTTTCTTGCTCTGAGTTCAAATTCAAGAGCGGAAATGGTCACATTGCCTGTACCCTCCAGCTTTATCCGCATCTGCGGAGCATCCTGCAGCTGTGGCGGAACAGAAATTGCCGCTGTGCCGCTTTCTGTCACGGTTGCCACTGTCCGGAAGCCCTCGCCGCTTTTCCAGGGACTGAGTGCAACGGTAAACTGTGCCCCTTCTTCCACTTCGGCGGACACGAAAACGCGGTGCCAGTTCTGCCGGAGAGAATTTTCAAAGGTATAGGGTCTGGAAATCCGGCACCAGGATACCTGCTCATTTCCGCTGCCGAAGACATAAACCGTACCGCCTGTATCCACGGCATACAGCTGTCCTTCAAAGAAAGCAAAGGCAAAGAAGGGGGTAGTATCTTCTGTAAACCATTCGCCAAGTCTTGTGTCGTACACGCAAATCCGGGTGCTGCCGTCTGTCTGGGGCAGAGCCAGATAATACCGCTCACCGTCCGACCCCGCCGCAATTTTTTCAGCCTTGTCCCTGTCCAGCCCGTCAATATACTTCTGAATCGGATAGCTGATACTTCTTGGAATTATCCCACCGCCGTAACGGTATACGCCGTCCCGGCCCACAAAATACAGATACCCCCGGACCTCTGTAAGGCTTGCCTGCGAAATACATCCGATGTCACGGCTCATGCAGAGAAGCGAGAAGTTCACCGGGTCTGTGCCATACAGCTCAAACATGGCGTTTTCCTTAAAGTACAGAATATTTCCGTCAAAGGCCGTCAGTCCCCCGGCATAGGCTTCCCGCGTGGTTTCCACCAGCTCCTGTCCCGCGTCGCCCGGGGCAGACCAGTCGTCAACCTTCTCCACTGCACAGTACCGCAGATATTTGTCTTTGTCCGAGGCACAAAACAGATGCCAGGCGTGGTTTGCCAGAAACTTGGCGTTTTCCGGCCCGCCGGAGGTGCCCACGGGTTTAATGCTTGTGCCGTTGTACTTTTTACATTCCGCACCGTCGGCAAATACGGCCCAGTCCATAAAATCCGCTGCGTATACCCGCCCCGAGGATGCGGTAAAAAGGGCCCCGGCATCTGTCCAATTGCCCTTCGACAGGGTGTACAGATGTTTCCCTACCACTGCGGCCAGCGTTGTGCCGAAAATCACACCGAAGTAGCGCACCTCACCGCCGGGTAATGCCGGAATGGCCGCAGTATCCCTGGGAGGACGGGGCGAAAGATGCGGATAGGCGCGGGAGTGGAGGTTTTCCATTTCCATCGCCATGCCCTCCGGGATTTCGGCCGGCGGCAGACCGGTATGAAGCCCGCCGCCGGTTTTTGTTTCGATGTACCGCTTTTTTGCGGACACATCTCTCCATATGCTTTTTCTCATCTTAGTCTCCTTTTTCAAACATGGACCCGAAATGCAGGGGGTGGCCCGTTTTATCGGGTCACCGCCCGTGTCACCGGGTATTTTCCATCCTTTTCATACCGCTCCTGCCGTGCCCGGGCCAGCAGCAGATTGTAGCTGACCTTGTAGTTGTTGGCCAGCTCCACATCCTCCCGCGCTTCCGCGATTGTGATGCAAAGGGCCAGCTTCAGCATTTCTGCATAGTCCGGGTCCAGGGCGATTTTCTGCGTGGAAAAGTCGATGCCGGCCGCCGCCGCTTCCGCGGTCGTAAGAAGTCTGTCCGGCCGGGCGAAGTACCACACTGTCACCGTTTCGCCCCATTTCGGGGCGGGGTAGAGGCCGATAAAGCCTTCTGCCGCCTTAAACCAGCTGCCGGGAAGCACGGTATCGCCGATACGCCTTGCGGTCAGCTCTTTTCCGCCGACGACCACAGCACAGATGCCGTCACAGCGGATGTCTCCCGGAAGGGGATAAACCGTCTGGTCTCCCATGGCTGTGAAGGAAAAGCCCTCCCGGAGAGCCAGCACCTTGTAAATGTCCCGGAGTGCCGTGTCCAGCCAGAGAACCAGCGTGTCCTCCTCAAAGGCATTCGGCATACGGGTCTTTACATCCTCCAGAATTCTGCCCAGCGTCATACGCCCCGCCCCCTGAGGTAGCGGACGCATTTTCGCGCCAGCCAGTAGATATTTTCGTCATTTTCCAGTTCCTGCAGCCAGAGAGCCACATCAGAAATGATGCCTCTGTCCGCAAGCTCCCAGACAATATCGTTTACACTTGTCAGTTCTTCCACCTCTGCAATCCTCCTTTTTAGTTTTTTCCATTTTTCCCAGTTGTTTTCTGCCAGGGCTGCCGGGCAAAGCTTTCGCGAAGCATCATAGTGCCGTACAACCTGCATAATACCCGTATCTGCCATCAACTGGCGGATGAACGGCACAACGTGGTCTAAAGCCTTTTCAAAATCGCCGTCGGAATTCACGCAGATTTCCACGCCGATAGAGTTGGCGTTCGTAATGCCGTATTTTCCTTTGCCGTCTCCGCAGTGCCAGGTATAATATTTTTTGTAGTCGTTAATCTGTAAAACGCCGTTGTCGTCCACCACAAAGTCTGCGCTTTGTCCTACGTTTTTACTGTTCCAGTAGTCAAAGTGCGCCCTCGCATCCGCACCGCGCCGGGTGTTGCCCGTGGTGTGAATTACAATGTACCGCGGCTTCTCCGTCCGCGCCGTTCTGTTGTAAGCAATTTGCAGCATTTTCGGTCCTCCGTCCATTTCTTATTTCAAAAATTGTACTTGTCGGTAGGGTTATTGATAACCCCGAATCCGACCAGTACCGCCATGACGAGCTCCACAAATTCGTCAAATCTCGGAATTTCCCATCCGAGCCATTCCTTGGTAACGAACGCTATAAGTGCCGCCACTGCCATCCACAACACCCGGCTTTTAAATCTGTTTTGCATATTCCTGCTCCTTTCGCATCCCCGTACCGACATTTCTTTTTCGGGCGGATGCTATCCGCCCCTACATCCTTGCACGCCTTTTCCCCGTAGGGGCGGCAACCTGCCGCCCGTTTCCTTTCCTATTCCTTATCGTTTATGTGCAGCTCCTCCACTGCAAACTTTTTGATTTCTCCGTTTCCACCTGCCTCTACGTACCTCTGCCCGGCCAGAATCCGCTCGCCCAGAGGCATGTGCGGATCCATGACCGTGAGGCGTAGGATGGCCATGTAATTTTCAAAGGTGTGCCTGTGCAAATCCTGCAAATATTTCGGCAGTTTTATGACAGCGGCAAACGCCCTCCAGATTACGGCCAGTGCTCCCAGAGCCGCACCGATTTGAACGATCCATCCTATCTGCTGCATCTCTATACTATCTCATACACACCCGACGGCACATACAGACGCCGGACGAGATTCGTCGTTCCCTCCGGAATCCGGAGTACCTCCATGCCGTGCTTTGAATACCGGGCGATGGAATGGTTGTCCGGAAGCTCCTCATTGATAAGAAGAGCCGTGCCTTGGCCTGCATCCAATGTCCGGTCACCATTTGCGCGGACCATAATCAGCCTCTGTGTATTGGAAGAGGTCTGCATCATTGCGTGCAGCCGGTTGTCATAGTCCACGGAAAGGCCGCGAAGCCGGTAGGTGGAATCGTTACAATACCAGACGCGTATTCCCGTTTCGTCCCCGTCCAGCGCGTACCGCCAGAAGCCGGGACGGGAAAAAGCATAAATGAAGTTTCCGCGGATTTCCAGGTCCTGATGAATGTAAATATCGCTGTTGGAGGACATTTTTCCGTATTTTCCGGTTATTTCTCCGCTGGTATTTAAACGGACAATGTTGTACGGCAGCGTATAAAGCGTGCCGGACACACCCAGACCGTGGCCGGTACAAAGCACCGGGGCCAGATATAGCTGTCCGTCCTCGCCCAGCACGGCGTTGCGAAAGCGAAAATCATAGGGTGTGTCATTGTGTGATTGTGTGCAGTACGTGCTGGTTTCCCCGTGCATGGCAAAACGGTATACCCACTGACTTTCGGAATTGGTATTAAACCGTTCTACATACATGGTTGTATACGTTGTTTTACGGTTTGCATAGTACAGGACAAAGAGACCTTTTGTATCCATAAAAATACTTCGGACACCGCCTGCGGCCTCGGTGGACAGCGTCAGCGTCATATGGTTTTGGACGAGTGCACCCGAGAAGTCGGACCTGTGGATGGCCAGTGTCGTGGGGTCTGTCAGCTCCGCGAAGTACACATAAGGCGGCCTGTAGAAATAACAGCAGCTGTTTTCCGTACCCACATAATTTGCGATAGTGACTGCCCCGTTCAAGGCATTGATGGAGTGATAACAAACCGCGCGCTTGCCGCTCGTGTTCGTATATTCCACAAACATAAGACCGCGGGCCTGGTCGCCGTACGCCGAATGAATCTCTGTCGCGTTTTTCGCAAGAATGGTTTCGCCCCGGTTTACATAGGTCATTTTCTTCTGACAGAGAGTAAGGGGACTGGTTTTCAGGACAAGAGAGGAGGTGTCTACCTGGAGAGAGGTTTCATCCACCACGGTAATGGCATTCAGCTTCGCCTTCTCCGCATCGGTAAAGTCGTTTTGGGAAAGCCCTTTTCCCGCTTCCTTTTCCACCTTTCTGGCGAGGATATTTCGCACACCGGACGCCAGTTTGCTTTCGGAAACAGCCCCTTCGGCCAGGGCACCGCTATTCACGGCACCCTGGGCGATTTTTTCTGTCGTTACGGAGCTGGAGGCCAGCTTACCGGCAGTTATGGCACTGTCTGCCAGCTTGGAGGTTGTTACGGAGCCTTCTGCCATTTTTTCTGTGGTTACGGCACCGTCTGCAAGCTTTTCGGTTTTCACAGAACTGTCCGCCAGCTTCTCTGCTGTTACACTTCCGTTCGGATGGTCCAGCTCGGCCTGAGCCTTGTGGGAGCGGAAGTCAGCGTCTGTGGCCTGCAGGTCGTTTGTCACGTTGCCGAGACCGACCTGCGTTTTAGTTACCGCATGGGGATTTTGTCTGTTTGCCATGTGGTTTTCTGTGGAGGGTGCCAGTTCCAAAAACTGCTCTACACCCTCCGTTAATGCTTCTGATACACGCATAAATCCACTTCCTTTCTGTTTTTTTAAGCCGCAATGCCGTTAGAACCGACCAGGCCGCGCCAATCCACATACCCGGTGTCAAAACGGCAGTAGCCGTAGAAACGGTAGTCCATCTTGTTATCAATCTTCTCACTGTCAAAGACAGGCTTTTCGCGCCACAGGAACATAAGGTTGTCCATGCTGCCGTCCTGTACAAACCAGGGCTTTGCGGTGCTTTCGCTGTCGTAAAGATAATCCCAGACGGTGATGTCGAGGTGCGGCACGGTATTTTTGTCGTTGTTGTTTGTACCGGCCTGCAGTGTGGAGCCGATAAGAGCGCGGGCCGTAAACTCCCAGTCGGGGTGTACAATCAGCCTGTCAGCATGGGCCGCCACCAGTACGCCCGCCTCGTCCTTCTGGAGGCGCATCATGGTCAGAGCTTCCTTGAGCGTTTCGTCCGAAAGGGCACCGGAGACCAGGTTAGAGCAGGTTTCCGTGCTGTTTACCAGGGGATGATTTGCCGAAAACAGCGGTACGCCGTCGTAGCCGTTTTCAGTAAAGCCCTTCAGTACCACATCTGCCGCCTGCGATTCCTCCGTTGCCTGGAGACCGCCGCCCAGCTTGGAGGCACTGCCGCCCCGGCCGTGACCGCGCATTACGTTGTACAGGTCATCCTGCACCAGCTCCCAGGTCACCTCATACGCCTTGTCGAAGCGGCGGGCGGTGAAGGTTGCCACCTCTCCCTGCAAAAGGTCTGCCTGATTAAAGTTGTTGCCCTCGGTGTTTTCCTCCCACTTGCCGAATGCGCCGAGATGGGGGAAGGTTTCCTCCTTTGCGTGCATATCGTCTACTTTGAAGATGTCCGTATACTGCTTCTTTTTCTTATTGTAGCTGTCAAAAAACACCTTTCTGTGTACCGGCGTCAGAAGCGCCGCAAAATTATTTCGTTCCAGTTTTGTTGCCATAGTGAATCATCCTTTCTTTTAATATGAAAATTTATACTTTGCGTATTCCGCCGGTGTCATCCCGGCACGGGCCGCCGCCCATTTTTCAGCGTCGGAAAGCTGGAAGTGTCCGGCTTTGTCACCTGCATCGCCGCCGGCAAGGGCCGGGATGTGCTTCGACTTCTTTTCTGCCGCACTTTTTTCTGCCTCCAGCTTCTCCCGGAGTCTGCGGTACCGTTCTTCGGCAAAGAGGGCGTTATAGGCCTCTCTGGGGCTGGTGCCGGTGCGGAAGATAAAGGCTTCGATGGCGGACTTGCGCCCCTCCACGTCGTCATAAAGCGGGTCTGCCTTCATTTCGGCATAAGCCGCCTCTCTGGCCGCCTTTGCTTCAGCTTCCCGCAGTGCACGCACCTTTTCCTGCTGGGAGAGGAACATTTTTGCACTGGTCTCGTCAAAGCCGTAGGTCCGTACCAGTTTTTGCATCTCTGCCTTGTCAATCATGTCGGCGAGAGCCGTCAGACTTCCCGCGCCCATGTCGTCCATCAGGCGGCGCAAAAGTGCGCACATGGCTTCCTTCTCCATGTCTTTTTCTTCGGAAACCGCTGCTTCTGTGGTTTCCGGCTGTTCTTCACCGGAAAACAGGTCCTCCAGTGCTTCGTTTTGCGTCCATTTAGACGCCGGTGTCATTTCTGCCCGCTTTTTTTCGTCTCCGGGCACGGGACGTTTCTTGTTCTTTGCCATGTTTTTCCTCCTTTTTTACTTATACAATTCCTTTGCCGCATACTCTCCCACCGTCACCGGCATGGGGCCTCTGTGGCCGCAATAGGGACAGTGGCCGATTTTCTCTTCGGCCCAGCCACGGTCCCGCAGTGCCGCCCGTTCACAGCGGGGACAAACCGGGTTATCCTTCAGCTTTTCAATGTCGATGCTTTGGAGATATGCGTGCTTCCGCATTCGTCTGGCTACAGCCTGCGGTAAATAAATCTGCATGATTTCTCCTTTCTCAGGCGGCGTTTTTCACATTGCCGTCGGCGGTCAGCCCTTCGGTGCCGGCATTTTCTACGGCACCCGGTTCTGTGCTTTCCTGCGGAGCGGCTTTTACACTGCCCAAAAGGGGAAAGCCCATATAATCGGTGAGGAAAGAGCGCACTTCCCCGGCCGTTACAAGGCCGCGGCTGTGGAGGTCACTCATCATCTGATATGCCGCCGTTTTGTTTGTGGGAAGGCCTGCCCCCACAGTAACCACCAGGTCAAATGCCGCATCCTTTGGCTTGCCGTCACGCCCCGGAATATTCCGGAGGTCACTGCCCCGAAAGAATATAAAAGCATCCGGCTTGTCCGTCAGACGAACGGCCACTTCTTCGGTCCAGTAGGTCCGTACCATTTCCAGACAGTAGGCGAACACCTCCGAAAGCGTTTCCTGCAGAAGCAGTTTTTTATGCTGAATGGACATCTGCCCGCCTTGCTGGAGAACGGTGGCTTCCGCCGCCGTGTTCACGCCTGCCTGCTTTGCTCCGGTCATCTGGTCAGAAAACCGGGTAATGCGCTGGCTTTCATACCGGAGTGCCGTATCCCTCCGCTGCAGAATGTAGGACGGCAGGGGCGGTGCTTCCAGGTTTTTCACTGCCGAAACGCTGGTTGTAGGGATGTTCAGCCCTGCCTCATTCGTCAGGGCATCCAGATCAATGCCGCTTCCCGTTTCAATCAGCCGCTGTGGATTCCCCGTCAGACGGGCGTTAATGCGAATCTGGTCATCCAGGTCGTTAATCAGGTCCTGGACGGGAATCAGCAATTCCACGTCGCCCTTGCCCCATATGGAGCCTTCCCGGTAGTACAGCGGCGTGAAAAAGTAGGGATACCGTCCGCCGGGATAAAAGCTGTTCTCTCCGGTGCGGAAGCTGTCAGAAAGAATCAGCCCGCAGCCGGTCATTTCCACATGCGAAGCTTGCCGCCCTCTTTCGTCCACACCAGCATATGAAGATAGGTATCGTCGCCGGCAGGCTGGTCCGCATACTGCGGTTTGTACCCGGGAACAATGGCGTCCGCTATTGTCTCGCCGTACTGCTCTCTGGCCCAGTGGACGGTTTTGCACACCGTTTCAATGATGAAGGCCGCTTCTTCCGTGCGGTACACGTCGGTAATACCGGGGTCAATGTAAATATCCCGCGGGTTGCAGGCTTCAATCACCGGAAGCCCTGCACCGCCCAGGGCTTCCGGGTCAAAGGAAACCCGGAAAATACCCGTGCCGTATTTTTCCCGGCGGCGTTCGTGCAGGTCCAGCTTGCGGGTCAGCCGGTTTTTATCTTTAATAAATTCCAGCACCCGCTGTACCGTCTGCGCGAAGGGGGCGTCCTCCGGACCGACCGGTACCGGCAGTATGCCGATGCTTTGCTCCAGCAGCAGCGATACCTGTCCCTCCACGTTGGCGTGGACGATGTTTGTACAGGACCCGGGGTCATTTTCCGATGCAGGGAGGTTGACGTCACCCTCCCAGTATGCGTCGTATAGCGCAAACCGCTCCGGCAGACCGCGCCGTTCCTTGTCCTGTACCGCATCCAGATAGTACCGGCGGTATTTCTCGGCCAGTGCCCGTTCGGCCTCATCCATCAGAGCTTCCCGCATCCTTCGTCTGTTTTTCATTCTTTTCTCTCCTTTCCTGTTTTGCGCCTTTCGCGACAAGGCACTTTGTCAATTGACGTATTCAGCTTACACTTTTTTTCTTTTTCCTGCCACTGCATCTTTTGCGCACTGTGCCCCGGCAGCATCTGTGCACCGTAAAAAGGCGGCAAAAAACTAAAATTTTTCCAAAAAAGATTGACTTTGCCGTAAAAAGACGATATAATATACGTTGTATAAAAAAACAGGAGGGTAATTATGAAACAGCAAAAACCGAAAAATAAGCTTTCAAAAGAAGAACGGGAGAGAATTGATAACAAAGTTGTGCTTGCCACAGCCATTGCACTGGTTTCGGCCATGGTGCTGCTCTTTTTGGGAAATTGGCTCAATTCCGTGTACGCTTCGCAGACCCGCGTTTTCGTGAAAATTCTGCAGTGGGCAGGCGTGGTCGGTGTTGCCGCTATGGTGGCACTGTATTTCTGGAAGAAGGACAAAAAGTATCTGTTCGTCATTCCGTATTTCGCCGTGGGCGCACTCTTTATGCAGGAGATTTCCGGCACAGCCACGTTCACAAAGTGGATTTATCAGCTGTATTGCCTGATTCGCGGGATTGACCTGGGCGAAGGCGTGGTTTCTGTCACCAGCCAGTTCCGGTTTAATGTACTTTACATTCTTCTGGCCGTTTACCTGGTTGCTTCCTACATCTACTACGGACTGAAGCTGAAGAAAGCTGCTAAATAAAAGAATACAACAAGTCTGAGAACAGAAAAAGGCTCTCGCAATTTTGCGAGAGCCTTTAATCTTGGTTTTCTTTTTGTAAGTCCATTATTGCACCTTACAATTATCGATAGCATACTCTAATAAAATGTTAATCAGCTCATTTCTTGAACGATTTGTTTGTTCAGATAAATTGTTCAATTTCAAAATAGTATCTTCTTTTATGCGTACAGAAAATACTTTATGCCCATCTTCTCCTTTTAAATTCTTTTTATTAATAATAAGCTTATCTTTCATGAAATTTCACCTCACATAAATTATATCTTGACAAAACACACAGATATATGTTATAATATATAACATAAAAAATAACATACATGGAAGGTGAACAAAATGAAAAAAAGAGTACAGGGAATAATTACAGGAGTGCTGATTGGAGCAATCATGACAAGCGGAGCAGTGTTTGCAAAGCAGGCATCAGAAACAATCCATGTTGTTTATGATAACATTAAAATTTTAATTGACGGGAAAGAGTATCAACCAACAGATGTAAGTGGGAATGCGGTTGAGCCGTTTATTTATAACGGGACCACATATCTGCCCGTAAGAGCAATAGCAAATGCATTTGATAAAGAGGTTGATTGGGAAGCGCAGACGAGCACTGTCACATTAGGGAGTAAAAAGTATGATTGGCTGGATCAGATGGGATATGTAGATTATAAAGTAAGTCATAATGCAACCGGAATCAGTGCGATAGAAACAGGGACAAAAGATAATACCGGACGTAAGCTTGACAGAGGATTACGCTTTAAATTACACGAGGAATACTACGAATCAGATAATGATGGAACGGCACGGTCCTACCTGACAGTTGAATATTTACTAAATGGTGCATACAACAATTTTACAGGAGATATTGTCTCGTTTGCATCCGATAATGCTCAATCTGCAATATTGAAGTTTTATGGCGACGGAAACTTGCTTTATGCATCTCCCATAATAAGCAAGGGAACAAAAATAACGCCTTTCAACATTGATATATCTCAATATAAAATACTTAAAATTCATGCAGAAATCCAGAATTTCATACCAGAAATGGAATGGATCACAGCGGATTACTATACTTCTTTTGGAATTGCTGACGCAAGACTATCTAAAAAATAATGTCCGGACTTACAAAAAGGCTGAACCAACCGTTCAGCCTTTTAAAGTACCGTCTCTTATTATACAGCCCTTGCGCTTTACTGCAAAAAAGTAGCAAAACTCACTGTGCCTCTACAATATTGATGTCTGCCGCCGGAATACCGGTCTGGGTCGTAATCACATCCACAATTTTTGCCACATCTTCACTTTCCAGCTTTTCGGCCTTAATAATTGCTGTCACCTTCCCCTCGGAAATATAGATAACCGCGTCCTCAAATCCTTTGGCACAGATGATGGATTCAATGGTACTTTCCGTTTCAGAAAGGCGCGTAAGCTCCACCATTTCCGCTTCTGCCGCCGCCCGGCCTGTCTCGCTGGTCGATGCATCCCGGGCAATGCTTTGCAATGACGCTACGCTCTGGGACCGCCCGATTTCCCGCTCCAGCCTTGCTTCGCTGAAAAAGTCGGCTTCACTGGCAGAATCACTGCTGACAAGCTTGACCTCGCCCAGCTCCGTTCCTGCCGTCTCGCTTTCCCCATAGGAAAAGTTTAAGTACCCGGCTATGGCCACCAGCGCAGCAATACCTGCAATCAGAATTTGTTTCCGTTTTAAAACTACCATGTTTTTTCTTCCTTTCTTTTCTGCGGGAAATACCGCACTTTTTATTACATAGGAAATTGCGTCAGCAATTGCTTGTAACAAGAGAATTCACCTTATAAAAAGGGAGCGTAGCGAACACTTATTGACAAAGTCAATTTTGTTTTTTTGCGGGAAACACCGCAATGCTGTGCACGGGAGCACCCGTCAAAGCCTGCGCGGCAGACAAAAGATTTTCCCGCACCCGGGCATTTTCTGCTCCGCCGGCCACGACTACAACCCCCCGTACCCGGGGCATGATTTCTTTGGCCGTTACCACGGTTTCGCTGCTTCCGGAGCCAAGAGTCACCACGGTCCTGCTCTCCCCGTCAATATCCGCAAGCGGGACGGTTTCCGTGCCGGATTCGTAGGTTACGGCAACCTGAACCCCGTCCACCCCTTCAATGCCGGAGAGAATTGTCTCCAGCACCTGGGTGAGTGCCGGGACGTCCGGCGGGGAAGAGGATACCGCAGTCTCCTTTTCTTTTTCCGGGGTACAACCCCAGAAGGCCAGTAAAAGTATACAGATACTTACTATGATGTAAAGCAGAGAAATATTCTTCTTTTTGGATAAAAAGTTTTGTAGCTTATCGGATTTCCACATGACTTCTCGGTACCTCCAGTTCTGTTGTGATGTAGAGCATGACGGCAGGACTCACGTCACCCGAAAGTGTAATCCCCTCGATGGAAAAGTCGTCCCCCAGGGTAATTTCGGCCGTTACATCGCCCTGCCGGGCAATTTCTGCGGCAATTCTTTTTTTGTATTCCTCTTCCACTGACCTGGCGTAGATCCCTGTATCCAGTACGTTTTCCACTGCAGGCAGAAAAACGTCTGCCGCTGTTTCCTCCCGGAAGAGAGAAACGGCAGGAAGGAGAATGGACGCAGTGACGGCAAGGCCTAAAACGGGCGCAGCAAACCGGCGCACCTTTCCGTCCGGCAGAAAAAAGTGGCAGAGGGCCGTAAAAAAGGAGATGCCCAGTACCCGCAGAATATAGTCCCTCACCGAAGCATCACCCCCACATCCGAAAAACGGGTCAGCATACCGATTACCAACATGGACAACACGCCTGCCGCTGCTGTCATACCGGAAAGGGTGGCCAGTGTGTCGGCCATGTCGGAAAGGGCTGACGAAATACGGCTGTCCGCCCCTGCCGCCGCCACAGCCGCCGAAAGCCGGTATAAAAGGGCCGAAATTGCCGTTTTGATAACGGGATAAAGCGTTAAAAGTAGAAGTAGAAGCATTCCCGCCGCCCCTGCCGCATTTTTCACCGCCAGCGCACTGAAGCTGACAGCCTCTGCCGAATCGGATAAAAGACCGCCGAGGACGGGAATCAGGCTGGAGGTGGCATATTTAATTCCCTTTGCCGCAATGCCGTCCAATGTTCCGGCGGCATAACCGGTAACGCTGATAACAGCAGAAAAAAGGGTGAGACTGCCGCAGACGATCCAGAGTGCGGTTTTCCGTATGACGGAGGAAAGCATCCGGAGCGACGTGTGACCGGAAAGATTTCCCACCACCGAAAGTGCCAGGGAAACATAGACAGCGGGAATCCCCACCCGGCTTATCAGGAGGGAAGCCGCTGCACCGGCTGAAAGTAAGGCAGGATGCAGTGCCGCGGCAGAGGCACTGCCGGCAGAAACGGATAAAACAGCCAGTGCCGGCATAGCTGTGCCGGTAAAGGTGGACATATCCTCCGCCGTGCGCCGGGCGAGCTCCGCCGCGTCCCCTACGGCCGCTGCCGCAAGGCCGACACAGGCCGCATAGGCAATGAAAAAGCCCACCTCGCCTGCACCTTTTCCGTCACCGAGTTTTCCCAGAAGTCCGCACAAAACAGAGAGGGCGGCCACAGTGAGCGGTATGGAAAGGGCCGCACGCGTTTCACCGAACACAAATTGGACAAGACCCTGCCACAGTGTGCCGAGAAAACCGGCATCGGTATTTTCGGAAAGACTTTGCGCCGCGTCCCGGAAGTCAAACCCCTCCAGAATTTTTTGCACGGCGTCCTTTCCCTCGGCACTGATGCCGTCTGCCGCGTCAAAAACCGGCTCGGCACCGGCAGACAGACAAAGGCCGCATAGAATCAGTATAAAGAAAAGAATTTTTTTCACAGCTTGTTCCTTTCTATGGCAGAACGGAAATCACCGTTTCAAAAAGAGAAGTGATAATGGGCGTGGACAGACCGAGGATAATCAGCTTCCCCGCTGTCTCCAGGCTGGCCGCAATGGCCGTTTCGCCGGCATCCCGGCACAAAGCCGCGGCCACCTCTGTGAGAAAGGTAACGCCGATCACCCGGAGGAGTGCCCCTATGTAGGAGGAATCAAGCCCGGTTTTGCCGGCAAATTCCCCGGCCAGCGCGAACAAATCCCGGAGATACGGCAGCGTACAGAACAGAAGCAAACAACCGCCGGAAAGGCTGACCAGAATGGCCAGAGCACTTTTTTGCTGTTTTAAAAAAACCGATAGAAGTGCCGTGGCAATACCGATGGCACAAAGGCGCAGAATTTCCAAGAGCCCGGCCTCCTATAGTCCGAAGATGCTTTTTATGGTTTCAAACAGGGTGCTGATTTCCTGCACCAGAATCATAAGGACTACAATAAGTCCCGCAAGTGTCGTCAGCATAGCCTGTTCCTCGCGGCCCGACCGGACCAGCAGTTGGTGCAGGACCGATACAATGATGCCGATGGCGGCTATTCTGAAAATTAAATCTATGTCCATGCCGTCTCCTTAAAACAACAGAATCACGACCAGAAGCCCGGCCAGAACCCCTGCTTTGCTGTATAATCTGCCGAGCCTTGTGACGTCCCCTTCCAGCCTTTTTATAAGCGTGTCAAGCCGCGTGCGGCAACGGTCAATGTTTGCCAGCTGTCCCGCCGTTTCTCCGGCAGAAAGCCCTGCGGCAAAGCTTCGGAAAATTTCCGCTTCCTCCGCTTCCGGTACTGTTGCCGTCACCGCACGGAAAAAGGCATCCTCCGCACTTTCCCTTCCGCACAGCCGTGCCGCCTCCGTAAAGAGGGGACAGCTGCGCCCGGCAGCTTCAAAAGCGACGGGAAGTGGGGCACAGACCCCCCGGATTTCGCTTTCCATAGCCTGCAGGCCGTCCGAAAACTGCCACAGCCCGGCGAGCCGGGCCCGCATCCGTGCGTTTTTGCTTTGACCAAGACACCAGAACCCGGAAATGATAAGTGTTGCCAGCAGAAATTTAATCATGAATGCCGCCTCCCTTCTTGTCCCATGTATATGAACGGTTGTCCACGGGTATACCAGTAACTTTTTTCTTTTGAAATTATTGACAAGATTTTTTGCATCTGCTATAATGAACGTGAAGAAACAATGTGTTCTTTTATGGTAATAGGAAAAAGAAAAGGAGAGGGTAGTATGTTTTGTGAAAATTGTGGAAAACCTTTAGGCGAGGACGCGAAGTTCTGCCCGGAATGCGGCGCGAAGAATGCGGTGCCGGAAGTGTCTGCAGAGACGCCGGCCGCAGTAGAAATGCCTTCGGCAGAGCCGGCGGGGAGTGAAACACCGGTATCTGCGCCTCCGGTGCAGACGGCCCCTATTTCCTTTGGTACGGAGGAAACGGCAAAGCCAAAGAAAAAGTGCGGAAAAAAACTGATTGCGGTGGCCGCCATTGCAGTTGTACTGGCCGTGGCAGTAGCGGTATCGGCGTTTGCTTCGCCCTTTGTGGGGAATCTGATTGCAAATACTTTCCGTTCGCCGGAAAGCTATCTCGGCTATGTAATGCAAAAGGGTGCGGAGGATTTTTCGGGTGAGTTTGCTGTACAGCTAAAGTTGTTGCGGAAACCGCAGTCCACAGTGGACAATGCCACGGGAGAGTTCACGTTCACGATGGGCGACGGCATGAAAAATCTGCTGAAGGAAACCGGTGGCAGTGAAGCGGAACTGATAACGTCCTGGATAAACAGCGTAGGTTTAGGTATGGATGTGGCGATGCAGGATTCTATGATGGGCCTCAATGCCGACCTGTCGCTGAACGGCACCGACCTGATTTCCGGAAATGTTGCCATTGACGGAGAAGGCGGAATGCTGTACCTGACCGTGCCCGAAATCAGCGAGACCGGTATCGGGTTTCCGATGGGCTCGGAGTACAATTCTGTGATGGAAAGCCAGACGGAAGCGATGGAGCTAATGCGCCGGATGATGGACATTATTCCGGAAGAAGATGTGCTGAAAAAACTGATTTGCCGGTATACGGATGCCGTTGTCGGAGAGCTGGACGATGTGGAAAAGGACGTGGAAACCGTAGAGGCCGGCGGCATTTCCCAGAAGCTTACTGTGCTGACAGCAGAAATCAGCGAAAAAACAGCGATGGATATCGCAGAAGCGGTCTGCAGGGAAGCAAAGGAAGATAAAGAGATCAAAAATATCATCAAGAAGGCCGCAAGCATCGAGGAATTCGGCATGGATGCTGATGAGGCGTATGACATAATGCGGGAAAATATAGACGATTTCCTGGATGAAGTGGATTCCTATGATGCGTCCAGGGAAACAGTATGCGAGCTGAAAATATATGCGAATAACCGCGGTGAAATCGTGGGGATTGGTGCAGAGGTGGAGGAAGAAGCTGTGGAGGTTTCTTTCTGCACGGTGGAAAAGGGCAGAGAAACCGGTATGATGCTGCAGGTTACAGCTCCCGGTACAGCAGTCATCTTTGAAGGAAGCGGCGAAGAAGCCGGCGGGAAGGTCAGCGGGACATACGAGCTTCGGTATAATGATATGAAGCTGGCAGTCATTACGCTGTCCGATGTGGACGATGCAAAACTGGCAAAGGGAATGCTGGATGGAAAAATCAGCATCGCCTTGTCCGAAGGACTGCAGAATATGCTGGGAATGTATGACGCCGAGATAGCGGCAGTTCTGAAGGACGCCCGGCTGGATATGACCTTTACGCAGGATTCCGAAAAAGAGGCCGGGGTAGAAATGAGCGTTTATACCGGCGGAACCCTGTTTGCTTCCGTACAGACAGAGGTGAACGGCGGTGGAAGCGGCTTAATAAAGCTGCCTGCATCCTACATAAACGGTGAAGATGAGCGGGAGCTGGAAGCCTGGCTGGCAAACTCCGGATTTAAACCGGCAGACCTCGTGGGCAAGCTGCGCGCGGCCGGAATGCCGGAGGCACTTGCGTCCCAGCTGGAGACAATGACAAACCCGGTGCCGGAGAAGGACATATGGCACGGCGGCGAAGGAACGGGAATCGTGGATCCGCGCCTGTAGTGCAGTAAAACGAAATAGAAGGGCCGTTTCTTTCAGCATGGCTCCGGGAGACCGGGGCTGTGCCCGGAAACGGCTCTTTATGTAAGGACATTGACAAAATGGATAAAATTGCAATTGAACAGATAGAAAAGAATTACGGAAAAAAGACGGTACTCCGGGACGTAACCCTCACGGCAGAGACGGGGAGCTGTATCGGCATTTTAGGGGGCAATGGCAGCGGAAAATCCACCCTGCTCCAGATTTTGGCCGGCGTGACCCGTCCCGGCGGTGGTCGGTTTCTCTATGGGGAAACAGATCTTCTCCGTGCCGGAAAGGAAAGGACCGCTCTTGTCGGCTATGTACCCCAGGGAACGCCGCTTATAGAGGAGCTTTCGGCAAAGGATAATCTGCGTCTTTGGTATTCGCCTGCGGCTATGGAAAACGCTCTGTCCGGCGGCGTACTGGCCATGCTGGGCGTCGGCGATTTTCTGCAAACACGGGTCCGGCAGATGTCCGGCGGCATGAAAAAGCGGCTGGCGATTGGTTGTGCCGTGGCGCATAATCCCAGAATCCTTCTGCTTGATGAGCCGAGTGCGGCACTGGATTTGCCCTGTAAGGCGCGGATTGCAGACTATCTCCGCTCTTTCCGTGCGGCGGGCGGTACGGTCCTTCTTGCCACCCACGACATCGGGGAGGTGGCACTGTGCGACCGGCTGTATATTCTGAAAGAGGGCCGCGCCGTGCCGTATACCTATGACGGAGATGCAGAAAAACTGACAGGGAGTTTGGGAGAATGAACAAAAATATGTATTTCCGTCTGCAGCTGAAACGGATACTCCGGCTGTATCCCTCTGTTCTTCTGATTACGGCAATCACGCTTTGCGGCATTCTGCTTTCTGCTTCGATTCTGGTACAAAAGACAGAGGAAAACGGAGATAAACAGAAAATCAATATTGCCGTGGTGGGTGACAGCACCGAAAGCTATCTCGGTGTCGGTATTTATGCCCTACAGAATCTGGACAGCTCCCGTTTTTCTGTCAATATACTGGAAATGGAGAAGGAAGAAGCGGAGCGTGCTCTGCAAAACCGTGAAATCGCCGGATATCTCCGTCTTCCTGCAGACTTTGTGGAGGGCATTATTTATGGACGGAATGAACCGGCAACCTTTGTAACGCTGGGGGGACCGGCGGGCCTCGGTACGCTTCTGACCGGGGAGGTCACGGAAATGGTGTCCGGTCTTGTCACAGAAAGCCAGCGGGCACTGTATGCGCTGCAGACTGCGGCGGCTGAACTGGGGGAGACAGAGGGGCTTGCCGAAAAAGTGACCCGCCTCAATATGGACTATATTGAAAAAATCCTGGCCCGGAGCGGCACATACAAAACGGAATATCTGGTGGATGCGGATGTTGTATCCACGGGTGGATATTATATTTGCGGCATGTACATCTTTTTTCTTCTTTTCTGGGGCATTTCCTGCACCCGTATCCTGCGCGGCCGGGATACGCAAATGCAAAGGCTTCTTTGGGCACGGGGATGTGGCGGTGCGCGGCAGGTGCTGGGGGAATACGGCGCGTTTTTTCTGATAACGGCAGGAACCATGCTCCTGCTCGCACTGGTGGCAGGCTTTTTTGTGGCCGGCCGGGATTTTGGGATTCCGGAGCTGGAGGGCTGTGGGGTTCTTACGCCCTTCGGTTTTGTTTTGCAAAGCCTTCCGGTATTGCTCCTGATTTCCTCCATGCAGTTTCTGATGTATGAAAGTACATACAGTACGGTCAGTGCCACGCTTCTGCAGTTTCTGGCGGCTCTCGGCATGGGGTATCTTTGCGGCTGTCTGTATCCGCTGTCCTTTTTCCCGGACCTGATGCAGAAAATCGGCGGTGCTTTGCCGGCAGGCGTTGGATTTTCCTACCTCCGGCAGTGTATGAGCGGCACCTCTGCCCTTCTGTCGGCAGGTGGTATCACGCTTTATACAGCTGCATTTCTTTTGCTGACCGTATGGCTTCGGAAACGCAGAATGGAGGGGGATACGGAATGAGAAAAGCAGGACGATGGTTTTGTATGCTTGCGAAGCGGCTTCTGCTTCGCCGTAGTTTCGTGGTATTGCTTCTGTTGATTCCTCTGCTCCTGCCGGCGGTGGGGGCTCTGATGCAGGGTGACAGCGGCGTTCTTCGGATTGCGCTCTGTGCCGCAGGCGGTGAAAATCCGGGTGCAGAAAAAATAATAGCGTCTCTTACGGAAACGGAAAGCATTCTGCGGTACACTTTGTACACTTCGGAGGAAGAAGCCCGTCAGGCTGTGGCCGGAAACCGGGAGGACGCGGCCTGGATTTTTGCAGAAGATTTTGAAAATGCGCTCGGCCGTTACAGCCGGGGAGAGAGCCGTCGTGCTGTAGTGACGGTGGTGGAACGGGAAACAGGGATTTCCCTGCAGCTTTCCCACGAAAAGCTGTATGGAGTGTTGTATCCCTATATTGTCCGCGCCGCATATGATACATTTATTGAAACAGAATTTTCAGGACGGATTCCGGCAGAGACGGCCGATAAAGTCTACGAAAAAACCAGTGGCGGCCGCAGTGTGATACGGATGGAAGCGTTACACGGCGTCGGAGAAGGAGAGGACGCAAATCACCTTACCGTGCCGCTCCGGGGGCTTTTGTCTCTGGTGGTGATGCTCTGCGGCCTGGCGGCCTGCATGTACTATCTGGAGGACCGCCAAAGCGGCCGGCTGGACTGGCTGCCCGAAGCAAAACGGATTGTGCCGGCCATAGGAAGTACCGGCGCAGCGTTGCTTTTTGGCGGTACGGCAATGGTAGCCGCACTGTTTGCCGCCGGCATCGGTACGGGATTCCGGCTGGAAATTGCGGCAATGGCATTATTTATAGTAGCGGCGGCAGGTTTTTGCACCGTGCTGGTGCTTCTGTTCCGGAACCCCGGCACGTTGGGTGCAGCACTCCCGTTTCTGCTCATGACAATGCTGGCCCTTTGTCCCGTTTTCTTCAATATGAAAATTCTTCGGCCCGTCCGACTTCTTCTTCCGCCGTATTATTATTTGCAGGCAATCGGGAATCCCGTCTATCTCTTGTACATGATTCTTTACTGCATCGCTGTCTTTTTGGCAGCCGGCATACTGCATTTCCTTTTAAACCGACACGATTTTCTGAAAAAATAAAAGTAGAAAAAACGCGAAAAAACGGGATTTGTTTGGGCGGCGAAAAAATTTTTAAACTTTTTTTTGAAAAAGGCTTGACATTTTCTTTTTGGCGTGGTAAACTATTTAAGCTGTCGCCGCGAGGCGGGGCTGAGGGATTTGGATTTTGAAAAAAATTTAAAAAACCTCTTGACAAAGCCCTCTCGTGTGTGGTACAATAAAACTCCGCCGCACGGATGCGGCACCGGACTTTGAAAATTAGATAGCGTAAAAGGGCTCAAAAGAAATTTTTGAGTAAAAGAATCTGTCGAATCAGACAGATAAGTACAAGCCAGTACA
>JAFSAU010000003.1 GCA_017442155.1 Clostridia bacterium | reverse complement strand
GTTCATAAGATCAAAGTGATGTGTGGATTTATGAATCAGCAAAGAACCGGAATTTTCACGGCGGCTGTGCCAGCGGCGAAAATAGTCGGCGCCGTGACTTGTGTTTAACATCCACTCGAAATGAACACTGTAAATATCACCAATAACATTTTGCCGTAATAGTTCTTTGATACGAATGAACTCCGGCATGAAGCGGCAGTTGAAGGTAACGGTCACCTTTTTGCCCGAACGCTTTTCAGCCTCTATTATGGCGTTGCACTTATCCCCGTCTGTCGTCATTGGCTTTTCGCTAATAACATCGCAGCCGGCTTCCAGTGCACGGATGATATATTCGTCATGAGTGGCGTCCATCGTCGTAACAATTACACCGTCGGGCTTCTGTTCTGCCATCATCTTATCAAATTCTTCTGCACTGTATACCTTCGCATCACAGCCGGCATAATCCAGTGCAGCCTGAGCACGCTTGGGGTTTCTGTCACAAGCTGCAACCAGCTTTGCACAGTCCGACACTTCTTTGACGAGAGGTAATATGTACGCCTGCGTACCTCTGTGTCCGGTTCCGACAATCACATATTTTTTCATAGGGAAACACTCCTTTTTTCTGAAAATTCCTCTCGGTCTGATTTTGCAACAGACATCTCCAGGAACTTTTCACTTTTATAATATAATGATAAACAAAATTTTCAGCAAGCTGTAAATTGTTTGTGGCTACAATATAGTAGCACAATATTGTTTTTTATTGCACTTCGGCCACAAACATTTCAAATACATGAAGCCGCGGAATGTGTAACCGGATATAATCGTCTTGCCGTGAATAGGGGATGGGCTTTCTGTCCGGTGCCGCATAGAAGGCGGTGATTTCTTCTGGAATACGAACGGACAGTTCAATATCCGATACCACCATCAGGGGTACGATGGAATTGGTAAGGTTAATCACATAATTTCCGCTTTCCTTCTGCCGGTACACAACTGTTTCTACAGGGAGCGGCGCATTGGAAATAAAAGCAGGCGACTTTCCGATCAGGTGCGAAACAAGTTGTGTGAGTAAATGGCGCTGATCTCTACCTGTCAGATTTTCGATGGGAGAGGCAGAATAAATTGTTTCTCCCTTTCCGTATTTATGCAAAACCAGGGAAGGGTACTCTGTATTTTTTCCGGGAGGATCGCTGATGGCAGAAGCAAATTTTGTAGTATCCGCCGGATTCACAATGGGCAATGTGAGCCGTCCGAGTACGCATACATCTTTGTCGGTTTCTATCAGCATCTGGGTTGTGCGGACGGACAGGGGATGGCTCTCAGTATATTCCTCTGGAATAAAGCCGGTAAAAGTGGGGCGGATATAGGTGATGGATTCCTTTGTTTCGCCTACAAGCCGCACACCGAGAACATCACTTAACCGTCCTTCGGCCGAAACATTGCCTGTTCCGTCATAAATTGCACACCGGCCGGAAACGTACAGCTTTCCGCCGTTTTTCACATACTGACGAAGGGCTTCCACTTCTTTGTCAGAAAGAACGTATGCATCGGCGAGTGCAATTACCTTATACTTGTCAAGAGAATCCAGCGAAAGGGTGGTAATTACATCAAAGGGTACATTTTCTTCCACAAATCTTGCCGCAATGTTTTTAGTTGCGATCATATGGTCGGAATTAATCCAATCTTGCATCGGCATACCGTTATGGGAGGGGGAAAACGGAGCGGAGAAATTGGTGTATACGGCAACGTCTGCACACATGACCATTTCATTTTCCAGAAAAGGATGGTAGGTGTCCAGAAGATCATACACCTTACGCATCCTTGTGTATACCGCCGGATTTAACGTGCCGTAGGGATCGATAGCATCGATGAACCCGTTTCTTCCGTTATGCGCAATACAGCTTGTCATCAGCTGCATCAGATGTTCTTCAGTTTTGATCATGGAATGTTCTCCAAGAGAGGGATCCATAACGGAACATAAAAATTCGAAAGGATGATTCAGCGTTATATTGTTAAATAACTTTGCTTCAAAGGAACGTACAGGGCCAAGGCTCGAATCTCCGGAAATGTATTCCACCTGTTTGGCGTAGTCCAGGGACATACCGTGTACTAAGTTGGGATAATATGCCGAGTTAGTTACCACAGCCGCATGGGGATTCTTTTCATAGACCACTGCTTTGATGTTTTCTAAAAACTCGGAAATCCAAACTTCCCTTTTTCGCAGGAACTGCATATAGATCGGATTATCATATCCCATGGTTTTGGGAATTTCGTGACCCGTTTCTGCCTTGAAGCGTTCCTGACAGTGGTGGCAGGTACACAAGGTGCGCCACAGAATCATATCAATCCACAGTCCGTCGGTTTCATACATTTCCATAAGCTCACGTACCAGTGCCAACACATATTCCTGATAGGGGGAGTTAGGGCAAAGGACACCATACCGGCCCGGTTGGCCGAACATATATTCCAGAGATTCTTGGCCGTCCGGCGAAACGCATCGCCAATCGGGGTGGTTTTCGTAAGCCCAGAGCGACCAGATGTTAATGTAAAGAACGGGGCGAATGCCGTTTTTTCGGCATAAGTCTGTTATTTCACGGATAATATCCCGGCCGTGGAGACCCTCGTGCATTTTACCTACTTTAGTGGGGAAATTACAGAGTCCCACACAGGAAGTGGTATAAATATAGGCAGTGTCAACATTCGCCTTTTTTAGCTGTGCCACGTAGTCATTTGGATCAATATCTTTAAAGAAATCAGGATTCCAGTCGGGAATATGCATATCAATCAGATTGCGGCGGTAACTGTCTTTATACCAGTATTTCTCAGTCATAATCATTCTCCTATCGCAAATTCATCTTGTAGGTTACGGAAGAAATGGAATGGAGAAAACCTGCGTTTTCATACATCTTCCGTTCCTCCGTATTGGCATCCTTCAGTGTAAGGGATGTTTTTGAAAACCGGATATTTCTGGAAAGCATATCCTGTAAAAGGTGTTTCTGCATATGCATGGCAGAGAATGCATCATCCCAAAGGAGAAGATCGATCTGACCATACTGCTTTTTCTGCAAGGAACCAATATGCCAACTGCCCACACACATCGGTTTTTCGCCGCATAGTAGAACATAAGTGATACTATGCGGATTTTCAATAATATTATGTATCACCGTTTTATCCATTCCGCCAAACAGATTCTCCAAAGAGAAAAGTATCGGATCTGAAATTCTTTGAAAAGTATAGACTTTATTTTCTGTTAAGGCAGGAAATGCAGTGATTTCGTTGTTTCTGAAATATACGGATTGTTTTGAAAATGGCTGAAAGCCAACCCGTTCATAGGTTTTCCGTGCCCCTGTATGTGCATCATCCAGGCCTGTTGTAACCAAGGCATCTCGAAGGGACAGTGCGTTCATTTTTTCCAGTAGTGTCCGGTATAAGACGGTTCCGATGCCATGACCCCGATAGTCCGGATGTACAGCGTTGGATTCAATAATGCCGGATCCGTCACGGATACAGAAGCTTCCCATCGCGACAACCGTACCGTTTTGGGAATCAATAATGGAAAATGCATTGCCGTCTTGAGAACTTTCAAGCATGGAATTTCCAAATTCATCGAATTTCCGTTTTTCCCAACCGTCATAAAAGAAGGAATAGATTTCTTCGCCAAGCTGGGATCTGAAACCGGAAAAGATGCTTTCCCAAGCGTTTACGGTGATTGGACTTTCCGCTGAAAAATCAGAAGGTAAAAAATGTCGGACTATAAAACGGTCTATGTCCATAAAATGAACTCCTTTCTAACTTTTCTTGCACGGTTAACATCCCATTTTATAGAGATATTCACGGCTTTGGGCCATATCCTCCATTGCGGAAGCGATATAATCATAATCCTGTTCCACAATGATGTATTGGATGTTATTTTCTTTTGCTATATCTAAAACGGAGGCGGTGCAGATCAATCCTTTTCCTAAAGGACGGAAGAGGAAGCCGTCATCCAGGCGGTTCCGGATGGCACCGTTGACATTCCGGGCGAAATCGAAATCTTTCGGCAGATTTTCGCATACAAAGTCTTTAAGATGCACGCAGGGAACCTTTGCACCTAGTCGCCGGAGAGTAGCTGCGGGATCCTCACCGCCGTACTGACACCAACAGGTATCGAGCTCTACGCCCATATAGGGAACGTCATTACAAAGGGCATATATGACCGGCATTTCTTCGCGTCGGAGGGCGAATTCTGTGTCGTGATTATGATAGAGAAGCTGCAAGTCATTTTTATGCAGTGCTGAGGATGCAAAGCGGAGTTTTTCAACGCACTCATCATATTTTTCAGTCAGATCCTGTGCAGAAAAACCAACACTGTATTTTTGGGCTCCAAGTGTTTTTAGCATAGAAACTGCCTGTTCCGGACTTTCTAAAATTGGAGTAATATCCTGCGCATAGGTTAGGATTTCCAAACCAATCCCGTCACAGATTTCACGGAGTTCCGCCGCTGTGCGGCCGTAGAGACTGGTGAATTCCACGACATCATAGCCCATGCGTTTAATTTCACTCAGTGTACCCACAAGGTCATTTTGCAGTGCACTGTGCACAGAATAGAGTTGTAAACCGATTTTGAATGTATACATAAGATGCCTCCCTAGATTTCGGGAATCTCAACCGGAATTTCGTGTCCAAGTTTAGCGGATTTGACGATATGATCAATAATTGCTTGGTTGTAAATAATTTCAGATGTGGGAATGGGAGCTTTGCCGCCGGTGTGAATGGCATCTAAGAAGGAACGAACTTTCATTTCAAAGCATGGAGTACGTTCTTCCGGATTTATACGCGGAATGACAGTTTGCACCTGTTCGCTTCCCACAGTATGATACAGGATCAGATCGCCGCCGATTGTCCCGTTCCAGCAGTCTGTAGACGGAATACGCAGACCGCCTTCCGTACCGAGAATCAACGTATCGCCGGGCGTATCCATATGCATCGCCCAGGAAATGCGGAAATCCAGAATAATGTCACCTTCAAGACGGACAAAAGCCGCCGCAAAGTCATCTACGCCGAAAATTTTTGCATATTCGGGATGACCGGATTTCACATAACCGGAATACCCCGGATTTTTCCCGAAGAAAGCAGAAGTATAGCCGGTAACCGTAAGCGGTTTAGGATAACCGATACAATTCAGCACCATGTCGAGAGAATAGCAACCGATGTCGCCGATTGCTCCGATTACTCCCGTTTCCTGCTCAATAAAGGATGTGCCGAAGGGGAAGGGAATGCCTTCGCGACGGCCACCGCCTGTCTGAATGTAATAGATTTTGCCAAGAACGCCGGATTTCACAACACGTCTGAGGAGCTGCATGTCTTTGTCGAAGCGGGGCTGGAAGCCGACGGAAACGATTTTTCCGCTTTCCTTTTCCGCATGCATAATAGAAGTAGCTTCTTCTGTTGTTACACACATGGGTTTTTCAAGGAGAACATTTACGCCAAAACGGAGCGCGTGAATTGTACATTCGGCATGTGTTCCGTTATATGTACAGACACTTACGGCATCCAGGCTTTCTTTCTCGTACATTTCAAGGTCGGAGGTGTAGCAGTGTGCATCGGGAACACCCCATTTCTCGCAGAAGGCTTTGGCTTTCCCCGGCACAATGTCACAGGCCGCAACGACCATAACATCATCCATTTTCAGATATTCAACCATATGGCTTGCGGCAATCCATCCCGTGCCGACAATTGCCACCCGAAGCTTCCTGCTTCTGTCAATGACGATTTCGTCCTCGTGTAAGTCCATAAATTTGTCCAGATTAGTCTTTTCCATTTAACATCCTCCTTTAAGCTGTTATGTAATTTGTAAACAGCCATTGCTTATGATGCCAGTATACCACAGGTGTTAAATCGAAAGCAATGGTGAATGTTAAGAAAAAGTGTGGCGATTTTATAGTCGAATACCGTTTCGCTCACAGAGTGAGAATCAGAAAGATAACCTTTTTTTAAAAGTGAGAATTAACTTTTCTGTACTGCAACGGCGTAGTTCCGATATGCTTTTTAAAAATATCAAAAAAGGTATGTGCGTCGGAATATCCGACGCTGGAAGCAATTTCCGATATTTTTTTATTTGTGGAAAGAAGGAGTCTGCAAGCCTCTTCAATCCGGAACCGTTGCACTAATTCGGTAAAAGTACAGCCGTGAACTTCCTTGAACCGGGCAGAAAGATAGGGGAGTGTATAATGCAGATCCTTGCACATGTCGGAAAGCTTTATATTTTTTGCATAATTCTTTTGACAGTAATCATACGTCCGGAAAAAAGTGTTGTGGTCAATCAGCGATTCGAATGGGTTGTATGTGGCAGAGCATAGTCGGAAAATATTAAGGATAATCTGCAGCACATAGCATCTTCGCATCTCCAGATGTCCGTGAGTAATTGTTTCCGTTTCCCAGAGTATATCGTTTATAAGCGAAAGTATTTTTTTGTCGCTGTCGATATAAAGTGTTTCAATATGAAAATTTGCACTGATTTCAATAGTGAAGCGTAAAAGAAAAGAATGTGCCAATTCCTTATATGTTGCACACTTTACATAAGCCTGGTCGATAAAAGAAGGTATAAATAGGAGGCGGACAACAGAAAGCCCCTTCAGGTCGGAGAGGACCGGGGGGTCAGCCGGCTCAGAAAGGAAAAAATTACCTTCTACCAATTTTTGCTTTTTACCGTTTACAAGCCGGATTCCGTTACCGCCGGTAACGTATGTGATTTCAAACAATCCGGGCATTGGTTGGGGCGCGGCAAAATCATCCAGAACAAACAGTTGATCGTGAATCATAAAATCACCTCATAAAAAATTAAAATTACACATTGAAGTTATTCTAACACAATGGTACTATAAAGTCAAGAAGAATCGTTCCCAACGCGTTGTAACCAAGTTTAAAATGAAGGAGGAAAGTGGAAAAACAACGATAAAATGACGGGATTTTGGGATGCATCGCATGTGGGCGGTTTAATGCTTGAAAAGTAAGAAAAATTTTTAAGGAGGTTTATCTCATGAAAAATTTGAAGAAAAATCTGGTAGTTTTTTTGGCACTGTGTATGACCTTTGTAATGATGCCCGTTATGGCGGCGGGAGAAGCGGAAGCTCCCGTATCCCTACTGAAAAACGGTGATTTTGAAGCAGGGGTGAAGGACTGGACGATTCTTGGCTATGATGGAGACGCCACCGAGCTTCTGAACACCTTAATGGCAGATGAAGGAAATTATTCTCTTTCCCTTCCGGCAGGCTCTGTTTTAAGACAGGATGTTGCCCTTTCCGGTGATGCTACATATCGTCTCACCTTCCGTATGCGCTCAACAACCGCAGGTGGTCTTCGGCTGATTTTCTACTATTACACAAATTCCGGCGTGTTTAAAAAAGACAATTTCCCGAATATACCGGAATCGGACGTTGCCAACGACTGGTCGGGCAAACAGCGTGGCTCCTTTGGCTTAGGCGGCGATACCTGGCACGATGTTTCCTATGATATTTCCATTCCGGCTTCCGACCTTATTACCATGCTTCGTATGGACTTTGATGTGCAGAACAATGATGGTGGCGTAATTGTTGATAAATTTTCTTTTGTAAAGATTTCGGACAAATGTAATTATGTATGGAACGGCGCTGCAGAAAACAAGGGAACATCATCTGCTGTGACAAGTTGGTCAGGCTATGGCCTCGATACAACAGAGGGCGGTGCTGACAGCGGATACTTCCTTTCCACGGAAAGCGGCGGCAATCAGTTCCTGGAATTCAGACAGTCTGATTCTGAAAACAGCGCAGACTGGGCAGGCGGAAATGCGGCACAAACGATGTATATTGCTCCCGGTAGATATAAGTTTTCTGCAGATATTAAAGGTCCGGCTGCCGGAACGGCACGCATCGCATTCGACCCGGGTAATAGTGCTGCCAGAGACCTTTGGGATTCGTACGGAACCTTGTCAAGATCTATGGCAGGCGTCAGCATCGAAACGGAATGGACCACCCAGGAGGTTTATTTCACCATTCCGGCGCAAGAGGGACAGACCGGGGATGCTGTTGTATATTTGTATCTGCCCATCCCCAGCAGATATAACACCGCATCCAGAAAGCATCCTACCGCCTATTTTGACAACATAAAAATTGAAAGAATCGGAGAACCGGTTGTGGAATTTGCGGATGTTACCTACAGAAAGTACGAAAAGCAGGTAGAGGCCTCAAGAGCAGTGGGAAAAATAGAAAAGCTTTCCGATATCGGCGCAGGCAACGCACTTCCGATTGCCGGAATGTACGTACCCCAAACGGCCGGTGATGCAACCACTCCCGGCACCTCTGAAACAGTACAGCTTGCGGCGGCACTGTATAAAGATATGGGGGAAGGGAAAAAACGCCTGACGGAGATAGTGGTTCTTTCCGGCAGCACAGATGTCACAACCGATGCATTAAACGGTGCTACGGCCGGTTCTATTGTGGTGTTTGATGACAGCATCAACTTGCCTGCGGACCTGGATGCAACATATACGGCAAAACTTATACTCTGGAAACCCGGTATGGCCCCCGTTTGCATTCGTGAAATGAATTACTAAGACAAAATGAAGAGGTTTGTGTATGAAAAATAGATTTGAAAGAACGGCTTCTTTAATATTAACGCTTGTAATGCTTCTTTCTATGCTGTTTTGTTTGCAGGCGGCGGCCGACGTGACGGAGGATAATCCGAATCTGATACCGAATCATTCTTATGAAGAATTTGATGAAGCCGGCCTTCCGCTTGGAATCACACCATACGGAAACAGTTGGGAAGGCCCTGTCAAGGTAACAGACGAAAAAGCGTATGACGGAAAATACTCTCTTTGTATAGAAAATAACGGGCAGTATATTCAGCCCTGGGCGGCTTTTAGCGTCACAGAGGGTCTGGTAGAAGAGGCAACCTATGAGTTGACCGCAATGGTACTGACGGAAGATTTCGCGGCCGGTATCGGCTGTGGATTCAAACTTGAGCTTTATGATGCCGACGGAAAGAATTTTTACGGCGGCGACGGCACCGTGGACTTTGAGGAAAATACAGTAGGTGTCTGGACGCAGATTCACGGAACATTTACCCTGCCGAAAGGAACGGCATACGTCAAGCTTTTGGCACGTCTGTATTCTAATGTGGGCGGCAAGGTCTGGTTTGATGATGCATGTCTGCGGAGAGGAAAAAATCCGGACCCATATAAGTTTACGGTCAACACGAAGGCACCCTATGCTGATAGTGAATTCGGTCTGGCAATAGTAGATGTACATCCTTTTTACAATGGACAGAATCTGGGTGCGGAAACCGCGGTGGATTTCAGTGTTGTGGACCCGGAGAACGGAAATGTGGTGGACAACTGGTCGGCATCTTCCATGGAGGGTGATACAGTAACATACAAATATCCGGTTGCAAAATTGGAGCCGCTGCATAAGGAATTCGAGGTCCGGGCTGTTGTGAAGGACAAAAACGGGAATGTTCTGGCAGAATTTTCTGACAGGGTTGCAAAGTTCAACCGCCCGACCCGCCTTACCAAAGACGGAAAATATGTGTTTGAAGACGGCAAGGAATTTCATCCGAACATAGGGTATCATTTAGATTCTTCCGATTATGGCCGTGCGGCGGAGATGGGAATAAATGTTGTTCAGATAGGCTTTAGAGACACCGCAACGCTTGAGCAGAGACTTGCCGAAGCAGAAAAATACGGCCTGAAGATTCTGGCATGTATGTACAGTGCGAGTAAAGTACCCGGTTCTCATCCCGACTACATTGAGAATACAAAAACGATTGTGGAGCTGTGTAAGGGAAATGACACGATTTTCGGCTATGCACTGCAGGATGAACCGTTTGTTGGCGGAAATACACCTGAAATGCATGATATGCTCTGGGAAGGCTATAAAATGATTCGCTCCATTGAGGACGAGATTCCGGTCTTCCTGGTAGATGCCTATTCTATGTATTTTTACGAGGATGTAAAGTACTGCGATGTGTTCTATTCCGAAAATTACAGTGCGGGCACAAAAGCAACTCAAATGGCGGCAGAACAGGCAAGGGTCTGCGAGTTGGCAGACCGCTACTGGGGCGTTTTAGGTGGAACGTGGCGGTATAGCCTGTCGCAGGAAATTCAGGATACGGATATGCTTCGTGACACCTTTTACCGTTCCTTTGCGGAAGGCTCAAAGGGTGTAGGCTATTATGCTATTTCCGATGCAGACGGAGCACTCGGTCAACCATTGTATACATCAGTGCCGGAGACCTGGGCAGGCCTTTCGCGTTATGCTGCAGAAGAGCTTCCTGAACTCTTTGCCTACTATTGCGAGGACCAATATGAAACTTTTGGTAGATTTTACACAACCGACCCGTTGAACGGTCTTGGCGATTATTATGAGGCATGGGTGCGTGACGGTGCACTTTCCATGGTAATTCATAATCAGGACAAGGAAACCAAGACGTATGAAATACCCATGGTTTCAAGCAACGGTCTTGTGAAAATCGGTGAGTTTGAAGCTGTTCCCATTGCTGGGAGCACAGAAAAAATTACCGGAAACGGTACGCTGACGATAACATTAGAACCCAACAAATCCGTTTTCTACCACATTTCACCAAAAGGAAGCGTGGATTTCTCCCGTGTAAGTGAGGAAACCGGTAAAAAGAATCATTTTGCACTGCCCGGTGCGGAACCTGTGGCGGACGAAACAGCAAAACCGACCGGCACCTTCGGCGACCTTGCAGGCTTTGAATGGGCAAGCGAACAGATTCAGGCACTGTATGATGAAGGCATTGTCAATGACAGAAATATCTATGCGTTTGCACCTGGTGAAAACATTACAAGAGAAGATTTTGTTGTGTTCTTAGTGCGTACCCTTGGTCTTTCCGGCGATGGGGAAGCGTTCCCGGACTGCGACACAGCCGAAGTAAAAACAGCGCGCACCCTTGGCATTGTAAACGGAGACGAAAACGGAAACTTCAACCCCGGGGCACCTATTACAAGACAGGACCTTTTCGCAGTCAGTGCAAGAGCACGCGGCGTAGCAAACTATGAAGGGGAGACACCCGTGTTCTCTGATTGGGAACAGGTAGCAGACTACGCGAAGAACAGTATTTCCGCAATGGCAGCGGCCGGCGTTGTGCAGGGTAACGGTGACGGAACCCTCCGTCCCCTCGACTTTACAACCCGAGCCCAGGCGGCAGTGCTTCTGTTCCGTCTTCGGGATGCAGAGTTTCCGGAAGTGACCCCGGAAGACACACCGGAAGAAATGCCGGAAGAAAAAGAAGTGATTTCCTTTACGGATACACCTTCTGAAATTACGCTCAAAAACTGGAGCGATGCGACAGACCTCTTGAAAGCTCTCGATATCGGTGAGGTTTCTGCAGAAATCTCTGTAACAAAGGGCGAATTTGAAGCCTTGATTTCTGGGATTACGGGAGCAGAGTATAGCTACTTTGAGGATGACCTGAAGGCAATTCGCTTTGAGGAAGCTGTGGAAGCTTTGGTGGAGCTTCTGGGTTACGGCGTGTATACGGCGCGTGACGGCGGCTATCTCGGCGTTGCAAATCAAATTAACCTTATAAAGGGTGTTTCACCGATGGCGGAGCATCTTCGCGGCGGTGAAGTGGCAATGTTGATTGCCAACGCACTTGATATTTATGTGGTATCACCTGCATCCTACGGCACCGGTGCCGATGGTCGGTATGCGACCGCAGAAGAAACCCTTCTTGAGATGTATAAGAAGATATACAAGTTCACCGGTGTTGTCGAACAGAACTGGTATACATCGGATTCTCTGAAGAGGGAACAGACGGTGATCGGCGGTCTCGTATTTGAGGGCGGCAAGGACTATCTCGGACAGAAGGTTTCTGTGTATGCTTCTGAAGAGGATGAAGTAAGAACGGTCAGGTACATTAAACCCCATAGAGCCGTTTCCGTGCTTGAACTTGATAAGGATATGATTTCTGCCGGTAAAACCAACACATCGCACCTCTGCTATGATACTGGCAAGGAAGAGGTTTATGAAAATATTGCAGGTGCACAGCTTATCAAGAACGGCAGATATAAGTCCGGCTGGACAGCAGAAGATATAACGGGAGGAGAAGGTACAGTTGCGCTGATTTCAAACAGCGGCAGCTCCGTAGACTATATTATTGTATGGACATATGTAAACCGCGTGGTTGACAAGGTTTACACTTTGGAAAATACAATTACATTTAAAGAAGGAGAAAGCCTTCAGTTTGATACAACGGACCCAAATGCCAGAAAAGTTCTTTACCGTTCCAACGGCGAGGAAGCTCCGATTTCCGTAGTCGGCGAATTCAGTATTTTGTCTATTGCAACAAGCGAGGACAACAAGGTTTGCATCGTTCGGTATTCTTCCCGTAATGTAACAGGAACGGTTTCCGAAATCGGAGATAAGACAGTCGTTATTGACGGAACGGAGTACAAAATTGCAAAAAGCTTGCTGGAATCCCGTAAGCTGAAAAAGCCGTCTCTGGATATGAAAGCTAAGTTCTCTCAGGATTACAGCGGAAAAATTGCGGCTGTGGATACCTCTATGGCACGTCGTAACTATGGTTACTTTACGAAGGCACAGATGGGTAAGGGCGTAGATGCAAAGATTTCCTTCCGTATTTTCACCATGAATAATGAAATGAAAATATTTGAGGGAGCCGACAAATTGACGGTGAACAACGTACCTACAAAACACGCGGATGTACTGAATAACACGGAACTGTTTAACGCACTTGGGGAGCCGAAGGGCCAGCTTGTGGTTTATGAAACCAATGAGGAAGGAAAACTGACAGAGCTTACAACAGCATTGGACATTTCCAACACAGGCTTTCTATATCAGGGCGATGTGGATGCATTCAACTATGTAGGGTATGCAGACGGACTGAGAAGCGGCTTCTATAAATACGGCTCGAAATACAGACATAATGCAAGCACTGTCTGGTTCTCCGTGCCGGCTGCTTATTCCGAAAACGAAAAGGATTATGCGGTTGTTCCGGCCTCTGAAATCACCCATGAAGGCATGGGCAGTCTGGAAAGCGGATATTTATATGACCTTTCTTCGGAGTATTATCTCGGCGCAGTTGTTATGATAACGGAAGTGGCAAATGATGTTACGGAAATTGCACCGGCAGGCGTAGTCATCGGGACATCGAAAGCTTTAGATGCGGATGGGTTTGAAACGCTGATTCTCCGTGTTCGGGACAATAGAAACAATGAAAAGAAGCTGGAAATTCCGTCGGCAGACTTTGATATCAGTTTCGGCTCATGGTGCATGACAAATCCGAGAAACGATGAAGCGTCTACTGTTTCAGCAAATGGTTTGGCAAGCAAACCGAAAACTATTAAGCCTTCTCAGTTGCATAATGGCGACGTGGTTGCATGGGAACTGGATCCGTTTACAGGTAAGGTGGCGGCAATGCAGGTATATTTCCGGGCCGATTCGCCTCCTTCTGTCGGAACAATGAATCCGGCTTTAGGGGAAGACACACATTATGTACAGCGTTTTGTGGGTTACTTCAGAATGGATAAGGTTGTGGATATGGGTTTTATCGTGACACAGCCGCATGAGCGTATGTTTAACTTCTGGTCTTTTTCTACCATGTTCAATGTATTGGTATACGAAAAAGATACCGGAAAGTGCTATAAAATCGATTACGAGGATGTACGTGCAGGCGAAAATATTCTATACCTGTCCTGGGCTTATATGATGCAGCTTGGTGTAATTTATAGATAAAAAGGGTGAATAGAAAATGCGAAAATCCATTGTGGTATTTCTGATTGCAGTATTACTGTTTCAATCTTTTTCAGCATTGGCATATATACAGAATGGAGGGTTTGAAACAGTTAGCAATTATGCGCCTGAAGGATGGATTTTGCATGGTGGCGCATCCCATGTCCCAAAGACATGGGATGCTTCATCTCAAAATCTTTTAACCAATGGCGACTTTGAATCGGTATCAGGAGGTGTTCCGTCCGGATGGCAATATAATCGGGGGAGTACCTATGCTTTTGCAAGCTCTACGGTTAAACAAAACGGTTCCTATGGTTTAGGCATTAAATATAAAGATACAATTGCTTCACAGATTATCTCCATAGAGCCTGAAACGGACTATGTTCTTACGGCTTCGCTTTATATGGATGGTGGTTCAGAAGAAAACGTCACCGTTATGGTTTCCTATTTTGCAGAGGACGGAACAGATTGCGGAATAGGGGATTATCTGGAATCGTTGCCGACAGCAGGAAAATGGTATACGCTCCAGACGGCTTTCCGAACATCCCATAAGGTTTCGACAGCAAAAATTTCCCTCTATATGACAAATAACGAAGGGACCTGTTATTTTGATGATGTTTCCCTCTTTAAAACAGCGGAAGAGTATACATTTGACACGAGCGAAATTTTTTATTATTCCGACATGGAAAATGGGGAAGCAACCGTGTACGGGAATGCACTTTCCGGCAGTGAAAAAGTTCAGTTTACACTGGAGTATATGGAAAAAGCTTTGAAAACGCAGACGGTATCGTTTTCCGGAGGAAAAGCAACCTTTCCTTTTTCGCTTTCTCTTTTACAGAACTTAAAAAAAGAATATACAGTCACGGCAAGAGTGTTGAAGGGGACAACGGAGGAAAAGGTGTTTTCTCAGGCGATATATAAGTATCCGCGACCCTCTGCTCTGGGGAAAGACGGCGTTTACAGAATAAACGGTGAACCGTTTTATCCGGTCATTGGTTATCATGTGGATGATGGCCATCATACCCGACTGAAGGAAATTGGAGTAAATGTAGTACAGGTGTCATCTTCGTGGCTTTCGGAAGACCTTCTGGATTCATATCTTGAACATAATGTTAAGGCGTTGGTGTGCCTGTATTCCGGTGGCGGTGCCTTTATGGAACCCGGTGGGCATCCTGATAATTATGATAATACAATAGAAATTGTAGAGAAATATAAGGACCACCCGGCAATTTTTGCATGGTCGTCGATGGACGAGCCTTTTGTTCTCGGAAACAATAATAAAAGAGCAGAATGGTTATTTGATAATTATAAAATTGTTCGTGATAGGGATGATGTGCATCCTGTATATATTTGTCAGGCACCGGCACAATACTATACGCTTGCTGAAAAATACTGTGATATATTGGCCTGCGATCCCTATCCGTTCAGTGATGATTCTGCAAAAGTTACCACCCAGACGGAAATGTGTGTGCGGGCGGCAAAGTGTGGGAAGCCTGTGTATACGATTGTGCAGAGCTACGGTAGCAGTGATGCCCGGTCTACCGATTATATTCGACAGCAGGTCTACCGTGGTTTTGAAAGCGGCGCGAAGGGAATCGGGTATTATTCCATTTCCGATGCAATCACAAATCCGCGCGGACCTCTTTGGAATCGGGCAGATACATGGGAGGGTCTCGGCAACTTTGCAAAAGAGGAGTTACCTCTTTTGTTTGAAATGTATACTGGCAACAATGGGAGTGTGCTTGCGGACAGTAAGAATGCAGCCGAAGTCCATAGTTCATATTATAAAATTAAAACTGTTGCTGACGGAAAGCAGGCATATTTTGTATTGCATAATCGGAGTAACACAGGAAAAAACATTTCAGTTCCTTTGCCGGTGACCGGTTCATTCAAAATCAGGGAAGCCGGTGCGGAGACTGACACAAACACAGCCTCACCGCTTTCCAACTATATGAATGCCCAGGTGGCGAAACTGTTTGTTCTGACCTTTGAACAGCCGGCTTTACTGGCGGCGTTGCAAAGCGTGTCGGAAGAGAAAACATATCATGAAAGCAGTTCCGTTTCTCTGCTTGCAGAATCGACGGGAGAAAACAAGTATATTTCTCTTCCGTTTAAAGGGGCATTGGCGAGTCAACGTATTTCCGGGCTATCTCCCATATCCTCTTATCAGTTGACTCTGTCCTATAAATCAAGCGTAAAAAATGCATTGAAGGCACATGTATCCTTCTTTGTACACGATGAAAACGGTTTTACGAGATGGGCAGATTATTGCAAGGCCAATACTCTGGAGTATGTGGATGCAGAAAAGTCGTATTCGGAAACCTTTGGAACAGCGGAAGAAGCCGGAGGACAGTGGCGTTCCATCACATTTACATTCAATATGCCCCGGTACGCCAATGCTTTGTATTTGGAATTTTCAGCTGTGGAGAAGGATGTTTATGCAGCTGTTGACAATGTGTCCCTGACAAAATGCTCTCAACTGAATTTACTCAAGAATGGCAGTCTGGATTATTTGAATGGTGAATTGCTTTGCGGCGGTTGGTTTTCATATAACGAATATATGAAGGCATACGGAAACGCAACCCTGAAGGACGGCTATATTGAAATGCGTGAGCATACTGTACAAAACGCCTCTGCAAATCTGCGCCAGACAGTATGTCTTTATGAAGGCGAAACCTATGTATTGTCCTTCGATTTTAAAGGGGAACAGCCGGATATCAGCATTATGTATACGGGTCTTGCCACGAATTCCGTTAAGTCGTGGGGAAGAACGGCACCGGATTGGGAAACGTATACAGTATATTTTACAGCGAAGCAAACCGGAAAGTATACAATGATGTTCGGTGATCGGACAACAAAAGGAACGTATGCCTACGATAATATTATTCTTGCTCCGTTTGTTTCGGAAAAAGGGGCAATTGGAATAGAAAATGATACTTTGTCGGGAACCGGGTGTGTGGACTATCTTTTTGTTCCGATGGAAGAAGCTGTAGAAGGAAATATGATTGTTTTGGTACCTAATGCAGAGGGCAGTACCCTGCTATGTTCACTTTATAATGCTAAAAACGAACTTCAGGGGATTTTTATGAAAGAAACAACCGGTGTTTATGCAAAAAATCGTTTCTGCCGGCAGAAAAATACCACTCTTGTAAAAGCTTTTTTGTGGAACAAAAACCTATCTCCGAAAGGAAAAGCAACAATTTGGACACTAAAATGATTTGAGGAGTATTATTTATGCAGTTTACACATGGAGAAATTCAAAAAACAAAGTATTTTTTTGAAGGGGGACGGTTTCTGGCTCCTCCGGTTGGTTTGTGGCCTTGTTATGGATGGTTTTGGAATGGTGCAGCTACAGAAGAAGGAATTAGAGAAAGACTGGATATCTATTACGAAAAGAATATAAAAATATTGTACATTCTCCCTGTTCCGAAAAATTTCCGTCCGGAAACCAGTCCTACGTATATGGATCCGGATTACTTGACAGAGGATTGGTTTAAAATATATCGGTTTGCAGTAGAGTATGCGGCAGAGAAAGGCATGGAGCTATGGTTATATGACGAAGGCGGATGGCCGTCGGGCGGAGCATGTGGAAAAGTGGTGGAAGCCAAACCACAGCTTGGATACAAGGTAATTATAAAGAAGCAAGTCTCATCTCCGTATATGCCTACAGATGGGGCGTTAGCCGCATTTGCAGACGGTAAAAGAATTAAGGCAGGAACGGTAACCGACAGTCCGATTACAGAATATTCTTTGTATGTGGATACAGAGCGGAGCAGAACGCATCCGGCAATACCCAATCTTCTGGAAGAAGAGGTGACAGAAACCTTCATTTCTCTTACCCATGAGGGGTATAAAAGACACCTGGGAGAGCATCTGGGAAAGACAGTAAAAGCAGTTTTTACAGATGAACCCGGCGTAGGCAGAGTCCCTTGGAGTCCGGAACTACCTGGAATTTTTCAAAAGCGGTACGGATATGATCTTTTGGATGTTCTGGAATATATTACAGCCCCACAGGAAAATGATGTCGACAAAGTGGGACGGAAGGCCCGGATGGATTTCTGGGATCTTGTTGCAGAACTTTTTGCGAAAAACTATTTTTTAAAAATCCGGACATGGTGCAGAGAAAATGGTATGTATGCCACCGGACATCTGGGAGGCGAGGATGAAACGCTGGGCTGTGTTAAGCATTCATATCATCATTGTCTTCGTCAACTGCGTTGCATGGATATTCCGGGTATAGACGTTATATGGCGACAAATTTTTCCGGGAAATGAAAACAATCACTTTTTTCCACGTTTTGCATCCTCAGCAGCAAATCAGATTGGCGCGAATTATACTGTAACGGAATCCTTCGGGGTTTATGGCGGAGGACTTACATTTGACCAGATGCGGTATGTTATTCTGTATCAGATGGTACGTGGTATAAATTTGATTAATATTATTTCAGCTTATTACGGCAATACGGAACGCTTTCTGATGGTAGAACGTCCGGAATTCGATGCGGCTATGCCTACCTGGGAACACCTTGGAGAGTTCAATGAATATGTAGCGCGTCTTTCCTATCTGATGAGTCTCGGGAAATGGGGGGCAGACTGCGCCCTGTATATGCCAATGCGGGTTTTCTGGGGCGGTGGGACTGCAATGACAGAGGCTGGCAAGGAGGTTGATGCGTTAGCGAAAGCGTTAGAACGACAGCATTGTGTTTTTGATTTAATTGATGATGATTTTCTGGAAACAGCTGTTTGTAAGGACGGAATGCTTTGTACCGGTACAGCGGAGTATAAAACAGTTGTTATGCCGAAATGCAATGAACTTTCTGTAAAAGCAACGGAAAAACTGAATCTTTTCCGGGCACAGGGAGGTGTTGTGCTTTCTGATGCCGATATAGCGGATGCACCAAAGGCGGCGGAAATCTCATCGCAGGATGTTGCTGTAGGCAGGCGGATTTTACCGGACGGAAGTCTATATCTCCTCTATAATGAAGGAACAAAGCCTGTTGACTTTACGGTCAGATTTAAAGAAAAGGGAAATATATACGAAGCAGATGCCCGCGACGGCAAACTTTATGCGGCAAAAACAGAAGATATTACGCTGGCCTCCGGCGAAGAACGGATATTTTTAATAACAGAAAAACATTTTTCTGCAGAGGAAAGAATGGTATGCACGGACGATGTGTGCGTTATTTCCGATTTTGAAGTGCGGCGGGAGAAAATATTTACGATAGGCAGGGAACGGTACGAATGGGAACAGGTTTCTGAATCTTTTCGTCCGTGCGGTCCTGAGAGTCTTGAATCACTGTTTTCCAAAGAATTTTCAGGCGTAGTAACCTATAGGATTCGTTTTAAAGCAGATTGCTGGAAAAAAGCAACTATTGATCTTGGACGTGTGGAAAATGGTTGCGATGTTCAATTGAACGGCACAGCCTTGGGTACGCGACTATTTGCACCATACGTTTTTGAAGTGGATGGCAGTTTGCTGGAAAAAGACAATGAGCTTATTGTCCGTGTATCAACTACACCCGGAAATCAATATGCACATACAAAAGTACTTGATGACTGGGAAGAGTGCTACAAAGGTCCGTATCATACAAAACAAAAGATGTTTGAGAAAGAAGCAGGTCCGAGCGGCATTCTGACACCGATTACAATACGGTATTCAATTTGATAGAAAAGAAAGCAAATGAAAGGAAAGCATTATGATAACAAAAACATATCGTCGATTGAAGCAGGCGTGCTATTTGACAAATGTTTCAATGTCTGTCATTACAAATCTGGCACCCATCCTGTTTATAACCTTCAGGACACTTTATGGAATATCGTATTCACTGTTAGGGTTTTTGGTGTTGGTGAATTTTGTGACACAACTTGGGGTTGATTTGGTTTTTTCTTTTTTTTCGCATCGTTTTAATATAGAAAAATCAGTAAAATTTACACCTGTGTTGACGGCAATTGGTATGATTATATATGCTGCCTGGCCATTTTTCTTCCCGGATAGTGTATACATAGGCTTGATTATCGGAACTATTCTGTATTCTGCGTCCAGCGGTCTGGCTGAAGTGTTGATAAGTCCGGTGATTTCCGCAATTCCAAGTAAGGACGTGGACCGTGAACTGAGTAAACTGCATTCCGCATATGCATGGGGTGTTGTATTCGTGGTGATATTTTGTACACTGTTTTTCTTGTTGTTCGGAACGAAAAACTGGCAATGGCTTGTGCTTATGCTAACAATAGTTCCGATTTGTGCATCATTACGCTATGTCGGACTGTCCGTTCCGGAAATTAAAACCACCGATAAGAGCGCAAGTGCCTTTCAATTTTTAAAGAACAAAGACCTTTTGCTTTGTTTTGTCGCCATTTTTTTAGGTGGTGCGGCCGATCTGACAATGGCACAGTGGGCTTCGAGTTATCTTGAACAGGCTCTGCGGCTTCCCAAAGCATGGTCTGATATAGTGGGCGTTGCCATGTTTGCTATGATGATGGGACTGGGACGGACTCTTTACGGTAAATATGGAAAAAATATCGAAAAGCTCCTTGTTCTGGGATCGATTGGTGCAACACTGTGTTATTTTATCACGGCAGTTGTTAACATTCCGATGGTTGGTTTGCTTGGATGCGCATTAACAGGTTTTTGCGTATCCATGTTGTGGCCGGGAAGCGTTGTGGTAGCCAGTGAACGTTTTCCACAAGGGGGAGTTTTTGTTTTTGCAATTATGGCGGCAGGGGGAGACCTTGGAGCTTCTGTCGGCCCACAATTAATGGGCTTAATTACAGATTGGGCTTCGGCAAGTCCAAAGATTATTACATTGGCATCATCGCTGAACATGGCACCGGAGCAAATGGGAATGAAATTTGCCATGCTGGTTGCCACCGTATTTCCTCTGTTGGCTGTTCTGGCTTTTTATCGGATATGGAAAGGTAAGAAGAAATCGACGTAAAACGTATATATATTTAAAGAAGCAACGTCAGGCAGGCGTTGCTTCTTTTATAACGAATTCTTATCTCAAATTTGCTTTCTCATACCGTGAGCGGACAGAAAGAAAGCGTGTGTTGTCCCGCATAAAGCGTATGGGTTTCACCGTCCAGTATGACTTCTGCAATTGTGTCGGCTGGAACAGTGAGAAGAAGGACGCCCTCTTTTGTATTATATTCTACCCGGATGAGACCTTTCACGCTTTTATAAGAAACGGTAACTTTCGGAACACGTGAATCCATGTGCGGGACTACGGCGAAACGTGAAAAACCGGGTGAGAGAGGACGAATACCACCCATAAATTCATACATCCATTGACCGACAGAACCGAAAGAGTAATGATTAAAGGAGTTCATGGATGGATCGAAAAACCCGTCGGTGTCGGTATAGCCGTTCCAGCGTTCCCACATAGTTGTAGCCCCCATTTTGATGCAATACCCCCATGAGGGGTAGGTTTTCTGCAGAAGAATGGTGTATGCAAGCTCTGTGTAACCAGTTTCACAAAGCATGGGCAAAAGATAAGATGTTCCGAAAAATCCTGTTGAGAGATGGTTGTCGCGTTCGTTCACTGTGCGGGCGAGATGAGCGGCAGTGCATGCTTTGTCTGTATAGAGACCGGCCAGTAGGGCCATTGCATATGCACACTGGGTATCGCCTTTAATAACCCCGTTGGTCCCGGTATAAGCAGTTAGAAAAGCATTACGGATTGCGGCATATGCAGTTCTGTAATACGCCGCATCTTCCTTTTGGCCGAGAACATTTGCGATTTCGGAAAGCAGCAAGGCATCATAGGCGAAATATAGCGTGGCAAACACATCCTTAGGCGTAACACAATCAACATTCAGCCAATCACCGTTGCCAAAATCAGGCTGCAGAAAACCTGTGGCTTTGCTTTCCAAATAGGAGAAAAAACGCTTCATATGTCCATAATTATCCCGCAGGATATCCGTTTTTCCATACATTTTCCAGTGATGGTAAGGAATAATAAAGATAACTTCACCCCAACCCGGTGAAGGACGGCTAAACATTGTGCGTCCCCGTGTCACATAAACACGGGGGGCAATTTCTGCCATAGAACCGTCTGGAAGAGCGGCATCCCGCACATCAATCATATATTTTTCGTAAAAAACATCGGAATCCATATTATACATGGCTGTCCGTGCAAAAACCTGTGCGTCTCCGGCCCAGCCGAGACGTTCGTTGCGTTGCGGACAATCTGTAGGAACATCAAGGAAATTGCACCTTTGCCCCCAGAGTTGATTTTGAAACAGTTTGTTGACGAGAGGAGATGACGTTTCAATGTTTCCGGTTTGTTCTATGTCGGAATATAGGACAACACCCTCGATGTCAGACAGCTCCAGGTTGGATTCCACATAACGAAAGCCGTGGAACGTGAAACAAGGAGAATATTCCGTAAGGCCATCCGAAGCAGGAATGAAAGTGTCTGTCTGACGTGCACCACGCAGATTATCTGTATATAGGTCTGTATCATCCAATACCTCGGCATGACGAAGTACAAGCGGAACACCTTTTTTTGCATCAAAACGAACGCGGAGAACTCCCGTCATATTTTGGCCCATATCATATATGTAATTTCCTTTGGAATCTCTTTCACATTTTGCAGGAATCAATGTCATTTTTTCACGGATTGGAGGGCATTTTCGAGGCAGAAACTGTGTTCCGTTTGCATAACCGAGGGCGACTCTTGCCTCCTCCCAGTCCGAATCGTCAAAATTTGAAAATTTCCAGCCTTCCGGTTCCTGATTTGCATCATACGCCTCACCATAGAAAAGGTCCGCATACAGGTACCCGCCGTTTGATATCCGCCAGTCAGTATCCGTATCAAGAATTGTTCCGTCTGAAAAAGTTATGCGGGCTGCGAAGGCGACAATGTCGTCAAATTGTCCGGGCCCGTAGTTTCCCATATTACCGGCATACCATCCATCGGCTACAATGGCAGAGAGTGTGTGTATGCCTTTGGAAAGCGAAAGGACATATGTATCATAATAAATTCGTTTGTTAAAGTCAGTCCAGCCGGGGGATAAAAACGTGTCGCCAATTTTTTTGCCGTCAAGAAAAACCTCATTATATCCGAGTGAGCAAAAATGAATAACGGCCTCTCCGGGTTTTTCAATTGTAAATGTACGGCGGAAATAAATCGGTCTTCCACATACCAGATTTCGTACCTCTTCAGGAACGACGCGCAGTGGAGATTTATGGGGAAAAGTATTGGGTGTTGTGATAAAATTAAGCTCCATTAATGTACCTCAAAAACGTTTTCTTAATTTAATATAGCATAATTATGAAAAAAAAACAATGTGTGATTTTAAGTGAAAGTGAGGTGATTTTAAGAAAAATATTCCTGAAACAGAAACGAATGTAAACAAGGGTCCTATATTTTATTGAGATTAAAAATAAAAAATCTGACGATAAAATGGAGAATTACGGACTGTATGCTTTAAAGCGGCTCTTAAAAAATATACGATATGCAGAATATTTTCAAAAAAAATAAAATTAGTGTTGAAATTAAAACAAAAATCGTGTATAATAATAAAGTCGTACAAGTCGGGGAGTTAGCGGTGCCCTGTACCCGCAATCCGCTATAGCGGGGATGATGCCCTTTTGGAGGACTGTTATTGTATGGTTGGCTTTTGTAAGCGGTGATTACGGTCGGGTCTTACGCGACATGAACCCGTGAACCTCGTCAGGTGGGGAACCAAGCAGCGATAAGCGGACATTCATGTGTGCCGTGAGGTTGCCTGGCAACAGCTGGCTGCAGAAATACCACATAGAATTGCAGCTGCGAAAAAAGGGCGTACGGCTTTTTTTATACATACAGAATTTGAAGGAGGAAATCATGGCCTATACTGCGCTTTACAGGACCTGGCGGCCGCTCACGTTTGATGACGTTGTGGGGCAGTCTCATATTTCCAACACCCTGAAAAATGAAATCAGTTCCGGGCGTCTTGGCCATGCATATCTGTTCTGCGGCACCCGCGGAACGGGAAAAACCTCCACGGCACGTATTTTGAGCCGTGCCATGAACTGCCTTTCCCCAAAGGATGGAAATCCCTGTAACGAATGTGAAAACTGCCGTGGTATTTTAGAAGGAAAAATTCTGGATATTACGGAAATTGATGCGGCCAGTAATAACGGTGTTGACAGCATCCGGGATCTTCGTGAGGAGGCCCGTTTTGAAGGAACGCGCCTGAAAAACAGAATTTATATTATTGATGAAGTGCATATGCTTTCTACAAGTGCGTTTAATGCACTTCTGAAGATTTTGGAAGAACCACCGCAGCATGTTCGTTTTATTCTGGCAACTACGGAGTCTCATAAGGTGCCGGAAACGATTTTATCCCGTTGTCAGCGGTTTGATTTTAAACGTATACGCACCCAGGATATTGAAGCACAGCTTCATAAAATTCTGGTGTCTGATGGTTTTACGGCAGAGGAACGTGCTATCCGGCTTATGGCAGAGAAGGCGGACGGGTCCATGCGTGATGCACTAAGTATCCTGGACCAGTGCATGTCTATAGGCGGCAGTACCCTGTCCTATGAGGATGTGGCAGGGTTTATAGGTGCTACGGATGCGGAGGTGCTGTATAATCTGACTGCTGCGGTCGCGGAACGGAATATCGGAAAAGCGATTACAACGCTTTCTGCTTTTTCGGAGGAAGGCAAGTCTTTTCTCCGTCTTGCGGAGGATTTTACAAAGCACCTGCGTAGCCTGATGCTTTGCCGTTATGTTCCGAATCCGGCGGTGGCTCTGGACGTTACGGAGGATACGGCAGAGGAACTGGTGAGCCTGGCGGGCCGCCTTTCCGGTGAGCAGTTAGTTTTCTGTCTGGAAGCAATGGTGGATTTGACGGCAAAAATGCGGCACCTTGCAGATCCGCGTGTGGCGTTTGAAATTACACTGATTAAGATGATAAACCCGGTATACGGCGAAGGAACGGAGGCTCTTGCCGCCCGTGTGGGACAGCTGGAGCAGGCGATACAAAACGGAATTCCGACAGTGGATTCTGCGACAGAAATAAATGAAAAACCCGCTCCTGTTTTGAAGCCGGAGCCACAGAAGAGTAAACCGGTACCGAAATCCGGGTCGGGCACTTTGGCAGAGGCCTTTGAAAAAAACCGGGATGCAGTTACGGCATATTGCATGAAGAATAACCTTCTTCAGGCGATGATGGCACTTGAAAGTGTGGCAGGAGCTGAGGACCGGAACGGCCGGCTTTGTCTTCTGTTTTCCGATAAAGACGAACTGGCGGCGGCCCGAGGTATGCTGATGGGTGAAAGCCTGGCTGGGTTTCAGACGGCACTCGCAGAAAAAGCGGGTATTACGGCCGATATAGATTTGGATATTACCGACAGACGGGTACGGAGGGTTTCCGACCCGCTGGCGGAACTTGAAAGTTTTTAAGGAGGATATAAAAATGGCAAAAGGTGGATTCCCGAGAATGCCGGGCGGCAACATGAACAACATGATTAAGCAGGCACAGAAAATGCAGCAGGATATGTTGCGTATGCAGGAGGAACTGGAAACAAAAACAGTAGAAGCAACCGTCGGCGGCGGTATGGTCACGGTAGAGGTCAGCGGCAAGAAGGAGCTGGTGAAAATCAGCATTCAGCCTGATGCAGTGGACCCGGAGGACGTGGAGATGCTGGAGGATTTGATTCTGGCCGCTGTCAACGAGGGAATGCGCAAAGCGGAAGAAATGGCTTCAACCGAAATGAATAAAATTGCAGGCGGGATGAATATTCCGGGACTGTTTTAAGCGGGGGGAATGAAATGTACGCACCGCCGATTGCAAATTTAATAGATACGTTTGCAAGAATGCCGGGTATCGGCCGCAAATCTGCCGCCCGGCTTGCTTTTCATGTGATGGCACTGTCGGAAAAGGATGCCGAAAGCCTGATTGCAGCGATTCGGGATGTGAAGGAAAATATCCGTCTCTGTGAGGTCTGTCAGAGTTATACCGATGCCCAGCCCTGTCGGATTTGCGGTGATACAAAGCGTAATCAGAATGTTATCTGTGTAGTGGAAAGCCCGAAAGATGTGGAAGCAATGGAAAAAACACATGAATTTTTCGGAGTTTACCATGTACTTCACGGCGCGATTTCGCCGATTGACGGCATTGGACCTGACGATATTAAAGTGAAAGGGCTTCTTTCCCGCGTGGCAGAGGGCGGTGCAGAAGAAGTGATCATGGCAACCAATCCCAGCGTGGAAGGGGAGGCTACCGCACTTTATATTGCAAAACTTTTGAAGCCCTTCGGTGTGAAAATTACCCGTATTGCCCATGGCATCCCGGTGGGGGGAGACCTGGAGTTTACGGATGAAATTACATTGGCCCGCGCCATGGATGGACGGAGAGAAATTACACTATGAACTACATCGCCGAAGTAAAAAAAATAATAGAGAATAAAAAAGCATATGTCCGTACTTTTGGCTGTCAGTTAAACGAAAACGATGGTGAAAAACTACAGGGCCTCTTGGAGGAAATGGGCTACGGGATAACAGAAAATCCAGAGGAAGCGGATTTTGTTCTTTTGAACACATGTGCCATCCGAGAAAATGCCGAAAAGAAAACCTTCGGTGCTATTGGAGTTTTTAAGCATTATAAAGAAAAAAAACCCGGACTTGTGGTAGCTATGTCGGGCTGCATGACCGGGGAAGCGCACGTGGTGGAACGCCTGAGAACGGTGTACCGCCATGTGGACATTGTTTTTGGAGCGAATAATATTGAAGCTCTGCCACGCCTGTTGTTTCAGCATCTGACAGAAAACAGGCGTGTTTTTGATATTGAATATGATGAAAGTTTTGTGCCGGAGCATCTTCCTACAAAGCATGCCAGCACCTTTAAGGCCGGCGTGCCGGTGATGTATGGATGCAATAATTTCTGCACTTACTGCATTGTTCCATATGTACGCGGTCGCGAAAGAAGCCGGGACGAGGCTGACATTTTAGAAGAAATTCGTATGCTCCGGGATAGCGGCTATAAAGAGATTATGCTGCTTGGGCAGAATGTCAATTCGTATCGGGGCGGCGGGGAAGCTTTTGCAGACCTTCTGGAAAAGGTAAGCGATACGGGTATTCCGCGAATTCGTTTTATGACTTCGCACCCCAAGGATTTAAATCCGGCTGTGCTCCGGGTTATGGCGGCCCGGGAGAATATCTGTAAGTGTCTGCATCTTCCTGTGCAGGCCGGTAATAACCGCGTGTTGGAATCCATGAACCGCAGATACACCCGCGAAAAATATCTTACTATTGTAGACGAAGCACGTCGACTGATGCCGGGCATCGCCCTGACAACAGACATTATTGTGGGTTTTCCGGGGGAGACTACCAAAGAGTTTGAGGATACGCTGTCTCTTCTGGAAGAAGTACGGTACGATTCGATTTTCTCGTTCATTTTCTCGCCGCGCAAAGGAACACCTGCGGAGAAAATGCCGGATGTTTTGACGGAAAAAGAAAAAAAAGAAAACTTTGACCGACTGCTGGAGGTGCAAAACCGTATTTCCGGCGAAATCAACAGCACGTATCTTGGCCGGGAGCTCAAAATACTCGTGGAAGGACCCAGCAAAACCGACCGGAATATGATGACCGGACGGAGCGAAGGCGGTAAGATTGTTAATTTTTCGGGTGATACGTCCATAGTTGGCCGGTTTGTTGATGTGAAAATTACGGAAACGAAAACATGGAATCTGCAAGGAGAGGCCATATGTCGCTGAGACTGATTTACGGAAAAATCGGAAGCGGAAAAACAAGCTTCTGTATTAAAGAAGCCCTGGAGGCTGAAAAACATGTATATTTTATCACGCCGGAGCAGTTTACATTCACGGCAGAAAAACGGATATGCAGTCTTGTGAATGTACACGGTCTTGGCGGTGTTGAGGTGCTGAGTCTCAAGCGTCTTGCCGCCAGGATTCTGGCCACGGAGGAAGGTGCGGCCCTACCCCGGCTTGACAGCAGGACAAAGGCAATTCTCCTGCAGAAAATTCTGGTGGATACCGCGCCTCGGCTTACCGTACTCAGGCGTCTTGCGTCGGAACCGGGGATGGCTGGGATGCTGGGAAAACTGTTTGGTGAAATGAAGCGATACAATATTTCCCCGGATGATTTAAAAAGAGCCTCTGAATCCCTCCCGCACATAGAAAAAAAACTGCAGGATTTAGCAATTTTATATGAAGAATACACAAAGGCGGTACAAAGTCGTTTTTCCGACCGGGACGACGACCTTTACCGCTTAGCTGCGCTTTTGAAAAAGAAAAATGTGTTAAAGGGAACAGCAATCTATCTTGATCGGTTTGACGGGTTTGATGCTTCCGAGTTCGCGGCCATTGCAGCCATGCTTGCAGCTGATGTACAGCTTACGGTCACAATTTGTTTTCATCCGGAAGACGCCGGCCTTCCGCCTTTTGTGCTACACGAAAAAATGGCAAAGAGACTTCTGGCTATTGCAAGAGAAGCCGGAACCGAAATTCTGCCGGCGGTAATTCTGGAACGACCACGTCCAGCCGCCGATCCTCTTCTTTTTTTAGAGAACGCCTATTTTTCGTATCCTTCCCAAACATATCCGGAAAAACCGCATGGGCTTCAGCTTGTCGCGGCACCAAATCCTCTTGCGGAGGTACACCATGTGGCCCGACGGATTCTGCAGCTTTGCCGCGAAAAAGGATATTTGTTCCGGGAAATTGCCATAGCAGCCCGGAATACAGCCGGGTATGAACGTTACATGGAAGCGGTGTTGCCTGCCTATGGCATTCCATTTTTTATGGACAGAACGATAAACATCCTGGAGCATCCCTTCACTGTATTCATTCTGTCTGCTTTGGAACTGATTGTAAAAGGGTACACCTATGACAGTGTATTCCGGTATGTGAAGTCCGGTTTTCTGCGTGTTCGCGCTGATGCGGCAGACAGTCTTGAAAATTATGTGCTGGCTACGGGTATCAAGGGGGACATATGGAAAAACGGAGAAAAATGGAATATGCGCGTCGAGGCCTATTCGGAGCGGGAGACAGAGGAGGATGCAGAACTGCAGAGGATATCTGACGAAACCCGCCGTAAAATTGTTATACCGCTCCTTCGCTTTGAAGAAAATCTTAAAGCGGGAAAATCGGCCGCGGAAAAATGTGAAGCAATTTATGCTTTTCTGGAAGAAATGAAGGTTCCGCGCCGCGTTCGCGCACTTTGTCGTCTGTTTGAAAAAAAAGGTGACTTTGCAAATGCGGCAGAATACAGGGGTGTATACAATGATTTCATTGAGGCACTTGACGGCGTGTGCGATGCGTTTGGTGATGAGAATATCGGAATCAGACGACTCTATGATGTTTTACGTGTGGCACTTGGCGAGGTGGAAACAGGTATTATTCCATCATCCCAGGACGGTGTCTCAGTCGGAAGCATTGACAGGATTAAAGGATATGAGGTAAAAGCCCTTTTTGTCATCGGTGTACAGGACGGTGTTTTTCCGGCTCCACCGGAGCGCGGTGGGATTTTATCGGATGCTGAGCGTGCAGCACTTTCTGATGCTGGTCTTGAATTTGCCAGCGCAGAAACCAAAACACTTTACGAGGAAGAACACCTTATCTATAAATGTTTAACCATTCCCACAGAATTCCTGCAGCTAAGCTTTCCGGCGGCAAGCATGGAGGGGGCAACGCAGCGTCCTTCACGAATTTTTCAGAGAGTTCGGGAATTGTTTCCAAAAGCAGAGGAGAGGAATCTTCTGCTTGGGCTTTCTGATGCGGATAAAATCTCCGTGCCTGACAGTACGCTGCAGTATCTTCTGCACGACCTTCGTTCAGGCGTGGCCGGGGAAGAGCTGCTCCGAGCCTGGGGTTGGCTTCTGGAAAATGCGCCGGAGAAAACGGAAGCAGCCCTTGCTTCTCTGCACTATAAAAACCGGACACAAAAGCTTTCTGAAGAAACGGTGCGTGCCTACATGGGCGATACGCTTTCCGGAAGTGTATCCCGGCTGGAAAAGCTGGCGGCTTGTCCGTTTTCCTATTATGCAACGTATATGCTGGGAGCAAAGGAACGGAAGATTATGCAGCCCGGCGCATCTGACGCAGGCCGTTTTCTTCATGATTTCATGGATATTTTCTCCCGTCGTCTGCGGGAAAACGGGAGAAGCTGGCGGGAAGTAGACAATGAGTATATCGGACAGGAATTTACAGAAATTGTCCCTATGCTTGACCGTCGGCTAAGTGCGTATATGCTGGAAAATTCGCCCCGGTACGCACATCTGTTTGTTCGTCTGCAGAATGCTGTAAAAACGGCCATTGATGCCCTTGTAGACCACATGAAAAAATGTGAGTTTGAGCCGCTGGGTTATGAGCTTTCTTTTAGTGATAACGGTGATCTGAAACCTCTTACGTTTACGCTACCCGGCGGAGGAAGGGTTAAGTTAACCGGACGGATTGACCGTGCAGATGCGCTTTTTCGCCCGGAAAAGGGTGATACACTTGTGCGGATAATTGATTACAAATCAGGCGCGAAAAGCTTTGACCTGGATGATGTATACCAGGGCTTGAATCTACAGCTGGCCGTTTATATTTCCGCCCTTTGCGCCCCGGAGAACCGCATTATCATCGGTGGTGAAGCAAAGCCAGCAGGAATGCTTTATTTCCAGCTTTCGGACCCGGTGGTGGACGCTTCGCCAATGGAGGAAGATGAAAAAATCAGGACCATGCACAGGAAGGAATTTAAACTTAAAGGCCTTGTGCTCGGGGACGAGGAAGTACTTCGGAAAATGGACACCGCAATGGATAAAAATTCTGATATTCTTCCGGCGCGCATTGGGTCAACAGGTCCTATGGGGAGCGTGGCATCCGGTGCGCAGTTTGAAAAATTGGAACAACATGTAAAAAAGACGGTTACGAAACTACTCACAGCACTGGAAGCCGGAAACGTAGATGTTTCACCTTATAAAAAAGATGATATATCTGCCTGTACATACTGTAAGTTTGCGTCTTTCTGTGCACATGACGGTAGCGGATTCCGGCATCTTGAAAAACGGAATGCTACAGAAATCTGGGGAGAATTGGAGGCGGAAACATGAAGGTAAAGTGGACTGACGAGCAGGAAAAAGCTGTTTTCGGGGAAAAAGGAAACTGCCTTGTTTCTGCCGCCGCAGGAAGTGGGAAGACACAGGTGCTGACCGGGAGGATCCTCCGCCGTGTTATGGAGGAGGGTCTGGATATCCACCGGATTTTAGTGGTAACTTTTACGAATGCTGCCGCGGCCGAAATGCGGGAGCGTATTTCAGGAAGTATTTCCGATGCTTTGATGCATGACCCGAAAAACAGGCATCTCCAGCGGCAGCTGTCTTTGCTGGGGTCTGCCTCCATCACAACGATGGATGCTTTCTGTCTCCAGCTTCTCCGCACTCATTTTGTTGAAGCCGGAATTGACGGAGGATTTCGCGTGTCCGACGGGACTGAGGCGAAACTTCTGCGTGCAGAAGCGGCCCGGCGCGCCCTTGAAGAAATGTATGCAGACGGTAACAAGGCGTTTACAGAGTTTGCAGATTGTTACAGCCAGCTGAAGGATGACAGTGTGCTCTGCGACATTGCCGTCTCTCTTTATAGCTTTGCAGAAAGTATGCCCGACCCGGATGCATGGCTTCGTGAAAAAACAGAACTGTATGCGGTGAAAAACCGTGAGGAGTTTATGCAGTCCCGGTATGCTCACACCATTATGGATGGCTTAATACGAGAATTGCGTGGTGCGGCGGAAAGATGCGGGATAGCGGCCTGCGATTTTTCCGATTCCGAAAGTTTTTCCGAGGTTTTCCAGATGGACAGACAAGCAATTTTGCAGGTTTGTGAAGAGGGAAAGGATTGGGATTCACTTTTTGATGCTACGGTAATGTTTTCGTGGCCCCGTAGGCGGCGTGAAGCGAAAAGTGCGCTGACGGATGAAGCAGAAACCGTTCGTAAAGCAATCAAAAAGCAGGTGGAAGACGCTATGAACTGTATCACCTGCGATGCCGCGGAATGTGCTGCTATTCTTCGACGTGCTGAGCCGCATGTCAGGGCATTGTGTGCGTTTACAGCAAGGCTTTCTGAAATTTACACTTCTCTCAAACGTGAGAAAAACATACTGGATTACAGCGATCTGGAGCATTTTGCCATCCGTCTTTTGTCAGAAGAAACACCCGATGGCATTTGTCCTTCACCCATAGCGTGTGCACTGCGGGAACGATACGATGAAATTTATATTGACGAATACCAGGACAGCAACGATGTGCAGGAACTTTTATTTACCCTTTTGTCAGGGGAGAGCATCGGGCAACCCAACATGTTTATGGTGGGTGATATGAAGCAGAGTATTTATGGATTTCGTAAAACCAGCCCCGAGTTGTTTATTAAAAAAAGCGAGACGTACGGAGAAACCGGTCCGAAGCGACGAATAACCCTGAGCCGAAATTTCCGTAGTCGCCCTGAAATTCTGGATTTCGTAAACCATGTTTTTGAACAGATTATGTGTCGGGAGGTGGGCGGCATCGCCTACACCGAACGCGAGCGGTTGAATCCCGGTGCGTCCTATCCGGCGGCGGAAGGACCTTTCGTAGAAATTGCCATTGCTGATTCGGATGAAAAGGCAGCTGTCAGGACAGAGGCGGAAGCGTTTCTGATTACTGAAAAAATTAAAGAAGCCCTTACTATGCAGGTGTATGATGCGAAAACAGAAAGCTACCGTAAGGCGGTCTATGGAGATATTGCTGTCCTTATGCGAACAGCAAAGGATATGGCGGCACCGCTGGGAAAGGCCTGTGAAAGGGAAGGTATACCGCTATATTGCGATGTGGGCGGCGGATATTTTGAGACTGTGGAAATCACGGTGTTTCTGTCACTTCTCCAGACCATTGACAATCCGCAGAATGACATTCCGCTTCTCAGCACCATGCGCGCTCCCTTTTTTTCGTTTACAGAGGATGAGCTTGCACGGATTCGTTTGGCGGACCGCAAACAGCTGTATTATTTTGCTGTTGTAAAGACGGCAAGGGAAAACACGCCTTTGGGTAAAAAGTGCGCCGATTTTTTGAAAAAACTTCGCGCCTGGCGTCGGCAGGCGGCCTTTTTGCCAACCGACACTCTGATTCTTCATCTCTTTGAGGAAACAGGATATCTCCATTTTGTCAGCGGAGCAGAGGGGGGAGAGGTGAAAAAAGCTAATCTTGAGCTCCTTTTTGAAAAAGCGCATCGCTTTGAGGCAACCTCCTTCCGAGGGCTGTTTCATTTTCTCCGGTATGTGGAGAAAATTTCGACCCGCGGAGATGATGCAGGGGAAGCGAAACTGATTGGCGAAGGAGACAATGTGGTTCGGCTGATGAGCATTCACAAAAGTAAGGGCTTACAGTTTCCAATTGTAATTTTGGCCGGAACAAAACGACAGTTCAGTCGTGAATCCTTTAAAGGACCGTTTTTGTTTCACAAAGATTTGGGAATTGGCGTTTCACATATTGAGCCCGATCGTCGCATTCGTTATGATACTCCGGCCCGCACAGCCGTTTCGCTTGTTAAACGAACGGAGGAGGTTGGGGAGGAACTGCGTGTTTTATATGTGGCACTGACACGTGCGAAGGAGCGGCTGTTTATTACCGCCGCCACAAGTGCGGAAGATTTTGCAAAAAGTTGTCGCGGCGGGCTTTCTCCTTCAGAGGTGCTTCATGCGGGCGATTTTCTAACTTTGCTTGGACGCGCGGCCCGGGAGGACGAAAACATAAAAATATCTGTTTATCCGCCTTTTGAAAAAACAGAAAGGACGGAAACGGATAAAAATGAACTGATGCCTCTGCCGCCGTCCCCCCGGATTCGTCAGATTCTGGAGTTTGTCTATCCAAAACCGGATTTGCAGAAAATTCCTTCCAAAATATCAGTGACGGAGTATAAACGCCTCAAAGAAGAAGGGGACGAAATAACCCTACCGCTCTATAGGTCGGCTGAGCTTCGTGCGCCTCGTTTCCGGTGCAAAGAGGGGAACATCCGCGGTGCAGAGATGGGAACGCTGATGCATTTTGTTATGCAGAACATTCCCTTTCGTGAAATACACACGCTGCCTGAAATTCGGAATTATGTGAATAGTCTTGCGGATAAAAAGATTTTGTCTGAAGAACAGGCTACCGCAGTAGATGCAGAAAAATTGTTTTGCTTCTGGGACGGAGAACTGGGCCATCGCATACGAAAGGCAGACCGGGTGTACCGGGAAACGCCCTTTACCCAGACCGTACCGGCTTCTCTTCTGACCGGAGACAGTGCGCATAAAGACGAAAAAATTGTGATACAGGGCATCATTGACTGCTTCTTTTTTGAAAAGGACGGCATAGTTTTAGTGGACTATAAGACAGACGCTCCGGCACCGGAAAATGTGATTTGTAAGCGATACAAAACACAGATGGAATGTTATGAAATGGCACTCCGTCAGAAATATTTTTCAGAAATTTCTCAAAAAATCATTTACTTATTTGCAAATAATGGTATAATTGTAGTATAATAAATAAAGATGACCGCAATAAGGAAGGGAAGGTAATACATATGGAGAAGAAAAGACGGACTTACAGTGCAAAAAAAGAAAAAAAGAATGGTAACAGAATTTTAGCGGTAATGGGTACGATTGTCGGGTTGATTCTGATTTTTCTGATTGCGTTTTTAATCTCACTGAATATTTTCAGTTCGGAGGAGACACCGCAGGAAATTCCGATGCCCTCTGCTTCGCCGATTTCCTCGCCTACGGCAACACCTGTAAGCGGTACGCCGTCGCCTACACCGGAGGAGACAGCGGATAACGATGACAGGGACGACCGAGACGATAACGACAATGATGAAAGACCCAGTCAGACGACCCGGCCCACATCTACGCCACGGCCCACGTCTGCTTCGCGACCGACTTCTACGCCTTCGGGAACCAGCAGACCTACTTCCACACCCAGGCCGAGTCAGACGCCCACACCCACAGCAGAAGCACAAACGCCACGTCCTACGGCGGCACCGTCCACACCGAAACCTGCGACGCCTGCACCGCGTACACCCGAGCCTGCAGACGTACCGGATGAATATACCTCGGACACCGGAATTTGACAAATTAAAATATAACAAGTGAGCCCACAAGGCGGATTGGAGAGAGTATGGAAAAACAGTACAAAAGAGTGATGCTGAAAATCAGCGGGGAAGCACTGGCCGGCGAAAATGGCTTTGGCCTGGATTTTGACACGATTGGTGCCATTTCAAAAACAATTTCCCGTTGCACAGAAGAGGGGTTTGAGATTGCGCTGGTTGTCGGCGGCGGCAATTTCTGGCGTGGCAGGAGCGGAAAGAAAATGGACCGGACGCGGGCAGACCATATGGGAATGTTTGCTACAGTCATTAACGCCATTGCCCTGCAGGATTCCCTGGACGCGCTTGGCGTTGATACGAGAGTGCAGACAGGCATTGAAATGCGGCAGATTGCTGAGCCGTATATCCGCGGCCGTGCCGACCGGCATCTTGAGAAGGGCCGTGTGGTCATTTTTGGTTGTGGTACGGGCAATCCGTATTTCTCCACGGATACAGCTGCGGCACTCCGGGCGGCAGAAATCGGTGCAGAAATCATTCTTCTTGCAAAAAAGGTGGATGGCGTGTATGACAAGGATCCACACCTTTATCCGGACGCAGTTAAGTTCGATAGCCTTACCTATATTGATGTACTGAATCGCGGTCTCGGTGTTATGGATTCCACTGCAACATCGCTCTGCATGGATAATAAAATTCCGATTCGCGTGTTTGGCCTTGAAGATCCGGATAATATTCTGCGTGCTATGCGCGGCGAAAATATAGGAACAATTGTGGAATAGTATACTAACAGAATAAAATACATTTTCAGGAGGTAAAAATTATGTATACTGCTTATGAAACGAGAATGGAAAAAGTGATGTCTTTTCTGAAAGAAGAATTGGGGAGTATCCGTGCCGGACGTGCCAGCGCGTCGGTACTGGACCGCATTACCGTGGAGTATTACGGTTCTGAATCGCCGATTAATCAGGTGGCGTCCATTACTTCGCCTGACCCGCATATGCTGGTCATTCAGCCCTGGGATGCGAGCCTTGTAAAAGAAGTGGAGAAGGCCATCTTAAAGAGTGAACTTGGAATTACCCCTACAAACGACGGTAAATCAGTTCGCCTCTCTTTCCCGGCACTTACTGAGGAACGCAGAAAAGAGCTGGTGAAATCCGTGTCGAAAAAAGCAGAGGATGCAAAAGTTGGTATCCGTAACATCCGCCGCGATGCGCTCGACGATTTCAAGAAGCAGGAAAAGAAGGGCGAGATTACCGAGGACGATCTGAAGAACATCGAAAAGGATATTCAGAAGATGACCGATAAATTTGTTACCCGTATTGAAGATGAGGTCAAGGCAAAAGAAAAAGAAATTCTGGCTATATGATACATTTACGGAAGAAAAAAATTGACCTGGAACGGCTTCCTCGACATATTGCCATTATTATGGATGGGAACGGCAGATGGGCGAGACGTCGTGGTCTGCCCCGCAGTGCCGGTCATGCGGCTGGTGCAGAAAACTTTAAAACGATTGTGCGTTTTTGCGGTGAGATAGGAATTTCTTATCTTACCGTGTACGCCTTTTCTACTGAAAACTGGTCCCGCCCGATTGACGAGGTGGATAACCTGATGCGTCTTCTCGAGGAATATCTCGATAAGGCGTATACGGAGCTGGACGATCGTGTGCGTGTGCGCATCATCGGAGAGCGGGAAATGCTTTCTGAGGTTCTCCGCACGAAGGTAGAAAAGCTGGAAGCAGACACGGCTGAACGCACGGGGATGGTTTTAAATATTGCACTTAGCTACGGCGGGAGGCAGGAGATTCTGCACGCCGTGCGTCTTTTGGCGGAAAAGGTGGAGTCGGGAACGGTTAAACCGGCAGATATCACGGAAGAGATGCTTTCCAAAGGTCTGTATACAGCCGGTCAGCCGGACCCGGATTTGATTATCAGGCCCAGCGGAGAAAAAAGGCTTAGTAATTTTTTGCTTTGGCAGGCGGCGTATGCGGAATTTTGGTATTCCGATATTCTCTGGCCGTCTTTTAAGACTGCTCATCTTGTGGAAGCAATTGCCGCATTCCAGAAACGGGACAGAAGATTTGGCGGTGTGTAAACTGTCGTAGTACAAAGGAGGGGTTTCCGTGCTTAAATCAAGATTTATATCCGGTATGGTAGCAACGGTTCTTTTGATTGGCGTTGTTTTAAGCGGTACCGTGCCACTTCGTATTGCGGTGGCACTCATTTCTGCACTGATGGTTCTGGAGCTTTGTCATGCAGTAAATCTACATGCGGCTTTTGTGATTCCCGCGGCTGTTTTTTCGGCTTTATTTGCTTCTGAAGCGATTTTCCCCTGGCTTCGAGATGCCGCAGTTTACTTTTTTTTACTGCTTACGCTGATAACGCTCCTTATCGGGCATAAAACATTACATATAAAAGATGCGGCGTGTAGTTTTTTGTTTGCTTTTTTTGTAGGCTGTTTTATGGGTTGCATTACGAAAATCCGTCTGGATGAGGGTGGCGCATACTGGATTTGGTTTGTTTTTATCGGTGCCTGGGTCAGCGATATATTTGCATATTTTTCCGGTCTCCTTTTTGGGAAAAAGAAACTGATTCCTTCTGTCAGTCCCAAAAAGACTGTAGCCGGTGCCATAGGCGGTGCGCTTGGTGCGGCTGTCGGTTTTTTGATTTTTGGTTTTTTCGTAAAAGATTCTATCGGAAGTCCGAATATTTTTGTCCTCTTTTTTGTTGGTCTTATTGCTTCGGCATCCGGCCAGATTGGCGATTTGGTGGCTTCCGTTATCAAGCGGGAATGCGGTATAAAGGATTATGGGAAAATTATGCCCGGTCATGGCGGTGCTATGGATCGGTTTGACAGCATTTTGTTTGTGGCTCCCGTGATTTACCTGTTTATGCAGATTGTATAAACGGAAAGGATTACAATTTGAAAAAAGTTTGTATTTTAGGTTCTACCGGTTCCATAGGGACACAGGCCATAGATGTCATTGCATCGTCCGGCAATCTTGAAGTCACTGCCCTTGCGGCCCGGTCCAACATTTCTCTTTTAAGCACACAGATTCGACAGTTCCGGCCAAAATTAGCAGCTGTATATGATGAAAATTTGGCCAGGAAATTACGAGACGACGTAGCGGATATGCCTACCCGTATTCTTGCGGGTATAGACGGTGTTCGGGAGGTTGCGGCGGAAAGCGGTGCGGATATTACCGTTACGGCCATGGTGGGCAGTATGGGGATTTTACCGACGCTGGATGCGATTGCCGCCGGAAGTGATATTGCCCTTGCCAATAAAGAAACAATGGTATGCGCCGGTGATATTGTCCGTGATGCGGCAAAACGAAATAATGTACGGATAGTTCCGGTGGATAGTGAACATAGCGCGATTTTTCAGTGTATCGGTGAAAAGAAAGAAGCGGTGAAAAGGATTTTTCTGACAGCTTCCGGTGGTCCTTTTGTGGGAAAAACAAAGAAAGAGCTGGAAAACGTAACAGTGGCCGATGCACTTCGTCATCCAAACTGGAGCATGGGAGCCAAAATTACGGTTGACAGTGCCAGCATGATGAATAAGGGACTGGAAGTACTGGAAGCGGTTCAGCTGTTCGACGTCAGGCCTGAAGATATTCAGGTGGTTGTACATCGGCAGAGTATTGTGCATTCCATGGTGGAATTTAAGGATAATTCCGTTCTTGCGCAGCTTGGCTGGCCGGATATGCGTCTGCCCATTGCGTACGCACTTTCCTATCCGGAAGTGCCGTGTCCTGCGGTTAAACCGCTGGATTTTTCTGAAATGATGACATTAACGTTTGAAAATCCGGATTTAGAAACTTTCGGGTGTTTACGGCTCGGTTTTGAAGCGGCAAAAGCCGGGGGCACTATGCCTACGGCCTATAGTAGTGCAGGAGAAGCGGCCGTAGAGCTTTTTCTCAATGAAAAGTGCACGTTTTTGGAACTGGAATATTTTGTGGAAGAAACTTTGCGGGCACATAAATTGGTTATAAATCCCACCCTTTCGTGTATAATAGATACAGATACATGGGCGCGGGATTATGTACGTGCTTTATGGGAAGGGAAGCAAAAATGACAATTCTTCTTGGAATCTTTTTATTTGGTGTTCTTATTTTTGTTCATGAGCTCGGGCACTTTTTGACAGCGAAGCTATTCGGCATCCGTGTGCACGATTTTTCTGTAGGGATGGGTCCTGCAATATGGAAAAAAGAACGTGGTGGCACAAAATACGCCCTCCGTATTCTGCCTGTCGGCGGCTTCGTGAAGCTTGAGGGAGAGGACGAGGCTTCAGAGGATCCGGCGGCTTTTGGCAATAAATCCCCGCTGGCCAGGATTCTGGTACTGCTTTCAGGGGGCTTGATGAACATTGTTGCCGGGTTTTTAATTTTTTTAATTCTTTTCTCCGCAATCGGTCAGATAGGCGTTCCGATGGTGGATTCCGTTGTGCCGGGCACGCCGGCGGCGGAGGCAGGTCTTATGGCCGGCGATGAGATTATAGAAATCAACGGTAAATCTGTTCATATACAGAACGATGTCACACTTGCGATGATGAAAAATGGCAGTGATACGCTTGAGATGACAGTACGGAGGGGCGATGAAAAGCGTTCCTTCGCCGTTACACCCCGGTACGATGCGGAAAGTGGCTCCTACATTCTGGGCTATTATCGGAAAGCCGAGGAAATGACACCAGGACTGGCAATAAAGACAGCCTATCATAATACTTTTTTTGTGGTAGACCTTGTGTATTATTCCCTTCGTGAAATGGTGACCGGAAATGTATCCCTTCGCGATATGTCTGGTCCTGTAGGAATCGTAAGCGAAATGAATTCGGTGGCTAAATCCGAAACACCGGTACTGAACATGCTGAATTTTATCGGCCTTATTGCCGTAAATCTCGGTGTAATGAATCTGTTGCCTATTCCAGCTCTTGACGGCGGACGGATTTTCTTTATCCTCGTGGAAATGATTCGACGGAAGCCCATTAGGCCGGAGCATGAGGGAATTGTCCATTTTATCGGTTTTGCCCTTTTGATTCTTTTGATGTGTATCATCACATTTTCGGATATTCAAAAAATATTTGCATAGAGAGGAATAACAATGAGAAAAAACGCGAGAGAAGATGCCTTTCGTCTGCTGTTTGAGCAGAATGTAAACCCGGAGGAAGCTGCAGAAAAGCTGCAGCGGTATTTTGAAACGGCACGGGAAGAACAGAAAGCAGAGGAGCCTTTTTATGTAAATCGACCGTCTGCAATGGATAAAGAGTACACCCGCACTGTTGTGGAAGGCGTTCAGACTTATCAGGCAGAAATCGATGCCCGGATTGAGGAAAATCTCAAGGATTGGGAGATGGACCGGGTTTCTAAAATCAGTATTGCAGTTCTCAGACTGGCTATTTTTGAGATTCTGCACATGGATGATATTCCGGATGAGGTGTCTGCCAGTGAAGCAGTTACCATTGCAAAAAAATATGACAGCCCCAGTGCCGGTTCCTTTGTAAACGGCGTTCTGGGCAGCGTAATTCGTTCAAAATGACGGAACGTAGAATTGTGGCGGTAAGCCAGCTGAATGCTTACATAAAGAATACGCTGGACAGCGATTTTCTGCTCCAGAATATATGGATTCGTGGGGAAATTTCAAATTTTAAGCCTGCGTATTCCGGGCATATGTATATGAGCCTGAAGGATGAGGGCGGCGTACTGCGGGCTGTAATGTTCAAGGGAGCGGCCATGTCTCTGCGTTTTGTGCCGGAAAATGGGATGCAGGTACTTGCGCGCGGCCGTATTTCCGTATTTCCGCGGGACGGCGCGTATCAGCTCTATATTGAAGAAATGGAGCCGGAGGGAGCAGGTGCGCTGTACGTGGCTTTCGAGCAGATGAAAGCAAAGCTTGAAAAGGAAGGCCTTTTCGACGCATCGAGAAAGAAACCGATTCCTCGTTTCCCCGGATGTATCGGTGTTGCTACCAGCGCGACAGGTGCGGCGGTGCAGGATATATGTAACATTCTTCGGCGTCGTTGGCCCTTAGCAAAAATAGTTCTGCATCCTGTTGCGGTACAGGGCGATGGTGCAGCAGAAGAAATTGCGGCCGCTGTCAACCTTTTTAATATCGAAAGGGAAGCGGATGTGTTGATTGTGGGACGCGGCGGCGGCTCCCAAGAAGATTTATGGGCTTTTAATGAAGAAATAGTGGCTCGCGCAGTGGCGGCTTCTGATATTCCGGTTATTTCTGCCGTTGGTCATGAAACGGATTTTACGATTTGCGACTTTGCTGCGGATCTTCGTGCACCCACGCCGTCAGCTGCAGCGGAGCTTGCTGTACCGGATGCAACGGAAATCCGTCAGCAGATTCTGGCGGTAGAGAAACGTCTTGCATCCATCCTTGCTCTCTCCGTCAGTCGGAAAAAAGAGCGGCTTGGCCGACAGGCAATTCGCATGACGGCGCAGAAACGTCGATTGGATGATTTACAGATGACACTCGATACGATGACTAACCGTGCCGCGGGTGCAGTGAATATGGAATTTGAACAAAAGAAACATAGATTTACAGAAAACGCGGCAAAACTGCACGCACTGTCTCCCCTTGAAGTGCTGGGGCGTGGGTATTCCGTGGCTTCAAAGGAAGGTCACAGTGTTCGTTCGGTTGACACACTTTTGACCGGAGACAAGATTTCTCTTCGTTTTGCAGACGGACGGGCGGATTGCACGGTAGAAGCAGTGGAAAGGAGCAGAAAAGTATGAACTTTGAACAGTCTATGGCGGAACTTGAAAAAATCGTAAAAACGCTGGAGGAAGGCGAACTTCCAATTGAGAAATCCATCGAGGAATTTGAAAAAGGGATTGGCCTCATTAAAAATCTTCGTGCGTTTTTAGATACAGCACAAAAACAGGTAGACGCCTTGCTGGGAGAAATTGACAATGAGAAAACAGTTGATTGAAACATATTTAAATAAACTGATTACTGACGAAGGGCTTTTATATGATGCTATGCGTTACAGCCTCTGTGGTGGCGGGAAAAGGCTTCGGCCTCAGCTTGCCATGATGGCCGCGGCGGCCATGGGAGGCAGGGAAGAAGATGCCCTTCCATACGGTGCGGCACTGGAATGTATTCATACCTATTCGCTGATTCACGATGATTTGCCCTGCATGGATGACGATGACCTTCGCCGTGGACGGCCGACCTGCCACAAGCAGTTTGATGAAGCAACGGCGGTACTTGCAGGCGATGCACTTTTGACACTTGCATTTTCTGTGGCGGCTGATGCACCGTTATCTTTAGCCCAGAATTTAGCGGCTGTCCGTGTTCTTTCTGAGGCAGCAGGAGCATATGGTATGGTACAGGGCCAGGTGCTGGACATGAAGCTTACAGAAGGTGCAGATACCACGTCGATTCTGGAAATGTACCGCTATAAGACAGGGGCACTCCTCCGTGCGGCTGTTTCACTGGGAAGTATTGCTGCTGGTGGACGCGGGGATGAACTGGATGATTTTTCTAAAAATCTTGGTGTTGCCTTTCAGTTGCAGGATGATATTCTTGATATCGTTGGCGATTCTGTCGTTTTAGGGAAACCGGTGCACAGCGATATAAAAAACGATAAGCACACCGTTGTATCCGTTATCGGTCTGGAAGAGGCCCGTAAATGGGTGCGGACCTATACGGATGCGGCCATCCTGGCGTTGGCACCCCTTGGTGCGGCCGGGGATGCACTTGCGGCATTGGCACAGAGCCTTGTGGAAAGGGAGATGTAAGCATGTATGTTGTTGCACTAAACGGTAGCACCCATGAAAATGGGAATGTTGCGTATCTTTTAAACCGAATCCTTGAAAACATAAAGGGAGCGGAAACAAAATTGATTCATGCGGCGAAAGCGATAGAAGAATTGAAGAATCCTTTTTGCGTTTCCTGTGCCACACCTTGCCCGAAAGTCTGCTTTGCAGGAACAGCTGTGGAAGATGCGTTTGAGGAAATGAAGCGGGCTGACGTGATTTTAGTTGGCAGTCCGGTGTATTTCGGCGGTCCCTCGGCACAGATAAAAGCCTTTTTTGATAAAGGCCGTGCATATCGTGGTGAAAAGGCCTTTGTTGGAAAATACGGGTCCGCAATAAGCTGTGGTGCCTCGAAATATGGAGGACAGGAAGCTACGGTAAATGCACTTCAGAATATAATGCTTGTGCAGGGGATGTCGATTCTGGGCCCCGGGTCCCATGCTGTTGATGCAGGGCATCTCGGCGTCTGTGCATCGCAGCCGGCATCGGAAGATGCTTTTGCAGAAAGCCGCTGTCTTTCTCTGGCGGCCCGGATTTTGGAGCTTGCAAAATAAAGAAACGGAGGAATTCGTATGGACATTCGCCTTTGGCAGGAAGAAATAGAAAGAAAAACATTATCACGGTATGCCACGCTTTCGTCAGAAAGCCGTGGTAGAAGTCGTGCTGCTGAGGCATGTGATATTCGTACGGAATTTCAGCGGGACAGGGATAAAATCATTCATTCAAAAGCTTTTCGGCGTCTAAAGCATAAGACCCAGGTTTTCATTACGCCGGAAGGAGACCACTACAGAACACGCCTTACACACACATTGGAAGTTTCGCAGATTGCCCGTACAATTGCCCGTGCGCTTCGTCTCAATGAGGACTTAACCGAGGCCATAGCCCTCGGTCACGATTTAGGCCATACGCCCTTCGGGCATGAGGGAGAGCGGGCACTGGACCGGGTAAGTACACTCGGTTTTCGCCACAACGAACAAAGCCTGCGTGTGGTAGATGTATTGGAAAACGGAACGGGACTTAATTTGACAGACGAAGTCCGTGACGGGATTCTCTGCCATACCGGTGACCGTAAGCCCGCCACACCTGAAGGGGAGATTATTTGTCTCGCAGACAAAATCGCTTACATTAATCATGATATTGATGATGCGATTCGCGGTGGAATTATCCGCGCAGACAGTCTGCCGACGGAATGTGTGGAAACGCTTGGCTCCACACACGGCCGGCGCATTGATTCCATGGTTCGCGATGTTATTGAAAACAGTATGGATAAGCCCCATGTCTCTATGAGCGAGTCGATGTATACCTCCATGATGAATCTCCGTGCTTACATGTTCGATGCGGTTTATATTGGTTCGGAAGCGAAGCTTGAAGAAAAGAAGGCCGGAGACATGATTGCGAGCCTGTTTTACTTTTTTATGGAAAATTATGAAATTCTGCCTGGTGCAAGCGGCGCAGAGGGTGAAGAGAAAGAACGGGAAATTCTGGATTATATTGCCTGTATGACCGATACGTATGCTACCCATATTTTCAAAAAACACTTTATTCCCAAGGGTTGGTACAGATAGAATGCTTTATTTGCATAAAAATGTATTTTTTGGTCAAACTTATACACTGTCGGGTTTTTTAAAAACTGCGGCAGTGTTTTTTTATAAAAAATTGTAAAAAAAGAAGGATTTGAATATTGAATGTCGAAAATTGACTAGGTAGGATTTTTTTTATATACGAAGGAGAGGCGGGAAATGGCAAAGCAGATACCGGACCAGTTAGTCCAGGATATTATTGCTGCAAATGATATTGTATCCCTTGTGGGGCAGTATGTCCCGCTGCGGCGAAGTGGCAGCTCCTATGTTGGACTTTGTCCTTTCCATAAAGAAAAAACACCTTCTTTTCATGTTACGCCCGACAGACAGCTTTATTATTGTTTTGGCTGCGGTGCGGGAGGAAACAGTATAAAGTTTGTTGAAAACATTGAACATCTGGATTTTGTAGAAGCAGTTCGTTTTCTTGCGGACCGTGCGGGAATCCGGATTGACACTCAGTCCTTTTCGGAAGCGGATCAGAAGCGGTATGAACAGAGACAACGGTATCTGCAGATGAATAAGGACGCAGCAAGATTTTATCGCGACTGCCTTTTCTCTGCTGATGCAAAAACGGCACAGGAATATGTGAGGAAACGTGGACTTGGCGGTGAAACGGTGAAAACGTATGGTATAGGGTATGCACCGGATGAGTGGGATGTGCTTACGAAGCACCTTCTCAGCGCAGGATATGCGAGAGAAGAGCTGGTACAGGCAGGGCTTTCCTCATTTACTAAAACGGGGAAAGTGATTGACCGCTTTCGGGACAGGCTTATGTTTCCGATTATTGACGTCCGCGGTAATGTTATCGGATTTGGCGGCAGAATTCTTGGCGAGGGGAATGTAAAGTATCTCAATTCTCCTGAAACGCCGGTTTTTAATAAAGGACAGAATCTTTTTTCTCTGCAGCTTGCGAAACGGAGCAAGGAATTGATTTTGGTGGAAGGGTATATGGATGTAATTTCACTGTATCAGGCAGGAATTCAGAATGCTGTGGCATCGCTTGGTACGGCCCTGACAGCCGAACAGGCCCGTCTTGCGGCAAAGTATGCTGAAAAAGTGACCATCTGCTATGATACGGATGGCGCGGGTGTTAAAGCGGCCATGCGTGCGATTGAAGTTTTTGAAGGGATTGATGTCCGGCTTCGTGTACTCTCCTTGCCGGAGGGGAAGGACCCGGATGAATTTATTAAAGCAAACAGCGCGGTGAAGTTTTCTGAACTTCTGCAGAAGGCAGATACGCCTGCTGCTTTCCGGATTCGTCAGCTTCGCAAGCAGTATACCATTACCGATGAAGCCCAGCGGATTGAATATGTGGAGGCCTGCACCAAGGTTATCAGTGCTGTTGGTAGTAGCGTAGAACGGGAAGTGCTTCGGCAGCGTCTTGCTGAAGAAACCGGTATTGGCAGCAGTGCAATTGAAGCAGAGGTGGAAAAAAAGCGAAACAGAAAGAAAAAGAGTGCACAATGGAATGTGAAAACACCAGGACCTAAAGTCCCGGCGGCGATAAGAAGCCATACGGCTGACAAAATTATTTCTCTTTGCCTGAAAGATAAAACCGTGTATCAGAAATACAAAGAAGAGCTATCTGATGTTTTGGAAGCTCCGGTGCATAAGAAGATATTAGAGCTTCTTGCAGAAACGGACGATGCGGCGCAGATTACCGCCCGTTTTGAAAATGAAGAGTCCGCGATTGCTGCCGCCGCATTAAGTATGCCCGTGAACTATGAAAAAAATGATGCAGCAATGCGGGAACTTATGGAAGCACTGCGAAAGGAAAGTTATAATCAAAAAGTAAAGGAAGCGATAGAATCCGGTGATATATCCATGTTAAATAGTTTGCTAATGAAAAAGAATGTTAAAGAGAAAGGAGGGTGCTAAACGATGTCAGATGCAGCAGCCAATAAAAAACAAATTATAAAAGAGTTGGTGGAAAAGGGCAGAAAAAAGGGGATGCTGACGTACAGAGAAATTAACGAATCCCTGGAAGAAATGGAAATGGAGCCCGAACAAATTGAAAAAATTTACGAGTCCATTGAGCATATGGATATTGAAGTCATTGAGGATATGGACGAGGACCTGAAACAGATTGCAACGAATGAAGAAGAAATCGACCTCAGTCTTCCCGAAGGCATCAATGTAGATGACCATGTGCGTATGTATCTGAAAGAAATCGGAAAAGTCCCCCTGCTTTCAGCAGACGAAGAGCTTGTGCTGGCACAACGTATGGTGGATGGTGACGAGGTGGCAAAAATGCGCCTTACCGAGGCAAATCTCCGTCTTGTTGTCAGCATTGCAAAACGGTATGTAGGGCGAGGAATGCTGTTCCTTGATTTAATTCAGGAGGGGAATCTCGGCCTTATTAAAGCGGTGGAAAAATTTGACTATTCCAAGGGCTTCAAATTCAGTACCTATGCCACCTGGTGGATTCGCCAGGCTATCACCCGTGCCATTGCCGATCAAGCCCGTACCATCCGTGTGCCCGTGCATATGGTGGAAACTATTAATAAACTGATTCGTGTTTCCCGTCAGCTCCTGCAGGAGCTTGGGCGTGACCCGCTTCCTGAGGAAATTGCCCGGGAAATGAATATGTCGCTGGACAAGGTCCGGGAAATTATGAAGATTGCCCAGGAACCGGTTTCTCTTGAAACGCCTATTGGTGAGGAAGAAGACAGCCACCTTGGCGATTTCATTCCGGACGATGATGCGCCGGCCCCCAGCGAAATGGCGTCCTTTACGCTCATGAAGGAACAGCTCATGGATGTACTGGATACCTTGACCTCCCGGGAAGAAAAAGTGCTTCGGCTCCGTTTCGGACTGGACGATGGCCGTCCCCGCACACTGGAGGAAGTGGGAAAGGTATTTGACGTAACCCGTGAGCGTATTCGTCAGATAGAGGCAAAGGCACTGCGAAAGCTTCGTCACCCCAGCCGTAGTAAAAAGCTGAAGGATTTCCTTGAATAACGTGATTACACCCCGCCTTGCGGCCATTATAGCACTTGTGCGGGAAGGGGCAGGTGTTATAGATGTAGGGAGTGACCATGCCTATGTGCCGATTTATCTGGTAAAAGAGAAGAAGGCGGTCCGGGCACTTGCCACGGATGTGCATGACGGACCGATTGACCGTGCACGGGAAAACATTCGGGTTTCCGGACTGGAGGCTGCGATAAAAACGCAAAAGGCTGACGGACTTTGCGGTGTGGATGTTTCCGGGTATGATTCTATTATTATTGCCGGGATGGGGGGCATCCTGATTTCCGAAATATTGACAGGTGCTCCTGATTTAAAAGGGAAAACACTGATTTTACAGCCCATGACAGCGACAGCAGAGCTCAGACAGTATTTGATTGAAAACGGATATAAAATCCTTAACGAATGTATTGCCCGTGAAGAAGAAAAATTATATGTGATTCTCGAAGCGGTGCGGGGGGAGTCGGAGCGATATACAGAAGCAGAGCTTCTTTTGGGTCGGAAAACGAAATCAGATCCGCTTTACCCGCTTTTGAAAGCACGAACTGAGGAAAAACTCCGCAAGAGACTTTGTGGTCTTGAAAAGGCAAAAGAGCCACAGAGGGATGAAATGGATAGGATTATAATGATTTTAAAGGAGATGCGAAAATGACACTTAAAATTATAAATGGCCGTATTATTACCGATACGGTGGAGAAAGACAAGGCACTGTACATACGGGACGGAAAAATACTGGCTGTTACGGCGGATGAAATTGCCGCAGACGAGGTTATAGACGCGGCAGGTGCCTACGTTAGCCCCGGCTTTGTTGATTTGCATACTCATGGAGCAGGTGGTACAGATTTCATGGACGGCACTCCGGAGGATGTGCGGACAGCACTCCAAGCGCATGTTCGGTACGGGACTACGGCTATTATGCCGACCTGTACTACGGCAAACCCCGCTTCTTTCCGAAAAAGTATTGAGGATATCGGTGCAGTAATGCGGGAGAACAACCCGGAGTTGCCCCAGGTTCTGGGCGCACATCTGGAAGGACCGTACTTTTCGCAGGAACAGGCCGGCGCACAGGCCCCGGAATTTATTACGGACCCGATAAAAGAAGAATATGAAGAGCTTCTGTCAGAATATAAAGGTATTATTGCCCGCTGGAGCTTTGCACCGGAGCGGAAAGGAGCACCGGAATTCTGTGAAACACTGATTAAGCATGGCGTTGTTCCTTCTATTGCGCATACAAATGCTACGTATGATGAGATTATGCCCGTTTATAATGCCGGTTGCCGACTGATGACCCATTTCTATTCCGGCATGTCTCTTTTGACAAGACGACAGGGCTTCCGTGTTCTCGGCGCGGTGGAAACAGGCTATCTTCTGGACGATATGTACGTGGAAACGATTGCCGATGGCAAGCATCTGCCGCCGGAACTCCTTCGCTTGATTTATAAGGTGAAAACCTCTGATTATATTTGTATGGTTACCGATTCTATGCGCGGTGCCGGGGTGGAAGGTATCAAAGAAATGATACTTGGACCTATTGCCGACGGGCGTATTGCTATTATTGAAGATGGTGTTGCTAAAATGCCGGATCGCATCAATTTTGCCGGAAGCATTGCCACCACTGACCGCCTGGTGCGCGTGATGCATAAGGAAGCAGGTGTTGATATAGTAAACGCTGTTAAAATGATGACCAAAATCCCTGCAAAAATTGCCGGTGCTAACCATATCGGTACTATTGAAGCAGGACGTGATGCTGATATTGTTTTATTTAATGACAATATAGAAATTCAAAAAGTGTTGCTGAAAGGCAAAGAAAGGAAGATTTGACATGGCAAAAGTAACAAAAGACACAATCATTGCAGACGTTCTGCGCATGGACCCGGGCACAGCTCCGTTTTTCCTCGAAATCGGGATGCACTGTCTTGGCTGCCCGTCAGCAAGCGGTGAAAGCGTTGAAGCAGCCTGCGCGGTTCATGGCGTTGACGCAGATGAACTGATTGCAAAAATCAATGCTTATCTGGAATCTAAATAGTAGCTTGGAGGATGTATTTTTACATCCTCCAATTACTGTACCTCTTTTTTGGGAGGATTTTTTACGTTTAAGCTGTTAAAAGGCCGCCTTTTTATGCGGATATTTGGATTAAAATCTTAAAAAACGTCCATTTTTCAGGGTTGAATTTTGCTTAAAATTTAAAAAAGTATTAAAAATATATTTTTTTCAAAATCGTATTTACTAACCGGGAATTTTCTGTTATAATATATAGAAAATGATAATATACAAATACTACAACCGATAAAACAATATGGGGGTATACACTTTGAAGCGGTTAAAGAAAAAAACTTATATCATACTTTGTGCGGTGTTAATTCTGGCAGTGCTTTTTGCGGCGTCTGCTGTCCGTGCTTACGGCTCTGGTAAAATTCCGGGTGGAACGCGCGCCGGAGGGGTGGATGTTTCAGGCCTTACTTTGGAGGAAGCTACGGATAAACTACGCCAAAATCTTGATAATTCCATTTTTGATAAGGCCGTGCATGTAGTACTTGGTGATGTGGAAAAAACGGTTGTGCCGTCTGATTTTTTGGCTGCTTATGATTATGAGAAAACCGCTGAAAAAGCTTCACATCATTTGAAAGAAGGAAATTTCTTTCTTCGGATAGGCCGTGCTTTCTGTTCTTTTTTTGTGAAGCAGGAAGTCGGCGTTGAAATTGAATACGATAAAGTCGCTTATGAGGATATCCTGGAGTCTCTTCTTGCGGATATCGGGGATAGAGTGGTGGAACATTCCTGGGAAATTCAGGATGATAAATTGGTTGTAACTACCGGACGCCCGGGTCTTATGCCGGATGCGGAAAGTGTCTCCGGGGCAATTCTGGAAACCATTCGTATGGGCACATACAATGAGAAGATTACATTTGAGAAAGAATCCCGTAGGCCTGCTCCTCTCACGGCAGAAAAACTGCAAGATAAAATTTGCGCGGAATCCAGCAATGCCTATTATGAAATCGTAGAGGGCAAGGTCGTTATGTACCCGCATGTACTGGGGGTTTCGTTTGATAAAGCGGAAGCACAAGCGATTATTGACAGCCATACCGGAGACGGCGCAACTTTTGAAATTCCTTTAGTAATTCATGAGCCGGAAATTACGCTGGAAGAAATTGAAGCGCAAATGTTTTCCGATGTCATTGGCGAATATGCAACACGATTTAATTCGGGTGATGTAGCACGAAGCAAAAACATTGCTTTGGCATCTAACAAAATCAACGGAACCATTCTTGCTCCGGGTGAGGTGTTTTCCTATAACGGCGTTGTAGGTGAACGCAGCTACAGTGAGGGCTTTGAGACTGCCAGTGTGTATGTAAACGGTGAAACGGTGCCAGGTATCGGAGGCGGAATTTGCCAGGTATCGTCCACGTTATTCAATGCTGTTGTGTTTGCTAATCTTGACATTGTGGAGCGCGTCAACCATCAGCTAACGGTGTCATACGTTCCCTTAGGTCGGGATGCTACGGTAGATTACGGAAATATTGATTTCCGATTCCGCAATTCCACTGAATTTCCTATAAAGATTGTTTGCAGTTCTGAGGGCGGAAAAATGTATACAGCCATTTATGGGCAAGAGACAGAGGACCGAGAAACAGTTTCTTTTGAGACTGTGACAATCGGGCACACAGATCCGCCGGAACGAAAGGTAGACGATCCCACTCTTCCTCTTGGGGAGGAAAAGGTTGAGTCGGAGGGAAGCAGCGGGTATGTAGTAGATACCTATAAGATTATTGAACGAGAGGGGCGTGAACCGGAAAAGGTTTACCTCTGTCGCAGCAACTATAACGGCAGTTTCCGTGTCATTCACGTAGGCACGGGAGAAGCTGTGCCTTCCCCCACGCCCGACGAGGGGGAGGAACCTACGGCAAGTGTCAGCCCGGTGACCCCTACGCCTTCCGGCACTTCATCTCACGCGCCATCCCCTTCGCCTACGCGCGCTCCGTCGCCTTCGCCGACTGCAACGCCGGAGGCAGAAGAAGCGGAGACACCCGCGCCTACGCCTGATTCCGATTCAGTCTCGGATTCCGGGCTGTAAAATAGGAGGCTGGTGCTGTGAAACGAATTATCTGCACTCTCCTGATTCTGTGTACCCTCTGTATGGGGGCAAGTGCTGAAATTATTGGTGCCGGATATGCAACAGATATAAACGCTTATATTGACCATTTTCTGGTGCCGTCCTATAATATTGACGGGTATACTGCTGTTTTAGTCAGGGACCTTGAAAATTTTGGTTATACCGTAAATTGGGATGAAAGTACAAAAACCGTAAATTTTTACCGCGATTTTGCCAAACCTCTTACCCCGCTTGTTCCTTCGTATGAGATGAGAGCGGTTGGCACAAAGGTTTTTGATGTCTACCGAACGGATATCCGAACATTTTTCCGTGGTACGGAAATTCCATCCTATAATATAGGCGGTAAAACGGCTGTCCGCCTCCGTGACCTGGCTATGGTGGGCGGCGTCCAGTTTGATGAAACGACCCGCCGTGCAGAGATTTTCTGCCAAGACCTTGAATATTTTGAGGACGAGCTTACCTATATTAAAACAGAATTTTATGGCAGCATGCTCCTCCTGTCTAAAGCGGATTATGCCATCCAACCCGTTATTTCCATGCTGGAAAGCGGTGTGTATGATGCCACGGTCGTGGCAGAGTATAAAGCTTTTTACGATGAAATTACCGACAGATTCGCAAAATATAAGGAATACAAAGAGCCATATGGTTTTGACGCTTCTGCCCAGGAACTTTGGTGGGCCATGGTGAATATGCGCTATGCCGGCGAAACGGCACTGATTATGACTGATATCTTAAAAAATGGTGGCAACTTTGCATCTGCTATGGAGGATTATAAGCAATATCGTGTGGACTCGCTGGAACAACGTCGCGTCGCGCTTCTTGTCCTGGACGAAGAAATGCGGACATTAACTATGTTCTGGTAAAAAAACGGAAAATCCTAATAATGAAACGAAGCATACCAATGACTTTTAGTCGTTGGTATGCTATTTTATAAATATAAAATAGTGAAAGGATGTATAAATGATGAAACTTAGAAATAAGTTATGGCTTTGGGGCCAGACAGAAGGTTCACACCATATCAATGATGCTTTCAAACTGCCTGGAAATAGCCGAATGACCCCACTGGAGGGTGCCTATTATTTTGGTATACCGAATATGTGCCGCGTAGTAATGGCAGGGCTTCCAAAGCTTCCCTTTGATCAGGATGCGATGGTGCTGGATAGCTTGGATAATGTTGTTTGGTCCATTATCGGAGACGGTGGGTCTGGCATGGTGGATTTTACAGACGAAATTGTCCGCCTTTCCAAAACGTATCCGAATATTACAGGTGCGATTATGGATGATTTTATGAGTGAGGGTCGCATGAAAATTTTCACACCCGAGGTACTCCGCGGTTTTAAGAAAAAACTGACGGAAGAGGCGGCCCGACCGCTTCCGCTGTGGACAGTGATTTATACAAGAGAACTGACAGAAGAACGTCGCCCATATATTGCAGAATGTGACGTGCTGCAGATGTGGACCTGGTGCGCGGAGGACCTTTTGAATCTGGAAAAGAATCTGACAAAACTCCGCAGCCTTTCTTCGGGACAGAAAATTATGGCCGGGTGTTATATGTGGGATTACGGAAATCATAAGGAAATGCCGGAGGAACTTATGCGTCATCAGCTGGATACCTATTACAATTGGCTGAAAAACGGGGAAATAGATGGCGTCATTTTCTGCTCTAACTGCTGTGCAGATTTGGGACTTCCGGCCTCCGATATGGCACGGGAATGGATTCGTCAGCATGGCGATGAAGAAATTTAGGAGGCGACTATGATTCCAACAGTTACAGGTATGATTTCCCGAAATGAAATCGGTGTTGCCACTACCCATGAGCATATTTTCATTGACCTGACTGGTTTTTTTGAGGAACACCCTGTGCGCGGCATTGAGGACCCCAAAACCGCCAGCGTATGCATGGAAAATCTGGGCGTTTTAAACCGTGATCCCTATGCGCTTCGTGATAATCTTTTAATGATGGATCCCGCGGTGCAAAAAAAAGAACTTCTTTATTTCAAAGCAGCGGGCGGAAAAACTGTAGTCGATGCCACTACCATCGGTATTCACAGAAGTCCGAAACTCTTAAAGCAAATGGCCGAAGAAACGGGACTGCAGATCATTGCCGGCACCGGTTATTATGTGGGTGGCACACATTCTGATGCGGTCCGTGCGGCAGATGTGAATATGCTTGCCGAAAAAATGGTGCATGAGCTGACCGTGGGAATGGACGATACGGATATCCGCGCAGGTCTTATCGGTGAGATTGGCATAAGCGAAATTTTCGATGACTCTGAACGTAAAGTTCTCCGTGCTGCCGCAAGAGCGCAGAAGGCCACGGGTGCCGGCCTTATGGTCCATATTAACCCCTGGACGCAAAACGGGCTGGAAGCCGCCGAGATCGCCCTTTCGGAGGGTGTGTCCCCTGACCGTATTGCCATCTGCCACATTGACGTGGAAAACAGAGAAGAGTATATATTTCGGTTGCTGGATATGGGCGTTTATGTGGAATTTGATAATTTTGGTAAAGAATATTATGTGGACAGGGAGGTACGTAACCCCGGTTATGGCTTGTTTGTCCGGGATACGGAGCGAGTGGAACTTCTGAAAAAGATGATAGAGAGAGGCTATAAAAAACAGGTTCTGCTCAGCTGTGATGTATGCCTGAAAACTCTTTTACATACGTATGGCGGCTGGGGATATGACCATCTTTTGACGAATGTGCTTCCCATGATGGAGGATGCAGGCATTAATATGCAGGACGTACAGGAGATGCTTGTACAGAATGCAGCTGATTTCTTGGACTGGAGGTAAATTATGAAGCTTCGTGATAAATTCTGGCTTTGGGGTCAGGATGCCGGTTCGCATCATCCTCCCGGAAACCCGTTTTGTCTGCCCGGGAGAAGCCGGATGACACCTTTGGAAGGGGCGTATTATTTTGGCATTCCCAATATGTGTCGTGTTGTGATGACTGGAAAACCGGCACTGCCCTTTGACCAGGATGCTATGGTGTATGATACCATGCAGAATGTGGCCTGGTCAATTATTGGCAGCGGTTGTTCGGGCAATGCGGATTATACAGATGAAATCTTAAAACTGGCCCGTCGTTATCCTAACATCACAGCCGGTATCATGGATGACTTTTTAAGCGAAGGTCGTATGAAGATTTTCACACCGGAAATTGTAAGGGGATTCCGGGAACGTTTGCATAACGAGCTGGACAGAAAGCTGGACCTTTGGACGGTGGTGTACACCACCGAGCTTACGGAAGAAAGAAGACCGTATCTTGCAGAGTGTGATGTTTTAACGCTCTGGCCCCGGTTTGAAAGGGATATTCTCACACTGGAACGGGATTTTGCGAAGCTTTATGAGCTTTCCGAAGGTAAAAAAACCATTATGGCCGGGTGTTATATGTGGGATTATCATGATAAAAATGCTGTTTCCTTAAGTCTGATGGAAATGAAACTGGAACAGTACAGAAAATGGCTCCATGAAGGATACATTGAGGGCATCATCTTTTGTTCCAACTGTATTGCAGATTTGGGCCTTTCAGCTGTGGATTATACCAGGGAATGGATCCGAATCCATGGCGATGAAGAAATTAAGTAAGGAGAAATAGAATGACAAGAATACCAAATAGTGAATTTAAAGAAAGAATCACAAAACTACAGACTGCGATGGCAAAGGAAGGCTATGATATTGTGATGGCCTACGGAAACGAGGCGGAGCCGCAGTTTGTACGGTATCTGAGTGACTACTGGCCCTCTTTTGAGACAGCCGGTGTTCTCATTCCGGCAGAAGGTGAGCCGCTTCTGCTCATCGGCCCGGAAAGCTATACCTATGCGGCAGACCGTTCGCGAATCCCGGAAATTCGTTTACTGAAAGCCTTCCGCGAATCCTCAGAACCGGAATATCCCGGGAAAAAGCTCGATAGTTTTTCGGATGTAATTGATGAGGTTATGCACGGGAAACCGGTGAAAAAATTCGGCGTAGCGGGCTTAAGTCTCGTCACAATTGGTGTATATAGCGCACTGACAGAAGCTCTCGGTGCTGTTCCTGTTACGAAGGCAGATGACATCGTTATGGGAATACGTATGATTAAAACGGAAAACGAACTGGCCTGTATGCGAAAGGCGGCAGAGATAACCGCAAAAGCTTTTGACTATGTGTTGGAGAATATTCGTCCCGGCATGACTGAAATGCAGGTCGTAGGTCTCGCCCTTGGGAAAATGCACGAACTGGGTGCGGAGAGGGAAAGTTATCCGCACTGGGTCCTCACAGGAGAGGGGAGCAACCAGGCTATCAGCCGTCCGCGACAGAAAGTCATTACACCTGGAGATATGACGATGATACAGATTGGTGCCCGTGTGGAGGGATACGCTTCCTCCATCGGCCGCCCGGTGGTGTTTGGAAAAGCCACTGCCAGACAGAAGGCAATGATTGATGCCGGATACGCCGGCCAGAATGCAGTGCTATCTTATATTAAGGCTGGACTTTGCGCCGGCGATGTGGCAAGACACTATGAAAATAGTCTGGCTGAAATTGGATTTGGTGACTATTTGCTGTACGGCCCTTGCCACGGTAACGGGATGATGGAAGGGGAGGCACCCTGGATAGAAAACAATTCCACTTGGATTCTCAAAGAGAATATGACGTTTTGTCTTGATGTTTTTCTTGGGGATGCGCAAACAAAAACCGGACTTCGCATGGAGGATGTTATTCGTATCACAAAGGATGGGGCAGAGAATCTGACCCATTACCCACAGAAGTTGTTTGAACTTTAGAATGTACTGAAAAACGGCATTTCAATGCCGTTTTTCGTGTTTCTTTTTTGAAGTGTCATTTTAATTTTTTCTGCATTGACAAACAGAAAGAAATATGATATACTACGCAAAAAAGAGCGTCACGTACATAATTACATCGTACTGGTCCAAAAAGACAGGATGTTCTATGAAATCTTGGGCGGGAGAATTACGTTTTCGGGCGGTGAGCCAATGCTCTGGTTTGATTTTTCGATAGTTCTTTTAAAGTGTGCAAAAGAAAATGGCATTCTTGCATAAAAAACACACTGTAGCAGAGAACAAAAATCCCGGTAAATAAAGTCTGAATTACGCATTTTGACCGTAATACGATACCTTGTAAAAAGAAAGAGAGGAACACAGAATGTCTATTGAACGCGTTCAAGCTTATTTTGAAGAAAAAAGGATTGCCGACAGAATCCGGGTGTTTGACAGCTCCAGTGCTACGGTTGCCCTGGCGGCACAGGCCCTCGGTTGCGAGGAATGTCGGATTGCAAAAACACTGTCCTTTCATGTGGACGAAAGGGTAGTTCTGGTTGTTGCCGCCGGAGATGTAAAAATAGATAACCCTAAGTATAAGGCACAATTTGGTACAAAAGCAAAAATGCTTTCCTTTGAGGAGGCACCGGTCCTTATCGGCCACGCGGTGGGCGGTGTATGCCCTTTTGCCGTAAATGATGGGGTGGAGGTGTATCTTGATGTTTCTTTGAAAAGGTTTAAAACGGTTTTTCCTGCCTGCGGAAGTTCAAACAGCGCGATTGAGGTTACGCTTGAAGAACTGGAAAATTTATCTTTTCCTAAAGGCTGGATTGATGTCTGTAAGCAGGTGTAGAAAGAATTTATTTATAAAAAAACAAATTTTTATTGACAATGCTCGCTAAAAAAGGTATTATATAGAAGTAATCAAAAATTTCTAAATTACAGGAGGTTTTAATCATGAAAAAAGTATTAGTCGCAGCCTTGGCCGTTGTTTTGGCATTTGCTTTTACGGCCTGCGGAAATGGCGGTGCAGGAAATTACACCGCAAACAACACGGAGTTCTTTATCGGCGGTACCGGACCGCTGACGGGCGACACATCGTCCTACGGTATCTCTGTACAGGAAGGTGCAAAGCTGGCAATTGAAGAAATCAATGCCGCCGGCGGTCTGAACGGTGTTCGTTTCAAGCTGGATATGAAAGACGATAAGTCCACAGCGGCAGATGCCGGCACAGGCTACGATGCTTTGTATGAAGCTGGCATGAATGCTTCCATCGGTAGTGTTACTTCCGGGTCCTGCGAAGCTTTTGCTGCAAAAGCAGAGGTGGATAATGTGTTCTTTATTACACCATCTGCTTCCGCAGCCAATGTAATTGAAAACAGACCCACCGCGTTCCGTGTTTGCTTCGGCGATCCCGACCAGGGTATTCTGGCGGCTGAAGAAATTACGAAGGAATACACTAAAATCGGTGCTATCTATGACACCAGCGATCCATACTCCACCGGTATTTATGATGCCTTTAAAACTAAAATGGCAGCACTTGGCAAAGAATACATCGAACAGTCCTTTGATGCAGAGAATAAAAAAGACTTCTCTACACAGGTGGAAGCACTGAAGGATTGTGAAGTTATTTTCCTGCCCATATACTACACAGAAGCTGGTCTCATCGCAAAGGCTGCAGCAGCTAAGGGCTGTGATGCACTTCTTTTCGGTTGTGACGGCCTTGATGGTATCAAGGACCAAATTGATGAGACTGTAACAAGTACTATTAAGTACATTACACCGTTTGATGTAAACAGCACGGATGAAGTAGTTTCAAAATTTGTAGAAAACTATAAGGCGGCTTATGGCGGCAAGGAGCCGGATCAGTTTGCAGCAGACGGCTATGATGCAGTTATGGTAATCTACAAGGCTATGGAAAAAGCTGGTATTACTGATCCTACAATTTCCGCGTCTGACCTTACCAATGCTCTTCTTCCTGTAATCACAGCTTCTGATTTTGTATATACGGGTGCTACAGGTGAAATGACATGGGATGCATCCGGTGCCTGCACAAAGGTTCCGCAGATTGTTGTTCTTGGCTAAATTGTTTTTAAAGCGAATCTGGTTTTGGTTGGGTATAGTGATGTACCCAACCAAAATCCGTTCATTGGAGCAGAAAGGCTTTGGTAATTTATGAGTACACTAATTGACGGGCTTAGTCTGGGCAGTATATATGCACTGATTGCCTTAGGATATACAATGGTATATGGTATCGCCAAGATGCTGAATTTTGCCCACGGTGATGTTATTATGGTCGGCGCGTATGCAATCCTGACGACGATATCTCTTTCGGGGAATCCCTGGCTTGCGATTTTGGCATCAATTGTTATATGTACCCTTCTTGGCATCACGATAGAAAAGCTGGCATACAAACCGCTTCGCGGTGCGTCGCCGCTGGCAGTTCTGATTACGGCCATCGGCGTCAGTTATTTTCTCCAGAGTGTTGCCCAGCTTATTTTTGGTGCGAAATCTCAGCCGGTATCCATTGCTAATTTTGGCTCCATTGCTGTTGGAGAGACCAGAATTAGCCTGGCAGCGGTTATCACACTTTGTGTCGGTGCGATTATCATGGCAGCACTTACTCTTTTTATCAAGAAAACAAGAATGGGAAGAGCAATGCTGGCGGTTTCAGAGGACAGAGGAGCGGCGCAGCTGATGGGCATCAATGTGAATCAGGTTATTGCGGTTACGTTTATGATAGGCTCTGCTCTGGCGGCCTTTGCAAGTACTTTTTATCTCATGCAAATTCCATCAACCAGTCCTACGCTCGGGGCAATGCCCGGTATTAAAGCATTTACGGCGGCGGTTATCGGTGGCATCGGATCTGTTCCCGGTGCCATGATTGGGGGCGTTTTACTCGGGGTTATCGAAAAAATTTCCCTCAGCATACCGGTCCTTGCGCCGTATACTACGGCACTTGAATTCAGCCTACTCATCGTTATCCTTCTTGTGAAACCTACCGGAATTTTAGGGAAGCTGAAAAGAGAGAAGGTGTGATGTCGTGAATAAGAAGCTGAAACTTAAAAATTATTTGAATTATATCGGCATAGGATTATTTTTGGTGGTTGCGGTTATTCTTCTGTATAGTGGTGCTATGAATCGTTCCACAGCAAACCTTTTGGCACAGATTGGATATTCTATTATCCTCGCAGTTTCCTTAAATCTTGTTGTTGGATTTTTAGGGGAACTGAGTCTCGGCCATGCCGGATTTATGTGCGTTGGCGCATATCTCGGATGTTATATTTCTAAAATTATTCTCGGGTTTGTTTCGTCTAAGCTTGTGGCACTTGTCCTTTCCATGTTGACCGGTGGCCTGATTGCAGCTGTGTTTGGCCTTGTTATCGGACTTCCCGCGCTTCGTCTTAAAGGAGACTATCTGGCGATTGTGACACTGGCTTTCGGCGAAATTGTACGAACAATTTTTAAAAATTTAGATACCTTCGGTGGTGCACTGGGGCTTTCTACCAAAACATACGGAACATCCCTTTTTATCGTTGCCTTTGTTGTGGTGCTTATCATGCTCTTTGTTGTACAGAACCTGATTCGGAGTAAGCACGGTCGGGCGATTACGGCTATTCGGGACAACGAAATTGCGGCAAAAGCTATGGGGATTAATGTTACGTTCTATAAGCTTTTCGTTTTTGCTCTCGCCGCTTTTTTTGCAGGAGTTGCAGGAGTTATTTACGGCCATTATGCCACACCTGTGCTGTATTCCTTCTTCTCGTATAATTACTCGATAGAGATTCTGGTTATGGTTGTGCTTGGTGGTATGGGGAGCATTAACGGTTCCATTATTGCGGCTACGATTTTAACGTATATCAATTTTATTCTTACTACTAAGCTTTCAGGAGACCTTGCGGCGCTCAAATACCTTATTTATGCGATTATTCTTATTTCGCTTATCATTTTTAATAATGCGCCTGCACTTCGACCGCTTAAAGAAAAACTTAGTGGATTCTGGCAGAAAATTTTCAGAAAACTCACATGCTGGCTTTCGGCAAAAACCGTAAAAGATCCGTCTAATGTGGAAGATGATGATGCGGCCTGGCATAGGATTCCGTCAAAAATTAAAATGGATGCACTTCTTTCTGTAGATATTACGGACAAAAATGAAAAAGAGAAGGGGGCCGGACACCATGAGTGAAATTATGCTGGAAACGAAAGAGCTTGGTATATCTTTCGGTGGTCTCAAGGCCGTGGACAGCGTAAATCTTGTGGTTAAAAAGGGACAGCTTTACGGGCTTATCGGCCCGAATGGAGCTGGAAAAACCACAATTTTTAATCTTATAACGGGTGTGTATAAGCCCACAAGCGGCACTTTTTTTCTGGATGGCGAAGAGTTGACCGGTAAAAGCCAGGAACAGATTAACCATAGAGGTATTGCCAGAACATTCCAGAACATACGTCTTTTCAATAATATGAGTGTAATTCGGAATGTCATGGTTGGATTGCATAACCAGAAGGATTTCCATTGTAACCCCTTTGTCAGTATGCTTCGTTTGCCCGGGTATTTCCGTTCCGAGAAAAAAATGCGTGAGAAGGCGAAGGAACTTCTTCGGATTTTTGATTTGGAAGAAGAAAGGAACAGTCTGGCCTGTAACCTTCCGTACGGCAAACAGAGGAAGCTGGAGATTGCCCGTGCTCTTGCCACAAATCCCAAGCTTCTGCTTCTGGATGAACCGGCGGCAGGAATGAATCCGCAGGAAACGGCAGAACTTATGGATATCATTAAATTTGTAAGAAATAAATTTAATGTGACAATACTTCTGATAGAGCATGATATGAAGCTCGTTTCGGGGATTTGCGAAGAAGTTACCGTTCTGAATTTCGGAACAGAACTTGCCAGTGGCGTAACCGCCGAGGTTCTGAATGATCCAAAGGTGATAACTGCCTACCTGGGCGAGGATGAGTAGAGGAGATGTGCCATGCTTAAAATAGAAAACCTGGAAGTTAATTATGGTATGATTCGTGCCATTAAAGGTGTATCTTTTGAGGTTAAGAAGGGCGAGGTTGTTGCGCTCATTGGTGCGAACGGAGCCGGAAAAACTACGATTTTGCATACGATAACAGGGCTTGTTCCTTCAAGGGCGGGCAAAATTATGTTTGAGGGGCATGACCTTTTGAAAACCCCTGCACACAAAATTGTTGGCATGGGAATGGCGCATGTACCGGAGGGACGCCGGATTTTCGGAGAACTTACCGTATATGAAAATCTGAAGCTGGGTGCGTATACAAGAAAAGATAAAAAGGAAATTGCGGATAATCTTGAAATGGTGTACAGCCGTTTTCCGCGTTTGAAGGAGCGAAAAAGCCAGATCGCGGGCACACTTTCCGGTGGCGAACAGCAAATGCTGGCCATGGGACGGGCACTGATGTCCAATCCCAAAATCATATTGATGGATGAGCCTTCCATGGGTCTTTCGCCCATTTTTGTATCGGAAATTTTTAATATTATTCAGAAAATCAGTGCTGATGGTACGACTGTACTGCTGGTGGAACAAAATGCAAAAAAATCTCTATCCATTGCAGACCGCGCCTATGTGTTGGAAACCGGAAAAATTGTGCTGAGTGGAAGCGCGGCAGAAATGCTGAACGATGATTCTGTTAAAAAGGCGTATTTAGGAGAATAAAAAAGCTGAAAGCCCCCGAAAGCATTGCTTAGGGGGCTGAATATTATAATTGACTTGTGAGGTATTGGATGGAGAAATCAATAACTTTGTTCATAGCGAATACCGCAGACTGTCCTGACCCCCTTCTGGCCCCGGAATTCCTTGCCACTTTGCCCGCATATCGGCAGGAAAAAATTTGTAGGATTATTCCCGCGGAAAAAAGGATTGAAAGCTTTGCGGCCGGACTACTCCTCCAATATGCATTAAAAGAAAATGGAGTATCTGCGTCGACACTTCGTGTGCATGAAAATGGAAAGCCGGCAGTACAAGGACTACAGTTCAATTTATCCCATTCCCAAGGACGTGTGGCGTGTGCCGCAGGAAATTGTGCAGTAGGATGTGATGTTGAGAAAATTCGCCCTGTTTCATTAAAGTTGGCAGAAAAGTATTTTAGTCCTGAAGAAATTATGTATTTCCGCACCGCGAACGAAGCAGATTTGGCTTTTTTTCAACTTTGGACGCGGAAAGAAAGCTATATTAAAATGACGGGGGAAGGTCTCCGTTGTCCGTTGCAGTCTTTCTCAGCAGTACCTGATATGCCAGTCTTTCGAGACGGAAGACCTGTTCCTGCACACATGCAAACGTTTCAAGCTGACGATTTTCTGGTTTCTGTCTGCACGGAAGAAAATGCGGGAATCCGGTTAAAATATGTTGATTTGCGGAAGAGACTGTATTGATGACCGAAAAAGGACGCTGTGCGTCTTTTTTTGTTAACTTTCGGTAAATAACACGAAAAAACATTGAATTTTTCTTTTTTTTATTATATAATAAAATAGATTATTTATAGCAGGATAAAGGAAAGATAAGGTGAAGGCATGGCGGAAAAATCGTATTCTCTTGGCATTGATATCGGCTCTACCACAGCAAAACTGGTATTGATTGACGGAGATAAGCCACTTTATAAAAAATATATGCGTCACTTCTCGAGGGTTAGACAGACAACATTGACAATGCTTCGCGAAATGGAAAATGAGCACCCTGGATGTATGGTACGAGTGGCAATTTCTGGCTCTGCCGGAATGGGTGCGGCAGAGGCGGCGGGTCTTGCTTTTGTGCAGGAGGTGTACGCCACCGGCGAAGCTGTGCGGCGTATGGAGCCGGATACAGGTGTTGTAATTGAACTTGGTGGGGAAGATGCAAAGGTTATTTTCTATGAGGGCGGAGCGGACGCCCGGATGAATGGTACCTGTGCCGGCGGTACAGGTGCATTTATTGATCAGATGGCTGCTCTTCTTGATATGACTGTAGATGAAATGGATGCTCGCAGCCTGAAAGCCACGCGAATTTACCCTATAGCTTCCCGGTGCGGGGTTTTTGCAAAGACTGATATTCAACCCCTTGTGAATCAAGGGGCGAAAAAAGAAGATATTGCGGCCAGTATTTTTCAGGCAGTTGTAAACCAGACAGTGGCAGGTCTCATGCAGGGACGGGAAATTCGTGGGAAGGTTATGTTTCTGGGCGGCCCGCTTTATTATTGTCACGGCCTTAAAAAACGGTTTTGCGAAACGCTCGGTCTGGAAGGCCGGACGGCGGTGTTCCCGGAATATGGCCTTTATGCCGTCGCTATCGGTGCGGCCATGTGCACGGCGGAAGAGAAAGCGATTCCGCTGTCGAAGGTCATAGAAAAAATCGAAAAAAGCGCAGAGACGGAATCGGCCGGCTTTGACCGTCTTGACCCCCTTTTTGCGTCCGAGGCAGAATATGAAGCTTTTTGTGCCCGTCATGCCAAGGCTTCAGTACCGCATACTGATTTTTCCTCCTATTCCGGCAAGGCTTATCTTGGACTTGACTGTGGGTCTACTACCACAAAACTGGTGTTGATCGCTGAAGATAAGTCTATTTTATATACATATTACGGTCCTTCAAAAGGAAACCCCATTCGCTTAGTGCGTGAACAGCTTCTGAAAATCCGGACACTCTGCGGTGACAGAATTCAAATCTGCGGCAGTGCCGTTACAGGATATGGTGAGGACCTGATTCGTCATGCTTTCCATGTGGATACGGGTATTGTGGAGACGCTTGCCCATCATGCGGCGGCGAAGCATTTTCAGCCGGATGTTGATTTTATTCTGGATATCGGCGGACAGGACATTAAGTGTTTCCGGCTTCGCAACGGTGCGATTGATGGCATTATGCTGAACGAAGCCTGCTCTTCCGGTTGTGGCTCGTTTATTGAAACCTTTGCGAATTCTTTAGGGTTTACAGCGGCAGAATTCGCCCGGAAAGGTCTGCTGGCATCGTCGCCCGTTAATCTCGGTTCCCGATGTACCGTGTTTATGAATTCATCTGTAAAACAAGCCCAGAAGGACGGAGCCGGTGTTTCGGACATCTCAGCCGGTCTGTCTGTCAGCGTGGTAAAAAATGCTATTTATAAGGTAATCCGCGCCAATTCTCCCAAAGAACTGGGGAAGCATATTGTGGTGCAAGGTGGCACATTTCATAATGACGCAGTGCTGCGTGCGTTTGAAAAGGAAATCGGAGCCGACGTTATACGTCCTGAAATTGCGGGACTTATGGGGGCTTATGGTGCGGCACTGTACGCCGGACGGCACGAGAAAAGCACGCTTCTCTCCCGTGAAGAACTGGAAGGCTTTGCGCATACATCTACCTCTTCAGTCTGCAAAGGCTGTGCAAACCACTGTCATCTGACAATTAACCGTTTTTCTGACGGAAAAACCTTTATTTCAGGAAATCACTGCCAGAAGGGAAAAGGCAAAACCGACAGAGAGGATCTGCCGAACGTATTTGCGGATAAGAGAGAACTTTTGGAGGAACTTACCCCTGCTGAGGGGAGGCGTGGGAAGATAGGCATTCCCATGGCCCTATCCATGTTTGAGCTGGCTCCTCTTTGGCACGGCTTGTTTACGTCTCTTGGCTTTAGTGTACATTTTTCATCTTTTTCTACACGGCGGACCTATGAAAAGGGACAGTTCACTATCCCGTCCGATACAGTGTGCTATCCGGCAAAGCTGATGCACGGTCATGTTCTGGAGCTGATAGAAAAGGGAATCCGTACAGTTTTTTATCCGGGACTTACTTATAATGTGGATGAGAAAGCGGGAGACAATCACTATAACTGCCCCGTTGTCGCCTATTATTCCGAGCTTTTGCACGGGAATATGGAAGCACTCGGGAACATACAGTTTTTATATCCGTATCTTTCGCTGGATAGTTCCTCGGCACTCTGTGAAACGCTGTATCCGACCCTGCATAATCTCGATGCGAGCATAACAAAAGGTGAAGTACGTAGAGCTGTAAAGTGCGGATTTGCGGCTTATGATAGCTACAGAAAAAAAGTGAAGGAATCGGGTGAGGCTGCGCTTGATTTTGCGCGAAAAAACAACAAACGTATTCTGATTCTGGCCGGGCGTCCTTATCACATTGATCCGGAAATTTGTCACGGCATTGACAGCTTATGTGGCGAATTGGGGTTTGTGGTTGTCAGTGAGGACAGTGTTTGTCATCTGGCACCGAAACAGAAGGTTGGCGTACTGGACCAGTGGACTTTCCACGCCCGGCTCTACCGGGCAGCCCGGTATGCGGCCGAACATGATGACACGTCCCTTGTGCAGTTGGTTTCCTTTGGCTGCGGTGTGGATGCCATCACCACGGATGAGGTTGGTGCCATTTTGGAGAATGCAGGAAAATATTACACACAAATTAAAATTGACGAGATTACAAATCTGGGAGCGGTACGAATTCGTCTCAGAAGTTTAATCGGTGCACTGGAGGAATGTGAAAATGCACGATAAATCTTTTGTTCCTTTTACAAAGGAAATGAAAAAAGACTATACAATATTGGTTCCGAACATGCTTCCTATGCATTTTCGTCTTATGGTCAGTGTGTTTAAAACCTACGGGTACAAGATGGAACTTTTAGACGATACCGGTGCAGATGTGGCGGAAGTTGGTCTTGAATATACCCATAATGATACCTGCTATCCGGCTATTTTAGTTGTCGGCCAGTTTATCAAGGCACTACGGTCGGGGAAGTATAATCCGGACAAAACTGCACTTATTATGAGTCAGACTGGCGGCGGTTGCCGTGCGTCCAATTACATTTCATTGATACGAAAGGCTTTGAAAAAAGCTGGCTTTGGTCATGTTCCTGTCATTTCATTCAGCATAACGGGACTTGAAGATCACCCTGGCTTTCGCATGAGCCTGAAAAAGCTGCATGGCCTTATGTATGCGGTGTTATACGGGGATTTAATGATGCACCTTGTCGGTCGCGTCCGTCCTTATGAAATAGAACCGGGCAGTGCAACACAGCTTGCCGAAAAATGGACCCGGCGGCTGGGACGTGAGCTGGGTGCCGAAGGAAAAATCTGTTACAAGCATGTAAAAGAAAACTATAAAGCGATTGTAGAAGAATTTGCCGCAATCCCAATGCAAACGAGAAACACAGTGCAGGTGGGGGTTGTCGGAGAAATTTTTGTAAAATATTCTCCTCTTGCCAACAACAATCTGGAGGATTTTCTTGTGAGCGAAGGAGCCGAGGTGACCGTACCGGGGCTTTTGGACTTTTGTCTGTATTGTGTCTATAATTCCCTTGTAGAATATCGGGTATATAAAAGAAAAAAACTGGCCTACCCTTTTGTTAAATGGGCCTACAAAAAGATTTGTCAGCGACGCGAGGACCTCAGCCGTGCTGTGACAGAGAACAGTATGCTTTCCGGTTTTATGAACTTTGAAAAGGTACCCGTCCTGACAGAGGGGATTATCAGCACTGCTGTGAAGATGGGTGAGGGGTGGCTCCTTACTGCAGAAATGCTGGAGCTTTGTGAGGAAGGATGCACCAATATCGTCTGCACGCAGCCCTTCGGCTGTCTGCCGAATCACATCTGCGGCAAGGGGATGATGAAGCCAATTAAGGCAAGATATCCGCATGTCAATATTGTGGCAATTGATTATGACGCCGGGGCCAGCCGCGTAAATCAGGAGAACCGCATAAAGCTAATGCTGGCCAATGCTCGGAAAGAGAAAGCAGAACGCACTGCAAAGAAAACAGCTCCGGAAACCATGTGCCCGGTGGTATACTAACCGGGCCTTTTGGCATAGTTATATCTGCGTTTTCAGCGTTTTGCTTGGAGAGTGTCCGGTTCTGTCCACATAAATTCGGTAAAAATTTGAGTAATTTCCAAATCCGGCCTGTGCCGCCGCTTCGCTGATGCGCATTCCATTTTGACAAAGTGACTGCACGAGTAGAATCCGCTTCTGAATAATATAGTCTTTAATGGAAAAGCCGGTGCTTTTTTTAAAAATATGGCACAGATGATACTTGGAAATATAAAATGTTTCAGCAATTTCATTCAGCGTGAGCGAATCAGACAAATGCTCGTTTATATATCGGAGAATCCCGGCCACTGTCTCATTTACCTTTTTCCGGTCACCTTCAGAAAGAGACGCGGAGTTTAAAAGGTACAGAATTTCAATCAGTACCGCGTCTATCACTTTATCACAAGTCGGATTTTCCTGTATATATCGTTCCATTTTCATAAACAAGGCATATAACTGCTCTCCCTCCGGTGAATACCCGCGAATGCGGTTGTGACGCCCCGGAACACGCTCATAAAAGACTTTTTTATAGTCGGCAACACCGTACTTTTCAAAAAAAGAAGGAAAGATGTGCAGTGTAATGCGTTCATACTCCGAATCCCGCACCGAACGCAATGTATGCACTTCCGTTTCGTTTATCAGAAGAATATCCCTTGCTGAAAGCGGATATGTACTGTTTTCAATCAGAAAATCAATTTCACCCTTCAGCAGTAGAAAAATTTCTAAACCATGATTTACGCTGATATGCGTTTCCGGATTATAGGAAACTTCCCGTGCGTTTGGGTTTACAGAATGACCGAAAATGTACATTTTGTCGTCGCCTTGTTTGTATGTAATCGTTCTTCGTACAGAAGTCATAAAATCACCTCTTCAAATAGTATACACTAAAATAGCAAGAAAAGCAATCTTTTTGTCAAGAATAATGTAGAAGATATTTAAAAATTGTTGTATAATAGAAAAAAAGAAAGGGTGGGAAAAATGAATACTCGGATTAAAATCACCGGCTTTGCCGATGAGATTGATAAAGACCTTTCAGTGCAGTTGGAGGGTGTAAAAAGGTTAGGCGTGTCTTATTTTGACCCGCGTAATCTGTTTGACAAAACTATATCGCTTCTGGATGAGACAGAAACGGAAAGATTGGCGGCTGAGATGGAAAAATATGGTGTGAAAGCAGGCTGCATCGGGTCTCGCATCGGTAAAATCGGAATAGAGGATGATTTTGCCCCGCACATGGAAGAGCTTAAAAACACTATCCGCATTGCGAAGCGGCTTGACACAAAGTATATCCGAATTTTCAGCTTTTTTATTCCCAAGGGAGAGGCTCCTTTGAAGTATAGAGATGCGGTTTTGTACAGAATGAAAGAAATGGCGGCCTTGGCCGAGCAGGAAGGTGTAATGCTTCTGCATGAGAATGAGAAGGATATTTATGGAGACACTGCTGATCGTTGCCTGGATATTCTGGAATCCGTAAATTCCCCGGCACTTGGTTGCATTTTTGATCCAGCGAATTTCATACAGGTCGGCCAGGATTGTCGGGAAGCGTTTGACAAGCTTGCGTCTCGTATTACATATATGCATATTAAAGATGCTTTGGCGGATGGCACGGTTGTGCCGGCTGGTTTAGGTCTTGGGGCTGTGCCGGAAATAATTAAGGGACTTCTGGAACGGGGATATACTGGTTTTGTTTGCCTTGAGCCTCATCTCGGAAATTTTGACGGACTCCAGAATCTGGAGCTTGATGACAGTATGCTGAAGCTGGAAAAAAGCGATTTCAGCAAGTTTTCGCTGGCACATCGCGCGCTTGTGGATATTATTGAAAATATTAAATAAAGAAGGAAGGATGCGTAATGAAAGATTTTGGATTACAGACTTACACAGTTCGGGAAATCACGAAAACCAAAGAGGACCTTGCAAAGGTGCTTTGTCAGCTTCGGGAAATCGGGTATACAGAAATTCAGCGGTCCGGTGGTCCGGCAGGCATTACGGCGGCGGAATACCGTGCCGCGGCTGATGCGGCAGGTCTTCGGATTGTCGGTACACATAGTAGCTTTGATGAAATGTTAGCCGATCCCGATAAAGCCATGGATGACCACCGGATTATGGGCACAACCAATATAGGTGTTGGTGCAATGCCTGCCGAATATCGTAATTCTTTAGATGGCGCAAAGCAGTTTGTTGAAAAGGCCAACCGACTTTCAGAAATCTTTTACAAAAACGGTTTTAAATTCACGTACCATAATCATAGCTTTGAGTATAGACGGTATGAGGGCGGTGAGCGTCCGATGGATATACTGGTACGGGAGCTGAATCCGGATAGTACATCCTTTGTTCTCGACACTTACTGGTGCCAGAATGCAGGTGTAAATCCGGTTACCTGGATTGAAAAGCTGACCGGACGGATTGACATTCTGCATCTGAAAGATATGGCAATGAATTCGGATGCAGAAAAACTTCATGAGACCGTCTTTGCTGAAATTGGACAGGGGAATATTGAATTTATTCCGATTATAGAAGCGTCTAAACGGGCTGGTGTAAAGCACTTTGTTGTGGAGCAGGATAATTTCTTCCGGGACGGCGATCAGCTTAAGAGTGCTCGTCTCAGTGCTGAAGCTATGAAAAAATTGTAAGGAGAAAATAGCATGGAAAAGGTAAGGTTGGGTATTATCGGCTTCGGTAATATGGGAACAGGCCATTTAAAAAACATTAAAAGCGGTAAGGTAGCCGATATGATTGCGACAGCTGTCTGTGACATTAATCCGGAACGAAGAAAGGTTGTCGCGGAATTGTATGATGATGTGAAGGTGTTTGAAAATGCAACGGATATGTTCGCGTCCGGGTGTGTTGATGCAGTGCTTATTGCCACACCGCACTATCAGCATCCTGCTCTGGCACAGGAAGCCTTTTCACACGGGCTTCACGTTCTGGTTGAAAAACCGGCCGGCGTTTACACGAAGCAGGTTATGGAGATGAATGCGGCGGCAGAAAAAAGCGGTAAAGTTTTTGCAATTATGTATAATCAGCGTACTAACCCCGTATACATTAAACTCCGTGATATGATACAGCGCGGCGAACTGGGACACATAAAACGTGTAAACTGGACGGTTACGCACTGGTATCGTCCACAGGCCTACCATAGCAGTGCCACCTGGCGTTCGACCTGGTCGGGAGAGGGCGGAGGTACGCTGATAAATCAGAATCCACACCAGATTGACCTTTGGCAGTGGCTGTTCGGAATGCCGGATAAGCTCATGGCAGTCTGTTCGTTTGGCAAATATTATGATATTGAAGTGGAGGATGAGGTAACGGCATTTATGCAGTATGAAAATGGTACCACAGGTGTATATATCACTTCGATAGCAGAAGCACCGGGTACAAACCGTTTGGAAGTTGCATGTGACCGCGGTAAAGTTGTGATTGAAGATAATATAATAACTTTCTGGCGTAATGTAGTATCGGAGCGTGAATTTAACGCTAAAAACACCGGGCCCTTTGGGAGACCTGAGACATGGAAGTGTGATATTCCGCTTCCGACAGACGCGGGTCCTCAGCATGTGGGAATTATGCAGAACTTTGCGGCAGCTATTCTCCGTGGTGAAAAGCTGATTGCCCCCGGAGAAGAGGGGATTCGTGGGCTGACAATATCGAATGCCATGCACTATAGCGGTTGGACAAACGATTGGGTGGACCTGAACCATTTTCCGCATGATGGCTATTATGAAAAATTACAGGAGAAAATTAAAACCTCCAGCGTCAAAAAGAAGATAAACGATTCAGGTGTACAGGATACCAGCGGAACCTACTAAAGTGGACGAAGCAGTGAAGAGCCCCGAAAAGGATATATCTTTTCGGGGCTCAGACTATGTGGGGGATATTTGACGCTATTAAAAATTTTTCTTTACTTTTTTCTCCCGATATGGTATTATATATAGTAAATATTTAAATAACAATGTGAAAAACGGAGATGAATCTATGTTTGCAGAACGAGTAAAAGGTCTGAAAGGCTCAGCAATTCGGGAAATGTTTAAACTTCTTGCACAGCCGGATATGATTTCTTTTGCCGGCGGTGCTCCGGCACCGGAGCTTTTTCCGGGCGAGCTCCTCGGCGAAATATCAAATAAAATATTGAAGGAAAATGCAAAAGTAGCACTGCAGTACGGCATTACTGAAGGGTATGCTCCGCTTCGGGATTACACACGGGGCAGAATGGAGAAAGCCGGGAACATCCATGGCCACGATGACTTAATAATTACTTCCGGTGGACAGCAGGCACTTGATCTTACGTTTAAAACACTTTTAAATGAAGGAGACACGGTGGTGCTTGAATCTCCCAGCTTTATTGGAGGTATGAACTCGCTTCGTTCTTATAATGTGCATCTGCACGGGATTGAGATGCAGGAAGATGGCATGGATATTGATGCGCTGGAAGCATATGTAAAAACCCAAAAAATCAAGCTTGTTTACACCATTGCCACTTTCCAGAATCCCTCCGGAATTACTATGTCGGCTGAAAAGAGAAAGAAGCTTTTGTCTTTAGCTGACAAATATGATTTTTATATTCTGGAGGATAATCCTTACGGAGAGCTTCGCTATAAAGGCGAGGACGTGCCCACAATCAAGTCGTTTGACACCTTAGGGCGTGTCATTTATGCCGGCTCCTATTCCAAAACAATTTCTCCGGGACTTCGTCTTGGTTGGGTTATTGCCAGGCAGGACATTATGGAAAAAATAGTTATCTGCAAACAGGTTTCTGATGTGCATACCACTGTTTTGCCACAGATGATGGCTGCGGAATTCTTTGAAGTCTATGATTTTGATACACATATTGAAAAGGCAAAGGTGCTGTATCGGGAGCGCGGTGACGAGATGTGCACAGCTATTGACGAATATTTTCCGAAGGCTTGTACGCATACAGTGCCGGAAGGTGGTATTTTCCTCTGGTGCACATTGCCCGAAGGGTATGACAGTGATGCGCTTCTGAAGGAGGCTGTTGCACAGAAAGTGGCTTTTGTGGCGGGATCCACTTGTATGCCCGTTCCTGAAGAAGGGGCAAGATATATGCGACTGAACTATTCGCTGACAGCACCGGATAAAATCCGGGAAGGTATTCAAAGACTTGGTGAGGTAATACGAAATGCAAAATAAAAAAATGATTTTCAGTGGTGTACAGCCGACAGGATGTGTCACACTTGGTAACTATATCGGGGCCTTGAAAAACTGGGTTAAACTGCAGAAGGAGTATCAGTGCATTTATTCAGTTGTGGATATGCATTCTATTACAGTTCGTCAGAATCCGGATGAGCTTCGTGAGCGGTGCCGTCAGTTTTTAGCTTTATACATTGCTTGCGGCATTGATCCAAAGGAAAGTATTCTGTTTTTTCAGTCTCATGTTTCTGCTCATGCTGAGCTTTCCTGGATTTTAAACTGTCATACCTATATTGGAGAGCTTTCTCGTATGACGCAGTTCAAGGATAAATCCGCAAAGCATGAAGACAACATAAATGCCGGTTTATTCACATATCCGGTTCTGATGGCTTCTGATATCCTTTTATATCAGACGGACCTGGTTCCGGTCGGTGTGGACCAGAAGCAGCATCTGGAACTGGCAAGAGATATTGCCATTCGCTTTAACCATCTTTATGGAGACACCTTTACAGTTCCGGAAGGGTATATTCCTCCGGTAGGTGCCCGTGTTATGAGTTTGCAGGACCCTACCAGTAAAATGAGTAAAAGCGACCCGAATCCCAATGGATATATCTGGCTTTTGGACGCACCTGAAGTAATTACGAAGAAAATTAAGCGTGCTGTTACTGATTCTGACGGAGAAATTGCTTACAGAGAGGGAAAGGACGGTATTAACAATCTTCTTTCCATTTATGGAGCTATTGTAGGCAAGAAGCCCGAGGAAGCAGTACTTGAATTTGAAGGGCAGGGCTATGGAATCCTGAAAACACGCGTGGCAGAGGCGGTATGCGAAGAACTTCGTCCGATTCAGGAAAAATATAAGGAGATTTCTGCAGACCCCTCATTTTTGGACAGTATTTCAAAGAACGGGGCAGAAAAAGCAGCAGAAATTGCGGAAAAAACCCTGCGTCTGGTACAGGACAAAGTGGGATTTATGCCGCGATAATAAATATCTGAAGAGAGGAAGTATGGACTATGGATAAAATCATATTGCTTCTGGCATTCGCAGTTTCTTTTATTATCACGTTTGCATCCACACCGTTTGTAAAACAGATTGCCGAAAAAGTTGACATTGTTGACAAGCCGGATGAAGCACGTCGTGTACACAAAAAACCGATTCCCCTTCTGGGTGGGCTTGCCATGTTTTATGGATTTATCATCAGTGTTATTTTGTTCGGCCCCTCTGACAGCAATATCCGCGGCATGGTGTTGGGCGCACTTGTGATTCTGGTTGTTGGTATCATTGATGATGCCCGGCAACTCAGCGCAAAAGTGAAACTTCCGTTTCAGATTCTTGCGGCGGTAATCCTGATTTTGCATGATGTTCGGATTGATGTGATTTCTGTACCCGGTTTCATTTCAGATTCCGGTGTACTGCACCTCGGGTTTTGGGGAATTCCGTTGACTCTCATCTGGGTGGTCGGCGTTACAAATGCCGTAAACCTCATCGACGGACTTGACGGACTTGCTGCAGGCGTCAGTTCTATTTCCTGCATGTCTCTTCTCTGCATTTCGCTGATTGTTGGCGAATATGAGGTGGCACTGATTACGGCGGCACTTACGGGTGCATGTTTTGGCTTCTTACCCTATAACTTTAACCCGGCAAAGATTTTTATGGGTGACACCGGATCCACTTTTCTTGGGTTTATCCTGGCCTCTGTCTCTATTATGGGTCTTTTCAAAAGCTATGCTGTTATCAGTGTGGCGGTGCCGTTCCTGGTGCTCGGTCTTCCTCTTTTTGATACCGGCTTTGCCATTCTTCGTCGTATGAAAGCAGGTAAACCTATTATGAGCCCGGACAGAGAGCATCTTCATCATCGTGTTCTGGATATGGGTTTTTCACAGAAAAAGACGGTCAGCATTATTTATCTTATGTGTACGGTGCTGGGGCTTTGCGCTGTGGTTATGGTTTCTAATGGTATTCTTCAGGCACTTCTTCTGATTCTTTGCGTTATTGCTGCTGTCTTGCTTGCATCGCGGCTTATCGGACTTCGCATGGAGAAGGAAGGGGAGAAAGATGAGGAGGAGACAAATGATTAAAGTATTCACGGTTTTCGGTACAAGACCGGAAGCGATTAAAATGGCACCTCTTGTTCTGGAATTGGAACGCACGGAGGGGATAGAGTCCATCGTCTGTGTTACAGCACAGCACCGACAAATGCTGGACCAGGTGCTGGAGATTTTTGGCATCACCCCGGATTATGATTTGGATATTATGCGGGAGCGACAGAGCCTTGCGGGTATTACTAAACGTGCGCTCGAAGGTATTTGTGAAGTACTGGAAAAAGAAAAACCGGATATCGTTCTTGTGCATGGTGATACTACCACCACTTTCGCCGGTGCGCTTGCGGCGTTCTATAGCGGTGTACAGGTAGGGCATGTGGAAGCAGGCCTCAGGACGTATGATAAGTGGTCGCCTTTCCCCGAGGAAATGAACCGCCGTATGACGGGCGTTTTGGCAGATTTGCATTTTTCCCCCACCACAGCAAACCGGGAGAATCTTCTGCGTGAGGGAACGCCGGAGGGGAAAATCGTGATTACTGGCAACACGGTTATAGATGCGTTGAAAACGACGGTAAAGAAAAATTATGAATTTTCAGACCCTGTACTACGTTCACTTCCCTGGAAGGATAAGCGTGTTATCCTGATGACGGCGCACCGGCGTGAAAATCTGGGTGAACCAATGTATAATATTATGCGTGCGGTACGACGCATTGCAGACGAATTTTCTGATGTGGAGGTTGTGTACCCGGTGCACCTCAATCCCGCTGTGCAAAGCGTTGCCAGAGAAATCCTCGGAGAGGTAGAAAATGTTCATCTGATAAATCCTCTGGATGTACAGGAATTACACAATGCTATGAACGCTTCCTATATTATTCTGACAGATTCCGGTGGACTGCAGGAAGAAGCACCTTCACTCGGAAAGCCTGTTTTAGTTCTGCGAACCGAGACAGAACGCCCTGAAGCGGTGGAAGCCGGAACAGTTAAGGTTGTAGGCGTTGATGAAGATGTAATTTATGCCGAAACTAAAAAACTGCTTTGTTGCAGGGAAGAATATGAAAAGATGGCGAAAGCTGTAAATCCTTATGGAGATGGTCATGCTTCAAAACGCATAGTGCAAGCAATCCTGGAACATTTTGCAAAGTAAAGAAATTTGCAAATATAAGGTATAAAAACTGCATATTAAACAAAACTAAAGTCGTAACAAATGTTACGGCTTTTTTCATATGGGAAATTACGTTAGCAATTCCCTGTAACAAGAAAATTTAGTTTTAAAAAAGTGAGCGTAGCGAACATTGAATTGACGAAGTTAATTTTGTTCTAAGGGAGGAACTATGAAACAGAAATATCGGAAAATCGGTGCGCTGATTTCTATGGTAATAGTAGTACTTTGCGTGTTGACGAAGCCGAACTACAGCAGTGCGATTTCTAAATTCGGCAGCTCCGGTGAGGAAGTATTCAAAATCCAGAAAAGGCTCCTTTCCTGGGGATACTATAACGGAGATGTGGACGGTATTTATGGTAGCAGAACTGTGGCTGCTGTAAAAAGATTTCAGCAAAAAAACGGTCTTACGGTGGACGGCGTTGCAGGGAAAGCAACTCTGACAGCCATGGGGCTTCCTGCCGGTGAAACCACGGCTTCATCTTCCGGTGGTGCCGCCTCGAACGAAAGTAATGTCTATCTTCTTGCGAGGGCAATCAATGGGGAGGCCAGAGGCGAGCCATATACCGGTCAGGTGGCGGTCGGTGCAGTTATCTTAAACCGTGTAGAGCACGCCTCTTTTCCAAATACAATTGCCGGCGTAATTTACCAGCCGGGAGCATTTACTGCCGTATCCGACGGACAAATTCATGCACAGATGTCAGACAGCTGTATAAGAGCTGCCCGCGATGCGCTCAACGGTTGGGATCCGGTTGGCGGAGCTATTTATTATTACAATCCCAGAACCGCGACAAATCAGTGGATACGTACAAGACCGGTTGTTATGTCAATAGGAAAACATGTTTTCTGCAATTGATACTTTAGCTGTAATCAGAAAGGAGGAAAGGTATGAACAAGGCTTGCTTTACTGCCGGAATGCTTACGGGCATTGTGATTGGCGCAGTAACGGGAATGTTGGCTGATCCGATTAAGGATAAACAATCTAAAGCTATGAAACGTGGTGCATCAAAGGCTTTCCGAACCCTGGGAAGTATTATTGATACCATAATTGAAAAATAAATCTTTACAAATGGAAACCTTTGTGATATACTATATTTAAGAGCATTCACGGAGGTTGACATGGAAATGATACAGAATGAAACAAATGAAGGCGTGCTGACAGTCGGCGGTGCAGAGGTCCCTGCGCTGGCGAGGGAGTTCGGTACGCCTTTATTTATCATGGACAGAGGATTGATTGAGGAAAATATGCGTGCCTATAAATCAGCAATAGATGAAGCGTACGATGGCCGTGGACTTGTGCTCTATGCATCCAAGGCGTTCAGTGCAAAGGAAATTTACCGTATTGCAAATAAAGAGGGGCTTGGTGTAGATGTAGTGTCCGGAGGAGAGCTGTATACGGCCCTTTCGGCAGGTTTTCCGGCAGAAAATATTTGTATGCATGGTAATAATAAAAGCATTGAAGAAATTCTTTTTGCCATCGAAAACGGTGTGGGCCGTATCGTAGCCGACGGCGAAGAGGAACTGGAAATTCTGGACAAGCTTTTTGAAGGAAGAGAAAAACTTCCGCGCGTACTGGTGCGTATCAGGCCCGGTATAGAAGCACATACCCATGATTTTATTCAGACCGGACAGGAGGATTCAAAGTTCGGGGTCAGCCTTTCGGATGGAGAAGCACTCCGTGTTCTTTGCAAGCCGTATAAAAATTATAAAATTACCGGTGTACATTGTCACATCGGTTCCCAGATTTTCGAGGACAAGCCTTTTATGACGGCTGCAGACCTTATGGTAAAACTTTTGTCTGATGTATATAAGGAATCGGGACATTTATTAGAAGAGGTTAATTTGGGCGGTGGCTTTGGTATACGGTATACCGATAAGGATACTCCGCGTCCCTACCATGATGCTATGCTGGCAACAATAGCTGCAGTAAAAAAAGCCGCAGAAAGGTATGGCATTCCTTATCCGTTCTTATTGGTTGAACCCGGTCGCTCTATTGTTGGAGAAGCGGGTGTGACAGTATACACAGTCGGAGCAATAAAAGATATCCCCGACATTCGAAAATATGTATCTGTTGACGGTGGGATGGGTGATAATCCGCGATATATTCTGTATGGTGCCGAATATGATGCGGTTTTACCTGAAAAGACTAAAGCACCACGGGAGGAAGTGGTCACAATTTGCGGTAGGTGCTGTGAATCCGGGGACATACTAATCAAGGATATTTGTATGCCGAAGGTACAGCGCGGTGATCTTCTGGCAGTTCTTTCCACAGGTGCCTATAATTATTCCATGAGCAGTAATTATAACCGTTTGCCTCGTCCGGCCGTTGTTATGGTAAAGGATGGTGAAGCAAAGCTTTGCGTCCGTCGCGAGTCGTATGAAGATATTATCCGGAATGACATATAAAGGAGAATAAAATGCTGTTTGGTAGTTATGATTTAAGGACTATGCTGTTGCGCCTGCCGATAGTTTTTCTGGCGATCACCGTGCACGAATGTGCCCATGGTTATGTGGCGTACCTGCTTGGAGACCGTACGGCAAAAATGTATGGTCGGCTCACCCTGAATCCTCTGCACCATATGGATATCATGGGTGTCCTTTGCATGGTACTGTTTGGCTTTGGCTGGGCAAAACCTGTACCGGTAAATCCTCAATATTTTAAAAATCCAAAGGGAGGAATGAGCCTTGTAGGTCTTGCAGGCCCGTTATCAAATTTCCTGATGGCGGCTATATTTTCCGTGCTTTACGGACTTTTGGCCCGTTTTTTCCCCACATCTGAATCGTTTGTAGTGGAATTTTTTTCTAATTTATTGGCTGTGGGTATTATGTTGAACATTGGTCTTGGTATCTTTAATTTAATTCCGATTCCACCACTGGACGGCTCTAAAATCCTGGCGTATTTTCTTCCGAATCGCTGGTATTATAAGCTGATGGAATATGAACGCTATGCGATGCCTGTTCTGATTCTCCTTCTCTTTTTAGGGATTCTGGATAGACCGCTCACTTTTTTGCAAACGCATGTGTTCGCCGTGTTCTGGAAACTGATTCTTTTGGTGGCTGGGATATAAAATGGAAGAACTGAAGTTTAAACTGCAGGTGTTTGAGGGCCCGTTGGACTTACTTCTGCATCTTGCTTTAAAACACAAAATTGAACTTACGGATATTCCTATTGCGGAGATTACAGAGCAGTACATAGCGTATCTTGACCAAATGGCTAGGATGGACATGGAAATTACCGGAGATTTTCTGTCCATGGCGTCACACCTTATATATATAAAATCCTGCGCGCTTCTCCCGAAGCCTGAAATAGTGGAGGAAGATCCCAAAGAGGAATTGGAGGAACGTCTTCGCCTATATAAGGCTGCCAAAGAAGCGGCCGGACAACTGGAAAATATTCAATTCAGTACAATCGATAATTATTTTAAGGGGCCGGAAAACTTAGGAGATGCACCTATAGAAAATGAAAATATTTCCATAGAAAAACTGATGAAAGCTTTTTTGCAGGTAACAGAACGCTTGGAAGAAAAAGCACCGCCACGCGTGGCGAATTTCAAAGAAATTGTCCGTGTACAGCGTGTTTCGCTTACGGAACAAATTAGTTATGTAGGAAAATTGCTGAAAAAGGGGGAAGTCCGACACTTTTCACAGATTTTTGAAGGAATTACTACACGTGATGGACGTATTGCCACTTTTCTGGCGGTTTTGCATCTTGTCAGCCGCGGAAAAATCTATATAGAAGAACGTAATGAAGAAATCTATCTTTACGGAGGAGAGGGCGCATGACGCGGGAACTGGAGTGTAAAACGGAGGCAGTATTATTTGGCGCAGGCGAATCTGTTACGGTGGCAGAGCTTGCTCAAGCACTTGAAATTGAAGTTCCGGCGGCAAGGCAGATTGTAGTCCGGCTTGCCGAACAATACGAACGAGAGTCGCGGGGGCTTAAAATCATTACGCTGGGAGACGCGTTTCAGATGTGCACACGCGAGGAATATGCTGAATGTGTGCGTAAGGTGACAGAACCGAAGCGGCGTCGAGGCCTTTCTTCTTCCGCATTGGAAACCTTGTCTGTAATTGCTTATAATCAGCCAATCACAAAAAGCCGTATTGAAATGATTCGTGGAGTTGATAGTAGTTACTCTGTGTTGAAACTTACTGAAAGAGGACTGATTGATGAAGCCGGACGGCTGGACGCGCCGGGACGTCCGATTTTGTATGTAACAACTGAGGAATTCCTGCGATGCTTCGGACTTACCTCGCTGGAAGCACTGCCGCAGGTAAATAATGAGAATAATGCAGAGGAAAACGGAACAGAATAAATGGAAAAAGGAGGGGACAGGCCTTGTATATAGCATTGGGGATTTCTGCCGGTTTGGCACTTTTATTCCTGGTGTTCCTTCTTATTCCTGTCCGAATTAAGCTTTCCTTTTCTCATTTCGCCGGAAAATCAGAGTGGGCTGTTTATGCAGGATTGGGCTTTCTACAGATAAATGTAACAAAACTTCTGCAGAAAAACACCAGCGTACCTGAGGTGAGAGAAAAGAAGACTGATGAGAAAAAGAAGCTTTCCTTTCAGGAAGTTGAAAACGCTTTTTTAAAGGGCGTGGAATCTGTTCGGTACTTAAAGAAAAAATTTACAATCCGGTTATTTTCATTCCGGGCACGTATGGGGCTTGGTGATGCGGCCGACACGGGGATTGTCACCGGAGGCGCATATGCAGCATTGTACGGGATTTTAGGGATATCCGACCGGTACTTTATTCTGAAAAAGCACGAGGTAGTCATTACGCCTGTTTTCCAGGGTGTGGGGCTGGAAATGGAGTTTCGCGGTGAGTTTCAGCTGCGGATTATCTATTGCCTCGGTTTAATAAATAAAATTATCAGAAAGGGAGATGTAAAATGACACCAATTGCAGAGCTTGTCGCAACAGCGATGAACAGTATTAAAGAAATGGTGGATGTCAACACAATTGTGGGAGAACCGGTTGAAACCTCTGACGGGACGGTTATTATCCCGATTTCACGCGTCAGCTTCGGTTTTGGCGCAGGTGGTACGGAGTTTTCTTCAAAAGCAAAGACCGCGGAGGGAGATTCTAATTTCGGCGGTGGAACAGGCGGAGGCGTATCTATTAACCCCATGGGATTTCTCGTGGTGTGCGGTGGTAGTGTTCAGTTTCTGCCCATCGGAACTTCCGGCCCAGATAAGCTGACAGACTATATCCCTGTAGCAATTGAAAAAATGACAGAGTTTATCAAAAAGAAAAAAGAAGAAAAAGAGGAATAGAATTCTTTTTTCCGAAAAGGCGGCCGGCCGGCTGCCTTTTCGGGCGTGTTTTTCTGTTTTTTTATAAAAAAATCCTTGACTTTGACGGGAATTACATATATACTGATATAATAAACAAAAGGAAAGGGAAGAGTATGGTAAGAAGAGTATTTGTGGAAAAACGGACCGATGTGGAAGCGGCGGCACTCAGGGAGGATTTAAAGACGAACCTGGGTCTTGCCGGTCTTTCTGCTGTCCGTATTATTAAACGTTATGATATTGACGGCGTATCTGACGAGGAGTATGAAATGGCTAAGGCAACGATTCTGTCTGAACCGCAGGTGGATAATTGCTATGACGAATCAATTTCTCTTACAGGACGTTATTTTGCGATCTGTTACCTGCCAGGCCAGTATGACCAGCGGGCAGATTCAGCAGCCCAGTGTATTCAGCTTCTCACGGGAAAGGAAAAACCTGCAGTAGCTTCTGCACGGATTATTGCACTGAGCGGTGCTATTTCCGACGCAGAGTTTGAGGCAGTTAAAAAGTATATGATAAACCCGGTGGAGGCAATGGAAGCTTCCATGGAAAAACCGGCATCACTTGAAGCGGAACGCACCATTCCGGAAGATGTTGCATATATCACCGGTTTTATCAGCATGGATGATGCCGGGCTTTCTTCTCTGCTTGCTGACATGGGTCTTGCAATGGATTTGGATGACCTGCGTTTTTGCCGTGATCACTTCCGTGAGGAAGGACGCGACCCTTCTGTGACCGAAATTCGGATGATAGATACCTACTGGTCGGACCACTGCCGTCACACTACATTCTTAACAAGACTGAATAATGTGAAGATTGAGGATGGAATTATCAAGGATACGTATGATTCCTTTGTCAAGACCGGGAGAACCCCTTGCCTGATGCAGATTGCAACGGCGGCAGGAAAAGAGCTTCGTAAAAAAGGCCTTCTTTCTAAGCTGGACGTTTCTGAAGAAATTAACGCCTGCTCCATTGAGGTAGAAGCAGAAATCGATGGTGAAAAAGTACCGTATCTGGTTATGTTTAAAAATGAAACACATAACCATCCTACGGAGATTGAGCCTTTCGGCGGTGCGGCGACCTGTCTGGGTGGTGCGATTCGTGATCCGTTGTCCGGTCGTTCTTATGTGTACCAGGCTATGCGTATCACCGGCTGTGCAGATCCCCGTGCGTCCATGGCAGAGACGCTTCCGGGAAAGCTTCCGCAGCGCAAAATATCTAAAAGTGCCGCTGCTGGGTATAGCTCTTACGGGAACCAGATCGGTCTTGCCACGGGTATTGTAAAAGAAATTTATCACCCGAACTATGTGGCAAAGCGCATGGAACTGGGTGCTGTTATTGCGGCTGCCCCGAAAGAGAATGTGATCCGTGAGGTCCCCTCGCCCGGTGATGTGATTATTCTGCTTGGTGGCAGAACGGGCCGGGATGGTTGCGGCGGAGCAACAGGTTCTTCTAAAGCACATACCGAAAGCTCACTGTCGACTTGCGGTGCAGAGGTACAGAAGGGAAATCCACCGGAGGAACGTAAAATTCAGCGTCTTTTCCGGGATGCAGAAACAGCCCGAATGATTAAGCGGTGTAACGATTTTGGTGCCGGTGGTGTTTCTGTTGCTATCGGTGAGCTTGCAGACGGCCTTTGTATTGACCTTGATAAGGTGCCAAAAAAATATGATGGTCTGGACGGTACGGAACTTGCCATCAGCGAATCTCAGGAAAGAATGGCGGTTGTGGTTGCAAAGGAAAATGTTTCCCGTTTTATGCAAAAAGCTGATGCTGAAAATCTGGAAGCTACTGTGGTGGCTGAAGTGACAGCAGAGCCACGTCTCACAATGCAATGGCGTGGCAAAAAGATTGTGGACCTTTCTCGTGCGTTTCTGAATACAAACGGTGCCGAAAAGGTGACGGATGCTGAAATTGTGGCTCCGAACACAAGTAAGGATATGTATACTACTGTACAAACGGAAGGGGACGGCAAACAACGCTGGCTCTCTGCACTTTCTGACCTTAATGTTTGCAGCCAGAAGGGCCTTGTGGAAATGTTTGACAGCTCCATTGGTGCAGGCACTGTGTTTATGCCCTATGGCGGAGAAACACAGCAAACGCCGGCAGAAAGTATGGTTGCCAAGCTTCCGCTTATAGAAGGCGAAACGACTACCGGAACAGTTATGGCACATGGCTACAGTCCCTATCTTTCGGAACAAAGTCCCTTCCATGGTGCTGTTTGTGCTATTGTTGAAAGTGTTACAAAGGCTGTGACGGCTGGTGCGGACTACAAGGATTGTTATCTTACTTTACAGGAATATTTTGCGCGTCCGGGCAGTGACCCGAAACGCTGGGGCGCACCGCTGGCGGCGTTGCTTGGTGCTTACTATGCCCAGATGGAGCTTGGGCTCGGTGCTATTGGCGGTAAAGACAGCATGTCCGGTACATTCAATGATATAGATGTGCCTCCGACGTTGGTTTCCTTTGCTGTCTCACCGCTGAGTGTTAATAAAGTTGTCGGCAATGTAGCCCAAAAGGCGGGGAGCAAGCTCTATTTACTGCGGACACCACTGGATGCAAACAATCTTCCCGATATGGAGGCTCTGAAAAAGAATCTTTCCTATTATCATGAGATTTGCGGCAAGGTGTGCAGTGCGCATACCATAACTGCCGGTGGCCTTTGTGAAGCAATAAGCAAGCTTTGTTTTGGTAATCGCATAGGTGCAGAAATTACCGCAGATGTGGATCTTTATACCGCAATGTATGGCTCTATTTTGATCGAGACCGACGCAGATATTGATGCCCTTTTGATTGGACACACCATTGAAAACGCGGAAATTCGTGCAGATGGGTCAGTGATTACGCTTGAAGAAGCCGTTACAGCATGGGAGGCCCCACTGGAAAAGATTTTTCCCACTATCGTTCCTGCAAAAGGAGAAGTAAGAACTGTATCTTCTTCTATTGCATGTCCCATTGTGGCAAAAGAAAGCTTTGCGAAACCGCGGGTTTTAATTCCTGTATTTCCGGGAACAAACTGCGAGTACGATACAGCCCGTGCATTTGAAAAAGCCGGTGCCGTACCGGATACATTTATAATCCGGAATCTTACGTCAAAGGCTATCGGCGATTCTGTTCGAGTACTTGCCGAAAAAGCAGATAAAGCACAGATTATTATGATTCCCGGTGGTTTTAGTGGCGGTGACGAGCCGGACGGTTCTGGTAAATTTATTGCAACTGTGTTCCGGCAGGCTGCTGTTCGAGAAAGCGTTATGCGTTTACTTCAGCAGAGAGACGGACTGATGCTGGGTATCTGTAATGGGTTCCAGGCACTTATCAAACTCGGACTTGTACCTTTTGGTGAAATTCGTGATATGGATGCAGATTGTCCGACACTTACCTATAATAATATCGGACGTCACGTTTCTACCATGGTACGGACACGTATTGCCTCCACAAAATCCCCGTGGCTTGCAAACACTAAGGTGGGTGACATGCATACAGTTGCTGTTTCCCACGGTGAGGGCAAATTTATAGCAAATGATGCTGTGCTGGCTTCTCTGCTGGAAAACGGCCAGATTGTGACCCAGTATGTGGATGAAAAAGGCGAAGCAACCATGTCGATGCCGTATAATCCCAACGGCTCCGTATGGGCGATTGAAGGTATCTGCAGTCCGGATGGACGCGTTCTTGGGAAAATGGCGCATTCGGAACGTGCTGCAGCTTATACGTATCAGAATATTCCCGGGGATAAGGACCAGGGTCTCTTTGCTTCTGGTGTGCAGTATTTCAGATAATAAGAGATTTTGTCAGTCTTACTGATACGATAAAACGCGATTTAGACCGTTAGTAAGCACACAGACAGCAGGTGGTTTATAAAAAAGTTGCCTGAAAATAAATGTGGTACTGTGCGTGTAAATACAAGGAAGGAAATGAGAAAATGAAAGTTTCAAAGTTATTGATGCCCACAATACGTGAGGTACCTGCGGAGGCTGAAATTGTCAGCCATCGTTTAATGCTTAGAGCAGCCCTTATCCGTAAGCTTGCGGCCGGAGTGTATTCCTATCTTCCGTTAGGACTCCGGACTCTTCGGAACGTTGAGCAGGTTATCCGCGAGGAAATGGATAAAGCTGGTGCGCAGGAGCTTCTGATGAGTGCACTTTTGCCGGCAGAGGCCTATATGCAGACCGGTCGCTGGGATATTTTCGGTTCAAGTATGTTTCGACTGAAGGATAGAAATGACCGTGATTTTTGTCTTGGTCCTACACATGAGGAAATTTTTACAGAAACTGTCAAGAATGAAGTTCGTTCTTATAAGGAACTTCCGATGACGTTGTATCAGATTCAGACGAAATACAGAGACGAGCGTCGTCCGCGTTTTGGCGTAATGCGTAGCCGCGAGTTCGTTATGAAGGATGCGTATAGTTTTGACCTTACACAGGAGGGGCTTGATGCATCTTACAATGCTATGTATAAGGCGTACTGTGCCATTTTTGACCGTCTTGGTCTTGACTATATTGTGGTGGATGCAGACAGCGGTGCCATGGGCGGTAGTGGTTCGCAGGAGTTTATGGTAAAATCTGAGGTGGGAGAAGATATCATCGCTTTCTGCGAGTCTTGTGGATATGCGGCAAACGAAGAAAAGGCAGTCTGTCATCCGCAGAAAAAAGAGTATCCCACGGATGAAAAGCCCATGGAAAAAATGGAAACCCCTGATGCACATACAATTGAGGAACTGACGAGTTTTCTGAACGTTCCGGCATATCGTTTTGCCAAAACCCTGATTTATAAGGTGGGCGAGCAGTATGTAGCGGTTATGGTTCGTGGCGACAGAGAGGTAAACCCAGTGAAAGTGCAGAATCTGCTTGGTTCTGCAGAAGAAGCGGAACTTGCGGAAGCCTTTGCTGTTCGCGACATTACGGGTGCTGAAGTCGGGTTTGCCGGGCCTGTTGGACTTTCGATCCCTGTCTATGCAGACCATGAGGTTATGGAAATGAAACAGATGGTGGTGGGTGCAAATGAGACGGGCTATCATTTCGTAAATGTGGAACCGGGACGTGATTTTACACCGGCAAAGGTGGCAGACCTTCGCACAGTTGTCAGCGGCGATGTCTGCCCGAAGTGTGGTGGTCGGATTGAGACGGTTCACGGTATTGAAATTGGCCATATTTTCAAGCTTGGAACAAAATATTCAAAGGCTCTTGGTTTGACCTTCCCCGATGAGAACGGAGAGGAACAGCCGGTCATTATGGGATGCTACGGTATTGGTGTAAACAGATGCATTGCAGCTGTTATTGAACAGAATAACGATGAAAACGGTATTATCTGGCCGATGTGTATTGCTCCTTATAAGGTTGAAATTGTGGTTGTAAACGTAGCGGATGAAACCCAGATGCGTATGGCGCAGCAACTATATGATATGTTGCAGGAAAACGGAGTTGAAACACTTTGGGATGAGCGTTCCGAACGTCCCGGCGTAAAATTCAAGGATGCAGACCTTATTGGAATTCCGGTGCGAATCACAGTGGGGAAAAAAGCTGCAGAAGGTATCGTGGAATTCAAGAAGCGGGCAGAGAATACGTTTAGTGAAATGTCCTTTGTGGATGCAGCGGCTGAGGCTATTCGTCTTGTCGGGGAGGCAAAGAAATGATATTGTCGACCATCACGTTAAATCCGGCGGTTGACAAGACATATTATGTGAGAAATTTTACAGTTAACGGCCTGAACCGTGTGGACAGGGTAAAGGTGAATATGGGTGGAAAAGGTGTGAATGTCGCTGCAACAGCGGTGAAGTGCGGTATTCACTGTACCGCCGGCGGTTTTTTAAGCGGATATAACGGCCAGCAAATAAGCAAATATGTAAAGGATGCCGGCATTACAGCGGATTTTGTCCATACCGAAGGGGAAACACGCATAAACATAAAGGTTGTGGATACAGAAAATCAGACATATACTGACATCAACGAAGTGGGCCCTGAAATTTCTGCTGCAGATAGAGAAACGCTGTTTACTAAGATTTCGGATATGGCCGCTAAAAGCGATTACGTTTATGTGGGAGGAAGTTTTCATCCCTGCCTCGGTAATGATATTTATAAGCGGTTAATTGAAATCATAAAAGAAAAAGGTGCAAAGGCAGTGTTGGACGCAGACGGCGAGGCACTTCGCCTCGGTATTGAAGCACACCCGGATATTATAAAACCCAACCAAACAGAATTAGAAAGTCTGATCGGTACAAAAATTAAAACTGTGTCGGATGTGACCAGAGCTGCGAAAGCTCTTTGTAAAAATGGTGTCGAAACAGTTCTCGTAAGCCTGGGCGGAAATGGTGCTGTAGCGGCCATCGGTGGCCGTATATATCGTGTATATGCGTTAAATGCCTCTGTTAGAAGCACTGTTGGTGCGGGAGACAGCTTTTTGTGCGGTTATCTGTACGGATTGACTGTAACAGAGGATGCCGCCGAAGCACTGCAATATGCGATGGCGTTTGCTACAGCCAAGATTCAGACGGAAGGAACCGATATCCCTGATTTTGAAAATCTGAAACAGGATTTTGGAAAAGTTACAGTTGAAATCATGGAGTAATATAATGAGCGAATACAAATGCTGTCGTTACTGTGAAAAAGGAATTTACATGCCTGTGGTAAAAAAAACAATGTGCCGTGAACGTGGAGTTGTGAGCAGAGAATATCTTTGTTCCAAGTTTGTTTTCGATCCATTCAAAATGCAGGTGGGTCGACTTCGTAATATGGATTTTACTAAGTACGAAAAAGAAGATTATTCGATTGATTAGGAGGAATAAAAATGATTGATATAGCATGCGTTGGTATTCTGGTGGCAGATTTGATTGCAAAACCGGTGGACTCAATTCCGAAAGCCGGACTTCTGGAGCGGATTGACAGTATTGCGATGTATAGTGGCGGTTGCGCTATGAATGCAGCCATTGACATGGCCAAGATTGGTCTCAAAACAGCTGTTCTGGGGAAGGTGGGTGCCGATAGTTTTGGTGATTTTTTGCGCGATGAACTGAAAAAATATAACGTGGAAACCGATGGCGTCGCAACGGATAATAAAGTACAGACGTCAGCTTCTGTGGTAATTTCCGCATCCAGTGGCGAGAGAAGCTTTCTCCACACAGTTGGGGCAAACGCTACCTTCTGTTATGATGATGTAAATTGGGACATCGTTGAAAAAAGCCGGATTGTTTTTGTTGCGGGTACTATGCTGATGGATGCTTTTGATGGACCGGATTGTGCACGTGTTCTGAAGAAATGCAAAGAAATGGGGAAAGTAACAGTACTGGATACAGCATGGGACAGCCGGGGAAGGTGGATGGATGTGCTGGAACCCTGTATGCCGTACATAGATGTTTTCATGCCCAGCATCGACGAAGCGATAGAACTGGCAGGCGGAGAACGTGAACCTTCCAAAATCGCAGATATTTTCTTTGACATGGGTGTTAGACAGGTTGTAATCAAGCTGGGGAGCCAAGGCTGTTATCTTCGTGAATCAAAAGAAGCAGAAGGTGTTACTATTCCGTGCTTTACTGTCAAGGCAGTGGATACCACGGGTGCGGGCGACAGTTTCTGTGCAGGCTTCCTTTCCGGCATGGCTAAAGGTCTTTCTTTTACGGAGTGCGGACGTTTTGCAAATGCTGTCGGAGCCCACTGTGTGCAGGCGATGGGTGCTTCAACGGGCATCAGAAGTTACGAGGAAATTCAGACTTTTATCCTTAATCAGGAAAAAAATTAAAAAAATAGTTGCATTATGCATAAAAGTGTGCTATAATATGCTTTGATATCATTGCGATGGAAAGAGGTGAACGGTATGCGCGAATGAATTCATCCCGCATATAATCCTACAACAATTAAGTGCGCTTGCGGCAACGTGATTGAAACAGGTTCGACAGAAGAAAACATTACAGTTGAAATTTGCTCGAACTGCCATCCGTTTTTCACTGGCAAGCAAAAGCTCGTAGATACGGGCGGACGTGTGGAAAAATTCAGAAAGAAGTTCAATTTGGAAGAAAAATAAACCGCACAATAATAGGGTTGCAGCAGCACTTTACTACAAAGTTGACAAGCTGCAATCTTTTTATTAGGAGTAATAAAAATTGAGGTGCAGAGGTATGACCCGGATTGTCCATACAGGAGATATGCATTTTGATTCTCCTTTTGCAGCGCTTCCGGCTTCGGTAGCGCGCCTTCGCAGAGAGGAACTTCGTGGAACATTTTTGCGGATTCTTGATTCTGTAAAATCGTACCGTGCAGATATTCTGTTGATTTCCGGAGACATGTTTGATTCCCGGTTTGTTACTGCAGAAACATTTTCTTTTCTTCGTGAGGGGTTTGCCAAAATTTCGGATACTGCTGTTTTTGTTGCGCCGGGAAATCACGATTTCTTATCGGAAAATTCACTATATAAAACTGTGGATTTCGGCAGAAATGTACATATATTCGGAGAAGATTTTGAATCTGTCGAGGTTGGCGATGCCGTAGTATATGGCCGTGGATTTGGAAGGCGTTTTGCCAAAGAGTCCCTACTGCCGTCCTCCTTTCGTCACACTGGAGAAAAAGCGGGTATTCTTTTGATGCATGGTGATGTCGGGACGGAAAGTGATTACAATCCGGTTTCAGAGACGCTTCTTTCGCAGACGGGACTTACTTATGCGGCGTTTGGGCATATTCATTCCTATTCAGGAATCCGGAATGCAGGAGAGGTGAAATATGCCTATTGTGGTATTCCGGAAGGTCGGCATTTCGATGAGGAAGGTATCTGTGGATTTATACAAGGTGAAATTTCGCCTGGAAACGTAAACCTATCTTTTGTACCATCTTGTAAACGGCAAAATATTACGCTGGAAGTGGATGTTTCAAGCCTTTCTTCCGTAGAGTCAGTATTGACGAAAATCAGAACAATGCTTGAAAAGGACAATTTATATAAAATTATTCTTTGTGGCAATATTTCAAATGTGTTTTTTATTGATACGGACATTTTACAGAAAGAACTGGCAGATGCTTGTCTGTATATAAAGGTAAAAGACAACACCCGAAAGACAGCCATCATAGAAGAAGAAAGTTTTTTAGAAAAGCGGTTTACGGACCGGCTTTCCGGCCGGAATGATGCGGTGGGGCGGATGGCACTTCAATTTGGGCTTGAAGCATTGAGGGGGCAAAGATAATGAAAATACATTCCCTGCGTTTGACCTCCTTTGGAAAATTTAAAAATAAAACCATTGCGTTATCGGATGGAATAAATTTAATATATGGAAAAAATGAGGCTGGAAAATCAACAGTAATGGCCTTTATAAAAGCAATGCTGTATGGCTTTAACGGTCGTGGTGCTGATGGAGACCGAAAACGCTATATTCCTTGGGACGGAGGGGGTGTATCCGGTGAAATGGAGGTAACCCTTTCGGGCGGTCGTCGCGTTGTTATTATCCGTTCGGCCGGACGGACGCCTGCACAAGATACTTTTCGTGTTCTGGACGCTGTGACCGGTGAAGAGTGTATCGTAGATCTTGCAGAAGAAATTGGTGTCGGTGAAAATGCTTTTTTGAAAACTCTGTTTATTCGCCAAATGGATGCATCTATTTCCGGAGGAGAAGAAGAACTTACCAGTAAACTCATTAATCTTGCGGGGAGCGGCGATGCAGACACTGGTTTTGAGAAATCGATGTCTTGGTTACGAGATAAAATACGTTACTTAAAACATCAACGTGGTGATGGCGGACGCATAAACGAATTAAAAAAAGAAATTACTGCACTTGCGGCTGAAATAGAGGCGGCCGAGGAAGAAAACAAAAGATATACTGCCTATATCGCGGAGGAAAAAAAACTACGGATTGAGATAGAATCACTGCAAAAAAAGCTTCGGTTACTTTCGGTGCAAAGAGAAGAAGCGTCGGCGGCAGAAAACGTGAAGAAAGCGGATGCGGCAGAAAAACGTCTCCGTGCCATGTTGGAAGGAAAAGAAAGTGCGGAAGCTTTGCTTGAATCCCTCATAAGAAAAGCGGAGGAGTTATCTGTTTTTAATGCATCGATTTCTGACAGCATTTTTGTCTCGGAAGATTCCTCGCCTCTTGAATTACGTTTAAACAAAACAAAGAAAAAAGTAAATTTTCTTTTTGTCGCCGCCGGGGTATCCTTTTTGCTTGGCATTTTTCTTTTATTTGTAAAGGTTTTTCCCGGAGCTGTCGCTTGTATGATGATTGCAGCACTCATCCTCACTTTAGGCATAACAGGAAAGCGGGAGAAAAAAGGATTACTGGATAAACTTTCTGCCCTAAAAAAGAAAGAAACGGAACGGGCAGCTTTGCTTGCATCTTATGGCTGTGCATCGGTGAAAGAGTATAATGATAAGCTTGTCGAAAAAAGGAACGTTACAGAACGTATTCAAGAGATAGAAGAAAAAATAAACTTTCTTTCTGCAGAAGTAGAGACTGCTGTGAAGGAATGTGAAATATATAAAAAAACAGTAGAATCCTATAAGGGAAGCACTACAGTATGTAACCTTAATACAGAAGAATTAAATCAGGAAATTTACAACACGGAACAAAGTCTTGCTTTAAAAATACGGGAGGCGGCAACGGTTGAAGGCATTCTTAAAGGAGGCGTTGGGAATAAAAAAACAGCAGATGTGCTTTTGTCCGAGCAAGCGTGCCTTATGGAACAACTGGAAGAGGCTGAAACAGAACTTTCGGCATTGCAGCTTGCGGCTGAAACACTTGAGGAAGTTTATACAGATTTGAGCCGTGACTTCACGCCGAGAATCAACGAAAAAGCTTCCGAAATTTTCTCGGCACTTGTTGGTCGGGCGGATGAAAAATTACTTCTTGATAAAAAATATGTTGTGACGGTTGAACGCGGTGAGCATCACTTGCTGAAATTTTTTTCCGGTGGTACCATAGACCAGGCGTTTCTGGCGGTTCGCCTTGCGATTGCGGAGCTTGTGTTGAAAGATAAAGAAATGCCTGTTTTTTTAGACGATTCTTTTCAGCAGTATGACGAAGAAAGAGAAGAAAATGCCATTGCAGTTCTCCGGAAATTTTCGGAAAAAAGGCAGATTATATGGTTTTCTTGTAAAGATAGAGTAGATAGGGAAATAAATAGGATTGAAATCTGAAAGGAAGTGTATCTATGATTAGCATTATGCACACAGATTTGGGCGTCGTTTACATGGAAGAGAGCGCGCTTGCAAAAATGGCAGGGAATATCGCCACGAAATGCTATGGCGTTGTGGGAATGGTATACCGTTCCAAGCGTGATGGCATTGTATCACTCCTGAAAAGAGATAAAATGGGAAAAGGGATTCAGGTCACTATGACGGAAAAAGGTCTTTCGGTTTCCCTGCATATCATGGTGGAGTACGGCGTTAATATCAGCGCGGTTTCCGAAAGTATAGTTAAAAATGTAAAGTACCAGATGAAGGAAAACGCGGGTCTTGTTATATCAGACGTGACTGTATACGTGGAGAGTATCCGCGCCCAGGGTGTTAAATAAGCGGGAGGACTAAGCTGTGATTCATGAAATTGATAAGACTTTGATGCAAAATCTGTTTGTCTCTGCGGCACATCATCTCGACAACAACAAACAGATAATCAATGATTTGAATGTTTTCCCGGTTCCGGACGGCGATACCGGTACCAACATGAGTATGACCATGCTTTCCGCTGAAAAGGCACTCCTGGAAAAGGATTGCGTGACGGCAGGTGATGTGGTTTCCTGTGTGGCTTCGGCCACACTTCGTGGGGCAAGAGGTAATTCCGGGGTGATTTTATCTCAGATAATGCGCGGCTTTGCAAAGGCACTTTCTTCTATTAATGCTATTACAGCCGATGAATTTATTAACGCACTGTCTTCGGCTTCCAAAACAGCCTATCGTGCTGTTATGAAGCCTACAGAAGGAACAATTCTTACTGTAATTCGCCGCATTTCTGAAACGTTGGAAAGCCTTGACGAGGATGACGATATTGTTTCTCTTTTTGAAGCGATTGTAAAAAGCGGTAATGAAGCATTGGCCGAGACGCCGAAACTTCTTCCCGTGCTGAAAAATGCCGGTGTTGTGGATGCGGGCGGAAAAGGCCTTATGGTTATTTTTGAAGGCATGCTTCTGGCTTTGCAAATCGGAACAGTTGTTGAGGCAAAGAATGAAGCAGTCTCTGTTCCCACGGTGCAAGCTGTTGTACAGGGGAATGAAGAAATCACTTTTGGGTACTGTACAGAATTTTTGATTCGGAAAAATGATAAAAAGCTGCATGGAGATTTGTTCCGAAAAGAAATTGCAAATCAGGGAGACAGTGTGCTTTGTATAGATGATGTTGATATCATTAAGGTACATATTCATACGGATAATCCGGGCGTGATACTGGAGCGTGCACTTGTGTACGGCAGTCTGTCGGATATTAAAATTGACAATCTCCGCGAACAGGCGGAGGAAAGGATGGACAACCAGGAGATTCCGCTTAAAAAATATGGAATTATTTCCGTGGCGGCCGGCGATGGAATTGTTTCTTTGATGCAGGAGCTGGGTGCAGATACTATAGTAAACGGTGGGCAAACGATGAATCCGAGTGCAGAGGACCTGCTTGCGGCCGCAAATACTCTTTCTGCAGAGAAGATTTTTATTCTTCCGAATAACAGCAATATTGTTTTGACGGCAGAACAAGCTGCGGATATGTCAGAGAAGGATGTTACAGTTATAAAAACCAAGACCATCCCCCAGGGAATTGCGGCCTTAATGGCTTTTGATGCGGATGCTGACGCAGCAGCAGAGCAGATGAGGGATGCAGCGGCAATGGTGGGAACAGGGCTTCTGACAACGGCAGTGCGGGATACAAATGTGGACGGTCTTTCTATCCATAAGGATGACTACCTTGCGCTTTGCGACGGAGATATCGTGGCTGCCGGGGAAAATGAAGCATCCGTTATGCAGAAGCTGGTTGAAACACTCATAGATGAAGAAACATCTTGCGTAACTGTTTTGTATGGCGAGGGCGTTACGGAAGAAGAAGCACAGAAGTATGAAGAAGTGCTGGCTGTCGAGCATGAAGATATTGAATTTACAGCTATATATGGCGGACAGCCTGTATACAGATATATTCTTTCGGCGGAATAAAAGGTAAGAAAAACATCCATACTATAGATGTATGGATGTTTTTTTGTATTTTTACAGACAAAGTAAAACAAAGGAGATTTTCGGACGTTTCGCAATAGCCTGGGAAAACAGCACTTTGCTGAAAATTTTCAGATGCAGTCCCGTTCGGAACAGTTTTGTGGTACGCCTTTTCATCAGCCCTTATAAAATTCTGATTTTTGTTTCAAGATTTTTGCTTCGACGTGGTTTTCCAATTTTTCTTAAATTTTTATTACTGAAATGATTGACAAGAAGGTGCGTTTTGGTATATTATATTATAGACATTATAATTAGGATGTGAAGCAGATTGGAAATAGAAAACATTGCGGCACTCGTCGGGAAAACGCCTCTTCTGAAAATTGATTTTACCTATAAAGAAAAACCGGGAACCGTGTTTGCAAAGGCAGAGTATTATAATCTGACCGGTAGCATAAAAGATAGGGTCGCCCAGCACATCATTCGATGCGCCTATGATTCGGGAGAGCTGAAGAAAGGTGACACAATCGTGGAAGCTACCAGCGGAAATACAGGCATATCTTTTTCGGCGGTAGGACGGGCACTGGGCCATCCGGTCAAGATCTTTATGCCGGACTGGATGACGAAAGAGCGCATACATATCATGGAAAGTTTCGGAGCGGAGGTTGTGCTTGTCTCCCGTGAAGAAGGTGGCTTTCTCGGCTCGATTGCCATGGCGGAAAAAGAAGGGGAGAAGGCAGATGTTTTTCTTCCTTGTCAGTTTTCTAATCCGGAAAACACCAATGCACACTATTTATATACCGGGCAGGAGATTGTATGTCAACTTGCAGAAATGGGGCTTACGGCGGATGGCTTTGTTGCCGGGGTTGGCACGGGTGGTACAGTAATGGGTATTGGGCGTCGGCTTCGGGATGAGAATCCGGCTTGCCGCGTTTTCCCGTTGGAGCCTAAAAATTCCCCGACTTTGTCCACGGGATATAAGGTGGGGCAACATAAGATTTATGGCATTTCAGATGAGTTCATTCCAGATTTAGTGAAACTTACTGAACTGGATTCGGTCGTGAGTGTGGACGATAATGACGCAATTCTGATGTCCAGAAAACTCTCTGAAACACTCGGACTTGGTGTGGGCGTTTCCTCCGGTGCAAACTTTCTTGGTGCTGTGCAGGCCTGGGAAAGGGGCGTCGACACAGTTGTCACTGTATTTGCAGATGATAATAAAAAATATCTTTCTACAGATTATGCGAAAGCCGATGCCCTTTCTCCGGGAGAAATGTCGAAAGATATAGAATTGACCGGCTTTACTGCGTTCCGATAAAAACAGAGAGAGCACTAGCCAAAATTCCTGCATTTTCTCGATAAATCATAGGAAAATCCTGGATGGGCAGTGGGTTTATCCCGCTGCCCGCTTCTATTGTATACCCGGGGCGGTTATACGTCATAATGTACCAATCTTTATAGCCAGCAAAACTGCTTGCATACGGTGTTTCTTCCAGACTGTAACCGCTGACATCTGCAAAAAGTTCGCCGATTTCACGGGAGTTTGGCGGCAAATAGTCCAGAAACTGCCAGTAAATAACTTGGCCTTGCGTGTGATACGAAAGAGTTAGCAAAAAATCATGTGTCAGCGTGAATTGATAAACAGCAGCGGATTCTACAGCAGAAAGAGGAGCTTCGCCGACATAATCCCGTGGTGCAGGTGAGGTGTACCCTTGTGAAAATTTTATTTCCCGTGCCTGTTCCCAGTATGCCGGATAGCTAAGGTTCGGGTCTATGCCGTCAATGTTTGCCTTCCATCCATTGGGGAAAGGAATTTGCGGGTAGTTTTGAGCGTATGTAACCGCACGCGTGTAAAATGAGGAATTTTTCGGAATAGCACCTGTAACTAAATCTACACCGTCGGGATTTACAAGAGGCAACATATAGAGTGTGGTAGCGTTGAAGAGTTCAGAGGCACTATAGCCAAATAACGTGCCACCATTAATATATTCTTCCGCGTATTCTTCCAGAAACTTTAAGAGGACTGGTGTGGTTATCCATTCATTTCCGTGATGAGAACCATTATAGAAAACCTCGTTTTCACCGCTTCCGATGGTAAGGTAATAGAGATTTTGCCCCATCACACTCGTTCCTGCACTATTAACACCGATGAATGGATAACGGGCGCGGATTCCCTCCACTAAAAGCTTCACAAGTGCGTATGAGTAAGAGACATTTGTGGGTATAAGCGGAAATCCATAGGGGACGATGAGGCGTGTTCCGACCGGTAACTGGTCCGGAATAACTTCCGTATTTGCAAGAAGAATTCTTTCGGGTGCAGTGTAGAAAGCTTTAGCTATCATATAAATTGTATCACCGGATTTTACGGTATAGTATGCAAAGCCGCGTAAAAAAGGCGTAAAAACAGCCCAGGTTATCGGACCAACTATACCATCCGCAGACAGACCATATGCATTCTGTACAGCAGTAACGGCCCTTCTTGTAGCGGAGCCAAACACCCCGTCAATACGGACCGGGTATCCCATACGCGAAAGCGCAAGCTGTACATATTCCACGAAGACACCTTGGCTGCCTTCTTTTACAGTTTCCATTATAATTACCTCCTTTTACTTGATTAATATGAGGGCAGGAAATACAATATGCTTTGAGTTTGATTACTGAGAAAAGAAAAACTTTTGAAATCATAAAAAACTCTTGACTTTTTGGCAAAAAAATGATATTATAAATGCAATATTGTTTTGGAGGAATTAAAAATGAATGAGCTTCTTGCTAATGCGGTGATTCCCACATGGCAGCAAATTGTTATGTGGCTGATAGGGGGTCTTTTGATTTATCTGGCTATCAGAAAAGAAATGGAACCTACTCTGTTGCTTCCACTCGGTTTCGGTACGATTCTTGTCAACATTCCGTTGTCCGGTGCTGTCGGTCCACATGGTCCTTTGACAACCCTTTTCAGTGCCGGTATTTCAAATGAACTTTTCCCACTCATCCTTTTTATCGGCATTGGTGCAATGATTGACTTTGGCCCGATTCTCACAAACCCGAAGCTCATGCTTTTCGGTGCGGCAGCACAGTTTGGTATTTTCTTTACACTTTGCCTTGCATCCATGTTTTTTGGAATCAACGATGCTGCTTCCATCGGTATTATCGGTGCAGCCGACGGGCCGACTTCCATCGTTGTTGCACAGAAGTTGAATTCTAATTATCTCGGAGCGATTATGGTAGCTGCTTATTCCTATATGGCATTGGTTCCCATGATTCAGCCCCCGGTAATCAAAGCTCTGACAACCAAGAAAGAGCGTATGATTCGTATGCCTTATGAACAGAAGAATGTTTCCAGAACAACACGCATTCTTTTCCCGATTATCATTACGGTTATCGCCGGTGTTGTTGCCCCTGAATCCGTCGCTTTGATTGGTTTCCTGATGTTTGGTAATTTAATTCGGGAATGTGGCGTTCTGAATTCGCTTTCTGAAACGGCACAAAAAGTGCTTGCAAATCTTGTAACCATCTTCCTTGGTCTTACAATTGCATCCCAGATGCAGGCCGAAAGCTTCCTGAGACTTGAAACCCTTCTTATTTTAGGGTTGGGTCTTGTAGCTTTCATTTTCGATACCGCAGGCGGCGTCCTTTTTGCAAAATTACTGAATCTGTTCTCGAAGAAAAAAATCAATCCGATGATAGGAGCGGCCGGCATTTCCGCGTTTCCCATGTCCGGACGTGTCGTACATAAACTTGGTCTTGAGGCCGATCCCTCGAATTTCCTGCTGATGCATTCCATCGGTGTTAACGTTTCTGGACAGATTGCATCTGTTATCGCCGGCGGTCTGATTCTGAATTTCTTTATGTAGGAGGTAGAAAGTTATGTTTAATCCATTGGCTTTTATTACGAATTTAAAATTCATGGGCGTTGGTATGCTGACAATTGTAGCTGTTATGGGTGCAATCATTCTTATGACTATGCTTCTCAATAAAATGTATAAAGACTGATTTTCTTTATTTTGCTTATTCGGGCGACCTGTGGGAGCGGGTCGCTTTTTTTCTTTACGTTAGCAAAAAAAATTTTTATAAAAAATGCAAAAATCTATTGACAAATCACACAAAATATGCAATAATTATATTCGTTTACAAACAGTAAACAAAAAGTATATTTTGTTTAAATTTATAAAACAAACAGGAATGGGTTTATGATTAAAATTGGCGACAAAATAAGAAATCTGAGACTAAAAAATAATTTAACACAATCGGAACTCGGAAATCGGTGCGATTTAACAAAAGGATTTATTTCTCAGCTTGAGTCTGACCTTACATCACCTTCGCTTTCAACACTTGAAGATATTCTACGTTGCCTCGGCACAAGCTTTCAGGAATTTTTCAGTGATGAACGTACGGAAAAGGTTGTTTATAAAAAGGAGGATGTTATCGTCAAGGACTTTGGCGATTTACGTGTTTACTGGCTTGTTTCCGACGCACAGAAGAATGAAATGGAGCCAGTGATGGTTGAACTTGAAAGCGGAATGTCTACGGACGAAGAGGCCCCACATGAGGGAGAAGAATTCGGTTATGTTTTGAGTGGGTCAATTACGCTTGTTACCGGTGGACATGCCTATAAAATAAAAAAAGGCGAAAGTTTTTATTTTCAGGCGCGGACACCCCACTATATAAAAAACGCAGGAAAAGTATCGGCGAAGCTTCTGTGGATCACCTCGCCGCCCTATTTTTCTTTTGGATAAGAAAGGGAAGAAATGAAAGTTAAGAAGTCACTTTATATGGTTGCTCTTTTTCCGTTTTTAATATGGCTTATTCTTCTGGTTGTTGTCCCGCTTATGCTGATTGGATATTATGGCTTTACAAATGCTGCCGGGATTTTTTCATTCGACAATTTCCACCAGTTTTTCCAGCCAGATTATCTTCGTGTTTTATGGCGTTCTCTGTATCTTTCATTGGTTGCGACGGTGTTCTGTCTTCTTGCTGGATACCCCGTTGCCATGATTTTGGCTGGGAATACGTTTAGGAAAAAGACTCTTTTAGTTGTTTTGCTTATTGCACCGATGTGGATGAATTTTTTGCTTCGGACTTATGCATGGCTTACGCTTCTGGAAGGGAATGGCGTTTTTAATACGATTTTACAGGCAATGGGACTGCCAAAGCAATCTTTTCTGGGAAATACAAATGCCGTTGTGTTTGGTATGGTATATAATTTTCTGCCGTATATGATTTTTCCCATCTATAATTCCATAAGCAAAATTCCCAAGAATATTCTGGAAGCGGCGCGTGATTTGGGTGGAGGAAATGCAACTTGTTTTTTTCGGATTATTCTTCCGCTCAGTGTTCCGGGAATCATATCCGGAATTACCATGGTTTTTGTTCCGGGCGTTACAACTTTCGTGATTTCCCAGTTTTTGGGAAGTGGGAAGGTGACGCTTATCGGCGATATTATTGAGCAGCAGTTTATGCACGCCGGAAATTGGGGATTTGGTTCGGCCATTTCCATTGTTGTGATGGTGGTAGTGGTTGTGTGCATGTGGCTCGTAAACCGATTCTCGGATGATTCGGGGGTGATGATGCCGTGAAAAAATTATGTAAGAAAGCCTATTTTTATTTCATCCTGATTTTTTTGTACGCACCGATTCTGACGCTGGTGGTTTTCTCGTTTAACGATGCAAAATCAAGAGGGAAATGGGGAGGTTTCTCTCTTCGGTGGTATAAAGAATTGTTTCACAATTCACAGATTATGGATGCGCTTGTGACAACGATTGTCCTTGCACTCCTGGCGGCTTTTATTTCCACGGTCATTGGAACTGTGGCGGCACTTGCGCTGCATAAGAGCGGTACGCGCTTGCGGAAATCCATGATAAACCTGACGTACTTGCCAATGCTAAATTCGGATATTGTCACGGGCGTTTCGCTAATGCTGCTGTTCACTTTTTTTCATTTAGACCTTGGATTTGTTACGTTATTGCTTTCGCACATTACATTCTGCATCCCGTATGTTATTCTTTCGGTGATGCCGAAGTTATATGGAATGAATCAGAGTGTTTTTGAGGCTGCTCTGGATCTTGGTGCCAGCCAACTGCAGGCGTATAAAAAAATTGTTTTGCCCGATATTCTGCCGGGAATTATATCCGGTTTTCTTATGTCGATTACGCTATCAATTGATGATTTTGTAATTAGCTTTTTCAATACGGGGAATGGTGTAAAAAACATCTCTATTCTTGTATACACCTCAAAAACGGGCGTAAAACCGGAAAATTATGCGTTATCCTCGATTATGTTCGGAGCAGTGCTTATCCTGCTTCTCATAATAAACATTAAAGAAAAAAAGAAAAGTACGGAGGTAAATTATTGATGAAAAAAATTGCACTTGTATTAAGCCTGATTATGTGTTTTGTATGTTTTGCCGGCTGTTCTGACAGTGGGAAAACCGTTCTTAGGGTATATAATTGGGGAGAATATATCGACGAAACGATTTTCGACGATTTTGAAAAGCAGAATCCCGATATCCGGATTCAGTACGAGACGTATACGGATAATGAGACGATGTATACTAAAATTAAGAACAGCAGTACGGCGTATGATGTTTTGATTCCGTCGGATTACATGATTGAACGGCTAATTCAGGAAGATATGCTTGCTCCCTTGAATTATGACAATATTCCGAATTATAGTATGATTGACGAAAAGTATAAGAATCTGGCGTTTGACCCGGAAAATAAATATTCTGTACCGTATATGTGGGGGACCTTGGGCATTCTGTATGATGAGACACTGGTGCAGGAAGATACCTTTACATGGGAAACAATGTTTGATGCTAAATACGAAAACTCTATTCTTATGAAGAAAGATATGCGTGATGCTTTGGGAATTGCACTCAAGACATTAGGCTATTCCTTTAACAGTACAAGTGAGAAAGAACTTACGGAAGCAAAAGATAAACTGTCTTCACAGAAGCCTAATGTGGCCGGGTATGTAAATGATGACGGCATGGATAAGATGATTGCAGGAGAAGCTCCTATGGCACTGATGTATGCCGGAGATGCAGCGTACTGTATTTCAGAAAACGAAAATCTTAATTTTGCCATCCCGGAAGACGGAAGCAATCTTTTCTTTGATTCCATGGTCATTCCGAAAAACAGCACGAATAAAGAAACTGCTGAGAAATTTATTAATTTCATGTGTGAAACAGAGATAGCACAACGGAATGCAGATGAAATTGGATATTCCACGCCACATGTTGAAGTGTATAATGCTCTTCCGGAAGATGTGAGAAATTCCTTTGCGTATCCGGATGAAGCGGTTTTAGATAAAGCAGAGGTATATCTGTATCTTGGAGAAGAGGTTACAAATCTGTATGAAAAGGTCTGGAGCGAATTCTTGGCCTCACTGTAAAAAATAGGAGAAAAGAACTTGAGTAATCACATTATTGATTTGCAGGGTATAGACAAGTCGTTTGGAGATACCAGGGTTTTAGAAAATTTCAGTTTATATATCCGGGAGAATGAATTCATAACGCTTCTCGGTCCCAGCGGGTGCGGAAAAACTACAATTTTGCGGATTATTGGCGGCTTTGAGCAACCGGATGCAGGTAAAGTGCTTTATAAAGGAGCAGATATTGCAAGTGTTCCGCCGAATAAACGCAATTTTAATACTGTGTTTCAGAAGTATTCTCTTTTTCCGCATATGAACATTTTTGAGAATGTTGCGTTTGGGCTTCGTATCAAAAAAATGCCGGAGGTCGAAATCCGGAAAAAAGTTTCCCGTGCTCTTGAAATTGTAAACCTTCCCGGGTTTGAAGAACGGTATCCGGACTCATTATCCGGCGGTCAGCAGCAGCGCGTGGCAATTGCACGCGCAATTGTCTGCGAGCCGGAGGTTCTTCTTTTTGACGAGCCGCTTGGCGCACTGGATCTGAAGCTTCGCCAAGGGATGCAGCATGAGCTGAAGAAACTGCGGGAGGCCCTGGGAATCACTTTTGTGTATGTGACTCATGACCAGGAAGAGGCACTTACTATGAGTGACACAATTGTAGTTATGAGTAACGGAGAAATCCAGCAGATTGGTACGCCGGTAGATATCTATAATGAGCCGAAAAACCGCTTTGTAGCCCGTTTTATCGGCGAAAGCAATATTGTGGAAGGTGTTATGCATGAGGATTTTCATGTCCGGTTTGCAGAACATGAGTTTACCTGCGTGGATGGTGGATTTGAAAAGGAAGAAAAGGTTGATGTTGTCATTCGCCCAGAGGATATTAAGATTGTTCCAAAAGGGGAAGGAATGCTGTCCGGTGTTGTGAAAAGTGTATATTTTAAAGGTGTTCACTATGAAATGCAGGTGCAGACCGGGGAAACAGATTGGATGGTGCAAAGCACCCTGATGGAGGAAGCCGGGAAAGAAGTCGGCATCTCTATTTTCCCGAACGATATTCATATTATGAAAAAGACACGAGTGTAGACATTCCAAAAGAAGGAGCGAACTTTTCGCTCCTTCTTTTTTGTCCGGAGCTTTATAATTATTATTTGGTTTTCTTGTTTTTAACTCGCAAATGTGCGTACTGCTTCCGATATTGGGAGGGGGAACAGCCGATAAGCCTTTTAAAAGCATCGCCAAAATAATTGGAGTCGTTAAACCCGCACCGATCGGCTATTTCGACTATGGATTTTGTTGTACCGGATAGGAGCAATTCTGCTTCTCGAATGCGTATACCATTGATATATTCGCTTATACCAAATCCGGTAACCTCCTTAAATCGCCTGGAAAGATAATTCGGGCTTAAAAAAGAGGCATCGGCGATCATTTGCAATGTCAGATGCTCCCGATAATGCGCGCGGATGAAAGCGGCAGCAACCTGAATATTTTTATCGTACAGCTCAAATTCACGGACGCTCGGCTCTTCGCTGTATCTACAGAACAGCATCAGGAGCTTTTGCACATCTGCTTTTATCATTATATCGCTGTATGCGTCCTTTTTTTCCATTTCAAACCGTATGTCCTCCAGATAATCCGTGACCAGCTTGAACCTCCTTTGCGAAACCTGCATATGCGCTGTCTGGAAACAGGAAAGAAGAGCGGTTTCACGGATGAAAAACTCGTTGAAATAGAGGAGATACCGTTGATATGTTTCAGAAATCGTAACGGCGCGGTGGGAACAGCCTGGTGGAATCAGCATAATATCACCCGGTTGACAGAGATATAGATCTTTATGAATAAAAAAGCGTCTGTCACCGTCCACCATAATAATAATTTCATAAAAGTCATGAATATGTGGCGTAGGCATGTCCTGCGCTATTTTAGGTCCGGGAAGCTCAAGACGAACATCCTTATTCGCAAAATAAAGCATGGTTTTTCTCCTTGATTTTATTTTTCTGCTCATAGTATACCATATTATACAGTTTTTTTCAATAAAAAATCTGTAAAACCTTTATTTTTTAATAATATAGTCGTAGATTTTACATTTGTTTTAGTGTATCATTAACTTAAAGATGAACCTGTAATAATTTTAAGGAGGTACTCTTATGTACAAAACAAAACGATCTAAACTTTTTTCTGTCGGGCTTGCAGTTCTCCTGCTTTGCAGCCTGTTTGCTGTGCCGACAGCTGCAGACGCAGAAAATGCATTTGCAAACCCGGAATTTTCCGTCGAGGGAAATGAAGTGACAGGATGGACAAGAAATTCATACAGTGACGTTTATCCTTCAGTTGCCGGAAATATTCTGGTGCAAGGAACCGAAGGGTACGATGAAGATGCACCGGTTGCTGGTAACATTTTTACAAGCACAACATCAGGCTTCGGTTTGAAATCTCCTTACATTCTCCTAAACGAAGACGGAAGATGCTATATTGAAGTTTGGTATAAGTCCACTCTTGATAACGTTATGCAGGTTGTTGTGGAAGAATTTGCCTTGGAGGGGACTACGAGACTAATAGCAACTACGTTTTATTGTCCGTCTACTTCCGGGGAATGGAAACTTTATAAAACACATTTTAAAGAACAAAAAGATGGTGAAAGAGTTCGCGTAACCTTTAGAACAAACGACTATAATTCAAATTCCGTCGAGAATGGTGATGTTCATTTTATGTCACCTTATTATACAACTGATGTTCCTTCTAACTATCTCGTTGACGGGGATTTTGAAAATGGCATGTTAACAGGATGGTCAACGTACGGAACTATAGAAGGGAGTCATGCCATTGAAACAGAAACTAATGGCAATCATTATTTAAAAATTAAAGAAGAGTCTGGTGCAACAGGAATATACAGGATGCAGTATAATACCTCTACCCATTTGCTCTTTACACATGATTCATACTATAAGTTTTCGTTTAAGTTTATGCCTCTTTCATCTGAGAGCGCGCCGCTCGTGGAATTAGTTCAAATTACAGAAAGCAAGGGTGAAACTTCAACAAAAACTACTATTAGTCTCAGTACAGGATCCAATCTTAGTGTAACGACCCCTGGCAAATGGACTGAATTTGTATATTATGTTCAATTGAATGGAGAAAGAACAGTAGATAATGTCGCATACGATGCAGTTCGTTTTCAAGTTCGCCCTCGTGCACAAACTGGCATGACAGTAGCATACGATGATTTTAAAATTGAAGACGCTGAAAACAATGCAATGATTTATCAGAACGGTGTAGAAACAAACACACTTACGGCGGGAACACCGGTATCTGCAAGATATCACAATGTCTCCGATGCCAACGCGACATTTATTCTGGCACGGTATACAGTAGAAAACAATATAGAAAAGCTTGTGGATGTAAAAATTGCATCTGCACCTAAGGAAATGACGGCATTTACTGATGACACAATCCTGGAATTTACAAGCACGGACGCCGGCGATATCATCAAAACGTTTGCTTTCAATGGTTCTGCGCTATTAGTTCCGGATGCTGACACGAAAGTTGCAACCGTTTCAGCTGTAGTAACAGACAATTAAAGGAGTAGACGATGAAAAGAATTCTAAGCATAGTAATGGTACTGTGCCTCTGCCTTGGTCTGGGTATAGGGGTAAGTGCCGCTGAAAAATCGGATTTTATACGGAATGGAAGTTTTGAAGAATTAAATGCAGATGGCATTCCCACCGGCTGGAGCAGACAAGGAGCAGAAGAACATTTCTCTATTGTTGAAGCTGCACATGATGGAAAGAATGCTGTGCGTCTTGCATCTGCAACGGAGAATATTACACTTACACAAAATGTAACCGGTTTAAACGACAGTACGGAATACACGCTCACTGCATATACCCATATTAAATCCCTTGTTGGAAGTGCCCAGATTAAAATGGAGTTTTACAGTGAGACAAAAAGTGTCGGTGAAAACAAGAAAAGTTATACAGAAACGACAAGAGGTTTTGAACCGCAGGTTATTACTTTCACTCCTCCTCAGGGCACAGTGCGCATGAATCTTCTGATTCGTGTTCTCGGCGGCGGCGAAGTCATTTGGGATAGCGTGAAAGTTATGGGCGAAGGCGAGTCCCCCGTTTCCAAAGACGGAACGACAGATTTTATTCGAAACGGTAGCTTTGAAGAAAAAAATGAAGATGGAAGCGTGGCAAGCTGGTCTCTGCTTTCCGGTACTGTGCTCGGAGAAAATCTGGAAATTGTAAAAACTGCCAAGGATGGAGAGGCGGGCCTTCGTATGTTTGCCGATAGCGGTAACATGACGGTTACCCAGAAAGTAACAGGTCTTGTCGGAGGAACAGAGTATGTTTTCACTGCGTTTTTGAAGGCTACAAAACTTCCTGAAACCAAAGCGCAGATTAAGATGGAGTTTTACGCCGGTGATAAATCTATGACGGAAGGCGTAAAGGTGGATTACACGGATGTGACCCGTGATTTTGATCCGAAGGTAATTACCTTTATGGCACCGGAAGGTGCAACACGTGCTAACATCTTAATTCGTCTTCTCGGCGGCGGTGATATTACATGGGACAAGGTTTCTCTTGTTGGTCAGAAGGCAAAAGAAGAAGCGACTGCACCTACTCCGGCAGAACCTGCAAAACCTGCAGACCCGAAGCCGGCAGAGCCGAAACCTTCCACTGAGAATAAAGAAGAAGCGGAAAAGGCACCTGAAGTATTCCTTCCAGGTCTTCCCAATACTTTAAATAACGGTGATTTTGAAAGCGATGAAAACAGCCCGAATCACGGTCCCTGGGATTGGAATCCCTATAAATCCGAAACATGGGTAGAGAACACCAAATCCGTTTACGATAAGACCTTTGGTCATAACAGCAGTCGCAGTGTTAAGATTACAAACTCTGAGCAGGGCGATAATCCCTATACGTATCAGGAAGCAGAATTGATTCCCGGTGCTTCCTATCAGCTCAGTGCTTGGATTTATATCGAAGAAGATATGCCGGGCTATTCTTCCATTAAGATTGAGTTTTACAATGATAAACCAAAGGATGACCCCGACAGACACTATAGTGAAGGACGCATGGGACAGGTAAAAACCACCGGTAAACAGTGGATTCAGGTTCTCCATTCCTTTACAGCACCTGCGGAAGCAACTACAATTAAGGTGTATCCCCGTTGCTACGGTCTCGGTACGTTCTGGGTAGATGATGTTATGCTTTGTAACACCGAAAAGCCCAGCGGTGTAAGCGTTACCACCGATGAAGTATTCTACTATTCCGACCATACGGAACCGGGCATGGCAACCGGTGTTCTGAATACCGCTGTATACCCTGAAATTGCAGGCTCTGCTATCGATTTCCGTCTCACAAAAGATGGGGCAGTACTCGCAGAAAAGCTTGGTGTTCCCACGCAAGACGGAAAAGCAACTTTCACATATGATGTTGCGCTTTTGACAGAAAAACAGGCAGAATATAAGATTGAAGTTTCCGCGGCAGGACACACAAATGAATGGAAAATTTATAAATATGACCGCCCGACATACTTAAGTGCAGATGGCGTATATACAAAGAACGGCAAAGTGATTAACCCCATCTTTGCATATCGTTACGGCGCGGCAGAATATGAATCCGGCGAAGCAAACGGCGTTGTAGTTGCACAGCTCGGTATGCCGACAGACCGCGAAGGCGATGCGCTGATAACCTACGTAAAAGCTATTTTAGATAAGGCAAATGAAATGAATGTAATGTGCATGGTTGCGCTTTATCGGAATATGAAACCGGCAGGAAACGAAGCCAATATTGAAACAACAAAACTGGTTGTTTCTGCCCTTAAGGATCATCCGGCACTGTTTGCATGGATGGTTATGGACGAAACCTTTAACCATATTCCGAATCCCTATGAGGATTTGCGTAAATCTTATATTACAATCCGCAACATCGACCCGAACCATCCTGTTTTCGTGGCAGAAGCTACAGATAAGATGGCAGAAGCCGGTCGGTATGTAGATATTCTCTGCATTGACCCGTATCCGGGTAATCACGATGCACCGGAAACATTCGTAGCACAACAGACACAGAAAGCTGTTGCAGCGGTAAAGGGAAGAAAACCTGTTTATTCTCTTTTACAGGCAATTGATTGGCAGGGTTATTGGCCGACAGGCGATGAAATGCGGAATATGATTTACCAGTCTCTTATGTCAGGTGGTTCCAGTTTCGGCTACTATAAATTCCGGGATTCTGTCGGAACAACAGACCTTGACGAAACAGACGTTTGGCCGTATATTACGGCATTTGCACAAAATGAACAGCAAGATGCTTTTGATGCATTTGTATACGACAAGTATCCGATTTTCAGTAACGTGAAAAACGAAGACTACTGGGCAGTCTCCTTTGTGAAAGACGGCGTACTGCATATGGTGGTTTTGAATCGTAAAAACACGGCACAGACGGTGAATGTTTCTCTTGCGAACGTTACCGGAAGCCACACAGTGGGCGATTTCACAGCCGTATGTGCGGCAGGCGGAAACGGTGAAACCGTATCCGGAAACGGCACGCTTTGCGCAAATCTCATTCCCAGCGGTGCGGCCTTATATAAGATTACACCTTCAGACGGTACTGTTCTTTCTGCAGCATCTATGACGCGTTATCATGATCTTGCCGGATACAGCTGGGCGTATGACCAGATTCTCCAGCTGGATTCTATGGGTATCGTTAATGCAATCGGTGCGCACACCTTTGCACCGGGGCAGAAGATTACACGCGGTGAATTCGCGGCATTCCTTGTAAAAACCTTGGCTTCCTTTGGAATTACGGCTGAAGCCGGTGCATCTACATTTACGGATGTAATGGGCGGCGCACATTATGCAGATGAAATTGCTGTCGGTCAGGCACTGGGTATTCTCAAGGGCGTCGGCGATGGGCTCTATATGCCGGAAGCTGAAATTTCCAGACAGGATCTGATGGTAATTTGCGCTCGCGGTATGCGACTTTTGAAAGAACTTACAGATGGTAACGCCTCTGTTTTTGCGGATGCAGGCAGTATTGCAGACTATGCTGTGGTCGATATTGGGGCCATGGTGAATGCAGGTATTGTACAAGGCTATGAGGATGGTACAATTCGTCCGCTGGGAAACACAACGCGCGCAGAAGCGGCTGTAATTATGAGCCGGATTATAGGCTGGAAATAGGGTTAGAGGATGGAAACGGAATCATGCGACAGATATTGGGGCTGTCGCATGATTCATCATTAAAGAAAGTGAATTGGGGATGAGATGACATGAAAAAAATGATTTCTTTATTTTTAAGTTTAATTTTTCTTAGCACATATATAAGTACAGTTTGTGCAGAAGAATCGTCTGTTATTCCCGAACTAAATACCGAGTTATTAGAAAATGGTGATTTTGAATATATTCCCGTTAAATCCAAAGATTGGTCTCCTTTTAAAGGTGAGTGGGAGAATAATCCATATTTATCCTATCTTTCTGATCCACTCAATGAAAACAATCATTGCATAAAATTGTCTGACTTTAAAGGAACGGACGGGAGAGTCTCTAATCCCTGGGTCAAACAAGAAGTTAATGTAATTCCCGGAGCTAAATACATATTAAAAGCAGATGTATATTCAGAAAAAGAAATCAATCAAATTTCTTCTGAAAATGGATATGCCCTTATTAAGCTCGAATTTTTCAATCAAAATAGTGGTGAATCTAAGCTTGGTTCCTATCAAACTACTGAAAAAAGATGGATGTCCGTATCTCATGAAATAGAAGTTCCTGCAACAGCTTCCGGAATGAGAATTTTATTACGTCAACAGGGTGTGGGACATATATATTTTGATAATGTTTCACTAAAATTAATGGAAGTGCCAAAAGCAATACATATAGAAACGGATGAGGTGTTTTACTATAGTGATCATGTGGCTCCAATTTTAGTGACAGCAACAATCAATACGGCTGCTTATCCGGCATTTGCAGAAAAAAACATTGATTTTTGTATGAAAAAAGGTGGGGAGGCAGTATCGGACGTGATTTCGGTTTCCTCAGAAGACAATGTTGCCTCTTTTTCTTTCCCAATTGCACTTTTGAAAGATAAACAATCTGAATATACTATCGAAGCCAGGATTCATGGATATTCTGACCCCATTTGTGCAACTACACATAAAATTTATAAATATGATCGTCCAAAGACATTAGGTGCAGATGGTACATACTATAAAATGAAACAAAATCCAAAGACAGGTATTCTTGAAAGAACAAATGATATTGTGCAACCTGTTTTTGCGTACCGTTATAGAGATTATCAATTTGATTTGGGCATTCCAAACGGAATAATCATTGCGCAACTTGCAATGCCAACCAACCGTGACGGCAGTTATTATGAAATTGATAAAACGATTGAATATTTAAATACTGCGCTTGATAATGCAAAAAATAAAGGTGCTATGTGTATGATTGCCTTATATCGAAACGGTAAGCCTGCGGGGCATGAAGATAATTATGCAGTAACAGAACGTGTTGTGCAAGAATTTTGTAATCATGAAGCACTTTTTGCCTGGATGGTAATGGATGAGACCTTCAATCATTTTGCCAAACCCCATGAGGATTTAAGAAAATCATATGTTTTGATTCGAAATAATGATCCGAATCATCCTGTGTATTTATGCGAAGCGTCGAGTCGCCTTGTAGAAGCTGGAAGATATGCAGATATTCTTTGCGTAGATCCATATCCTGCTTCTTTAGAAGATCTATACGATAATAATCCTGGTTCGCCTTATCTGTCGGCGGCTGTTTATCCGGCAGATAAGGTTGCAGATGCTGTAAAAGCGGTGAATGGAAATAAACCGGTATACTCGCTTTTACAAGCTTTTCGCTGGGCAGATTCACACCCGGATTATTTTCCAACCGGCGATGAAATGAGAAATATGCTTTATCAATCTTTTATAGCCGGTGCATCCGGTATTGGTTTTTTTAAGTTTGATAATTCGGATGGTTCCTTGGATTTAAACCAAACCCCGCTTTGGGAATATATAACAGAGTTTTCACAAAACGAGCTAAAAGATGCGTTTGATACGTATGTATATAATAAAAATCCGATTTTTTCATCTATAAAAAATGAGGATTATTTAGTGTCGTCTTTTTATAAAAATAACGTTTTACATGTAATTGTTTTAAATCGAAGAAAAACAGAAGAAAAAATTGCAGTTCACTTGATTAATACACAGGGGACGGAGGAAGTTGTAAGCTTCAGCGGATTCTGCGCATCAGGAAGTGAGGACACCGTTATGAAGGGAAATAACATACTTACAGCTTGCGTTCCTCCCGGGGGTGCGGCGTTATACAAAATAATACCGGATAAAATCCGGTCACTCAGTTCATATGTTGATTTTGAAAATGAGATTACAGATTTAAGTGGAGGAAGTATCTGTAGAGAAGATAATGGAAATCAGTATCTGAATGCAGAAACTGTAAGCAAGGTATTTGTTCCATCAAATTTAAAAAATGGAACTTATAGATTGGTTTTTAAATTCAAATCCGCTATGGCTTTGTCTCCTCAAGTTAATGTTTTCGGCATAAAGAAAGATTCAGCTGAAGGAAATGCGACTATTGAAACATCCGCTGTAGATGCGCTTGGTGAATTTACTGAAAATACCTGGATAGAGTATACTTGTAATTTTGAGATGCCCAACATCTCATTTTCAAAGATGGAAATCGCTTTTACCGGAGATGGGGAATATGATGATATACGAATTTTACCTGCAAAAGAAATTTTGTTATATCAAAATGGCAAAGAGGTCTTTGCACCATCGCCGGGAAGTTTAAGCGCTCGATTTCTCAACACTTATGATAAGAAAACAATTTTTGTTTTAGCCTTATATCAAAAACATGAAAATAAAAATTGCGAACTTGTACAGACAAATATGAAATACGCTTTACCATTTGATGAAAGTGATTGTGTTTTATCAATTCAAATCCCAACTTATTCAGCTCCCTGTTTTATAAAGTCTTTTATCTGGGATCCACATTCGGGGTTATCACCTTTTTCTGAAATATGATACTAAAAAAGCCGCATATATATGCGGTTTTTTAATTATGTAAAGATTTTTCGTTAATAAATTAAATTGTCTGAAATAGTTATACGAAAAAAGTATCAAACATGTTTCGAGTTTATTTTTTATAAGAAAACCAAAATGGTGGCATACCCTGCTTCCGAAATTCTGATGGTCGCATACCATGATATGCCATGAAAGCATTAGAAAAGTAGGCGGGAGATTCTTTTTGGGGTGGTAAGCAGAAGGCAGTGTGTCCCAGTACAAAACAGGGACGAGCATATATCGAAGAATGTATGTTTACACTTTTTACGTTGGTTCCTGATCTTGCGGGCTTTATTGGGATTACTTTGGGTGAAGCCGTTGCCGGGTGCGACAGTGTGGCAACAAAGGATTCTATTGCCTGCCCGCACTGTCGCGCAGCAGGACTTTCAAAGCCCGGAGCACTTGCAAAAACGGAGCGTCTTCTAAAACGTGGTATGCAAAGAGCAAAGCCAGATGCAGAATTTATAAGCTGGACATATGCTGTACGTGGATGGACAGCCGAAATGCAGGCCGAACACGGCAAGGTACGTGACGAAACGATTCCACTCATGAATAATTTTGAAGATCGCGGTACAGTTTTACAGCTCGGCAAAGAAAGAACAACGGTTGATTATTGGCTCAGCTATGCAGGACCGGGTGAAGTTTTTCGCCATGGTGCTGAAACTGCAAATGGAGCGCCGCTGTATGCAAAACTGCAAATCTGTGCATCGCATGAGCTTGCTACTGTACCATATGTTCCTGTACCCGGTATCCTATACGACAAATACAAAGAAATGCATCGTTTGGGTGTGACAGGGGCTGTATATTGTTGGTTTTTCGGGAATTACCCTTCTCTTATGAATAAGGCTGCAAGTGAGCTTGGGTTTTTACCGTTTCCGAATACGAAGTAGGCTTTCCTAAGGCGACTTTCTGCGTTATATACGAATACAGAAGATGCAGAAATACTATTAGAAGCATGGCATGAGACTCGGAATTTACTGTTCTCAAGATCTGGACTGGCATGAAGAACATGGTGGCGGATTTATTATGCCTTGGGCACATGACGGTGGTTACAGTCATAATGTGACGGATTTTCCCGGTACGGAAGGCAAGAATTATACCATTTGTTTTGAAAAGAAGATTGTTCCGCAGGTGAAAGAACTCCTTACAAATTATGGCGATTTATGCCTTGTCTGGTTTGATACACCTCGTACTATAAAAACGGAGCAAAGCCGATATCTTTTTGAATTGGTGAAAAAGTATCAGCCGCATTGTCTTGTCAATTCAAGAATCGGAAACGGACTCGGTGATTACACTTCAACAGGGGATAACGAAATCCCGGAGGAACAAAAGGATACACTCTATGAAGCGCCGGCAACAATGAATCGCTCCTGGGGATATAAAAGCTTTGATCAGGATTGGAAAAGCTCTAAGGAGATTTGGGCAACCAAGCGTCATTTGAATGAAAGAGGTATTAACTATCTTCTGAATGTAGGCCCCGATGGCCTTGGCAGAATCCCAGCACCGTGTGTTTCGATTTTACATGATGTAAAGTCTTATAAAATGTTCTAAAAAGGTAACTATGTTGATAACGGGAAAGGTGTTAATGAGATATAAGTACAGGACAATCGTTTTATACGACTGTCCTGTATTAGTAGTAACTTAATTTTTGTTTTACGATTATGATACTGCATAAAAGAATAGTAATTATATCAAAAACTAAGAAGCTGAGTCGTGCTTTGCCGGAGATTTTTTCACCGGTTTACGGAGCGACCTGCGGTTTATGTTGTATATGATTTCAGGTACGCCAGTATCTATCGTCTCACCGGTAACTTTTACACGTTCTACAGTTGAATCAGAGGGGATGGAGAACATGATATCTGTCAGTGTTTCCTCAAAAATAGCTCGCAGGCCCCGCGCACCGGTCTTTCGCGAGAAAGCCTTCTTTGCAATTGCATCAAGTGCGGTTTCTTCGATTTCAAGAATTACATCATCAAATGCAAAGAGTTCTTGATATTGTTTTAAAATTGCATTTTTAGGCTCTTGAATAATACGCTTTAGAGCTTCTTCGTCAAGTGAGTGCAGTGTAACCATAACCGGCAGACGACCGATAAATTCAGGAATCAAGCCAAATTTAATCAAATCTTGCGGCTCAACCTGCATAAAAAGAGCGTCCATATCAGCAGAGTTTGCACGACTAATCTCTGAACCAAAGCCCATGGATTTTTTTCCAACTCGTTTCTGAATAATTTTATCCAGACCGTCGAAAGCACCACCAACAATGAATAGAATCTGCGAAGTGTCAATCTGAATAAATTCCTGGTGCGGATGTTTTCTGCCACCCTGTGGAGGCACGGACGCGACAGTACCCTCCAGTATTTTCAGAAGAGCCTGCTGAACGCCTTCGCCGCTTACGTCGCGGGTGATAGAAGGATTTTCACTTTTTTTAGAAATTTTATCAATTTCATCAATATAAATAATGCCGCGAGAAGCCCGTTCTACATCATAATCTGCCGCTTGAATCAACTTTAAAAGAATGTTTTCTACATCTTCACCTACATATCCTGCTTCTGTCAGAGAGGTGGCATCTGCGATGGCAAAAGGAACATCCAAAATTTTAGCAAGCGTCTGTGCAAGCATTGTCTTGCCAGAGCCGGTGGGTCCAAGAAGCAGAATGTTGCTTTTTTGTAGCTCTACATCTTCATGAAGTACATTTTCCTTTCCGATACGTTTATAGTGGTTATACACTGCTACGGAAAGACTTTTTTTGGCTTTTTCCTGGCCAATAATGTATCGGTCAAGTGCCGCTTTGATTTCCTGCGGTTTCGGTATCATTTTGTGAGTATGCTTTTCCGCCTTTGGGACAGCGTGCTTCATTTCGGACTCTTCGTCGATGATTTCAAAACAAAGCTCGATACATTCATCACATATATACACACCGGGACCGGCAATAAGCCTGCCAACCTGATCCTGCGGCTTATCACAAAACGAGCACCTTAGCATTTTAGGGTCATCATACTTTGCCATATAAAAACCTACGCTTTCTGCGAGAATTTAGCGTTTTTCAATTACTTTATCTATCAGCCCGTATTCCAGTGCTGCAGGCGCAAACATAAAGTTATCACGCTCCGTGTCCTTCTGAATAACTTCAAGGGGCTGCCCGGTGTTTTGACTCATAATCCGGTTCATACGGTCCTTGATAGCCAGTATGTGGTCGGCATGAATTTTGATGTCTGTTGCCTGACCCTGCATACCGCCAAGCGGTTGGTGTATCATAATTTCGCTGTTGGGGAGAGCCAGACGTTTACCCTTTGCACCTGCTGAAAGCAGGAAAGCCCCCATACTGGCCGCCATACCGATACAAATGGTAGAAACGTCGCATTTGATGTAATTCATCGTATCATAAATTGCCATTCCGGCCGTGATGGATCCACCGGGGCTGTTGATGTAAAGGTTTATATCCTTGTCCGGATCTTCGCTTTCAAGAAACAAAAGCTGGGCCACAGTAAGGCTGGCAGTTACGTCGTTGATTTCTTCACCCAGAAAAACGATTCTGTCTTTCAAAAGTCTGGAATATATGTCGTAGGAACGTTCGCCTCGGTTATCCTGTTCTACAACAACGGGCACTAAGCTCATAAGAACACCTCCATGTTTGTCTGTAAATACAACTTATTTATCAGTTTTCTTTGCTGCAGTTTTTTTTGCGGGAGCAGCATCCGCATCTTTCTTTGTAGTGGTTTTCTTTTCAGAAGTACTTTTGGCAGCAGAAGCAGTTTTGGTTTTTGTTGCTGTGGATTTTTTTTCTGTTGTGTTTGCTTTTGTGGTTGTTTTCTTTGTAGTGGTTTTCTTTGCCGGAGCGGCTTCTTCAGCAGTCTCTGCATCAGTTGTTTTCGGGGCAGCTTTCTTGCGTGCTTTCTTAATTTCAGCGTTTTTTACAAGAAAATCGAGAGTTTTGTTTGTTTTAATATCGGAAGCAATCCCCTCCGTATTTTCACCCATAATTTTCTTGATTTTATCCAGCTCCATCTTATAGCTGTCTGCCATTTTCTGCAGTTCAGACTCAATTTCTTCTTCTGATGCTTCAATTTTTTCAATTTCAGCAATTTTTTCAAGAATGAGACTGCCTTTTACGGCACGCTGTGCATTTTCTTCATATTGCTTGCGCATTTCCGTAAGCGGCATGCCGGTGTATTCGGCGTATTGCTCCAGTGTAAGACCGGAAGAGGACAGACGATAACGGAAGTCATCCATCATTCTGTCAATCTGTGTTTCAATCATGGGGCGGGGGATATCTATTTCGGTTGCGTTGGCAATAACCTCCATAATCTTTTCTTCGGTTTCTCGAAGAGCGCGTGTTTCACCGGATTTAGTAAGCTGATCAATTACGTCTGCTCTTAAGGCATCAAAAGTATCAAATTCGCTGATGTCTTTCGCAAATTCATCATCCAGTGCAGGAAGTTCCTTCTTTTTAATAGAATGAATCGTTACTTTGAATGTGGCGTCTTTTCCCTTCAGTTCTTCTGCATGGTATTCCGCAGGGAAGGTGACATTGATCTCACATTCTTCACCGCTGGCTTTGCCAATCAGCTGCTCTTCAAAACCCGGAATAAACTGACCGGATCCAATGGTGAGGTCGTGATTCTTGTCTGCGCCGCCGTCAAAAGCAGTGCCGTCTACAAAACCTTCGTAATCAATAGTTACAATATCACCGTTTTCTACAGACCGGTCTTCTACGGTAATAATACGAGCATTTTGTTCCTGCATTCTGCTAAGCTCTGCTTGAATGTCATCATCCGTGGGAATATATTCAATTTTATCCACTTTTATACCTTTGTATTCACCAATCTCAAATTCCGGTTTTACCGTAACAGTGGCCTTAAAGATAAAGTTTTCACCATTGCCAATCTGTACAATGTCAATTTCGGGCTGTGCAACGGGTGCGATGCCATTTTCCTCTATTGCTTTATCATATGCATCGGGGCACACAAAGTTTATTGCATCTTCGTAAAAAACAGCTTCGCCGTAATATTTTTCAATAAATTTACGGGGAGCCTTACCCTTACGGAATCCGGGGAGGGCGATGCTCTTTACATTTTTGCGATATGCTTTTTCCATCCCTTCCTCAAATATTTCCTTTGCCACTTCGATTTCGAGCGTAACGATGTTCTTTTCTGTTTTTTCTACCTTTACGTTCATTTGTTCTCCTCCAAAAATTTTTTTATTTCCAATTATCTCATTATACCATAATTTTTGCATTTTGCAATACTTTTTTTAAAAAATAAGAAAAAAATATTGCATTACAAAAAAATATCTGCTATAATTAGAGAAAACATACGCTGCTCGGAGGGTTAGGCATGCGAAAATACACGATTGCACTTTTGGGGTGCGGACAAATGGGTGCAGAGCACCTGCATTTTATTTACTACAGAGAAAACGTTTACATAAAATATGTGTGCGATACAGATATTGAGAAAGCAAGGCTGTTGCAAAGGAAGGTTGCAGCAGGGTATGCTGTATGCGATGCTGACATCTGCATTTCGGACGAAGAGGTAGATATTGTCATTATCGCCACATATCCGGAAACACATACTGCACTTCTTAAAAAGTGTGTTTCTCATGGTAAACACGTGCTGTGCGAGAAACCGATTGCCAATACACTTGAAGAAGCAAAATCATTTTATGAAATTGCTGCGGCACATCCGGAGTGTAAAGTGCTTGTGGGGCATATTCTGCGGCATAACCTTACATATAATAAGGTTGCAGAATTGATTCAGTCCGGAACTATAGGAGGTCCGCTTGTTATGCGTATGGTGCAGAATCATCACACGATGAACTGGGAACGCTATCGTGCATTAATTTGTCAGACGTCTCCGATTATAGACTGCGGCGTACATTATTTTGATATTATGCAGTGGATGTCTGGCGAGAAAATCGTGGGTGTCTCCGGCATTTCCCAGAAGCTGGCATCTGACCTTCCGGATGGAAAATATGATTATGGAATGGTTACGTTACGGTTCTCCGGCGGTTCTATTGGGTATTACGAAGCCGGATGGACAAACACTTCGTCCTCGGAAAATACAAAAGAGTTTATCGGTCCGAAGGGGAGAATTAAAATTGTTTATGCTGAGAATCGGTTTACGAACCGGGAGGAAGGAGATTTAATTGAAATTTATCGTTTCCCGGAGCGTTCTTACGAGATTATGAATATAAACTGCAAACGAAAGCCTACAGATTTGCAGTTTGATCATTTAATTCGCATGATAGAAGAAAATGCGCCGGCGAAGCCGACGCTTGAGGAAGCACTTTCTTGCTGTGAGTGGACTTTTCGGGCAGACAAAGCGATTTGTCAGTAGTTTTCGGACAGTTTCATCAGCATCCGCTTAATAATAACAGTAGCTTCTGCACGCGTTGCATTTCTCTTGGGCTGAAAACTTCCGTCAGGAAGGCCATATAAGAGGCCAAGGGCGTTGGCTTCTCTCACATCCGAAAGTGCCCATGCGCTGATTTCTGCCGCATCTGCATACCCGGAACCTATACCGTTTGTCTGCGCGCCTGTTTTTCGATAGGCGCGCATTATCATTGCCGCCATTTCTTCCCGCGTAATCGGTAATTCGGGAGAAAAGGTTGTTTCGCTTGTTCCATGTGCAATACCATGTTTGGTCACAACCGCCACAACACCGGCATACCAGTTGTGTTTTTTTACGTCCGAAAATTGTCCCTCATAATAAATAGGAGCAAGTTCAAATGCACGCGCTAAGATGGCAGAAAACTCCGCTCTTGTAATATAGGATTCCGGCTCAAAAAGGCCGTTTCCCCGACCTTGCACAACGCCTGCCGCATTCAGAAGCTCAATATCATTTTTAGCCCAGTGCTGTGTTATATCAAAAAAAGTATATACTAAAGGAACAGAAAACTTATGAATATTCAGAATATTCATTCCTAAAGGAGATGCGTTTGCTGATTCCTCAGGTGGTAAAACAGGTTCTGTTTCTTTCTTATCTTCTTCTGTTGGTTCGCCCGGAGACGAAGAAGGTCTGCTCGAAACAGCGGGAATTGGTTCGCCGATACGAATAGCGGCCGACGCGGAACTTTCTCCCACAACAGGTCCACTGAGCGAAATAGGGGTCACTTCAAATTTGACATATTTTCCTTCCAAATCCGATGTAATGGATAATGTGGTGCCGGTTTGTCCGTCCATTGGCATAAAAACCCCATCTGCCGTACTTGAGAAAAGCCATCGGAAGGAGCTGGAATCAACAGCAGAAAAATTTGAAGAAAAACGGTATTTTCCAACAATATTCCTGTCAACATATGGCATGCCCCCGATGGAAACAGAAGAGGCATAAACGGCAGCCGGAGAAACAGAAACAGCATCAAGAAGAATGATTTGCTGACTGTGGTTTTCCGGTGTATTAAAGGCAATCATAAGACGCCCAGTGACAGACTCCGAAGGTGTAAAAAGTTTTTGAATATGATCCATGGAATCGGAAATGGAAAATTGTCCGACAACGAGACTGTCATCGAAAGACGAGGAGTGAGCGTTATATACTAAAACAGTAACAACAGTTTCAATATCTGGAACGATCGTCTGCATATCTGCTTCAAAAACGTAGCTTTCTCCTGCATTATAACGCGAAATGGAGTTTGACAATAGTGCTGAAACAGCACCATTCATGGTAAGACGTGCCATGTTGCTTCCGTTTGTAGGTACAGTCCCTTCATATGTTGAAGAGTAGTACAGAAGAGACGGAGAACTGGTAGCCCACCATTCACCAGGCAATGTTTTCTCAAAACTGCCGTCGCCAACAGAATCACTATCAATTTGAATCATTTTTGTATATTGAACGTCCGGGTTTTCTATAAGGGAAGCAGTAATTGCATAAGTGTTTGATTGGGCAGAGGAAAGAACGGAGATTTTTCCTCCTGACACCATAACACCTTCGTTTTCTGGAAAAATAGAAAAATGTACTTCGTCTTGCAGATGATTTTTTTCTTGATCATATACCACATAAGGAATCGGACAGTCAATCCTATCTTCCTTTGGAATAGAAATATGCACGGGAGTATCAAAAACGATGCCGGAAGGGGCAGGTGATTCGGGCTGCAGGCGGACATCATCGATATAGATGTGCTGGGATTCTGCTGTATTACATTCCAGTTCAAGCGTATAAAATCCATAAGAAGAAACGCGGACAGCAGTAAAAACTTCCGTCCAGGTATTGCTGATATTCTCGATTTTGACGTAAATAGTATTTTCGCTGTCCGAAACTGTGGATGTTGCCTGCGCCGGACCGATACTTTCAGCAGAATGCGAACGAACCATTGCTCTAAAAACATACAATTGTGTCTCATCCAACAAAAAAGCAGGGGAGGGAGATATTCTGCCCGAATAAACTCCGTTTGATTCCGTCAGAGCAGATACTTCAGCGAACAAATTTCCCTCCATATCTGATGATAGATTGAATTCGTATTCGTCCCTGTTCCAGCCGTTACCGAAAGGGATGTCCTCAAAACTACTGTTTGTCATTAAATTATAAGATAAATGAACAGCAACGGTAACGGGAAGAAAAGATGTGTTCTCGGCGGAGGGTTTGCAAAGAAGAGAGATGGTGCTGTCAATAGGGGCGTTTTCATCAACATAAAGCGTGCCTCTTGTATCATCAAAACGTACCCCTTCCGGAAGAATGCCGATGACCTCAAGTGTTGCGTTTTGGTTAGAAACATAATTCCCGTTCCCGTCTGTGACCACAGGAATATATTTTGAAGAAATTTCTCCTACATCAGGAATTGTCAGATTTCGTCGTCCTTGAATATCTAAATGGACAGGGGTGAAATCAATGGCGGAAAGCCTAATTTCGTCAATGAAAATTGTTGCATCTTCATAAGAATTTTCAATTTTCAGGAAAAAAGAAAACGTACCGGTTGTATCAGCAGTAAAACATACAGTAACGGGCTGCCATGTGTTGGTTACATGGGAAACATTTACGGAAAGTGAGCCGGAATCGCCGGATAGATGCATAGCACATTCCGGCAGAAGCTGCGGTGTATCCGTTTTATCGGTTCGAATATAAAATTTTAAAGAGTATACCGTATTTTCAGTTAGTGAAACAGTAGAAAGATACGTGTTGAGATGCAGAAGATTTCCATCTGCAGAGTAGGAAGGCGCAGTAAAAGAGAGACAGCGCATACCAAACCGCGGCCCTTCTTCAGAGAAAGAGCCGTGACTCCAAAGCAGGGTGTCGGATTCAAAGTTTCCGTTTTCAATACAGTTATCAGTTGCTGCAACCGGCACAGAAATGCTAATAAAAATTAGTAAAAGCACCAGCATAACCGATATATGCTTTTTCATATAAAGGCGTCCTTTCAAGTAAAATAAGAAAGCACCAATTCTAACGCAATTTTTGCACCAATTTTAAGACTCGGCACATAAATCCATTCTTCTCTCGTATGCGCACCTCCTGTATTTACCAGTCCCATTGCAACGGCGGGGACTCCTTGTGAAAGAGGAATATTGCAATCGGTCGAAGAGCAATTGAAAGTAGGCTCTTGTTTATTTTGACGAAGAATGGAGGCACAGTGTTCCGACAATTTTGAAAGTTCATTCATATCTATCTTTTCTGACATGCAGGGTCGAATTCCAATCGTTTCAAAATCAATAGAAATCCCGTCTGATTTGTGTGTCTCTATTGTCTTGTTGAAAAAAGCCATTGCTTCTTTTAAGCATGCTTCTTTGTCAGAACGGTATTCAAAAAGCATCTCCGCATTTTGAGCAATCGTATTGACAGATGTTCCTCCTGAAATAGCACCAACATTATATGTGGTTACACTGCCGTCATATATGGGCGGTATATAAGAATATAAATCGTTTATCAGTGCAGACAGAGCAGAAATGGCATTTTCGCTGCCGAAATCCCGGAAGGAGTGTCCGCCTTTTGTTTTTACTGTTACTTTATAGCGTATTGACCCAACACAACGATCGTCAATTTCAGGTAAATTAGCATCAAAAGAAATCACTTTTGAAACGGCAGGATAGTCCGCCATAAGCTGGCGAATACCTTTCAGATTACCCAGACCCTCCTCACAGGAATTAGCGGACAAAATCACACCGCAACCTTCCGGTAAGATTTTGTTTTGCAAAATGTATTTTCCTGTTAAAAGTAAAATAGAAAGGTGTGCTGTATCGTCCCCAATGCCGGGACAAAAGCAATATTCGCCGTCGAGCCGCGGTGCGAAAGGTTTTGTATCCGGAAAAACAGTGTCGGTGTGCGCAAGAAAAAGAATATTATCTCCATTTTCGTTATAAGAAAACGGCAATACAACATTTTTTGCTTTGTCAATAGTTACATTCCGTGCCCCTGCATCCTCCCAGTATTTTCTGCAAAATTCCGCTCTTGCATCTTCGTGATGAGAAGGCGAAGGAATACGGCACAGCGTATCTACCAGTTCAAACAGTTCGTTTTGCGTTTTTTCTGCAAAATCAGATATAGTACACATCAAGCAAACACCTCATAATTTTAAAGTAACTGCTGTTTATTCGCGAATAAATGGAAACGAAGTCCTAATTTTTCTGCCGCTTTTCGGCAAAGTATCATTCGGTCAAGAAAAATTTCAAAATAATCCATTACAGAACCATAGGATGTATCTATGTCCAGTTGTAATATGAAAAGTTTTTTTTCATCATCCAAAAGCGTTTCAGCTTTCCGGACAGAATAATTCACCCTATCGTGAATATCGAAGGATGAAATATCGGCGTTACGCACCCGGCTTCGGCGCACATCTGTTTTGTCAGCCAGAATCAATGCTGCCGCGACTGCATTCACGGGAAAAGCCGTAGATTCATCATGGTTTCCAATAGCCGAGACAATAACCGCGATATCAGATGATGACATACCTAAATTATCTAAAATGCGGAAAGCCATCACGGCACCGCTTTGGGCGTGATCAATTCGGTTTACAAGATTTCCGATATCATGCAGATATGCAGCGATTTGAGCAAGCTCTATTTCACGTTCAGAAAAGTTCAGGACGGACAAAATATATTTCGCTGTTTCTGCAACTTTCGCAGCGTGGGCATAACTGTGTTCCGTAAAACCGAGAGCGCGGAGTGAATTATCAGCTGCTTCAATGTACGTCCGGATTTGCTCGTTTGTTATGACATCTTTAAATGTTATCATTGACAAATCTTATAACCCCTTCTTTTTTGCAACAAAACGCCACGCGTCAGAACACATTTCATCAATGCCGTACTGTGCCGACCATCCCAGTTCAGCCTTTGCTTTCTCGGGATTTGCATAACATGCGGCAATATCTCCGGGACGCCGTTCCACGATTTTATAAGGGACAGGACGTCCGGAGGCTTTTTCAAAGGCCTTGACAAGCTGAAGTACACTGTATCCGTTTCCGGTGCCTAAGTTGTATGTGAAAACACCGGATTCCAACTTGATTTTATCCACGGCACATACATGACCGAGGCTCAGATCCACAACGTGAATATAATCGCGAACACCTGTACCATCCACGGTCGGATAATCATCACCGAAAACATTCAGATGCGGAAGCTCGCCGGCAGCAACCTTAGCAACGTAGGGGAGAAGATTGTTCGGAATTCCATTCGGATCCTCGCCGATAATGCCGCTTTTGTTGGCACCGATGGGGTTGAAGTATCGAAGGATTACTATGCCCCATTCAGAGTCAGAAACGTAGATGTCTTTCAGAATCTGTTCAATCATCAGTTTTGTAGTTCCATAGGGATTTGTGGTATGAAGTGGAAAATCCTCAACAATTGGAACAGTGTGTGGGTCCCCATAAACAGTGGCCGATGAACTAAATACAAGTTTTTTTACATTTTTTTCGGCCATAACCTGGCAGAGTATAAGAGTGCTTACCAAATTATTGTGGTAGTATTCCAGTGGCATTGCCACGGATTCTCCAACGGCCTTAAGTCCGGCAAAATGAATAACACAGTCTATTTCATTCTCACAAAAAATCTTTTCGATAGCTGTTCTGTTTCTGAGGTCTGCCTCATAAAAAGCAAAATCCTTCCCTGTGATTTTTTTGATGTTATCAATTGCCTCGGGTTTGGAATTGCAGAAATTATCGACAATAACAATTTCTTTGCCAGCTAACAAGAGTTCCACCGCTGTATGACTTCCAATGTATCCTGCACCGCCGGTTACCAAAATTTTTTTCATTATTTATCACCTCATTTACTATTTTACACCAAAATAAGTGAAAAGTAAAGATTTTTATAGTTTTTTTCTCTGTAGTAACAGAAAAATATCTTTACTTTTATGGATTTTTATGGTACTATATGTAAAAAGAGGTGAATGAAAAATATGGCGGAACTTTTATTCCTGATGTGGTTGCATTTAAAGAGTACTGTTTCTCCCAGAAGATCAAGAGAACTAATAGAAATATTCGGGAACGCAGAAAAAGTATATCTTGCGGATAAGAAAGCATATGTTAATGCAGGTGTTACAAACCAGCACATGTTACATGAACTGCTTGATAAAAACACAAAAACAGCAGACAAGGAAATTGAAAAGGCAAAGCGTTTAGGAATAAGGGTGATAGGGTTTGGTACAGAGGACTACCCCATAATTCTCAATGAAATTCCAGACCCACCGATGATTTTATATGTTAAAGGCTCTGTGGATGTGCTACATCGCCGGAACATATTCTGTATTGTAGGGACGAGGCACAGTACAGCTTATGGCATGAGCGCAGCAATAGGTGTTGCAGAACAGCTGGCAAGATGCGGGATGATTATTTTAAGCGGCGTTGCAATGGGGATAGATTCTGCTGCACATAGAGGCGCACTCCGCGGCGGCGGAAAGACAATCGGCATAATGGGGTGTGGTTTGGATGTGGAGTATCCCGCGGATAATGGCGAGATAAGAAGGGCGATTGCTGAAAACGGAGCACTTGTCAGTGAGTTCCCGTTAGGAACACCGCCGATAGGCTCTAATTTTCCCATGCGTAACCGTCTGCTTAGTGCATTTTCTCTTGGGGTTGCCGTTATGGAAGCTGGAGAAAAAAGCGGGGCTTTGATTACCGCAAAATATGCAGCAGAACAGGGCCGCGATGTTTTTGCACTGCCCGGAAATATTTCTAATCCGATGTCCTCTGGAACAAATCGTCTGATTCAGGATGGTGCAGCACTTCTTACCGGGGCTGATGCAATTATAGCAGAATACTTGTTGCGATATCCGGAGTTTTTTGACCTCGAGACAGAAACTAAAGAACAAATACTGTTTGAAGAAAAGGATTTTGTCAGTGAAAATGAGGCGGAAATTCTGCGGGAATCTCATGTTACAGAGTATGAAAAAAGACTGTATAAATATTTAACAAGAGAGCCGCTTCATATAAACGAATTATCAAGGAATTCAGGAGTTTCCATCCGGGAAGCGCAGTCTATTATCACAATGTTGCAAATCAAGGGGAAAGTAAGGGTGTATCCCGGAAATCGTTTTGGTTTATAAAGTCTTTTTGATTTCTTTTGACACAGAGCTTTTTTTGTGTTATAATAAAATGATGAACAGAATATTCTGTTTATATTACATTAGATTAGATAAATCGGAGGCAGGATATCGATATGCGGAGAAATTTCATATTTAAGTGTCTTTTATGGCCCCTCCTTCTTCTGGCGGTTTTGTTCGTACCCGCTATTGATGTTTTGTTATTTTTTTCCGGTATACTTATTGCGTGGTATACAGCAAAGTATGGTGTACAATATACAGCGTTTGCTTTGCCGCTTTTGTTTTTCGCCGGCTTTTTTGCGGACGGGCTTCCGACAGCATTGCTAATTGGAACACATTCCATAAGCGCGTATGTTATAGGTTTTTTTCTTAATAAAAGAAAAGGCTTTTCGCTGATGCTCATGATCTCCACCTTGATTGAAGCAGCGGTTTTAACTGCTTTTACGCTTTTCGCTTGCAATTTGCAACAGTGCACCCCGGCAGAACTTCTCTTCAGTCGTCCTTTACAACAGTTTTCGGATATTCTGCTTTCTTCCGGCGTTGGGGTAGCGACAGAGACGGCATCGGATATGCGGTTGGTTTTACAGTATTTTTCTCAGATGCTTCAAACCTTGCTACCGTTTTTGTATCTTTTCGTATCTTTAGTATATGTATATATTGTTTTTGCTATTACGCGCTTTTGTTTGAAAAAACAAGGAAATATGATTGATTCAATGCCTTTTTTTCATGAATTGCGTATATCTGGCAGTATAAGCTTGATTTTTGTGTTTTTATTTTTACTTTCCATGTTCAGTACATCACCGGTGCTTTTGAATGTGACGAACTTTGTGTTTATGCTACATGTTGTTTGCGGGATGTCGGCTGTCGATGCTTTTTTAATTAAAAAGGGAGTACGAAAGGGATTTCGTATTTTGCTTCTTGCTGTTCTTCTTGCAATTTCTTCTTTTCTTGGAGGAATTTTTTTGGCAATGCTTTGCTTTATGGGAATGTCCAGAGACGTACAGGGCGTCAGAAAGTAGGGAGAAATGAAAAATAAAGAATTCAAGCCTCGCTTTTATATCGGTGATATCTATTCAAAAGTTATTATTGTTTGTTGCATTGCGTTTACACTGGCAACGCGGGCGTATGTACTTGCAGGTGTCATGGCCTGTGCGCTTATTTTGTCTTTTCTTTTCGGTGAGCTTTCATATCATCGAGGTGTTCGACAGATGCAGACATACTTAGAAAATGCGACAATGCATGTGGGTGCTTCGGAGTCCATGCCCGGTTTTCCTTTCCCGGCTGTTTCTGTAACCGAAAAAGGGAAGATTATCTGGTATAACAGCACCATGGATAAATTGATGGGCGGGACGCTTCTTTTTCAAAAAGACATCCGGGAATACGCAAAGGATTTCGACGTGAAAGCAATGGATGAAAATGGAAAGTATCCGTCGTGTAAAACAACTGTTAACGGTCGGATTTTTGAATTACACGCGCATAAGACTCCACCTCAGGAAGACGGAGGGGAGCTGATTCTGGTCTATTTTCTGGACATCAATGATTATGATAGTCTTGCTCTACGATATGAAAATGAAAAATACGTGGCAATTATTGCCGCTTTTGATAATTATGAAGAAGTAATGCAGGGACTGGAGGATGAAGCCCGGAACGCCGTGCAAACAGCTGTTGATAGGAGCTTGACTGCCATGGTAACAGAGGCAGGCGGTGTGATGCGCAAAACAGAACGTGACAGATATTCTATAGCTATTAACGCAAAGGCACTCCGCGGACTTATACAGAAGAAATTTCAGGTTCTTGACACCGTTCGGGAAATCCAGTGCGGCAATACGATTGCACCAACGCTCAGTATTGGAATTGGTGCGGATGGCGAAACATTTGCAGAAAATGATATGTTTGCCAGGAACGCTTTGGATATGGCTTTAGGACGCGGCGGAGACCAGGTTGTTTTAAAAGATAGCAACGCTTTGCAATATTTTGGTGGAAAAACACGCGAGGTGGAGCGTCGGACAAAAGTGAAAGCACGTGTTGTTGCTCTTGCACTGCGTGAGCTGATAAAGCAAAGTGACAATGTAATTATTATCGGGCATAAAAATGGAGACATTGATTGCATTGGCGCAGCAATGGGGGCTGTTGCAATTTCGAGAAGTCTTGGGAAAAAGGCGTATATTTTACAATATGAATATGATGATACTGCTTTGACGGTTGCCAAAAAAGCGATGGAGGATCCTGCTTATCAGGGCGTCTTTGTTAAAACGTCCGTTATGCATGAGATCATAACAGCTAAATCTCTGCTTTTGGTTATGGATACGAATTCACCATCCTATATAGAAACAACTGAATTTTTTGGTGTAACTGACCAGGTAGTGCTTATTGACCATCATAGAAGGAGTAGCGATTCTATCAAAAATCTTACACTTTTGTACCATGAGCCATATGCTTCCTCTACTTGTGAAATGTTAACAGAGATGTTGCCGTATCTGAGCAATAAAAACATTTTACTCAAAATTGAAGCAGAAGCCTTATATGCAGGAATATATTTGGATACAAAGTGTTTTACATTCAAAACAGGGGTTCGTACTTTGGAGGCTGCGGCTTATCTCCGTCGTTCCGGTATTGATCCTATTGTCGTAAAGCAATATTTTAAAAATAATTTGGAAACTTTTACGATGAAAGCAGCCCTGATTCAAGGGGCACAGGTTGTAAGGGAACATATTGCTGTTTCAGTTACTAACGAGGTGCGCTCTTCTTCTATTATTGCGCAGGCGGCCGATGAGCTCCTGAATATAGCGGGAATTGAAGCTTCGTTTGTTATTGCAAAAAGAGATAATGGATGCATCATCAGCGGAAGATCTACGGGGAGCGCAAATGTACAAGTGATACTGGAAAAGCTTGGCGGTGGCGGACATTTTTCTGTTGCCGGAGCGCAGCTTAAGGACACGTCACCGGAAACAGCAAAAGAAAAACTTTTACAAGTCCTGGAAGAATATTTTGCGGAAAATTAGAAAGGAGAAAGAAAATGAAAGTGATTTTACTTGCAGATGTGAAGGGAAAAGGGAAGAAGGGTCAATTGGTTGATGTAAGCGATGGTTATGCCCGTAATTTCCTTCTACCTAAAAATCTGGCTCAGGAAGCTACAAAGGCAGCTATGAATGATTTCGCAGGAAAAGAAGATTCAGCTCGTTACCATAAGGAACAGGAAATTGCCGTAGCAAAGGAAACCGCACAAAAGCTGGAAGGCAAGACGGTTACCATGCGGGCAAAGGCTGGAGAAAACGGAAAACTATTCGGTTCTATTACCGGCCAGGCCGTTGCAGAAGCTATCAAAATGCAGCTACATGTGGTTGTGGATAAACGCAAGGTTCTTGTGGGGGATGGTATCAAATCTATTGGTACAACCGGTGTGGAAATAAAAGTGTATCCGGAAATCAGTGCAAAAATTAATGTGCAGGTAGAAGAAGAATAGTGAGGTGAGCTCTGTGGATGAGCAACTAACCAGGAATGTTCCCTACAGCCTGGAAGCCGAACAGGGGGTTCTGGGCTGTATGATAAAAAACAGTGCAGCACTTTCAAGGGTGATGGAGCTGCAACTGCACGCAAATGATTTTTATTTTGAACAGCATAAAATTATTTTTGATGCCCTAAGTCATCTTTTTTTAGAAAACGTACCACTGGATTTAATTGTTTTATCCGGGGAGCTCAAGGATAATTTGGAAAAAATTGGTGGTGTTTCATACCTTGCCACGATTGTGGACAGTGTTGATACAACAGAAAACGTAAAGTACTATCTTGATATTATTAAAGAAAAGGCTGTATTACGCCGCCTGATATCAGCGTCCAATGAAATTGCTGATATGTGCTATGCTGCAGATGAGGATATATCCAGAATTCTGGACAGTGCAGAGCAAAAGATTTTCAGCATTCTGCAAGGACGGGATTTAAAAGGGTTTTATCATATCCGTGATGTAATGCCGGATGTAATTAAAAGCATTGAAAGCATACGTGCTTCCGGCGGCAAAATGGGTGGCCTCCCTACAGGCTTTAAGCAGCTGGATGCAATTACATCGGGATTGCAAAAAACAGATCTTATTATTCTGGCCGCAAGACCCGGTATAGGTAAAAGTAGCTTTGCATTAAATATTGCCGGACATGTGGCTAAGGCAACAAAAGAACCAGTGGCCATTTTCACCCTGGAAATGTCAAAAGAGCAGCTCGCAAACCGTCTTTTGTGGAGCGATGCAAAAATCGAAGGCGAAAAATTCCGCACCGGAAATATTACCGGAGAAGATATGAAAAAAATTGCCCATGCACTGGGCGGGCTGGTTAAAGCACCGATTTACATTGATGACACGCCGAGCATTCCTGTTTCGGAAATGCGGGCAAAATGTCGCCGTTTAAAGCTTGAAAAGGGTCTCGGGCTTGTGGTGATTGACTATCTACAGCTTATGCAGGGTGGAAAAAAAACAGAGAGTCGGCAACAGGAAGTTTCTGAAATTTCCCGATCTTTAAAGATTATGGCAAAAGAATTGGAAGTGCCGGTGCTGACGCTTTCGCAATTATCTCGTGCGGCTGTCACACGGGATCGGCCTGCACTCAGTGACCTGCGTGAATCAGGTGCTATAGAGCAGGATGCGGATATTGTTATGTTCCTGCAACGTACAACAGATGATGATGCATCGCCGGAGGAAGCAAATCTGGCGGAGTGTATTATTGCAAAGCACAGAAGCGGTTCAACCGGAAAGATTGATCTTGTCTGGCGGGGTGAATACACGACATTTATGGAGCCGGACACAGTTCATTAACGGAGGTTTCTCTTGTTATTTTCAGCGTTTAAGAATGAAATTTTGAATGAAAAGCTCTTTGAAAAGCAGGCGCATGTTGTTGCCGCTGTATCCGGGGGTGCAGATTCTGTTTGTCTACTTCATTTGCTATATAGGCTTCGGAAAGAATGGGGGTTTACGCTATCTTGTGCCCATGTAAATCATAATTTAAGACCGGAGGCTTTTGATGATGCGGCTTTTGTGGAATCACTTTGTAAAGAATGGAACATACCTTTCTTTTTGCACGATGCAAATGTACAAAAAATCGCGAAAGATAATAAAATTTCGCTTGAACTGGCGGGAAGAGAGGTACGATATCGGTTTTTTATGAGCCTTGGAGCTGATGTGATTTTAACTGCACATAATAAAAATGATGCAGCTGAATCTGTACTTATGCACTTCATCCGGGGCTGCGGATTAGATGGACTTTGCGGCATTCAGAAAAAAAGAAAGGATGGTGTTTGCCGTCCGTTACTCGGGTTTTCAAGAGAAGACATTGAAGCGTATCTTCACAAACACAAACTCATCTGGCATCAGGATGCATCAAACAGTGATATAACCTACACAAGAAATAACATACGCCATAATCTGCTCCCGCAAATTATGGATATCAATCCGTCCTTTCTGGAAACGATACCAAGAATGACTGAAATTCTGACAGAAGAAAATCAATACATGCAAACACAAGCGGAGAACTTTACCGTCATGCATAAAGAGCGTGATGCCACTTTTTTTTCTGTGGAGACACTTTTTTCCATGCCAATTACACTCCGCCGTCGGGCCGTACGTGTTGAGGCAGACAGTTTTGCAGATGTAAATAAAATTCTTGAACTTTTAGAGAAAAAAAACGGCAGTGTTCATATGTTATCAAACGGAAAAATTGCAGAGCGGGAATACGGAAACATTGTAGTTTATAGACCTGATATGGAACTGCCATCTACTGTTTCACTCCCAGAAGAGGGAGAGGTATTCTTTGGAAAGTTTCGTATTATCGTTGGAGAAAACGGTTTGGCTCTTCCGCGAAAAAAATACACCGTAAGAATAAGACGAAACGGAGATGTTTTTACTCCTGAAGGAATGCAGGGACATAAAAAAATAAGCGATTTTTTCACTGACGAAAAAATACCACGTCGAAAAAGAGATGTGTATCCTATTATCGTCTGCGAGGGACAAATTGCTGCGGTTGGAGATATGCGAAGAAGCGGTGCGTTTGTGCCGAGTTCAGGAGAAAATCTTCATATAAAAATTGAGGAAATATGAACGTGTAAGAATAAAGAAAGAAGGATATACTTATGATACAGGCAATTGAAAGAGTACTTATTTCAGAAGAAGATTTAAAAGGAAAGGTTAAAGAACTGGCAAAACAGATTTCGGAAGATTATGCAAATAAGGACTTGCTTATGGTTTCCATTCTGAAAGGCGGCTTTGTTTTTGCGGCAGATTTATTCCGAAATCTGTCAATACCGGCATCCGTTGATTTCATGGCCGTTTCCAGTTACGGGGCATCCAGTAAATCAAGCGGTGTTGTTAAAATTTTAAAGGATTTAGATCGACCTGTGGAGGGAAAAGATGTTTTAATTGCCGAGGATATTCTTGACAGTGGTGTGACACTGAATTATCTGAAAAAATTATTGATACAGCGTGGCGTTAAATCCATTAAAATCTGTACAATTTTAAATAAGCCGGATCGTAGAAAGGCGGATATTGTCGCAGATTATGTAGGGTTTGATATTCCGGATGAATTTGTTGTCGGGTATGGACTTGATTATGACGAAAAGTATCGGAATCTACCTTTTGTCGGTATCTTAAAACGAGAAATATATGAAAATGAATAAAAGTTTATTTTATGTAATTTTTTTCCAAACTGCTTGCATTCTTATATAAAGCATGATAAAATAAAAAAGAAATAGGAGGGGGAAATATGCCTAAAATATTGAAAAGCATTAGTTTTTATATTGTTCTGATCGTGGCTGTGTTATTACTTTGGAATCTTTTAGATGCGGATATTACACAGAATCACAGTTTTTCTGAACTCATTAACTGGATAGAGAATGAGAAGGTTGAAAAATTAGTTATAGAAGAACAGCAAATTATCGCAACCATGAGAGAGGACGGCCGAGAGGTTGTTGTTCCTGTAATTTCCTCTTCGGATATTACATTATATGCCGGTGAAATTATTAAGGATCAAATAAGTGATAATTCATTACAGGTGGAGTATGCACCTCCGGAGGAAATGCCTTTCTGGCTGTCTATTTTACCTACACTCCTGATTGTTGTTGTAGTGGCCGTATTCTGGTTTATCATGATGCAGCAAGCCCAGGGCGGTGGAGGAGGACGGATGTCTTCGTTCGGAAAAAGCAGGGCAAGAAAAATGTCTGATTCCGGCAATAAAAAAACCTTCGCAGATGTGGCCGGTGCCGAGGAAGAAAAACATGAGCTTAAAGAAATTGTGGACTTTTTAAAAGCGCCCAAACGCTTTCTTGAGCTTGGTGCACGAATTCCAAAGGGTGTTCTTCTTGTTGGGCCTCCGGGAACGGGCAAAACGCTTCTTGCAAAAGCTGTGGCCGGGGAGGCCGGCGTTGCATTTTTCAGCATAAGTGGTAGTGATTTTGTTGAAATGTTCGTAGGCGTAGGTGCATCCCGTGTACGTGATTTGTTCGCAGAAGCAAAGAAGAATCTACCATGCATTATTTTTATTGATGAAATTGATGCTGTTGGACGACATAGGGGTGCCGGTCTCGGTGGAGGACATGATGAGAGAGAGCAGACCCTGAATCAGCTGCTCGTGGAAATGGACGGCTTTGGTGCAAATGAAGGTATCATTATTATTGCGGCCACAAACAGACCGGACATTCTGGATCCCGCATTGCTTCGTCCCGGACGTTTTGACCGTCAGGTTGTGGTGGATATCCCTGACGCAGGGGAACGCGAAGCGATTTTGAAGGTTCACGCCAAAGGTAAGCCGTTTGCAACAGATGTAAATTTAAAAGACGTTGCAAAAGGAACAACTGGCTTTACCGGTGCTGACTTGGAAAATCTTCTGAATGAAAGTGCTATTTTAGCCGCGCGGAACAAGCAGGACAAAATTTCTAAAAACAATATTGATGAAGCTCTTATAAAGGTAATTGCAGGCCCGGAAAAGGCAAATAGAATCCGAAATGAAAAAGCGAAGCGACTCACGGCGTTTCATGAAGCCGGTCACGCTTTGATTGCGAAGCTTTTGCCAACACAGGATCCGGTGCATCAGATTTCCATTATTCCCCGCGGACGTGCAGGTGGATACACGATGTCATTGCCGAAAGAAGATAAGTTTTTTGAATCGCGGCAGGATATGCTGGAGGATATCGTTGCACTTCTCGGTGGTCGTGTTGCGGAAAAGCTGGAACTTGACGATATCAGTACCGGAGCTTCTAACGACATGCAGCGTGCCACGGCTATTGCCAGGGATATGGTCACAAAGTACGGCATGAGTGAAAAACTTGGTCCCATGACTTTCGGTTCTCCCCATGATGAAGTTTTTGTAGGACGTGATTATGCACAACAAGCAAAAAACTACTCAGAAAAAACGGCCGCTGACATCGACGCCGAAATCACCGCAATTATACAATCGTGTTATGGAAGGTGTGAAGAGCTTCTCACAGAAAACATAGAAAAACTTCGTTTGATTGCAAATACACTTTTAGAAAAAGAAAAAATCGATGGAGAAGAGTTTGAACTGCTTTTTGCAGATGTAAATGAGACAGAAGAAACGCAAGAGTAGGGGGATAGTATGGAAAAAACATTAAGCTATAAGCGTCAGTGTGCATGGAAAAGCGATAAAGCAAATAAAGATGAAATTTTTATGTTTTGCGAGGGATATAAATCTTTTCTGAATTCAGCACGTACGGAACGGGAATTCGTGCTTTGCGCAGAGAAAGCCGCCTTACAAAATGGTTTTTCGGCATTACAGAATAAGGATTCATTAAAACCAGGGGACAGAGTGTATCGGATAAACCGTGGTAAAGGCATACTGATGGCTGTTATCGGAAGTGAAGATATTGAAAAAGGTGCTCATATTGTAGGAGCACATATAGATTCCCCGCGTTTAGATTTAAAACAGAATCCGTTGTATGAAGATGGGGAAACAGCACTTGTTAAAACCCATTATTATGGAGGACTCCGCAAATATCAATGGTTGGCAACACCTTTGGCTATGCATGGCCGAGTAGTCCTTGCCAATGGGAATACTGTAGATATCTCCATTGGCGACGAGGATGATGATTTTACGTTTACAATCAGCGACCTTCTGCCGCACCTTGCCCGTGAACAGGGCAGTAAAACGCTTCGTGACGCTTTTGATGCAGAGAATCTCAACGTTATTGTCGGTAGTATTCCGGTGGATGACGAGGAAAGTAAAAAACCAATTAAGGATGCGGTTTTACAATATTTGAATGAGAATTACGGCATGGTGGAGGAAGATTTTCTAAGTGCAGAAATTGAAATGGTTCCGGCTGTACGTGTCCGTGATGTCGGTTTTGACAGAAGTATGATTGGAGGGCCGGCACAGGATGACAGAGTGTGTGCTTATACTGCCATGCAGGCTATTTTTGAAACAAAAAACCCAAAACATACAGCTATCTGTCTTCTTGTGGATAAAGAAGAAATTGGCAGCATGGGAAATACGGGCATGCAGTCTCGCTTTTTTGAAAATACTCTGGCTGAAATTTGTTGTCTGCTTGGAAAAAGTGCAAGCCTAAGTGTACGCAGGTGTCTTTCAAATGCAAAATGTCTTTCTGCTGATGTAAATGCCGCTTTTGATCCTAATTTTGCAGGTGTTTATGAAAAAAGTAACGCTGCCTTACTCGGACATGGCGTAACCATCAGCAAATACACAGGACACGGTGGTAAAGCAGAATCCAGTGATGCCTCTGCAGAATTTATGGGGGAAATCCGTCGGCTTTTTAACGCGAATAACGTTATTTGGCAAACGGCGGAACTTGGTAAAGTGGATGGCGGCGGAGGTGGAACAATCGCACAATATGTTGCCAATCTGGATGTTGATACCATTGATTGTGGGACAGCACTTCTTTCAATGCATTCGCCCTTTGAGGTTTGCAGCAAGGCAGATGTTTATATGACCTACCGGGCTTATAAATGTTTTTTACAGTAAAAGGAACGCAGTATGTTTTCGCAAACTAGACGCATAGAATACAGCCACCTTGCGCCGGATAAAATGGTGAGTATCCCGGATATGCTTCGTTTTATGCAGGACACGGCGGTGGCACATACAACCGCCTGTGGCTATTCACTGGAGAAGCTCTCGTCGCTTAAACGCGCATGGCTTCTTTTGTCCACACATATTATATTTAATAAACCTATTTCATTTCCAGCGGATGTAAAAGTTACAACCTGGACATATGATTTTGCGAGATCTTTCGGACCGCGCGCATTTGTTATTTCAAATCCGGGAACCGCAGAGAAATATGCAGAGGCGGCAACGTTTTGGGCATATGTGGACAGTGAAACGGGTGTACCAAAGGAATTGCCCAAGGATTCTGCTGAAGTTTACGGGGATGACGGAGCCTCTTCGGTTTCGTATATCCGGCGTGCACCATGCTTTGAAGCAAAAGAACACTTTGTCGATTTTTCTGTTTTAAAACGGGATCTGGATTCCAATCATCATATGAATAATGTAAAGTATATAGAATATGCTTTAGAAGCAATCTCTGATGATTTACAGATTTTAGAAATAGAGATATATTATAGACACTCTGCTTTTTGGGGTGAAAAAATTTCTCTCTTTACCGAGTGGGAGGATGAAAGTCATATCATTCTCAACATAAAAAATAAGGTGCAAGAAACATGTACATATGTTCGTTTTACAGTAAGAAAAAGATAGATTTGATATGAAAATTTTAGGAATTGATCCCGGATACGCCATTGTAGGATATGGACTGATAGAACATAATTTGACACGTTTCACACCACTGGATTGCGGTGTCCTCACTACTCCGCAAAATATGGCTTTCCCGAAAAGGTTAAAAAGCCTATATGATGCCGCTTCGCTTTTAATTGCACAGCATAAGCCGGATGTTTTAGCAATTGAAACGCTTTTTTTCAATACAAATGTAACAACAGCAATTGCTGTCGGACATGCGCGCGGAGTGTTGATTTTAGCTGCAGAAAACGCCTCAGTTCCTGTTTTTGAATACACACCGTTACAAATTAAACAAGCGATTACCGGGTACGGCCGTGCTGATAAGCAGCAAATGCAGCAGATGGTAAAAATGCTTTTGGGGCTTGCCGTGGTGCCGAAACCGGACGATGCAGCAGATGCGCTTGCTGTCGCGATATGTCATGGGCAGTCTTATAAATTGAATCAAAAAATGGGGGAGAGATAATGTTCTACCATTTAAAGGGAATTGCAGTGAATAAAACAGACTCTGTTCTTGTTCTGGACATTGCTGGTGTTGGTTTTAAAGTTCTTACGTCTATGTCCACGTTGTCAAATATACGTTTAAACACAGAAGTGAAAGTATATACATACACATATGTTCGTGAAGATGCGCTGGAGATTTTTGGATTTATTTCTGAAGATGAACTATCATTCTTCATGAAGCTGATTTCGGTCTCCGGAGTTGGACCCCGCCTTGCTCTTGCGATTTTATCAACCCATTCGCCGCAAGATATTATCCTTGCTGTAATGTCGGGTGATTCAAAAAAGCTTTCCCGAGCACCAGGGGTAGGAGCAAAGCTTGCGCAGCGGATTATCCTGGAACTAAAAGATAAGATGAAGAATGAGGAAATTCAGGACGCAGTTCTCGGACAAGCTGCTGCACCAATGCATTTAAGCGAGGCTGTCAGTGCCCTCGTAGCTCTGGGATATGGCGAATCGGAAGCAGAAAGGGCTGTTTCTGCAATAGGGGAAGGGCTTAGCCTTGAAGAGACTATAAAGAAAGCTCTTTTAACACTTATGAGATAGGGGGGAGAGCATGGATTTTGAGGATAGCAGAATCATCACTTCTATGCAGTTTGAACAGGAAAGCGATTTAGAAGTGGCACTTCGTCCCCGTAGAATTGATGAATATGTGGGACAAACAAAACTGAAAGAAAATCTTTCCATTTTTATTGAAGCCGCGAAAATGCGGCGTGATGCGCTCGACCACTGCCTTTTATATGGACCGCCAGGCTTGGGAAAGACTACGCTTGCGGGGATTATAGCCAATGAACTTGGAGTAAACATTCGTATTACCAGTGGACCGTCGATTGAACGACCGGGTGATTTGGCTGCCGTGCTTACCAATCTTGCACCTATGGATGTTCTTTTTATTGATGAAATTCACCGTCTCAGTAAATCTGTAGAAGAAATTTTATATCCGGCAATGGAAGACTATGCGCTTGATATTATGATCGGAAAGGGCCCAAGCGCAAGGAGTGTTCGTTTGGACTTACCTAAATTCACACTTGTAGGCGCAACAACAAGAGCGGGTCTTTTATCTGCACCGCTTCGTGACCGTTTTGGTATCTTATCAAGATTAGAACTTTACACAAAAGAAGAACTGATGCAGATTGTGAAACGTTCTGCGTCTATTTTAAACATTGCCTTATCAGAGGATGGTGCTGCCGAAATCGCTTCGCGTTCCCGTGGAACTCCACGAATCGCAAACCGTCTTTTAAAACGATTGCGGGATTTCGCACAAATTAAAAGCGATGGAGTGATCACTAAGGAAGTCGCTGACACAGGACTTGCAATGCTGGACATAGATAAAATAGGTCTTGATGCAGTTGACCGTCGCATGATTCTATCTATTATTCAGAATTTTGACGGAGGTCCTGTAGGACTTGATACTCTTGCGGCTACAATCGGCGAAGATGCCTCTACAATCGAGGATGTATACGAGCCATATCTTCTTCAGCTTGGTTTTCTAAACAGAACGCCTCGCGGACGAATGGTTACTACGCCTTGTTATGAACATTTTGGAATTACAGAAAAAAAGCGGGAAAACAAATAATTTCAAAAACCATCACAGGAGAAAATATCTCTTATGATGGTTTTTTTAATAGAAGAATAAGCGAGGCTATTTGATTTCAGTGGTGTTTTTTTCACCGGCCAGTGGATTGCTCGCAGTTGCAGCACGAATACGTTCATTGTCCACGTGTGTGTAAATCTGTGTAGTGCTAAGCTGCTCATGTCCCAAAACTTCCTGGAGAGCGCGGATATCCACATTTCCGTAACGATACATTAGTGTCGCGGCAGTATGACGAAGTTTATGTGCAGAATAACGTGTACTGTCAAGGCCGGCTTTTTCCAATGACCTCTTCACGATAACCTGAACCATTTTTCCACTTAAACGTGAATGGTTACGGCTTAAAAACATGGCGTTTTTATCTTTTACACCTTCGTGAGGTCGGACAAGTAAATATTGATTCAAAGCTGTTTGACAGGCTTCGTTCAAAAAGATTATGCGTTCCTTGGAGCCTTTGCCAAACACCCGTAGTTTTTCTCCGTCGTAATCCCTGAGGTTAATTCCGACTAACTCAGAAAGACGAAGTCCACAGTTTAAAAATAAGGTCAGGATTGCATAATCCCGTTCCGGATACTGACTTTCAACGTTTTCCAAAAGTCGTTTGCTTTCATCTAATGTAAGATATTTGGGAAGCAAACCAGGAATTTTGGGTGCATCAAGCTCTTTGGCTGGATTATCGGCTAAAAGACCGGTTTTAGCTGTCAAATACTTAAAATACGACCGTAGACTCGAAACTTTTCGAGCTCTGGCGTTCTGAGCATTTTTCCTTGTAGAAGATATGTAGTACATGTATTCGTACAAATCATTTCTGGATACTTTTTTTAAATCTTCAATCGTAATGTCTGAAATAGAAACAGAATCAAAGTCATCGAAGGATGCACGACCGTTTTTACATTGCAGGTATCTAAAAAAAGTTCGTAAATCATAGTAATATTCTTTTGTGGTTCGTTCGGATTTCCCAAGGATAACTTCCATATATACAAGGAAATCCATCAGTATTGGCGGGACGCCTTCAATATTCTGCATTCTCCCCCTCCTCCCAATTAGACAAAATTTTTATTTTGTCTAATTGCATCTTGCTGTTTTAGATGAATTTATTCCCTCTTGTTTTTCTAAATCGGATAAACCAATGCGGCTGGATTTTCCATCACACGGCCGAAAGCTTCAGCTGCTTTTTTCGCTCCCTCCAGATTATGAAAACGATAGTTTCCGCATTCAACTTTGGAGGCACCGTAAATTTCACCTTCAAATGCAATGATATTTTTCAGCACCATCTGAATTTCCTTTTGAACACGTGTATGGTCAGCATTTCGAATCAAAAGATAAAAACCGGTAAGACAACCCATTGGACCAAAATAAAGTACATCGAGCGATGTGTTCCTTATAAATGTTGCAAAAAGATGCTCTATGGTATGCATGGCTGCACCATCCAGCTCTTCCCTGTTCGGATGACAAAATCGCAAATCATAGGTGGTGATATCACCGTCCACACGGGATATGTACATGCCGGGTACGATTTTTGTGTGGTCAATTGTAAAACTCTGAATTTTTTCCATAAATAAACTCCTTGTAATAAAGCGAGCGGAGAAATCCGCCCGCTTTCACATTTTTTCTTCATCCATTGTCTCGCCATCCCAGATAAAATCATTGTCATATTTATCTGGTTTATGCATGACATCAGGGTCGCTTCTCTCCCCGGGAAATCCGGGGTGATACTCGGGTACACTGCGCGGGTCTCGTCCCGCTCGTAAAAACTGACGGTTTCTCATTTGCGCACCTCCGTATATAAAGTTTTAACTCTACAATTAAAGTATACCATACTTTTTAAAAATATACAAGTATAAAAAATTTTTTTATAGAAAAACTTGGTAATACTATATTAGAATTGACATTTAAAATTTTTTCTGGTATACTTTCCTTTGTAAGGTGGTGTTTTTTTGTCTCATAAGGATGAAATTTTAAAACTTTTATACTTTTACTCTACCGATTATATTACTGCAGACACACTTGGCTGCAGAATTGGAATCAGTAGAAAAGAAGTCTTACGCTATATAGACGAACTCAGAAATGACGGTTATTATATTCACGGACTTCAAAACCGCGGATATGCTCTTGGTTTACCAGATGATATTCTGTCACCAATTGAACTTTCTAAATATTATCGAATTTCTCCGGAAAAGATACGTGTTTTTTCTTCTCTCCCCTCAACAAACACGACTGCTAAAGAAATGGCCGCATGCGGAGCACCGGAAGGTACTGTTATTATTGCTGAGAAACAGACCTGCGGCAGAGGACGGATGAACAGGGTCTTTTTTTCTCCGCAGAATTCAGGTCTTTATATGAGTATTATATTAAGGCCAAAGCTTGCTCCAAAAGACTCTCTTCTCATTACAACAATGGCCGCGGTAGCTGTAGCAGAAGCTGCTGAAAAGCTAACTATGCAGCCGATGCAGATTAAATGGGTAAACGACGTTTACTTCAGAGAAAAAAAGATCGCGGGCATCCTTACAGAAGCTTCTTATAACGCAAAAAAACAAGAAACTGAGTATTTAATTTTAGGAATAGGAGTAAATGTTTACCGGCCACAGGGTGACTTCCCGGAAGAAATACAAAATATTGCAGGCACTCTTTTTGATTTGCCCGTTCCGCACGGAAGATGCCATATGGCCGCATTAATTCTGGAGCATTTTTTTCACTATTACAATTCTATTGAAAAGAAAGAATTTTTAGAGCCATATCGGAATAGGTGTATTTTATCCGGAAGAAACGTTAAAGTGATGCGCGGAGAAGAAAATTTTCCCGCCCGTGTATTAGGCATAAACGAAGATTTTTCCCTGCACATAGAGCGTTCTAACGGTAAAGAAGAAAATCTTTCCTCTGGTGAAGTTAGTATAAAAATATGATGAATTCAGTGAAAAGAATTAAATTTTTAACAGTTGGGGCCTTATTCGCAACATTAATGGTAATTGGTTCCTATATTAGATTTCCCTTGCCGCTTCTTACTATGACAATGCAGACTTTTTTTGTCCTTTTAAGCGGATTCTTGCTTGGGGGTAAAGGAGCTTTTTTTTCCATGTTCTTATATCTCTGTATGGGTCTTTTGGGTCTTCCTGTTTTTTCAGAAGGAGGCGGTATCGGATATGTTCTCAAGCCTTCTTTCGGATTTATTATAGGGTTTTGCATAGGTGCCTTTGTTACCGGATTTTTAGCAAAGAAAAGCTCGAAAAGTTTTATTCATCTTTTTCTGTGTGGATGCGTGGGGCTCGCTGTTATTTACACTGTCGGTCTTTTGCATTATACTATAATTTCCTGTACAGTGTTAGACGTTCCTGTTTCCATCCGCTCTCTTTTTATGTTTTGCTTTCTTCTCCCTCTTCCCGGGGATATCATCAGTTGTTTTCTTGCTACGACACTTGCAAAACGACTATCCCCCATTTTTCGGGAGTTTGAGTTTTTCCATGAAAATAAAAAATTTTTTTAAAAAACTTGACAAAATATTTTTATTGTGTTATACTTTGGTTAAAGGTCAAAGTTAGTCAAAGTCAAAAGGAGGTTTTGCTTTGTGGGGGTATCTGATATCATAGAACAATTTCTGCAGGAAATGATGCAGAAAAGCGACGGAACGCTAGAAATCCAACGAAAGACAATTGCTGACCGATTCGGTTGTGTTCCATCACAAATTAATTATGTGATTCGCACACGGTTTACTAACGAACGAGGTTACCTTGTGGAAAGTAAGCGCGGTGGCGGAGGTTACTTGCGAATTAGTCGTGTGGCCGTGCCAGAGAAGTCTAATCACGTGATGCATATTGTAAATAGTATCGGTGAGAGAATTAGTTTCCAGACTGCAGCTGTTTTTGTAAAGAACATGATTGACTACGATTATATTTCTGTTCGGGAAGGACGTATTATTTTATCCGGACTTGCAGATAATGTACTTCCATTCCCTCTCCCGGTGCGTGACTCTGTACGGGCTACACTACTCAAAAATATGCTGATTAGTATTGAAATGTAAAAAAGGAGATTTTGTTATGTTATGTGAAAAATGCGGAATGAACCTTGCCAATCTACATCTTTCCCAAAATATAAACGGGAAGAAAACAGAAATTCATGTTTGTCATAGTTGCGCGGCACAAATGGGATATTTAGGAGCAGATAATATTTTCAGTACAGATTTTTTTAATCTGTTAACCCCTAACATCGCCGGCCATGCACGTTGCCCCGGCTGTGGCGAAACATATGAAGAATATAAAGCAACAAAACGCATCGGGTGCGAAAAGTGCTATACCCATTTTGCTGGATTTTTAGAACCGGTGCTAAAAAAAGTACATGGTAATGCACTACACACGGGAAAGCTCCCTAAGAAAGCAAGTGGTGCACTTAAACAAAAAAGGGAAAGCGAACGGCTTCGTCGCCTTCTGCAGGAAGCAATTTTAAATGAAGAATTTGAAAAGGCGGCAAATCTCAGGGATAGAATTCGTGAAATCGACGGAGGTGAAGTAAAATGACATGGTACCGGAGTTTTGGACCTAAAAATGATATAATTATAAGTACACGCGTTCGTCTTGCGAGAAATCTTAGCGGATATCCTTTTTCTTCCAAGTTAAAAAAAGAAGAAGGAGAAAAAATCATAGACCTTGTGTGGGAAGCACTTGCGCCTATTGCGAAAAATTTTACGCTTTATAGAATCCATAAGCTGGCCCCTGTAAAACAGCAGGCACTGATAGAGAAGCATCTGATAAGTCCGGACCTTACTGCCGGAAATTTCCCTCGGGCAGTCATGATAAATAAAGAAGAAAGTGTGGCTATAATGGTCAACGAAGAAGATCATATTCGAATTCAGTGTCTGACACCGGGTTTTGCACCGGACGAGGCATGGGAAACAGCCAGTAGGATTGACGATCTACTTGGAGAAACGCTTGATTTTGCATTTCACGAAAAATACGGATATCTCACAAGCTGTCCTACAAACACAGGAACAGGTCTCAGAGTCTCTGCCATGGTGCACCTTCCGGCCATTTCCGTTTTCGGCCGTATATCCGGACTTTTGTCCCAGGCAGCAAAGTCCGGCATGACAGTGCGTGGCCTTTATGGCGAAGGGTCAGATGCCCAGGGGAACTTTTATCAAATTTCCAATCAAGTCACACTTGGCGCATCAGAGGAAGAATTGATAGAACGTTTTAATAAGGTTGTATCCTCTGTCTGCGAGGTAGAAAACACCTTGCGGAATCAGCTGAAAAAAGATGTACCGGCAAAACTTATTGATCGAATTATGCGAAGCTACGGAGCCATGCAATACGCGTATATGGTGAGTGGAAAAGAAATGCTTAATATCTTAAGTGATGTTAGACTCGGAATATATTTGGGCATACTAAAACCAATTCCGTTTGAAAAGTTGACGTCACTTATGGTTATTACCATGCCGGCCAACATTACCGGATCGGCTTCATCCATGAGCGCAGAGTCCAGGGACATTAAACGAGCAAAAATTATTAAAGAAACCGTTATGTAAAGGAGTGTTTTTTATGATGAATTTCAACGAAAGGTTTACAGCAAAAGCCAAAAAGGCTCTTCAGCTTGCCCAGGAAGCGGCAGGCGAGCTGGGTCACAATTATTTGGGGAGTGAACACCTTCTGCTGGGCCTTATACGCGAAGGAAGCGGGGTTGCGGCCTCTCGACTTTCCGAAGCGGGCATTACTGAAGACGCGGTTATCCATTCCCTTTCGGAGATGTTAGACACGTATCCCGGCAAAGCTGTACAGTTTATGGGTTTTACCCCTCGGACGAAGAAAATACTTGAACTCAGTTACGCAGAATCCGCACGACACGGAGAACAATATATTGGCACTGAACATATTTTGATGGCAATTCTTCGCGAGGGTAGCAACGTGGCAATGACAATACTGGGAGAGTTAGGGATTCAACCACAGGCATTGTATAACACATTATCGCAGGAGGATTCCAAATCACCTTCAATGCCGTCTGCTGGACAAGGAAAAGCTGGTAATCATACGCAAAAAGGAAATACAAAAACACCGACATTAGACCAGTTTGGACGTGACCTTACACAGATGGCCCGTGAATCGAAATTTGATCCCGTAATCGGTCGAAATAAAGAAATTGAGCGGGTGGTGCAGATTCTGTCCCGACGTACAAAGAATAATCCTTGTCTGATTGGAGAACCGGGTGTCGGTAAAACAGCTGTGGCAGAGGGACTTGCTCAGCGGATTGTTGCAGGAAATATTCCGGAAATATTGAAAGACAAACGAGTTTTCACTCTTGACCTTTCCTCCATGATTGCCGGCGCAAAATACCGTGGCGAATTTGAGGAACGCCTTAAAAAGGCAATGGATGAAATTCAAAGTGCCGGAAACGTCATTCTCTTTATTGACGAAATGCACACGCTTATCGGTGCAGGTGCTGCAGAAGGAGCAATTGATGCATCCAACATTTTAAAACCTTCTCTTGCCCGCGGTGAAATGCAGGTTATTGGTGCAACGACCCTGAATGAATACAGAAAATATGTGGAAAAGGATGCTGCGCTTGAACGAAGATTTCAGCCGGTTACTGTCGGAGAACCCACTATTGATGAGACTATTACGATTTTAAAGGGCATCCGTGACAAATACGAAGCACATCATGGTGTGAAAATTACGGACAGTGCTTTGGAAGCAGCGGCAAAGCTTTCCTCCAGGTATATTACCGACCGCTTTCTGCCGGATAAGGCCATAGATCTTATGGACGAGGCAGCTTCACGCACAAGACTTACAACTTTAACCGCGCCCCAGGAACTTAAAGACCTTGAAGCGCAACTGAATGTCGTAAAAGCAGAAAAAGATGAAGCTATAAAAAACCAAGAATTTGAAAAAGCTGCAAATCTCAGAGATAAAGAAAAAGAACTTTCGGATTTATTAACAGCAGAGCGTGAAAATTGGCAAAAGTCAAATGCAATTCGCACGGATACGGTGACGGATGAAGAAATTGCTTCCATTATTTCTGACTGGACAGGAATACCGGTGAAACGTCTTGCCGAGGAAGAAGGAGAGCGTCTTAAAAATATGGAGGACATTCTTCATCGGCGTGTTATTGGCCAAAATGAGGCTGTAAGTGCAGCGGCACGAGCTATCCGGCGCGGACGTGTAGGACTGAAGGATCCGAAGCGACCAATTGGTTCATTTATCTTTCTTGGCCCCACCGGTGTAGGGAAAACGGAACTTTCAAAAGCCATTGCAGAAGCAATTTTCGGCGATGAGGATGCCATCATCCGCGTTGATATGTCAGAATATATGGAAAAGCACACGGTTTCCCGTCTTGTGGGATCTCCCCCGGGATATGTTGGATATGACGAAGGCGGACAGCTTACTGAAAAAGTACGTCGTAAGCCTTATTCGGTCGTTTTATTTGATGAAATAGAGAAAGCACATCCAGATGTTTTCAATATTCTTTTGCAAATCCTGGAGGACGGAATTCTGACAGATGCCCAGGGACGTCGTGTGGATTTCAGAAACACAATCATTATTATGACTTCAAATGTTGGTGCACGACAGATTACAGAGAGAAAGCAGCTTGGTTTTGGAAGTGCCGAGGAGCAGGCGAAAACAAATTATGAGAATATTAAGGGAAATGTAATGGGCGAACTGAAAAAAGCCTTTCGACCTGAATTCCTTAATCGTATTGATGATATCATTGTGTTTCATCCGCTTCTGCAGGAAGATATAGAAAAAATTGCGTCTCTGATGCTGGACACACTGAAAAAGAGACTCTTGCAAAATGAAATTACGGCAACATTTACAGATGCAACTATTTCGGCACTGGCCAAGGAAGGGTTTGACCCGGTGTATGGTGCCCGTCCCCTACGTCGAGCAATTCAATCAAAGCTTGAAGATTTATTTGCTGAAGAAATGCTGGACGGAAAGATTTCTGCAGGCGATAACGTAACAGTAGATTATGCCGATGGGAATTTTATTATAAGAAAATAGGAGTAAAGCATGGGGCTGTCTTTGGATTAGACAGCCCCAAACTATAAACAATTAAATTATCTTATTTGTGATGTTTTCTTGAAATGTTTCATTACCTCGAATGTTCTTTGAAATTCTATTCCTGCATAATCTCTGCTATGGACGCTATTGTGGTTTCTGTAAGAATTTCTCCGCCGAGCGGTTCTACCTTACAGCCTCTGTCTACACCATAACCGCCGGTTTCATACGCAACCTTTGTGGGCAGATAGCCGCCCGCGCTGTTTGCAAGCTGGATAATAAATGTTTGTGTCGCATGACTACGGGTTTTGATGCGATTGCCGTAATCCAGGAACAGCTCAAAAGGATTCGTTGCAAAGGCAATATCCCCAAGGCGCATGATATGCACATCCGTATTGAGCAGACGTTCGTATTCCTGTGCCTTATACCGATTGATACGGGCAAGGGGAATCTGAATTGCCTCTATCTCTTTATTGTTCAGCTCTTTTTTGCCGTAGGCAGCCAGAAAATCATCTACTGTTTTCTGTGCTTCTTTATAGGTATCATTATCTATGGTGATGCCGGGAAGCGAAAGCGTCATTTTACGGTAGCGGACAACCGCTTTATCCAGAAGCGTATTTTCAGCTTTTTTCAAAACGCGCATAATTTCAATTGCCAGCCGCTCACCCATATCCGTACAGCTTTCCACGGTGTAAATTTCCGGGTCGCTACGCCTCGGAATGATTTCCAACGGGGGACTCACGAGATAGTTTGGTCTTTGCAATCGTATAAGGTCCCGAGGAGCCTGGTCACCTGCGGCACCGCAAAGGCCCACCAAAACAAACGCTTCGCCCAAGTCTTTTTCCAGAAAATCACGGGCCTTCCCCCAGAAGTCTGAACAAATATAGTCTTTTCGCTCCATAGACTGAGACGGACAGGCAACATTGGCAACAGCACCGGTTGGTTTTTTGTTTTCGTCAAAAAAGTAAATCAACTCCACGCCACTGTCATTTCCACCTTGCAGTGCATCAAAATTCACACTGTTTGTAACACCGTAGTTGATCACCTTGCCATCTCTGTACAGCGTTCTGCGGGAGTGACCGATCGCACATCTGCCAAAAGCCGGGCTATAGTAGCCCTTTGCCCGGTTTTGCCAGGCAAGAACTATACATTCCGCGATTTTCTCGGCCATGTACGGAACCGTTCTGTCCCCCATCCAGACCTGGGGGTCATATTCATAGTCATCCGTATAGGAATATCCCTCCGGCAGACCTTTTGCCAGCTCATTGTAAGGGTGCGGCGCACTGCTGATGCGCGGAGCCGTGTGCGAATGGGTGGCATTAACAGAAATCTTCTCCGTATCTATGCTTCCATCCTTCTGCGATACAAAATCCAGAACGGTATTATAAAGCTCCGCCGAAATCCCAGCGAGATCACAAGAGCAGAGAATTAGCGGCTCTTCGCCCTCAACCGCTACGGTGTTCGCAAAAATCCTGGACTCGATGCCCTCCGAAGGACGGTAAAAGTCCAATCCTGCAAGACACACAGATTCTGCCGGCGGCGTGATATCCACCTTAGATAATCCTATTTTTAATTCTTTCATCCAAAACACGCTCCTTAAAATGATATTGTTTCATGATATGGTATGGTCTTATTGAGTGTTTCATCACCGTTTATAGCGGTATTCTCCTTTTTATGCAAAGTCAGGCATCCGCATGGTTTTTCCGTGTTCGTGCGAAGAAATATCTGCCAGAATGCCGGGCAGGGCGATGCTGAGACCGAAGTCGATGCCGAGGGCAGGTTCCTTGTCTTCGCGAATGCAACGGACAAAGTCCTGCATCATGCGAAGGTCGGCACCGTTATGCCCATCCTTTCCGGCACCGGGATAATCAGGCTTTACGGGCACATGTACAAAGCCCTGGAGATACGGGGTATGGGAGAAGACACCAACTGTTCCGTTGGTGATATCCGCACCACGCGCCGTCTGCACGCATCCCTTGGAGCCGTAGAGGGCAAAGTTATGCCAGGAGCCTTCGATATGGCAAACTCCGTAGCCGATGAAAATCTTAATAACCACGCCCTTTTTCGTTTTAAAGATTCCGAGACCATTCGGCGGGGCGGGATGGGCTTTTTCAATGGGATTGATGTCGGGAATAAAGCCGGAGGCTTCCACCACGGTATCGTTCAAAATATAAAGAAGCGGACCGAGGTTATGCGTTAAATAATGGATGCCGGGGCGGTATGCACGCCAGGTCAGGGGAGGTTCCTCCTCCGGATGCCAGATGGCAGGGTCCGGGTGTAGGTAATCCGATTCCGCATACACAACGTCCCCCAGTATCCCTTGCTCATACATCTGCTTATAGGCGTTAATATGCGCCCAATAGCATGTATTTTCAGCCACCATAAACTTACCGGGATTCCGTCGCACGGCCTTTGTCAACATTTCCCCCTGTTCCACCGAAGTAATGTTCGGAATTTCGCAAAGGCAATGCTTACCCGCATCCATTGCGCGGGCGGCTAAGTCCGCATGACTCAAATAGCTCGTTGCCACCAAAACCGCTTCCACGTCCGAATTTAAAAACGCATCATAATCGGTGAAGCCTTGCACATCGGTATACCCGCGTTTTTCAAGCTCTTTGATACAGTTCTCTACTTTTTTTGCATCTGTATCGCATACTGCCACCGGCTTTGTTCCTTCCACCGCACAAAGGCGGTTGCAAAAGAGGTCGGCACCGCGCAGTCCGAGGCCTACGCAACCCACCCTGATTATTTTGTTCATTCCCTTCAACCCTTTCAACTCAGTCTTTGTATTGCTCTGTAATTTTTACAAAAACACATCCAGCGTGCACATGTTTCGTGTGCGAAAAATCGTTATTTCACGGCTAAACATTTTCCTTACAGTGTTTGAATCAAATAATACATGGATTCATATTTTTCTCCAATAGAAAAAGTGAAAATTCCGTCTTCATATGTACTGTCCAAGGCACCGGTGAAGAAGCCTTCCGGGTCTACCGCATGCACAATTAAGTTCTTTTTTTCTGTTTTTATGCTGATTTTCGCTTCTATGACGTCTATCAGCACCGGGGCAACTCCCTCTTTTACAAGAGAGGTTTCCTCTTCGTTATACTCAGCGTCCGTGTTATCAGCATTCCCGATCGCCGTCAAAAGAATATGCTCCGAAGCGGTGATTGCATTATTATCCAGGCTGCTCATAGCAATGGTACCATAAGGATTTTCGCAGGAAACCGTAACGTCTCCCAGGTCAATCTTCATGCCGGCAAAGGAGCCGTAAACCGCTTTCGTCCTTTCCGTCCGGATCAGGCCGTAGCCTTTTTCCTTATCCCGGAAAAGCTCGCCCGTATCGGAAGTGACCTGCGGCTCGCTGTACATATAGTCTCCTTCGCTTTTGCCATCAAAGGACATATATACTTTATGTTTTTCGCAAACAGTTTTTCCAATGATGTCATAATCATAGCCGAAGTTTTCGAGAAGATATTCTTTTGTAAAGCCCCGCGTTACGCTTTCCCTTGCGGTTTGCACATCCCCCCGGCGCGTAATCAGAGACGCATGATAAAAAAGTCCGAATAATGCCGGGTCATTGTACACATCAAAGGAACCACGTGACGAACCACCGCCTAAACTAACATTTCTCCCCAGTTTCTGTGTAATGTTATCCTCATTTATATTTCCATACCGATACGTATGTACCGCATATCCGCCCCAGTTCTGCAAGGCTCCAACCGCTGCTATATAGATGGGTGCTTCCGCTCTATGGCGATTAGGCCACTGCATATTCCATTCACTGCAGAAAAAAGGTTTACCATTTACGTTGTGAAAACAGAGCCTCTTCGGAATTACCACATCATCGCTCATTTGCGAGCTGTGCCGAAATTTATGCTGTGAAGCCATGTTATAATACTCATGGGCATCCATAAAATCTGCGTTTTCAAGTGTCATAGGCATCAGCTTCGTCACCGCCCAGTTTGTACCCGTAAGCGGCATTTTGGCTCCGATGCTTTTGGCATAGGAAATCATCTCATCGTGATACCGTTTCTGGATATTGAACAAAAACTCTGTCACCTTTGAGGGGCGGTTTTTATCGCCGAAATCCACTTCGGAGGTATCGCCTGTTTCTTCCTGATATGCTCTTTTAAGATTAGAGAAGTAAGGCTCTACTTTGTCGATAGGAAGATAGGCGACCTGCATAATATCCGTCTCGTTAATCATATCCGCAAGAGCGATGGCTGGGTCGTCCTTATAAGCAAGACCCGTATAGGGATTAACATGGTTTAAAAGCTCGTACATATACTCCTTCTGCAGTTCAATAAGCTTCCGGTCAAAAAGAGCGAAGGGTTTTCCCATTGTTCGCAGAAGATGCGCATTCTCTACTCCGTCTCCCGCTTTAAAGCGTCGGTACGTAATGAAGTCCAGATAAATATAAATGCCCTCATTTTTCAGGCAGTAAAGAAAGTAGTCCAGGCGGTCCATGCTCCGCTCGTCGAATGAACGGGTGTCCGGCTTTTGTTCTCCACGCTCAAATTCAAAGATATTAGGACACGCCCATTCCGCATCCAGCTGATGGGTCCGGACGAGGTTCACGCCTACGGACGAAAGCCGTTTTGCAACCTTTTCGGCTTGCCTATGCTCCGGGAAATTCGCGCCCGCATTGATGTTTACGCCCCAAAAACGTGCCTTTGTGCCGTCTTCAAAGACAAAATCCTCGCCCACAGCCCGGAGAAAACCATGTTTGCCAGCAGGCTTTTCGTCCCCGAATGCGTGAGCAATATTGATGGGCATACTGTCCCAATGTAAGTTATACGGTATTTTCTTTGTCATAAATGGTTACCTCTTTTTTGCCTAAGTTGTGAAGCATCGGCCATGCCGTCCCTCCTTGTGCGGCATGACCGATACAGTTTTTTATTTGGGCTGCATATTTTCCCAACGGAAGAACCGGAAGCTTCCCTCTCCATCCAAAATTTCATCTCCGTTTACATATAATCCGGTCAACTCCGGTTTTCCGTTATAGGTGGTATAGAAGGCAAGGAAAGTGTCTTCCTCACACTGCACGATACTGTTCGGGAGTGGCCTTTGGTAAAGAATATTATTTTTCAAAAAGCCACGGCCCTCTCCTGCTGTCTCTGCCAAAACCAGTAGTGAATGCGGCGGAATTTCCGCAGACAGGGTGCCCTCCGACAGGGTGGGTGCTGCCTCCCCGTACAGGAGGCAGTACCCGTCCGCTTCTGCAGCCCGGGAAAAGGAATACGTCGTGTCTCCGCCGTTATATACGGCCATCATTCCGTTATATTCACCTTGCCATGCATTTGAGGTTATATAGGTTCCTTCAGACAGAAGAAGATAAAAGACATCTTCCAAATCCTCAGCCGAAAGCTCCGCAAACCCAGACTTTCACGGATTTGTATTCCAAGTAACAATTCTGTCCATAATTACTGCGGCTTCTGCGCGCGTAGTATTGCCGAGAGGCTGAATCGTACCGTCGGTATACCCTGCTACGATCCCGGCCCGAACCATGGCTGCAATGTCAGCTACCGCGTAGTCAGCAATCGCGTCCTTATCGGAGAAGGTCATTTCGCCGCCTTC